>CAWFQP010000037.1:0-95774 GCA_963818005.1 uncultured Pseudomonadota bacterium
AGGGCGGGATGCCGGCCAGCGACAGCATCGCCATGCCGATCATCAGCGCGGCATAGGGCGAGCGATGGAACAGGCCCTTGAGGTGGTCGAGCCGGTCGCGCTCGCGGTCGTCGGCGGCCGGCGGAACGCGGCGAAGGCCAGCAGGTTCAGCAGCGCCGTAGGCGACGCAGGTAGAAGGCCACCGCCTGGAGGCGGCCCGCGGGCGCGCCCAGCAGCGCATAGAACAGGTAGCCGGCATGGGCGATCGAGCTGTACGCCATCATGCGGCGCAGGCTGGGCTGCCGCATCGCCGCCAGGTTGCCCCAGACGATGGAGATCAGCGGCAGCACGGCCAGCAGCTCGAGCATCGGCGAGGCCAGCGCGGCGCCTGGCCGAACAGCCGCACCACCGCCAGCAGCGACGCCGGCCTTGACGACGACCGCCATGTAGGCGGTGACCGGCACGCTCGCGCCTTCGTAGGCGTCCGGCGCCCAGGCGTGGAACGGCACGATCGCGCCCTTCAGGAAGAAGGCCAGGATCACCAGCACCACGGCGGCGCGCGCCATCGGGTCGGCCGAGCCGAGCGCGCGCGCGAAGGCGGCGATCGCCATCGAGCCGCTGCCGCCGTAGAGCAGCGAGACGCCCATCAGGAACATCGCGGTCGCGGTGCCGCCGAGCACCAGGTACTTCAGCGCCGCTTCGGCGCTCTGCGGCCGCCGGTAGGCCAGCAGCACCAGCACGTACACCGGCAGCGACATGATCTCCAGGCCGAGGAACAGCGTCAGGAAGCTGTCGGCCGACAGCATCAGGCCCACGCCGTAGAGCGACGACAGCAGCAGCACCGGGAACTCGCGCCCTCGAATTCGTCGCGCGACATCAGCAGCACCGGCAGCGCCAGCGCCAGCACCAGCGCCTTGGCCAGCAGCGTCGCCGCAGTCGACCGAAAAGTGCCCGGCAAACGGCGCCGCGGCATAGCCGTCGAAGGACAGCCGGGCCGCCGCCACACCGCGGCCGCGACGGCGACCAGCGCCACGGTCAGCGACGCGCGCTGCGCCAGCGCCGGCGATCTCGAGCACGATCAGCAGCACGATGCCCAGCAGCAGCAGGTGCTCGGGCAGCATGGCGATCAGCACGTCGCGGCCGATCATGGCGCCCTCCCTGGCAATCTGGACGTGCTGACGAGTTGCTTGTAGGCCTTGGCCGCCAGCTCGGTCTTGCGCATCGGCTCGTCGGGGAACAGGCCGAGCGCGAACACCGCGACGACGATCAGGGCGAGGATGGTCTTCTCGCGCCCGTTCAGGTCGCGCAAGCGGCGAGTGCGGCGCCTTGGTCGCGCCGAACAGGAAGCTGAGCGCGAAGCGCAGCATGTACAGCGCGCCGAGCACGACGCCGGAGACGGCCACCACCGCCAGCACCAGCGGCAGGCTGTCCTGCCCAGCACGTACGGCGGCCAGGCGGCCTTGAAGGCGCCCAGCAGGACCAGGAACTCACCGGTGAAGCCGCTGGTCGTGGGCAGGCCCACCGAGGCCAGCGTGAGGATCATGAAGAACACCGAATACACCGGCAGCAGCTTGGCCAGCCCGCCGTAGGCGGCGAGTTCGCGCGTGTGGCAGCGCTCGTAGATCATGCCGACCATCAGGAACAGGCCGGCCGCGACGAGGCCGTGGCTGACCATCTGGATCACCGCCCCCTGGATGCCCACCAGCTCCAGGCTCAGCAGCCCGAGCATGACGTAGCCGAGGTGGCTGATCGACGAGTAGGCGATGATCTTCTTGATGTCGTCCTGCACCAGCGCCAGGCAGGCGCCGTAGACGATGCTCACCACCGCCAGCGTCATCAGCCACGGCGTGAACAGCGCCGTCGCGTCGGGGAAGAGCGGGAAGCCGAGCTTCATGAAGCCGTAGGTGCCCATCTTCAGCAGCACGCCGGCCAGGATCACCGAGCCCGCGGTCGGCGCCTCGACGTGGGCGTCGGGCAGCCAGGTGTGCAGCGGCACCATCGGCACCTTGATGGCGAAGCTCAGCGCGAAGGCGGCCAGCAGCCACGACTGCGCGTCCAGCGGCAGGCGCGCCTTGACGAGGTCGGCGAAGGCGAAGGAGATGACGCCGCTGCTCGTCTGCAGCGAATACACCAGGTAGATCACCGCCGCCAGCATCAGGATGCTGCCGAAGGCCGTGTAGAGGAAGAACTTGATGGTGGCGTAGATGCGCCGCTCGCCGCCCCAGATGCCGATCATCAGGAACATCGGGATCAGCATCGTCTCCCAGAAGACGTAGAAGAGGAACAGGTCCTGCGCCACGAAGGCGCCCATCATCGCGAACTGGATCAGGAAGACCATCGCGTAGAACAGCTTCACGTCCTTGGTGATCGCGCTGAAGGCGCCCGCGGTCACCAGCGGCCCGAGGAAGGCGGTGAGCATGACCAGCAGGATGTTGTAGCCGTCCAGGCCGATCTGGTAGTGCACGCCCCAGTCCTCGATCCACGGCAGCCGCGTCTCGAACTGCAGGCCCGGCCACGCTGGCGTCGAAGCGCAGGTACAGCCAGGCGGTCAGCGCCAGTTGCAGCAGCATCACGCCCAGCGTCAGGCGGCGCGTGAAGTCGTGGTGATCGGTGGGCGACACGAGCAGCAGGCCGGCGCCGAGCAGCGGCAGGAAGAGCACGATGTTGAGCACGAAGGCCTCAAACATGGCGCCAGCTCCACAGCAGCGCGCCGACGATGCCGACGAGCACGAACCAGGCGTACAGGTGCAGGCTGCCGGTCTGCAGGCGGCCGAGCAGGCCGGCGCCGTGCCGGCCGATGGCGGCCAGGCCGTGCAGCGTGCCGTCGAGCAGCGCGCGGTCGCCCAGGCGCAGGAAGACGAAGTCCGATATCCACACCAGCGGCCGGCCGATGCAGCGCTCGTACAACTCGTCGATGAAGTACTTGCCCGACAGCCAGCGGTGCAGCCCGGCGAAGCGCCGTTGCAGCCCTTCGGCGCGCGCGGTGCCGCCGCCGAAGACGATAGGCCGCCCCGGCCAGGCCGGCGAAGGCGATGACGATCGACAGCACGAGCAGCGGTTTTTCGAGGTGGTGCAGCGCCTCGTGCACCGCGGGCAGCGGCAGCTGCGGCTCGAGGAAGTGCGGCAGCGCGATGAAGCCGCCCACCGCCGACAGCAGCGCCAGCAGCATCAGCACGCCGGTCATCGACAGCGGCGACTCGTGCACATGCGCCTCGACCTTGGCGTCCATGCGCGAGCGGCCGAGGAAGGTCAGCCACAGCAGGCGGAACATGTAGAAGGCGGTCATCAGCGCGGTCAGCGCGGCCACGGCCCACAGCAGCGGCGAGCCGCCGCGCGTGCTGGCGAAGGCGAACCAGAGGATCTCGTCCTTCGAGAAGAAGCCGGCCAGCGGCGGGATGCCGGCGATGGCCGCGGTGGCGATGGCGAAGGTCCAGAAGGTGACCGGGATGCGCTTGCGCAGGCCGCCCATCTTGCGGATGTCCTGCTCGCCGCCGAGCGCGTGGATCACGCTGCCCGCGCCGAGGAACAGGCAGGCCTTGAAGAAGGCGTGCGTGACGACGTGGAAGATGGCCACGCCGTAGGCGCCGACGCCGAGCGCCAGGAACATCAGCCCGAGCTGCGAGACGGTGGAGTAGGCCAGCACCTTCTTGATGTCGGTCTGCACGATGGCGATGGTGGCGGCGAAGAAGGCGGTGGCCACGCCGACGACGGCGATCACCGCCGAGGCTTCGGGCGCGTGCAGGTACACGCCCGACATGCGCGCCACCAGGTAGACGCCGGCCGTGACCATCGTCGCCGCATGGATCAGCGCCGACACCGGCGTCGGGCCGGCCATCGCGTCGGGCAGCCACACGTGCAGCGGGATCTGCGCCGACTTGCCGGAGGCGCCGATGAACAGCAGGATGCCCACCAGGCTGGCCGGCACCACCTTGGCGGCGCCGATGCCGAAGGCCGAGTTGATGCTGTCCATGTTCAGCGTGCCGAAGGCCTGGTAGAGCACGAACATGCCGAGCAGGAAACCGGCATCGCCGATGCGGTTGATGACGAAGGCCTTCTTGCCGGCGCGCGCGTTGGCCAGGTCGTCGAACCAGAAGCCGATCAGCAGGTACGAGGCCAGGCCCACGCCTTCCCAGCCGACGAACAGCACCAGCATCGAGCGGCCCAGCACCAGCAGCAGCATGAAGAACAGGAACAGGTTCAGGTAGGCGAAGAAGCGGCCGAAGCTCTTGTCGTGCGCCATGTAGCCGACCGAGTAGACGTGGATCACCGAGCCGACGCCGGTGACGATCAGCGCCATCACCGCGCTCAGGCGGTCGAAGTAGAAGGCGATCTCGAAGTTGCTGCGGCCGATCAGCGCCCAGCGGTAGGCGGTCTCGACCAGCGGCGCGTAGCCGCCGGCCTGCAGGTCGAAGAAGGCCTTGACCACCAGCAGGAAGGACAGGATCGGCAGCCCGCAGCCGACGACGCGTGACGAAGGACTTGCCGACGCGGTTGCCGCCCAGTTGGGTGGCGAGCACGCCGTTGAGCAGGAAGCCGAGCAGCGGCAGCAGGACGATGAGGGTGAGCATGGCGCGTCCTCAGCCCTTCAGGTCGCTGTAGGCGTCGAGGTCGAGCGTGCGCTTGTCGCGCACCAGCAGCAGCACGATCGGGATCGCCAGCGCGATCTCGGCGGTGGCGACGACGAAGATCAGGAACACCAGCACCGCGCCCACGGTGGTGGCCGTCTGCTGCGCGAAGGTGACCAGGCTGAGGATGACGCCGTTGAGCATCAGCTCCATGCACATCAGCATCACCAGCACGTTGCGGCGCACGATCACGCCGAGCAGGCCGAGCGAGAACAGCGCCACCGCCAGGCCGAGCAGCAGCTGGGTCCTATCCATGGCGCCTCTTGTCGTCGGCGCGCCGGCTGACCTTGATGACGGCCAGCGCCGCCACCACGGCGGCCACCAGCAGCACCGAGGTCAGCTCGAAGTGCAGCCAGTAGTCGTTGAGGAAGGAGATCGAGAACTTCGAGATGCCGTAGGCCGCGTTGCCTGCCGTCTCGTGGTGCGCCGGCAGGCTGCGCCAGATGCTGATGCCGATGGCGCCGACCAGCAGCACGAAGCCCACCAGGCCCGGCAGCAGCAGGCCGGAATAGCGCCGGCCCTCGGACTTCGCGCACCTCGAGCAGCATGATCACGTAGACCATGAAGACCATCACCGCGCCGACGTAGATCAGCACCTGGAAGGCGGCGATGAAGTGCACGCCGAGCAGGCCGTAGATGCCGCCGAGGAAGACCATCGTCGAGATCAGCGCCATCGCCACGCGCATCGGCTGGCGCAGCACGATCATCAGCGCCGCGCCGACCAGCGCGCAGACGCCGAACAGCAGCAGCAGCAGCGTGTCCAGGTTCTGCAGCAGGGTCTCGATCATTCGCCGCCCCCGATCTTGCGTGCGCCGGCGGCCGGGTAGGGCTTGGCGACGTCGCTCTGCGGCTTCCAGGTCAGCATCTCGTCGAGCGTGAGCCACATCTGGCGCCGGTCGTCCGACGGCAGGCCCGGCGTTTCCTTGACCATGCGGATCGCGTCCTCGGGGCAGGCCTCGACACACAGGCCGCAGAAGACGCAGCGCGAATAGTCGATCTCGAAGCGCACCGGGTACTTCGGGTGCGCGGTGTCGCTGGGGTCGAAGCCGGCCTCGATCTCGATCACCTTGGCCGGGCACACCGTGGCGCACATGTTGCACGCGATGCACTGCGGCTTGCCGTCGGGGCGCTGCGTCAGCACGTGCTTGCCGCGGTTCAGCGGCGCGTAGTCGAAGCGGGTCTCCTCCGGGTAGTAGGTGGTCAGCGCGCCCTTCTTGCCGGTGATCCACTTCCTCATGTTGCGCAGGAACACGCCGCTGGTGATGACCAGGCCGCGCACGATCTCCGGCAGGTAGGCGCGCTCCCAGGCGCCGAGCTCGGGCTCGTTCCAGTACTGCTTGCGCACGTGCGGCTTGCGCGGGGCGGGCGTCATCAGAACGGCCCCTTCTGGTGCGACCACACCAGCACGGCGGTGATCGTCAGGTTGAGCAGCGCCAGCGGCAGCATGAACTTCCAGGCGAAGGCCAGCACCTGGTCGTAGCGGAAGCGCGGCAGCGACCAGCGGATCAGGATCTGGAAGCTGCACACCAGCATCACCTTGACCAGGAACACCAGCAGCTGCGTCACGCACCACCGCGCCGTGGCTCATCGCGATGTCGTAGCCGCCGGGCAGCGTGAAGCCGCCGTCGTGCATGTACGGCAGGTTGTAGCCGCCGAGGAAGAGCGTCGTGAAGAGCGCGCCGACGATGGCGATCTCGATGAACTCGGCGAACATGAACAGGCCCATCTTCATCGCGCTGTATTCGGTGTAGTAGCCGGCGATGAGCTCCGACTCGGCCTCGGGCAGGTCGAAGGGGATGCGCTTGTTCTCGGCAATGGCCGCGGTCAGGAACAGCACCGCGGCAAAGGGCTGGTAGACCACGCCCCAGGCCGGCAGGACAGCCGAGCACCGTGCCCGACTGCTGGCGCACCATCGAGCCCAGGTCGACGGTGCCGAAGATCAGGATCAGGCCGAGCACCGTCAGGCCCATCACCAGCTCGTAGGAGATCATCTGCGAGCCGGCGCGCAGGCCGCCGAGCAGCGAGAACTTGTTGGCCGAGGACCAGCCGGCGAGCATCGCGCCGATGATCGTCATGCCGCTGAAGGCGAAGACCATCAGCAGCCCGGCGTCGAGCTGCGCGATCTGCATCGGGTAGGTGCGGCCGCCGAACCAGTCGCTGGCCGCCGGGAACAGCCGCCCCGGGTCGAGCAGCCCGCCGAAGGGGATGACGCCGAAGACCAGCAGCACCGGCGTGAACACCACCCACGGCGCCACCGCGTAGGCGTACCAGTCGTAGCTGCGCGGCTTGAAGTCCTCCTTCACCAGCATCTTGATGCCGTCGGCGATGCCGTGGAACAGGCCCCACAGCACCAGCTTGATCTGCGTGAACGGGATGCGCACGTAGGCGCGGTTGGCGCCGATGCGGTCGGACATCACGGCCGCCTGCTTGCGCTCGACCCAGGTCAGCAGCGTGCCGAAGGTCATCAGCATGCCCACCGCGTAGGCGATGAAGATCAGGTAGACGACCAGGTCCTGGGTCACGGCGTGGCCCCCAGGGCGGCAAACAAGGCCTCGGCGTCCAGCACGCCGGGCTTCTTCGCGAAGCAGGCCTCGAAGGCGCTGACCACGCCCTGGAAGTTGGTGTAGTGGCCGCTACGCTCGGTCATCACGCTGATCGGCAGGAACACGTCGGCGTGGCCGTTCTCGGGCTGCAGCCAGCTGTTGAGGTAGATGATCTTCGCGTTGGGCGGCAGCTGCGCGAAGCTGAAACCCTCGCCCCAGACCAGCACCAGGTCGGTGTCGGCCGGGAAGGCGGTGGCCGCGATCGTCGGGCAGGGCGGGGAAGAGCGCTGCGCGCGCCGGCGCTGTTGGGGTTCTTGTCGGGCTTGATCAGCAGATCGTCCTCGACCCGCTCGCCCGGGCCGGGCTGCCAATCGGTCTTGACGAAGCAGTCGAAGCGCTGCGCCCAGCGCGGCGTGGAAGGCTGCGAGCTCCTCGTTCGAGGCCCAGCTCGACACCAGCGCCACCGGCCGGCGCGCGGCCTGGATCAAGGCGCGGGCACCCGCCAGCGCCGCCTGCAACTCGACGGGCCTGCCCTTTTGCATCGGCTGCTCGGCACGCGCGCGCTCGAAGATCTGCGCCAGGTCGCGCCCCTTGTTGCAGATCCACGGGCCGTTGACGGCCGGGTTCTCCAGCGGCGTGACGCGGTCGATGCGCGCGTTCTGCTTCGGATCGAGCGCCTTCAGCTTCCACTCGCTCTTGCGGTGCCAGATGTTGACGCTGCAGCCGCGCTCGCAGCCCGGGCACACCGACGGCGTGGCCTTCAGGTACCACACGCGCGCCTTGTGCAGGAACGGCCGCGACAGCAGCGCGCCGACCGGGCAGATGTCGATGACGTTGTCGGAGTACGGGATCGTTCTCGAAGGCGCCGTCTTCCACCGGCCGGATCAGCGAATGATCACCGCGGTTCTGCACGCCCAGCGCATGCGTCTTCGAGACCTCGCGCGTGAAGCGCACGCAGCGCGTGCACAGGATGCAGCGCTCGTTGTCGAGCACGATGCGCTCGGACAGCGCGAAGTGCTTGGTCGCCTGCACCTTGGCATCGCGCGAGATCGACGGCGAGCCGTTGTATTCGAAGTGGTAGTCCTGCAGCGTGCACTCGCCCGCCTTGTCGCAGATGCCGCAGTCCACCGGGTGGTTCAGCGTGATGAACTGCAGCGTCTCCTTGCGCCGCAGTCGCACCTTGTCGCGAATCGGTGAGCACGCGCATGCCCGGGCTGACGGGCATGTTGCAGGCGATGTCGAGCCAGCCGCTGCCTTCGGTCTGGCCTTCGTTGCTGACCTCGACCATGCAGATGCGGCAGTTGCCCGGCACCGACAGCTGCGGGTGCCAGCAGAAGTAGGGGATGAAGTGGCCGTTCGCCTTGGCCGCCTGCATGACGGTCTGGTGGTCCTCGGCCTGCACCGGCTGGCCGTTGATGAAGAACTCGATCATGCAACGGCCCCTTGCGGGACTTCGAGCCGGCCGCCCAGGCGCGAGCGCTTGTGCTCGATGTAGTACTCGAACTCGTCGCGGTACTTGGCGAGGATGCCGACCGTGGCGTAGCCGGCTGCGTCACCCATGCCGCAGATGGTGGTGCCGTCGTTGGCCTTGCTGATGCGGATCAGCTGCTCGATGTCCTCGGGCCGGCCCTCGCCGGCGACGATGCGGTCGATGATGCGGTGCATCCAGCCCATGCCTTCGCGGCACGGCGTGCACTGGCCGCAGGATTCGTGGTGGTAGAAGCGCAGCAGCACCTGCAGCAGCCGCACCATGCACGTGCCTTCGCCGATGACGACCATGCCGCCGGAGCCGACGCCGGAGCCGGCCTTGGTCAGCGAGGCGTGGTCGTAGGTGACGGTCTCGATCTCGGCCGCCGTCAGCACCTTGGTCGAGATGCCGCCGGGCACGATGCACTTGATCGGCGTGCCGCCCAGGCCGCCGCCGCAGTCCTCGTAGATGAACTTGGCCAGCGGGTAGCCGTATTCGACCTCGTAGACGCCCGGCCGCTGCACATGGCCGGAGATCGACACCAGCTGCGTGCCCGGGCTCTTGGCCGTGCCGATCTGGCGGAAGGCCTCGCCGCCCATGCGCCACGATGGCGGTCACGTTGGACAGCGTCTCGACGTTGTTGATGACCGTCGGCCGCTGGTACAGGCCGCGCACCGTCAGGCGCGGCGGGCGGTTGCGCGGGTAGCCCTTCTTGCCTTCGATCGAGGTGATCAGCGCCGAG
The DNA here is from genome assembly GCA_963818005.1 of uncultured Pseudomonadota bacterium. GTDB lineage: Bacteria > Pseudomonadota > Gammaproteobacteria > Burkholderiales > Burkholderiaceae_C > Rubrivivax. The sequence goes on from CAWFQP010000037.1 coordinate 9,358, forward strand.
GCCTCGCCGCAGACATAGGAGCCGGCGCCGCGGTAGACCACGATGTCGCAGGCGAAGTCGGTGCCGAGGATGTGCTCGCCGAAGTAGCCGGCGGCGTAGGCCTCTTCCACCGCCGCGGCCAGGCGCCGGTAGGGCAGGTCGAACTCGCCGCGGATGTAGACGAAGGCGTGGCGCACCTGCAGCGCATAGGCCGAGATCAGCATCGACTCGAGCAGCAGGTGCGGCGCGTTCTCCAGGATCCAGCGGTCCTTGAAGGTGCCGGGCTCGCCTTCGTCGGCGTTGGCGCACAGGTAGTGCGGCTGGCCGTCGTTGAGCTTGATCACGCCCCACTTGCGCCCGGCCGGGAAGGCCGCGCCGCCGTGGCCGAGGATGCCCGAGGCGGCCACTTCCTTGGTCACCTGCTCGGGGCGCATCTCGCGCAGCACCTTGGCCAGCGTGGCATAGCCGCCGCGCGCGCGGTAGTCGGCCAGCAGGTGCGAGGTGGCCGTGACCGGGAAGGTCATGATGAGCTTCTGCCCGTCATGATGGTGCCCCCAACGTCGCGTGCCGCGCCGGCCCCCCCTTGGGGGAGCGAACCGGCTTGGGGCGGCCCTGCGCTCGGTTCACGCCAGCCCCTCGATCAGCGCATCGAGCCGCGCCGGGCTCATGTTCTCGTGGTAGGCCTCGTTGACCATCACCACCGGCGCGGTGCCGCAGGAGCCCAGGCATTCCACCGTGCTCAGCGTGAAGCGGCCGTCGGCGGTGGTCTGGCCCGGCGCGATGCCGAGCTTGCCGCTCAGGTGCTCGATCACGCCCTCGGCGCCGCGCATCGAGCAGCTCAGGTTGCGGCAGGCCTGCAGGTGCCAGCGCCCGATCGGCGCGCGCCGGAACTGCGTGTAGTGCGCCAGCACCTCCTCGATCTGGATGCGCGGCACGCCCAGGTAGGCGGTCAGCTCGGCGATGTCGCTGTCGGCGACGAAGCCGCGGTCTTCCTGGATGCGGCGCAGGCAGGGCAGCACCAGCGACGACGTCGCCTCGGCGGGGTAGCGCCGGCGCATCACGTCGAATTCGGGGATCAGGTGCTTCACCGGTCGCACTCCCCGCCGATCATGTTGATCGAGCCGAAGGTGGGCACGATGTCGGCCAGCTGGCCGCCGTTGAGCATCAGGTGCGCGCCGCCCATGTGCACGAAGCTCGGCGCGCGGCAGTGCACCTTGTAGGGCACGCCCCGGCCGGTGCTGACGAGGTAGAAGCCGAGTTCGCCGTTCGGCGATTCGTGCGCGACATAGACGTCGCCGGCCGGCACGACGGGCCCGTCGATGACCAGCTTGAAGTGGTTGATCAGCGATTCGATCTCGGTGTAGACCAGCGCCTTGTCGGGGAAGCTGCAGCGCCGGTCGTCGACGTTGATCGGGCCGTCGGGCAGCATCTGCGCCAGCTGCCGCATCATGTGCACCGACTCGTCCATCTCGCGCATGCGCACGTAGTAGCGGTCGTAGTTGTCGCCCTTGATGCCCACCGGCACCTCGAAGTCGAGTTCGGCGTAGGCCAGGTAGGGCGTGTCCTTGCGCAGGTCGCGCGGCACGCCGGTGGTGCGCAGGATGACGCCGGTGTAGCCGTAGCTCAGCGCGTCGGCGGTGCTGATGACGCCGACGTTGCGCATGCGGTCGATGAAGATGCGGTTGCGGTCGACCAGCGCGTGCACGCGGGCGACGAAGTCCTCGTACTGCACCAGGATCTCTTCCAGCCGCGTCAGCCAGCCCTCGGGCAGGTCGCGCGCCAGCCCGCCGATGCGGCCGTAGGTGTAGGTCACGCGCGCGCCGGTCAGGGCGGCCAGGTGCTCGTACATGTAGTCGCGGATCATCACCAGGTACAGGAACGCGGTCATCGCGCCCAGTTCCATCAGCCCGGCGGCCAGGCAGGTGAGGTGGTCGACCAGGCGCGAGTATTCGCACAGCAGCGTGCGCAGGTAGCGGCAGCGCGGCGTGATCTTCACGCCCATCAGCTGCTCGACGCCGTCGCAGTAGGCGAAGTCGTTGATCAGCGCCGACACGTAGTTCAGCCGGTCGACGTAGGGGATCAGGTTGTGCCAGGTGTGGTCCTCGCACTCCTTCTCGAAGCCGCGGTGCAGGTAGCCGCAATGCACGTCGGTGCGCAGCACGCGCTCGCCGTCGAGCTCGGCGATGATCTGCACCGTGCCGTGCGTGGCCGGGTGCGACGGGCCGATGTTGACGATGACCGAGTCGTCGCGCAGCGTCGTCTCGAAGATCGAGCGCACCGGGTTGCGCAGCGGGCGTGTCCATCGGTCGGCTCAGCTGCGGTAGGGCACGAGCGGCTGCTCCTGCTGCTTCGGGTAGTCCTTGCGCAGCGGGTGGCCGACGAAGCCCTCGTAGAGCAGGATCGGGCGCAGGTCGTCGTTGCCGCGGAAGACGATGCCGTACATGTCGTGGCACTCGCGTTCCATGAAGGCGGCCGAGCCGTACAGCGCCACCAGCGAGTCCACCGTCGGGTCGGCTTCGGCGACGCGGGTCTTCAGGCGCACGCGCACCTTGTGCGTGGTCGAGTAGAAGTGGTAGACGACCTCGAAGCGCGGCGTCTGGCCCGAGCCAGTCGACCGCGGTGACGTCGAGGAAGAGGTCGAAGCCGAACTCGTCCTTCAGCCGCCGCACCGTCGGCAGCAGTTCGGCCGGCGCCAGCATGAAGACGAGGATGCCGTGCGACACCGTGGCCGGCCCGGCGGCCGGGCACCAGGCCTTGCTGCAGCGTGCTCGAAGATGGGGGCGGCCACGATCAGAAGCGCTCCGTGAGGATCGGGTGGCTCGCGCCGGCGATCTTCTCCTGCAGCTGCATGATGCCGTCGATCACCATCTCGGGCCGCGGCGGGCAGCCGGGGATGTAGATGTCCACCGGGATGATCTTGTCGATGCCCGGCAGCGCGGCGTAGTTCTGGTAGAAGCCGCCGCTGGTGGCGCAGACGCCGAAGGCCATCACCCACTTGGGCTCGCACATCTGCTCGTACACCTTGAGCAGGATCGGCGCCTGCTTGTGCGTGACCGTGCCCACCACCATCAGCAGGTCGGCCTGGCGCGGCGAGAAGCGCGGCAGCGCCGCGCCGAAGCGGTCGGTGTCGTAGGGCGAGGCGCTGACGGCCATGAACTCCATCGCGCAGCAGGCGGTGACGAAGGGGTAGGGGAAGATCGAGAACTTGCGCGCCCAGCCGATCAGTTCGTCCTTGCGCGTGGTCAGGTACTCGAACGCGGCGTCCTTGGCTGTGGCGCGGCCGGCACGATGGGGATGGTGCGTGCGTACATGGCGTCGGGCCTACTCCGTCACCGCCTCGATCAGCCGCGCCTTGTAGACGTACAGCACGATCAGCACCAGCAGGAACATGAAGAGGAAGAAGGTGAACAGCATGAAGCCGGTCAGCGGCTGCGCGCCCAGCGCCCAGATGAACAGGAACACCGTCTCCAGGTCGAACAGGATGAAGATGATCGCGACCGCGTAGTACTTGATCGGCACCGCCTTCACGTTCAGCGTGCTCACCGGCGTGGCGCCGCACTCGAAGGGCTCGAGCTTGACCGCCGAGGCCACCGGCTTGGGCCCGAGCATGCGGTTCAGCAGCAGCGTCAGCGCGACGAAGCCGAGGATCGCCATCAGGTACATCAGGAAGACGACGTAGGGATTCACGCCGCGGCTCCCGGGCGCTTGGGCCCGCGAACGCGGGCACGACCCTCAGCCGTCCGCGCTTGCGCTCGGCGCGCGTCGGACAGCACATCGGCTGGGGTCTGCGCATGAGGCATGGGGCGGATCTCCGGCGTGGTTGGCTGCCGCCACCCCGCCGTGCGCTCGGCTGGGGGCTTTGGCTCGGGCGAAGGCTAGTGCTGCTTGACCAGTCTCGCGTCTGACGCAGATCAAGTTGCAAGGGGGTCGTCGGGCCGCAGGCGTCGATGGACGGCCCTGCCCCGGACGACGACGAATGATTGATCTACAGCAAGATCGCGTCGATGGCGCCACCGATACTCGCCAGGCGCGGCCCGCAGGTCGTGCGGCAACGCGCTGAATCGATGCGTGGCCGCGCGGGGGCTTGTGCAGTGTCGGCCGCAGCGTCCTGTCCAGGGGCCTTGGCGACCGTGATTGTGAGTGGCCGGGCGTGGTCGGGCGCAATCCGTGCTCCCTGGACGCATGACTCGAACCGGGGAATCCAGCCGATGCAAGCCAAGACCCACGAACACCTGCAGACGCTGCGCGAAATGCGCAGCCGAGCCGTGCTCGGCGGTGGCAGCAAACGAATCGAGCAGCAGCACGCGCGCGGCAAGTTCACCGCCCGCGAGCGGCTGGCCCTGCTGCTGGACGAAGGCACCTTCCAGGAGTTCGGCGCGCTCGCCACGCACCAGGTCAGCGAGTTCGGGCTGGAGCGGCAGCGCTTCCCGGGCGACGGCATCGTCACCGGCTTCGGCAAGGTCAGCGGGCGCCGCGTGGCGGTGTTCGCGCAGGATTTCACCGTGCTCGGCGGCTCGTTCTCCGAGGTGCAGGCGCAGAAGATCAGCCGCATCCAGGACCTGGCCATCGAAAGCGGCATCCCGATCATCGGCCTCAACGATTCGGGCGGCGCGCGCATCCAGGAGGGCGTGCGCAGCCTGGCCGCCTACGGCGAAGTCTTCGTGCGCAACGTCATGGCCTCGGGCGTGATCCCGCAGATCTCGCTGATCCTCGGCCCCTGTGCCGGGGGCGCGGTGTACTCGCCGGCGCTGACCGACTTCGTCATCATGGCCGGCGACAGCACGATGTTCCTCACCGGGCCCGACGTCATCAAGGCCGTCACCGGCGAACAGGTCACTGCGCAGACGCTGGGCGGCGCCGACGTGCACACCGCTCGCAGCGGGGTGGCGCACCTGGCTGCGCCGACCGAGCTGGCCGGCCTGGCGCTGGCCAAGCGACTGCTCAGCTACCTGCCGCAGAACAACAACGAAGACCCGCCGCAGATCCGCCCCGAAGATCCGCCCGGGCGCATGGACGACGCGCTCAACGACCTGATTCCGGACGACGAGAACCAGCCCTACGACATGCGCGACGCCATCACGGCGATCTTCGATGCCGACAGCTTTCTCGAGATCCAGCCGGCCTTTGCCGCCAATGCCGTGGTCGGCTTCGTGCGCCTGGACGGCTACCCGCTCGGCGTGGTGGCCAACCAGCCGGCGTTCATGTCGGGCGTGTTGAACATCGACGCCAGCGACAAGATCGCGCGCTTCATCCGCACCTGCGACGCCTACAACCTGCCGATCGTCACCTTCGTCGATTGCCCGGGCTTCCTGCCGGGCGTCGACCAGGAGTACGCCGGCGTCATCCGCCACGGCGCCAAGATCATCTACGCCTACTGCGAGGCCACGGTGCCGAAGATCTCGATCGTGACGCGCAAGGCGATGGGCGGCGCCTACGTCGCCATGAGTTCCAAGCAGATGCGCACCGATCTCGCGTTTGCGTGGCCGACGGCGCAGATCGCGGTGATGGGCGCCGAACCCGCGGTGCGCCTGCTTTACCGCGACGAGGTGGCCGGCTGCCAGCGACCCGGCGGCGCGCGCGCGCGAACTCGTGGCCGACTACCGCGAGAAGTTCTTCAACCCGTACCGTGCCGCCGACGTCGGCCAGATCGACGAGGTGATCGAGCCGCGCGAGACGCGCCCGCGCCTGGTGCGAGCGATGGAGATCCTGCGCACCAAGGTGCAGCAGAACCCGCCCAAGAAACACGGCCTGTCGCCGACCTGAGAGCGCATCGTGGAGAACCTGGCCTGGGGGTTGCAGATCACGGCGCTGGGCATGGGCCTGGTGTTCGCGCTGCTGGCCTTGCTGTGGGGCCTGCTGCGGCTGGTGCTGTGGCTGGATCGGCCTGCGACCGAAGCCGTGCCGGCCCAGGCCCCGCCGCCCGAGCCTGCCGCCGCCGCGGCTGTGTCGGTGGCCGCAGCCAGTGCGGACATGGACGCGCAGCTGGTGGCCGCGATCGTGGTGGCCACGCTGACACACCGCGCCGTGCGGCGGCGCGAGGCCGCGCCGGTGATGCGCAGCTACTGGCCGGGCAGCCTGCTGTATGCATCGCGCTGGGTCGGTGCCGGGCGCTCCAGACAGCATCAGGGTTGGCCGGCAAGGGGCAGGTGATGCGGCGCTACAACCTCAGGCTTCGTGACCGGGAGTTCACGATCGACGTCCAGGAACTCAGCGCCGAGCGCTTCGCGGTGGTGGTGGACGGCCAGACCTTCGACGTCGTGCTCAGCGGCGACGAAGACCTGCCCGACGCCGACATCACGCCGACGCTGCAGCCGGCAGGCGCCGCGGCCGCCCACGCGCAGCCTGCGGCGCGCGTGGCCCCGGCCCGCGCCGCCGCCTCAGCCGCGCCGGCCGCGGCGGCGGCGCCGGTGGCGCCCAGGCCGCGCGCGGGCGGCGGCGCGACGTTGAGTGCGCCGATGCCCGGGGTGATCCTGGAAATGTTCGTCAAGCCCGGCGACGTGGTGCAGCGCGGCCAGAAGGTGGCGGTGCTCGACGCGATGAAGATGCACAACCTCATCGGTGCGCCGACGGCAGGCACGGTCGTCGAGGTCTGCGTCGCCGCCGGCCAGGCCGTCGGCCATGGCGATCCGATCGTGCGTTTCGCGCAGGCCTGAGCCGTGGAAGGCGCCGACACGCTGGCCTTGCTGATGCAGGGCATCACCCATGTCACGCCGCAGTCGCTGGTGATGATCGGCGTGGCCTGCGTGCTGTTCTACCTCGGCATCGCCAGGAACTACGAGCCGCTGCTGCTGCTGCCGATCGCGGCCGGCTGCCTGCTGGCGAACCTGCCGCTGTCGCCGCTGATCGCCGAAGACGGCATGTTGCGCGTGCTCTACCAGATGGGCATCACCAACGAGCTGTTCCCGCTGCTGATCTTCATCGGCATCGGTGCGCTCACCGACTTCGGGCCGCTGCTGGAGAACCCGCGCCTGGTGCTGCTCGGGGCGGCGGGGCAGTTCGGCATCTTCCTGACGTTGATCGCCGCGCTGCTGCTCGGCTTCACGCGTCCCGAGGCGGCATCGATCGGCATCATCGGTGCCATCGACGGGCCGACCTCGATCTACGTCAGCGGCCTGCTCGCGCCGCACCTGCTGGGGCCGATCACGGTGGCCGCCTACAGCTACATGAGCCTGGTGCCGATCATCCTGCCGCCGATCATGAAACTGCTGACCACGCAGGCCGAGCGGCGCATCCGCATGCCCTACAGCCAGCGCCAGATCAGCCGGCGCACGCGCATCCTGTTCCCGATCGTGGTGACCCTGCTGGTGGGCACGCTGGTGCCCTTTGCCACGCCCTTGATCGGCATGCTGATGCTGGGCAACCTGATGAAGGAGTCGGGCGTGGTGGAGCGGCTGACCCAGGCTTCGGCGCAAGGAGATCGCCAACACGGTGACGCTGTTCCTGGGCCTGGCCATCGGCTCGACCATGGTCGGCAGCGAGTTCCTCAAGGCCAGCACGCTGGCCATCCTGGTGCTGGGCATCGTCGCCTTCGCGGTGGACGGCATTGCCGGCGTGCTGTTCGCCAAGCTGCTCAACCGGCTCAGCGGCGGCAAGGTCAATCCGCTGATCGGCGCGGCCGGGCTGAGCGCCTTCCCGATGGCCGCCCGAGTGGTGCAGAAGGTGGCGCACGAGGAAGACTTCGAGAACTTCCTGCTGATGCACGCGATGGGTGCGAACGCGGCGGGGCAGGTCGCCAGCGTGGTGGCCGGAGGTGTGCTGCTGGCCTTGATGGGCGCGGGCGGGCACTGAGCCGCTGATGGGTGGTGGTGCATGAGGTGCACCCGGCGTCGGCCGCATTGAACAGCCGACCCGCCCCGCCCTGCGGCAATCTGCAACTTGTTTGGGCTGGCTCAAGGATTGCGCGCGATTCCTGCTTAGATTGCTTGACTCTGGATGCCAGGTTGCAGCCTGGACAAGGAGCTACCCGCATGTTCAAGCGCATCCTCGTGCCGGTGGATGGAACCGAGGCGACCGAGCAGGTGGTGCATGCCGGCATCGAACTGGCCCGCCAGTTGCAGGCGTCGATCACGTGTTTCTTGACCGAACCCGCGTCTGCCATCGGAGCTCGACGCCGCACGGGGGATTCCCGGCGGTCGAAGATGCTGTCGAGCACGCACCCGAGATGCTGGCCCGGGCACATCAATTGCTGCGGCAGTTCGAAGACCGTGCCCGCGCCACCGGCGTGGCCTGTTCCGCGGTCATCGAACAGGGCTCGCGATCCGACAAGGCCCTGATGGCGGCCGCAGAGGCCTGCGGCTGCGACCTGATGCTGATGGTGAGCACGGGCCGCGGTGTCTTTGGCGAGCCGCTGTTCGGCTCGCAGACCAAGGCGGTGCTTGGCCGGTTGCCGGCTGCCGATGCTGCTGCTGTTGCCGCAGTGAGGCGACCGGCCCCTGCGCTGGCGCTGGCAGACTGCGCGGTCCTGCGTTGCTCGCGGCCGAGTCCCTGGCGGCTCGAACCTTCTTGCCGGGTCAGCGAGCAGGGCGCCGCGGCGACCTGCACGGGTCCGCGAGCAGTGCCACCACGTCGTCGGCGCCACTGGCCCTGACCGGGCGTGGCGCAGGCTGCCGCCACAGTTCTTCCAGTTCCACCGCCAGCTCGCCGCGGTGCAACGCCGCTGCGGCTACTTCCCGGGCGCGAGCATGCCGGTGCAGCCAGGGGATCAGCGCATCCTGTTCGGGCCATCCCGGCCGCGTGGCGTACAGCATCGGCGTGGCGTTGCAGGCGGCTTCGACGAAGGTGCCGTAGCCCGGCTTGCCGATCACCGCATCGACCGAGGCGATCAGGTCGCTGAAATCCCAGCCCATCGCTTCGATGGCGCTGACCTGCGGATGCTGCACCTGCCATGCACCGGGCACCAACCAGTGCATGGCCGGCGGGAAAGACCAGGCTTCCATCCGCAGCCGGGCGTCGATGCCGCCAAATGCGACGAGGACGATCCTGTCGCCGCGCGTGGCGCCGCACCGAGCCCGCAGTTCATCGTGTCGGCGCATGCCCAGCCTTGCGACCGGGCCGGCCCAACGGCCGTTGGGCAGATCGGGCATGGCCATGCCGGGGGTGAGCTTGATGAAGGCCGTGGCGCTGCGGTAGGCATCCAGGATCTGCGCGTGAATGGACGGCATCCAGGTGTCGCCGGCGAAGACATCGGCGACCAGGTCGGCCCAGTTCAGCGAACTCATGCCGAAGGCGGGGATGCCCAGGTGTGCGGCTGCCGCAAGCGGCAGATAGGCAACGTTGGCCAGCACCAGGTCGGGTTGTTCGCGCACGAGCCACGCGCGGGTTTCGGCCAGCCGTTGCTCCCAGTTGGCATGGAAGGCGCGGTACGCGCCGGCGCTGGCTGAGCGCGCGACGCGGAAGGCGTCGTGCATCTCGAAGCCGACGTCCAGCGCCCGCGCTTCGATGTCGAACTCGCCGTCGATGCGCGCACGCAGCCGCTCGGCGCTCAGCATGCTGGCCACCGTCAGCCGCAGTCCGGGCAGCACCCGGCGCAGCGCATTGAGGACCGGCGCCGATTGCGCAAGGTGGCCCAGTCCGTGCGACGAGATGGTGGCGAGAAGATGCGGCATGGGTGGTTGGGCCTGGGGCCCGGGTCGTTGGCAGCCTGTAGCCGTGACCAGCATAGCGGCGCCTGCCATCGACCGCGCAGTGGCTTGCCCTGCGGGGTCGGGCGCCCGGCCGCGACGCCTGTGTGCTGGACACGCCTGGCATCCGAGCCTGGCGGCCATCGAGCCGCAATCCGACGGACGGCGCGCTCGGAGGGCTGCGTGTCAAAGCGCGCCGCTGCACCCAGGACTGCGCAGAACGCGCGATGGGGGTGTTGACGGCTCGCAAGCTCGAAGGGCGCACCCAGCGTCTGCACGCACGAGCCGCTTTCGCAGCGCGTGGACAATCACTGGCTCTATGTAGCAGCGCTGGGCTGACAGCGCCGGCCCGCATGTTTGCGAACCTTTCGTCCTTCCTCCTGCACTGGGCGGTCACCGCGCTGTCGCTTTGGCTGGCCAGCCATGTGTTCAAAGGGGTGCGCTTTGCCAGCACCTCGTCGCTGATCGGGTCGGCGCTGCTGCTGGGTTTCGTCAATGCCGTGCTGCGGCCGATCCTGATCGTGCTGACGCTGCCGTTGACGCTTGTTCAGCTTCGGCCTGTTCGTGCTGGTGATCAACGCCTTGCTGCTGATGCTGGTGTCGAAGTTGATCAAGGGTTTCAGCCTGTCCGGGTTCTGGACCGCGTTGTTCGCCAGCATCTTCATCACGGTGCTGGGCCTGGTGGCCGGCTTCGCGCTGTTCGGCGGCCAGGTGTCCTGGAACGCGCCGCTGCCGGCGCAGATGAATCCGCGCTGGATCTGAGCCGCGCGTGGCTGATCGAACACCGACAGCCGCCCGGCGATTCGCGCACGGCGGCGCAAATGAGCCGACCCGGCAGCCTGCGCTGTGCAAGCCGGCGTTGTTGGCGCTTGAGCAGGCCAGCCGGTGCGCTTGTGCTACACCATCGGCAAGCGCCTCGCGACCGCGCGGCGCAACCCAGGCACAAGCCCACCCATGACCGACCGCATCGACCTGCGCTCCGACACCGTCACCCAGCCCACGGCTGCGATGCGCGCGGCCATGGCCGCCGCCCCGGTGGGCGACGACCAGTACGGCGAAGACCCCAGCACCAACCGCCTGCAGGCGCGCTGCGCCGAACTGCTGGGCAAGCAGGCGGGGCTGTGGCTGCCCACCGGCACGATGGCCAACCAGGTGGCGCTGCGCACGCTGACGCGTCCGGGTGACGAGGTGGTGGCCTGCCGCGAATCGCATGCCGCCTGGCATGAGTTGGGCGGCGCCGCGGCCAACGCCGGCGTACAGATCCACGAGATCGGGCAGGGCGGGCGCTTCGGTGCCGACGAACTGCGTGCCGCGGTCAAGCCGCGCAACCTCGCGATCTTCCCCACGACCTCGCTGGTCGAGGTGGAGAACACGCACAACCGCGCCGGCGGCGTGGTGGTGCCGCAGGACGAGGTGCTGCACATCTGCGCCGTGGCGCGCGAGCTGGGCCTGTCCACATTCCTCGACGGTGCGCGGCTGTGGAACGCCAGCATCGCCGGCGGAGTACCGCTGCACGAGCTGGCCGCACCCTTCGACCTGGTGGCGGTGGCCTTCAGCAAGGGCCTGGGCGCGCCGGGAGGCTCGCTGCTGGCCGGGCCGAAGGAGGCGATCGCCGCCGCCGGCCGGCACTGCCGCCGCATGGGCGGGGCGATGCGCCAGAACGGCGTCTTCGCAGCCGCCGCGCTGCACGGGCTGGACCATCACCTGCAGCGCCTGGCCGAGGACCATGCCAACGCCCGCGTGCTGGCCGAGGCGCTGGCCGCCGGCGCTCCGGTGCAGCTGGACCTGGCCAGCGTGCAGACCAACATCGTCGTCTTCCACCTGCCGGCCACGCTGAGCTTCGATGCACCGACGCTCAGCGCCCGTGCGCGCGAGCGCGGCGTGCTGGTCAATGCCTTCGGTCCGCGCACCGTGCGCGCCGTGACCCACCTGGACGTCAACCGCGCGCAATGTGCGTGCGCCGCCGAGGTGCTGGTGGAACTGCTGGCTGGTTGATCAACGGGCCGGCTCCTGCAACCCCGCGCGGCAGCGCCGCGTTGAAGGCCTCTGCCGCCTCGAGCTTCACCCGGTGGCCCGAGCGGGCAGCCGTTCCAGCCGCTGAATGCCAGGCGTGCTCGACAGCACCTGGCGGATCCGCAGCACCTTTCTGCGCACCCCAGATGCCCCGTGCAGCGGGCCATGCTGGGCGGCCAGCACCGGCGCATCAGGCGGCGCTGGCACAACCGGTCGCACTCGACGTCGTGGGCATGCAGCGTGAGCGCCAGCTCGGTGGCCCCGGACCTCGCGCGTCAGAGCGTCAGAATCAGCTGCAGCAGGCTGTGTCGATGCGCGGCCCGGCTGGCGGGCCGGCGCTTGGCAGCTCCCAGCGCTGCAAGTCCGGCGGCGCCAGCAGCTCGGCGGCTCGAGCCCCGGTCGTCGCCGGCCCTGCGACGCTGACCGGTGCAGCAGACTGTGCGCGTCAAAGATGTCTTACACAGCAAGCGGCAGCGCGCGCCGCAGCGCGGGCTGGCGAAAGCGAAAGCGATCGGGTGCATACTTCATGCTTCATGCGTACCCGCACGGCGCTGGCGCGCGCGCTCTTTCCACAACAGCGCGGCAGCCACTGCGCGACGAAAGTTCAACATGAAGAACGATTTATCCGATCCGGCAACCGAGAAGCGACTGGCGCGGCTGCTGCTCGACGTGCTCATCCGCGCCGGCCTGATCCTGGCGCTGGTGATGCTGTGCTACCGGGTGTTCTCGCCCTTCCTCGTGCTCATGGTCTGGGCGCTGATCCTGGCGGTCACGCTGTATCCGCTGCAGCAATGGCTGGCGGCCCGCATGGGCGCTCGGCAGGGCTGGTCGGCAACGCTGATCACCGTGCTCGGTGTCGCGCTGATCGTCGCACCCACGGCGCTGCTGCTGAGTTCGATCGGCGACTCGGTGCATCGCCTGATCGACGGCGTGCAGCAGAACACGCTGCAGGTTCCGCCGCCCAAGCCGGGCGTCGCGGCATGGCCGGTGGTCGGGGCGAAGGTCCACGCCGCATGGCAACTGGCGCACGACGACCTGCCCGCGCTGGTCAAGAGCCTGCAGCCGAAGCTCGGTGAACTGGCCAAGGCAGCGCTGGGGATGGTGGCCAGCATCGGCGGCGGCATTCTCATGTTCGTCGCGGCCTTCATCATCGCCGGCATCATCATGGCCTTCGGCGCGGCCGGCGATCGCGCCGGCCACGCGATCTTCGCGCGCATCGTCGGCGTCGAGCGCGGCGAACAGTTCACCACGCTGTCGGTGGCGACGGTGCGCGCCGTCGCCCAGGGCGTGATCGGCATCGCCTTCATCCAGGCCATCCTCGTCGGTTTGTGTCTGCTCTTCGCCGAAGTACCGCTGGCCGGCGTGCTCGCGGTCATCGTGCTCGTGCTCGGCATCGCGCAGGTGCCGGCGCTGATCGTCACGCTGCCGGCGATCGCCTACATCTGGATGAGCGGCGCCTACGACACCGGTGCGGCGGTGGTGAATTCGGCGCTGCTGTTCGTCGCGGGCATGGCCGACAACGTGCTCAAGCCGCTGATGCTCGCCCGCGGCGTCGACGCCCCGATGCCGGTGATCCTGCTCGGTGCGCTCGGTGGCATGGCCGCGGGCGGTATCCTTGGCCTGTTTGTCGGTGCGGTGCTGCTGGCGCTGGGCTACCAGATCTTCATGGGCTGGGTCGCGGCCAACCCCGACGTGAAACCGCCGCCGAACGAGGGCAGCCAGACCGCGGCGGGTTGAAGCCGCTGCCGGCCGATGGCAGCCACGCGTCGACTGCTGCGTCTGGCACGGCCCGCGGCCGCACTGTGGCTGAGCGGCTGCACGACGCTCGGGCCGGACTTCAGCCCGCCCCAGGTACCCTGGCTGCAGGGCTGGTCCGGCGGCGCGTGGCGCACGCTGGCCGACGAGGCGCCACGCAGCGCTGTGCCGCGCGACGACCAATGGTGGCGCCAGTTCGGCGACCCGGTGCTCGACCAGGTGGTTGCCGAGGCGCAGCGGCTGAATCCGGGCGTGCGCACTGCCGGGCTGCGCATCCTGGAGGCGCGGGCGCAGCTCGGCATTGCCGGCAGTGCGCTGTATCCGCAGCTGCAGCAAGTCAGCTCCGAGGCCCTGGCGGCGGGCAACCGCGGCAGCAACGGCCAGGGCCGCACGTTCGGATCCTTCGGCCTGGCCTTCGACCTGGCCTGGGAGCTCGATTTCTGGGGCAAGTTCAAGCGCGGCATCGAGTCGGCCGACGCCGCCTACTTCAGCAGCATCGCGCAGTACGACGATGTGCAGGTGCTGGTCGCGGCGCAGGCGGCGAGCCTGTACGCATCGATCCGGACCATCGAGGTGCGGCTGCGCATCGCCCACGAGAACGCCGCCATCCAGGCGCGCAGCCTGGAGATCACCGAACGGCTGTTCCGCAGCGGCAACGATGCCGAGCTCGACGTGCAGCAGGCACGCTCGCAATACCTGAGCACGCTGTCGACGATTCCCGAGATCGAAAGCAGCCTGCGCCAGACGCGCAACGCGCTGGGCGTGCTGCTCGCCCGGCCGCCCGATGCCCTGCCCGAACTGCAGGGTGGGCGCGCGAAGATTCCCGAAGCGCGGCTCGAGGCGATCGTCGATCTGCCGGCCGAGATGCTGCGCCGGCGGCCCGACGTGCGCGCCGCCGAGATGCAGCTGGCGGCGCAGTCGGCGCAGATCGGCATCAGCGAGGCGGCGTTGTACCCGTCGATCGCGCTCGCCGGCTCGGTCGGGCTGTCGGCGACCACCTTCGGCTCACCCGGCGCCACGCTGGCCTGGGGCCTCGGCCCGGCCCTGGTGTGGAACGTCTTCGACCACGGCCGGCTGACGAACCAGGTGCTGGTGCAGGACGCGCGCTTCCAGCAGCTGTACGAGCAGTACCAGGACGTGGTGCTGCGCGCCGCGCGCGAGCTCGACGATGCGGCGAGCAGCTTCGCCTACACGCGCACGCAGGTCGGCATCCTGCGCGATGCCGTGCAGGCCGCGAGGCGCTCGCTTGACATCGCCACGGTGCAGTACCGCGAAGGCCTGGTCGATTTCCAGCGTGTGCTCGATTCGCAGCGCGCGCTGTTCAGCGCGCAGGAGCGCCTGGTGGCGAGCCAGGGCGGCGTGGTGCAGTACCTGATTGCCGTCTACAAGGCGATGGGCGGCGGCTGGCAGGCCGCACGCTCGCGGCCGCTGCTCGACGAGAGCACGCAGACCACGATGGGCGAGCGCAGCGACTGGAAGGCGCTGCTGCAGGCCCCCTTGCCGCCGCCTTCGGCAGAGTTCCCGCCTCCCTTCACGAGCGATACGCCATGAGCCAGGACCCTGCCGTCGCAAGCGACGAACCCGCATCGAACCCGGGCCCCGCCCCGGCAGCGCCGGCCGGCCCGCACCCGCACCCGCACCCGCACCCGCACCCGCACCCGCACCCGCACCCGCACCCGCACCCGCGCCCGCGCCCGCAGGCCGCGGCACTCGCGTCGGCGCGCTGGTCATCCTGGTGCTGATCATCGTCAGCCTGGTGCTGTACTTCGTCGGTGACCGCTTGACGCCGAGCACCTCGCAGGCGCGCGTGCAGGCCTTCGTCGTGCCGGTGGCGGCCGAGGTGGCCGGCAAGGTGCTGGCCGTGCACATCCGCAACAACGACGAGGTGCAGCCCGGCCAGCCATTGTTCGAGATCGATCCGCAGCCCTATCGCATCGCGCTGGAGAGCGCGCGCGCCAGCCTCGAATCGGTGCGCAGCTCGGTCAAGGGCGCGGTGGCCGGGGTCGACGCGGCACGGGCCTCGCTGGCGGTGTCCGAAGCCAGCCGCGACATGGCCGAACGCGATGCCAGCCGACTGGAGAAGCTGCACCAGGAAGACCCCGGCGCGATCTCGGTGCGCCGCCTGGAGATCGCGCAGGCCACGCGCGACGAGGCACGCAGCAAGGTGCACCGCGCCCGTGCCGACCTGCGCAAGGCGCAGGAAGCCGCTGGCGCCGCGGGCGACGACAACGCGCAGCTGCGCAGCGCGCTGGCGGCGGTCGAGAAGGCCGAACTCGACCTGGCGCGCACGAAGGTGGTCGCGCCGGCGCGCGGCGTGGTCACCGACCTGCGCACCGATGTCGGCCACTTCGCGCAGCCCGGTGCACCGGTGATGACGCTGATCGCGATGCACGACTTGTGGATCAGCGCCGACCTGACCGAGAACAACATCGGCCATGTCGAGCCCGGCGCCCCGGTGGCGATCGTGCTCGACGCGCTGCCCGGCGAGGTGCTGAAGGGCCGCGTGCGCAGCATCGGCGGCGGCGTCGGCACCGGCCAGTCGGCACCGCCGGGCACGCTGCCGGAGGTGCAGAACAACCGCGACTGGCTGCGCCAGGCGCAGCGCATCCCGGTGGCGATCGAGTTCGATCCGGAGGTGCGGCCGAAGCTCAAGGTCGTGCGCATCGGTGGACAGGCCGACGTGCTGGTCTATACCGGCGAGCATCCGCTGATGAATCCGCTGGCCGCGCTGTACATGCGTGTGGTCAGCTGGATCACCTACCTGTACTGAATGAACCACCCCCGTACGCGCTTCGCGCGCCCCCTCAAGGGGGCAACGCCAGCGGCCCGGCAGAGCCGGTTCCGCGGCGTTCGCTTGATGCGTCCCAGGGTCGGGGGTGGCGCTGCGGCGCCATGGAACCTGAGCTGAAGACATGACACGCGGCGACAAGGCGGCCCTGCGGCTGACGACCGGCCTGGGCCTGGCCGTGTTCGTCGCCTACGGCCTGGGGCTGCAGGCGCCGTATGTTGTGTGCATCATGGCGCTGCTGGTGTTGTGCAAGCCGGGGCCACCGCTGCCGATGGCCAAGGCGGTGGTGATCGCCGGCGTGTTCGCCGCGCTCGTCGCCGCCGGCGTGCTGATGGTGCCGCTGCTCGAACACTACGCCGCCAGCGGGGTGCTGTTGACGGCGGTGCTGCTGTTCGCGCTGTTCTACATGGGGCAGCTGCGCGCCAACCCGCTGACCACCGTGCTGGTGCTGGCCTTCACGCTGATCCCGGTGGCCGGCGTGATGGAGCAGGCCCTGGTCGGTGTGCTCGCCGGGACGCTGGCCGTCGGCGTGATGGTGGGCGGCGCGGTCAGTGCGGCGTCGAATGCGCTCTTTCCCGATCCGCCGGCGTCGGCGCCTCGTGCCGCACCGGCCACGGAACCCGACCGCGAGAACGCGCGCTGGGTGGCCTGGCGCGGCACGCTGATCGTGATGCCGGTGTTCGTGCTGGCGCTGACCAATCCGTCGTTCTACATGGCGGCGATCATGAAGACGGTGGCGCTGGGCCAGCAGGCCGGCGAAACCGATGCCCGCCACGCCGGGCGCGAACTCGTCGGCTCGACGCTGATGGGCGCGCTGATCGCGCTGGTGGTGTGGTTCGGCCTGTCGCTGTGGCCCAGCCTGTGGATGCTGGTGCTGTGGATCATGGCCGCTGCGCTGTTTGCCGGGTCGGCGCTGTTCGGCGCGCGGCGCACCGGCTTTCGGCCCTCGTTCTGGAGCAACGCGCTGATCACCTCGCTGATCCTGCTCGGCCCGGCGATCGAGGACAGCGCCAGCGGCAAGAGCGTGCTGCTGGGCGCGGCGATGCGCACCAGCCTGTTCGTCGGCGTGGCGCTGTATGCCTGGGCCACTGTTTTCGCGCTGGAGCGCTGGCGCGAACGGCGGCCGCGCGCCGCCGCCACCGGTGTCTTGTTGGAGAAGAACCCATGACCTTATCGAACTTCCTGATCGGCCTGCCGCTGATGCTGCTGTGCCTGGTCGTGCAGACGGTGGTCGCCTTCTGGTGTGTGCGCTACTACATGAACCATTCGTCGCACATCGGCAGCGGCCGGGGCTTCCTGGCCGGCATCCGCCCGCTGCTCGTCGCCTCGGTGGGGATGATGTTCGGCACCCTGGTGCAGATCATGCTGTGGGGCGGGCTGTTCCTGTGGCTCGGCGAGTTCGAGCAGGCCTACGACGCGATCTACCACTCGGCGGTGAACTTCACCTCGCTCGGCTACGGCGACATCGTCATGAGCCGCGAGCGCAAGCTGCTCGGCCCGCTGGAAGCGGTGAACGGCGTGCTGATGCTGGGCATGAGCGCGGCGGCGATGATGGCGATCGTGCAGCACATGATCACGCTGCTGCGCGATGCGCGGGCGGATGCGGCGCCGGGCAGGCGAGGCTGAGCTGCCGCACAGCGGGATGGGCCCCACAGGGCGCATGCGAGCGCCCCGGCCGGCGGCGCGACCGTGCCACCACCCATCATGCGAGCCGGCGCGCGGCCTGGCCTTGCGCCCTCAACAGGGCAACCGCCTGCATGACGAAGTATTCGCCACCAAGCCAGTTTCCTTCGTATGCCAAGGCGCCATCGGCGAAGTCGCCATGGGACGAAAGCATGGCGAGCCGCGCTTCGAACGAGAACAGACCCGCTGACCTGCCGCTCGAACGACTGTCGAACTACGAATCGATGCTCAAGCTCAAGACTGCCAAGGCGCTGGGCCTGCAGGTGCTGCAAACGGTGCTGCTGCGCGCGGGCAGGGTGATCGGGTGAGCGCGCGCCAGCAGCGCATGGCGCCGCCGGCCGCGAACAGCCTGGATGCCGTTGCTGTACCCGAGGCCACTGCTCGCGACTCCACCCGGCGCCTGAGGTACGCTGCCACCCCATGACACTGCCACCATTGCCGCCTGCGCCGCTGCCCGCGCCTACGATGACCGCATGGAACTGATTCTTGTCAGACTCAGGCGGCTTCGAGAAGCTGCCCGGCGAGCGCCACCTCGCGAAGGCGCGGGTCGGCGAGGCGCTGCGGGCCGTGCTGCACAAGGTCATCACCCGCACGTTGGAACTGCTCACCCGGCCATGACCATGAAACACCTCCTTGTGATCCTCGTCGTCGTCGTCGCCGGGCTGTCGGCCGGCTGCGCGACGCCGCCGCTGCCGGCCGACCGCGTCGAGTCTCAGGCGCTGACCGACACCGCGCAGACCCGGCTGGGCCTGGCGGTGGCGCCCCGTCTGGCGGAGCGTCCGGGCTTGTCCGGTTTCATGCCTTTCGAGGACCCGCACGACGCCTTCGCGGCGCGTGTGCTGCTCGCCCGGCTGGCCGATCGCTCGCTCGATGTGCAGTACTTCATCTGGCACGGCGACGCGGTCGGCACGATGCTGTGGCAGGCGATGTGGCAGGCCGCCGAACGCGGCGTGCGCGTGCGCTTGCTGGTCGACGACGCCAACAACGCCGGGCTTGACCCGATGCTCGCCGCGCTCGACGCGCACCCGAACATCGAACTGCGCCTGTACAACCCCTTCGTGAACCGCGGCTCGCGTGTCATCGGCTACCTCACTGACTTCAGCCGGCTTAACCGGCGCATGCACAACAAGTCCTTCACCGCCGACAACCGGGTCAGCGTGGTCGGCGGCCGAAACATCGCGGACGAATACTTCGGCGCCGCCGAGGGGCTGGGCTTTGCCGACCTGGATGTGATGACCATCGGCCCGATGGTGCAGGACGTCTCGCGTCAGTTCGACCTGTACTGGAACAGCCCATCCGCCTACCCGGCCGCGCCCTTCGTCGGCCCGCCTCCCGCCGACCCGGCGGCGGTGCTTCAACCGCGCTTCGAGGCCGTGCCGCAAGACCCGCGCGCCGCGCTGTACCTGGAGGGGGTGCGCCAGGCGCCGTTCGTCCAGGAACTGCTCGAGCGCCGGCTGGAGTTCGACTGGGCCACCGGCCAGGTGCTGTACGACAATCCCGCCAAGACGCTGGACGCCAGCGCAGACAGCGACCTGATCCTGCTGCCGGTGCTGATGCGGCGCATGGGCTCGCCGCAGACGCGGCTGGACATCATCTCGCCGTACTTCGTGCCCGGCGCGGTGGGCACGGAGATGCTGGCGGACATGGCCCGGCGCGGCGTGCAGGTGCGCGTGCTGACCAATTCGCTGGCCTCGTCGGACGAGCGCGTCGTGCACGCCGGCTACCTGAAGCGTCGCGAGGACCTGCTGCGCGCCGGCGTGCAGTTGTACGAGTTGAAGCCGGGCGCGGCCAAGTCTTCGCTGCGCGTGCGCGGCCGCTTCGGGCCGGGCAAGGTTTCGGGGCTGCATGCCAAGGTCTACGCGGTGGACGGCAAGCGCATCTTCGTCGGCTCGTTCAACTTCGACCAGCGCTCGGCGCACCTGAACACCGAGATGGGGCTGGTGATCGACAGCCCGTTGGCCGCGAAGCAACTGGCCGATGCCTTCGAGACCGAGGTGCCCGACATCGCCTACGCGCTACGCATGGCGCCCGACGGCGCCAACCTGCAGTGGGTCGAACGCACCCCGTCGGGCGGCACGGTGGTGTACGACGTCGATCCCGAGACCAGCGCCTGGCAACGCTTCCAGGTCGGCTTCCTGGCCGGCCTGCCGATCGATTGGTTGCTGTGACCGGGGCGGCAGTCCGCGCCCGGGTGGCCCGTCAGTACGGCGGATTGACGACGATGAACTGCGACCCCTGTGGCTGATACCACGTGCTGCCGCACTGCTGGTAGACCATGCCGCCGTAGTTGACGGGCACGCAGTTCGCCGGCACGGTGCGCACCATCGATCCGATCACGGCCGATGTCACCATCACTGTGGCGGTGACCGCCGCGGCCGTGGCCACCGGGTGGTAGTCGTTGTCCCAGCCGTTGTCGCAGCAGTTGTTGTTGTTGCCTTCGACGTTGACGTTGACGTTGGTGTTGCGGCTGGTGTTGACGTTGTTCACGCTGGTGGAACGCACGTTGTTGCTGCGCTTGTCGGCATTGGCGTTGTTGGCCTGGGCCGCGGTCCGGTTGGCGCTGCCGGTGTTGGCGCGAGCCGTGCCACCGCCAGCACTCTGGCTGGGCGCCGCGCGGTTGCCGCCACCGCCGCCACCGCCGCCACCGCGTCCCTCGCGTGCGGCCTCGGCCAGAGGGGCCAGTGCGAAGCTGGCAATGGCAAGTGCAGCCAGACTGGCCTGGGCCCGTTTGTTGAGGAAGACTTGCATGTTCGTGCTCCTTTACTTCGACTTCACCGGAACGATCTCGATCCTCGTGGCCCCCTTGGGCGGCGAGAACCTGAAGGTCGATGCGCTGAAGACGGGTTTCAGGTTCCAGTCGATGATGCTGACCGACTGCGGCCGGGCCTCGTCGGTACGATGGGTGATCACCAGCTTGCGCGGCAGTGGCTTGCTGCCCGTCGTGATCCAGATCTGCCAGTCGAACTTGCCCTGCCTGAAGGCGTAGTGGTCGCACAGGTCGTCGCCGACGAAGTCCTGCCCGGCGTTCATCGCCGACTCGATCTTGTCGACCGGCGCCGCCGGTGTTCCCCACTTGAACAGGTCGGACAGCGGAATCTCGACACCGAAGCGCTGCTCGAGGCGCTCGACCAACTCGGCATTCGAGCCGCTGAACTCCACCTGCGAGTAGTACTTCTGCGCCGGGACGAAGATCGTGAAGGTCTTGCCGTCGAAGAACAGCTCGCGTTCCGAGCGTGCACTCCACATGCGCGCACGCAGCCTGTCGGGCCGCTCGGCGTCAAGCGTCGCGTAGGCGATATGCTGCAGCTTCTGGCCGTCGGTGAGCACCCTCTCGCCGCTCAGCATGGTCGAGGTGCGGAAGCGGCCCAGCGATTGCAGATGAGCGCCCATGTCCTTCAACGCCTGGATCGAAGCCGGGTCGACCGGGTTGGCAACAGCTGGGGGCGCGCTGGCCGCAGCGGTCGCCTGGCCGTAGACGGCTGGCGCGACCAGCGACAGCACCATCAGCAGCGTGGAAAGGCTTTTTGTTGAGTTCAAGGAGCTCTCCATTTTGGTTTGAAAGGCCGGTGCCCGCGTCGACAATACAGGCCCGAGGCGATCCGGCGCAACGTCATTGACACATGATATTGTGATTCTCGGGGCGCCCCGGTTGACAACACATCGATGAGGACATGCATATGAAGAAGTACGCTGCGGAGTTCATTGGAACCTTCTGGCTGGTGCTGGGCGGCTGCGGCAGCGCCGTGCTGGCGGCGGCCTTTCCCGAGGTCGGCATTGGCTTGACCGGTGTCTCGTTGGCCTTCGGCCTGACGGTGCTGACGATGGCCTTCGCCATCGGCCATATCTCGGGCTGCCACCTGAATCCGGCGGTGTCGATCGGTCTTTGGGCCGGGGGCCGCTTCCCGGCCAAGGACTTGTTGCCCTACATCGTGGCGCAGGTCGTGGGCGGCATCGTCGCCGGCGGCGTGCTGTACCTGATCGCCAGCGGCAAGGCCGGATTCAGCCTGAGCGGGGGATTTGCCTCGAACGGCTACGGCGAGCATTCGCCGGGTGGTTATGCACTCGGCGCGGCCTTGGTCTGCGAGGTGGTGATGACGATGATGTTTCTCGTCGTGATCCTCGGTGCCACCGACGCGCGCGCGCCGGCGGGCTTCGCGCCGATCGCCATCGGCCTGTGCCTGACGCTGATCCACTTGATCAGCATTCCGGTGACGAACACCTCGGTCAACCCGGCGCGCAGCACCGGTGTGGCCGTGTATGTGGGTGGCTGGGCGGTCGAGCAGCTGTGGCTCTTCTGGCTGGCACCGATCGTCGGCGCGCTGATCGGCGCCGCCGTCTATCGCTTCATCGGATCGGAACGCTGAGCTTGGATCCTGAGGTCGGTGGAGCAGCGCTTCGGGTGAATCGGCGAATCGGCATCAGGCCACGTGCTTCAGTGCAGCACGCCGCAATGCCTGCTCGTAGACCTCGACCGGCTGCGCGCCCTGGATCAGGTGCTGCCCGTCGATGACCAGCGCCGGTACGCCGTCGATGCCGAGGCGCCGCCACCGTCTCACCGTCGCACGCACGTCTTCGGCATGCGCGCCGCGCCCCAGCACGTCGCCGGCCGCCAGCCGGTCGAGCCCGGCTTCGGTGGCGGCGGCAAGAAGCACTTCGGGCGACGCCGGGTTCTCGCCGCGTTCGTGATAGGCGCGCAGCAGCTCGCGTTTCAGCTCGAGCTGCCGGCCCTGCGACGCGGCCCAGTGCAGCAGGCGGTGCGCGTCGAAGGTGTTGTAGACATGCGTGCGCAGGCGGAAACTCAGGCCGAGTTCGGCCGCGCGGCCGCGGATCAGCGCCTGCCGCTCGGCCAGTTGCGCGGCGCCGGCGCCGTACTTGCGCGCCGCATAGTCGGCGATCGGCTCGCCTTCGGCCGGCAGGCCCGGGTTCAACTCGAAGGGCTGCAAGTGCAGTTCCACCGGCACCGTGTCGGCGGTGCGTTCGATCGCCAACTCCAGCGCACGAAGGCCGATCGCACACCAGGGGCAGGTGATGTCGGAAACGAAGTCGAGCCTCATCAGAACATCTCGGCCGGCAGCTCGGTCACCGCCGCGGCGCCGTCGACCACGCTGTCGCGCAGCCCCGGCACGCGCGTCAGCACGTGCTCGGCATAGAAGCGGGCGACGGCGATCTTGCTGCGCATGAAGGCGGCGTCTTCGCCGGCGGCGAGCTTGCGCTCGGCGACGAGCAGCGCGCGCGCCAGCTGCCAGCCCGCCGCCAGGTTGCCGGCCAGCAGCAGGTACGGCACCGAGCCGGCGAAGGCGGCGTTCGGGTCGGCGCGGACGCGCTCGACGACGAAGGCGACGACGTCGAGGAAGGCCTGGCGCCCTTCGGCCAGGCGCTGGGCCATCGCCAGCGCGGCGGCGCTGCCGCTGGCGCGCAGCGCGCCCTCGGTGGCCTCGATCTGCGCGGCGAAGGCACGCGCCACCGCGCCGCCGTCGCGCGCGGTCTTGCGCCCGACCAGGTCGTTGGCCTGGATCGCGGTCGTGCCTTCGTAGATGCTGAGGATCCTCGCGTCGCGCAGGTACTGCGCGGCGCCGGTCTCCTCGATGAAGCCCATGCCGCCGTGCACCTGCACGCCCAGGCTCGTCACCTCC
Organism: uncultured Pseudomonadota bacterium; assembly: GCA_963818005.1. Taxonomy (GTDB): domain Bacteria; phylum Pseudomonadota; class Gammaproteobacteria; order Burkholderiales; family Burkholderiaceae_C; genus Rubrivivax. The sequence continues at coordinate 32,829 of CAWFQP010000037.1, forward strand.
ATGCTCATCTCGGTGCTGAAGCCCTTGACCAGCGGCACCAGGAACTCGTAGGCCGCCTGGCTGCGCTTGCGCTAGCGGCATCCGGCTCGGCGTGCGCATGGTCGTATTCGGCCGCGGCGGCGAGCGCCAGCGCGCGGCAGCCTTCGGTCATCGCGCGCATCGTCAGCAGCATGCGCTTGACGTCCGGGTGGTGGATGATCGGCCCGGCGCCGGGCAGCGAGCCGTCGACCGGGCGCCCCTGCACGCGATCCTTGGCATAGGCCGCGGCCAGCTGGTAGGCGCGCTCGGCCACGGCGATGCCCTGCACGCCGACGGCGTAGCGCGCGGCGTTCATCATCACGAACATGTAGGCCAGGCCCTGGTTCTCCTCGCCGACCAGGTAGCCGACGGCCCCGCCGTGGTCGCCGAACTGCAGCACCGCGGTCGGGCTGGCCTTGATGCCCAGCTTGTGCTCGATGCTGACGCAGTGCACGTCGTTGCGTGCGCCCAGGGAGCCGTCGGCTTCGACCATGAACTTGGGCACGACGAACAGGCTGATGCCCTTGACGCCTTCGGGCGCGCCGGTGACGCGCGCCAGCACCAGGTGCACGATGTTCTCGGCCATGTCGTGCTCGCCGTAGGTGATGAAGATCTTCGTGCCGAAGACCTTGTAGCTGCCGTCGGCCTGCGGCTCGGCACGCGTGCGCACCAGCGCCAGGTCGCTGCCGGCCTGCGGCTCGGTCAGGTTCATCGTGCCGGTCCACTCGCCCGACTGACCATGCGCGGCAGGTAGCGACTGCTTCAGTTCGTCCGAACCGGCGGTGAGCAGCGCCTCGATCGCGCCGTCGGTGAGCAGCGGGCACAGCGCGAAGCTGAGGTTGGCGCTGTTGTTGATCTCGATGCAGGCCGCACCGATGGTCTTGGGCAGCCCCTGGCCGCCGAAGTCCAGCGGGTGCTGCAGCCCCTGCCAGCCGCCCTCGGCGTACTGCTTGTAGGCGTCCTTGAAGCCGGGCGTGGTGGTGACGCTGCCGTCGTGCGAAGCTCGACGGCGACTTGTCGCCCTCGGCGTTCAGCGGCGCGAGCACGCCCTCGTTGAAGCGCGCGCATTCCTCCAGCACCGCCTGCGCGGTGTCGACGCCGGCCTCCTCGAAGCCGGGCAGCGTGGCGACCTGTTCGAGGCCGGCGAGTTCGGTCATGCAGAACAGCATGTCCTTGACGGGGGCTTGGTAGCTCATGAACTTCTCCTTCGGATGAGGAGTAGGACGTCGCCGCTCAGGCGGCGAGCGCGGGATCGGCGATGAAGCGCTCGACACGGCGCGCGGTCTCGCGCGGCCGGGTCATCACGAACAGGTGGCCGCAGTCGACTGTCTCCAGCGTCACGCTGCTTCAGCCGCGCGGCGACGATGCGGCCGTTGACCGGCGGCACGATCGGGTCGTCGGCGCCCATCAGCACCAGCGTCGGCGCCTGCACGCGATGCAGCCGGTGCCAGCTGGTCCAGCCCGTCAGATCGCCAGCAGCTGGTAGAAGTAACCGCGATGGCTGGGGCCGCGCATCGCACTGGCATGCAGTTGCAGCAGGTCGCGCTCGAGGCGCAGGATGCCGCCGTAGAGCTGCCCGCCGACGCGCAGCAGGTGCGCCGGGTCGAGGTAGCGCCGCGGGCTCAGCAGTTGCAGCAGCACGCGCGGCTGGCCCGGCACCATGACGAAGCCGGCGCAGGTGGCGGCCAGTGTCAGCGTGCGGCAGCGCGCCGGGTGGCGGATGGCAAATTCCTGAGCCGCGGCGCCGCCCCAGGACACGCCGAAGACATCGGCCTGTGCCACGCCCAGGTGGTCGAGCAGGCCGAGCGCGAGCCGCGCCACGCGGCGCAGCCGGTAGGGCAGCCACGGTGCCGGCGATTCACCGACACCGGGCACGTCGAAGGCGACCACCCGCGCATCCTCGAAGCCGGCGAGGAAGGGCAGCGCGGTTTCGATGCTGGCGCCGATGCCGTTGAACATCAGCACAGTGCGCGCGGCGTCGGCGCGGCCGGCGGCGACATAGCGCAGGCGCTGGCCCGCGACGCGCAGGTGGCGGAAGGTTGGGGGTTCGGCAGCGGCCATCGGCAGGCGCTTCGGCAGCCTCAATCGGTGCTCGTCACGCAGCGGCCCGGCGCCGGGTCGCTCATGACATCACCAACGCCAGCGACTCGGCCACCATCAGCGGCTGGTCCGGCGCACCTTCGGCAACGGCCGTGTTGCGGCAGCGCACCAGCGTGCGACCGCTGCCCTTGGCCTCGACCTCGACCAGTTCGACACGCACCTGCACGCGCGTACCGGCTGGCACCGGCGCCAGGAAGCGCACCTTGTCGAAGCCGTAGTTCAGCACGTTGAGGGCATCGTCCGGATAGACGCCGAGCCCATAGTGCGCCGCCGGGATCAGCGACAGCGACAGCAGGCCGTGGGCGATGGTGCCGCCCAGCGGCGACTGCGTGCGTGCACGTTCGACGTCGACATGGATCCACTGGTTGTCGCCGGTGCATTCGGCGAAATGGTCGATGCGCGGCTGGTCCAGCGTCACGGCGGCACTCAGGCCGAAGTCATGGCCGACATGCTGCTGCAACGTGGCCACGGTGTGGGGAGTCGGAATCGTCACAGGAGGTCTCCCAGGGGATTGGAGCCGGCGTCCGCGGGCGCGGCGTCGGCGAGGTCGATCTGGATGCGCGCGTCGTGCTCGCGCACCGCATAGCGCCGCAACTCGAGCCGGCCGCCGCACATGCGGCCGCTGACCAGATCGAAGCGCAGTCCATGCGCCCGGCAGCTGAGGGTGCTGCCATCAAGATGGCCCGAGGCCAGCGATGCGCCGGCATGCGGGCAGCTGTCGGCCACCGCATGGATCTGCCCGCGGATGCGAAAAAGTGCGATCTCGTGCCCGTCGCGGCGGGCGAACCCACGGCCGCCCTCGGGCAGTTGATCTGCGGCCTGCAGGTCGATCCAGCGGGCCATGCTCAAGCGGCCGCAGGCACTTCGACCGCAGGCGGCGCATGGCGCGCCTGCGGGCCCGAAGGCAGCAGGAAGTGCGACAGCGCCGGGATCAGGATCACCGCGCCGACCATGTTCCAGACGAACATGAAGGCCAGCAGGATGCCCATGTCGGCCTGGAACTTGATCGGCGACAAGCGCCCAGGTGATCACGCCTGCGGCCAGCGTCACGCCGACCAGCACCACCACCTTGCCGGTGAACTGCAGCGCGCGGCGGTAGGCCTCGCGCAGCGGCACGCCCATGCGCTGCTGCGCCAGCTGCACGCTCAGCAGGTACAGCGCGTAGTCGATGCCGATGCCCACGCCGAGCGCGATCACCGGCAGCGTCGCCACCTTGACGCCGATGCCCAGCCAGACCATCAGCGCCTCGCACAGGAACGAGGTCACGACCAGCGGCAGCACCGCCACCACCACCGCGCGCCAGCTGCGGAAGGTGACGAAGCACAGCAGCGCCACCGCCGCATACACCAGCAGCAGCATCTGCGTCCAGGCCTTGCGCACGACGATGTTGGTCGCCGCATCGATGCCGGCCGATCCGGCGGCGAGCAGGAACTGGCGCTCGGGCGTGCCGTGCGCGGCGGCGAATTCGGCGCTGGCCTGGACCACGCGGTCCAGCGTCTCGGCGCGGTGGTCGGCCAGGTAGGCGATCACCGGCATCACCGAACACTCGGTGTTGAACAGGTCGGGGTTGTTGACGCTGGCCTGCTGCGCGCCGTAGTTCAGCACGTCCTGGTTGCGCGCGATCGTCAGCCACTTCGGGCTGCCCTCGTTGCTGCCGGCGGTGATCTGGCGCACCGCGTTGGTCAGCGACACCGTGGTCTGCACGCCCGGCACCTGCTGCAGCGCCCAGCTCAGGCGGTCGGCCTCGACCAGCGTCGCGTACTTCAGGCAGCCTTCCTTCTCGGTCTTGACGATGACCGCGAAGGTGTCGCTGGACAGCGAGTAGTTGGCCGTGATGTAGGCGTTGTCGCGGTTGTAGCGCGAGTCGGCACGCAGCTCCGGCGCGCCGGCGTCGAGGTCGCCGATCTTCAGGTTGAAGCTGGTGACCACGCCGAACAGCCAGCAGCAGCGCGCTGACGACCACCGCGCCGGTGGCCCAGCGCCGCTCGGTGAAGCGCTCCAGCAGCACCCACATTTTGTTGACGCCGCGGCCGTAGTTCTCGTCGCTGTCGGCGCGCAGGCTGCGCGCGGCGGCGGCCGCGCTGACGCCGATGTACGACAGCAGCACCGGCAGCAGGATCAGGTTGGTCAGGATCAGCACCGCCACGCCGATGCTGGCGGTCAGCGCCAGGTCCTGGATCACCGGGATGTCGATCATCATCAGCACCGCGAAGCCCACCGCGTCGGCCAGCAGCGCCGTCACCCCGGCCAGGAACAGGCGGCGGAAGGTGTAGCGCGCGGCGACCAGCTGGTGCGCGCCCTTGCCGATGTCCTGCATGATGCCGTTCATCTTCTGCGCGCCGTGCGACACGCCGATGGCGAACACCAGGAAGGGCACCAGGATCGAATAGGGGTCGATCTCGAAGCCGAAGGCCGCCACCAGGCCCAGCTGCCACAGCACCGCCACCAGCGAACAGGCCAGCACCAGCGCGGTGCTGCGCACGCAGCGGGTGTAGTAGTAGATGATGGCTGCGGCGACGACCGCGGCGAAGCCGAAGTACAGCGCGACGCGGAACAGGCCTTCGATCAGGTCGCCGACCAGCTTGGCGAAGCCGATCACGTGCATGCGCACCGCCGGCGCCTTGCCGTCGCCAGCGACTTCGTACTTGTCGCGGATGGCTTCGATGCCCAACGACAGCGTGCGGTAGTCGATGCGCTGGCCGGTCTTCGGGTCCTTGTCGAGCAGCGGCACGACGATCATGCTCGACTTGTAGTTGTTGCCGACCAGGCTGCCGACCAGCCCCGAGCGCGCGATGTTGCCGCGCAGCTGCTCGGTCACCGGTGCCGAGCCGTCGTAGTTGTCGGGCATCACCGGGCCGCCGCGAAAGCCCTCTTCGGTGACTTCGGTCCAGCGCACCGCCGGCGACCACAGCGACTTGACCCAGGCGCGGTCGACGCCCGGCGTCAGCACCAGCTCGTCGTTGATCTTGCGCAGCGTCTCGAGGTACTTCGGGTCGTAGATGTCGCCGTTCGGGTTCTCGACCACGATGCGCAGCGAGTTGCCCAGCCCGCGCAACTCGTTGCGGTTTTCCAGGTAGTTCTTGATGTAGGGGTGGCTGACCGGCAGCATGCGCTCGAAGCTGGCGTTCAGCGTCAGCCGCGTCGCGGCCAGGAAGCCCAGCACCACGGTGATCACCGCGCACAGCACGATGACGGCGCGCCGGTTGTTGAACACCAGCCGCTCGAGTCGCGAGCCGCTGTTCGGGTCGAAACTGTCCAGAGCGCCCGGCAGGGGCAGGTCGTCGGCGGAGGAGGTGGCATGCATGGCGTGTCTCTCGAAGAGTCCTGGGGTTCATTGCAGCGTCAGCGGCGACACGCCGCGCGGGCCGCCGACCACCAGGCTGGACGGGCCGACGATGGCCACGGCCGCGGCCGGTGCCGGCTTGTCGACCTTGGCCAGCGCGAAGCTGGCGCCGTCGTCGCGGCTGACCAGCACATGCCCGGCCTGGCTGACGATGACGATGCGGCCCTGCGCGTCGATGCTGCTGGCCGTCAGGCCGACCTGCAGGCCGGTGTCCACCGTCTGCCAGCTGCGGCCGGCGTCGGTGCTGCGCAGCACCGTGCCGCGCAGGCCGTGCACGATCACCGCGCGGTCGTTGCCGGTGATGCCGAACAGCGTGCCCTTGTAGGGCAGCTCGACCGCGCGGAACTGGCCCGTGCCCCGGTCGAGCTTGAGCAGCAGGCCTTGCTCGCCGGCGATGTAGGTCTCGCCGCCGACGCTGCGCACCGCGTACAGGTGCAGTGCCTTCGGGTTCTCGGTGGCGTGCAGCAGCGGCTGCCAACTGGCTCCGCCGTCGGTGGTGCGCAAGATCAGCCCGAAGGCGCCGACCAGGTAGCCGGTCGAGGCGTTCTCGAAGGCGACGTCGAGGAAGGGGTTCTCGGCGCCTTGGGCGGCGAAGCGCTCGGCCTCCTTCAGCGCCGCCGCAGCGCGTGCCGCATCGCCGGCGTTCGCGGCCTCGCGTTTGTAGTGTTCGACCATCAGTGCGCCGGCCTGGGGACCGTCGAGCACACGCGTCCAGTTGGCACCGGCGTCGCTGCTGCGCAGCACGACACCGTCGTGACCGACTGCCCAGCCCTGGTCGGCGCTGGGGAAGGACACGGCCACCAGGTCGGAGCTGACCGGCACCTCGGCCTGGCGCCAGCTCTTGCCCTGGTCGTCCGACAGCAGCACATGGCCTCGCTGGCCGACCGCGACCAAGCGCTCACCGCTGCGGGCCAGGCCGTTGACCAGCGTGCGCTGCGCCAGCGGGCTCTTCAACGCCGGCGTGTCGAGCACGTCGCGCCAGCCGGAGTCGGCAGCGGCCCAGGCGATGGTGGCGGCGCTGGCGGCGACAACGGCCGAGGCAAGGCATCGTTTGAACATCATGTCTCCTGCTGAATTTGTAGGTCCGCGCTCGACGCTGGCTGCGAGGCCGAAACGCAGTGTGCCGGACAGTGCGCGGAATTCTCCGATTCTGCACGTGCCCGACGCCCCCTCTTGGCTGGGGGGAAGAGGCTGGGCAGGGCGCGGGAAGGGGCACGCGGCTTCAGGCGGGCCGACTTGCTCCCTGGCGGCGGGGCGCTGCGTCGCCGCCGTGGCGACCATGGTGGTGGGTCCGGCAAGCCCGCCCGCAGGCGGCGCGAGGCCAAGATCGCGATGGATCACGCCGTTCTTGCCGCGCTGGACCTCCGCCAGCATCGGCGGATTGCCGGGCAGAACCTTGGCTTCGAAGCGAACGAGGACGTGGAGTCCAGGTCTTTGTCGCGCCTGCTGCTCCGCCGCAGGGGTCCGGGTTGGCGCAGGACCGGGTGCTACGGGTCAGGCGACCATCCCCACTCAGCCTTCCAGGCGCGTGCTCGCAGGTCTCGCGGCCCTGGCCTGGCACGCAAACGTGCGCAGCCAATCTCAGCAGCGCCTGGCCACTGCTGGCCAGCAAGGGCAAGACTTGCTATTGGTCGTTGCGGGGTGCGACCCTTCGCGCAAGCTCTGCCTTACGAACTCTCGTGGCGGCTTCCTCGTTGATGGATTCGGACTCGGCAGGCTCGATTGCAATCGAACTCACTTGGAGCCCGCCGCACCGAGTTCCAACCGGGCCTGGGGCATCACCGGTTGGCCTTCGCCCGGACACATTCGTCCCGGTTCTTGTTCTTCACGTCGCTGCAGTTGATGTTGTTGTTGTTGGCCTTCGCCCGGACACATTCGTCCCGGTTCTTGTCCTTCACATCGCTGCAGTTGATGTTGTTTGAGTTGTTGTTGACCTTCGCCCGGACACATTCATCCTGGTTCTTGTTCTTGACGTCACTGCAGTTCACGCCGGCATAGGCCGTTGCAGACAGTCCCAGGGTCAGGGCGATTGCAGTCAGTAGCGGTCTGAGGGTGGACATGGAAGGTCTTTCGAAGGATGGAAGGAAGGGAAATCTATTCCAGTGGTGCTGGCGATGCAAGCGAGCTGGCCGAGTTCTCGGCCCCCAATCGCCAAAGTGCTAACCCATTATCCACGTTCGAAAACTGCGCCAGCCGGTGGGCGCCCGCAAGTGTTGCGAGTCGCCCCCCGGCTTTTCATGCGTTCGATCGCGATTCGCTGTCAGCGAACCCCTGCGCCGGCCAGCGCGTCGGCAGTCCACTCGCGGTCGGCCATCGGCTTGGTGTGCTTCAGTCCGCCGGTCTCGGCGATGAAGCCGGTCAGCGAATAGGTGCGGCCGATCAGGTCGTAGGTGCTGAACATGTCGGTGTACGGCGCCGGCAGGTCATAGCTCGGGGCCATGTAGGCGAAGCCGGCACGGTACATCTGGCCGCGTGCGTCGTACTGGTCCGACGCCACCGCCGCCCACGAATCCTCGTCCAGGTAGAAGGTGCGCTTGCTGTAGACGTGGCGCTTGCCGTCGCGCAGCGTCGCCTCGACCACCCACACGCGGTGCAGTTCCCAGCGCACCAGGTCGGGGTTCAGGTGGTTGGCCTTCAGCAGATCGTCCTGCTTGGCACCGTACACCGCCGCATAGGCGTTGTAGGGCACGTAGATCTCCTTCTTGCCGACCAGCTTGAAGTCGTAGCGGTCCATCGAGCCGTTGAAGATGAAGATGTCGTCGAAGGTGTTGCCGCCGGCCGTGCCGGGGTTCGGCGTGTCGAACGAGAAGTCCGGCGCCACCTTGACGCGGCGCTGGCCGGGCAGGTAGCTCCAGGCGCGGCGTTCCTTGGCACCGATGTCGATCGGGTCGACGATCAGCAGCGCCTCACCGGCGCGGCGTGCCGGCGCGGTATAGGTCAGCTTGATGCGCCAGTAGGTCTCGGCGCTGGTCTTGCTCGGGTCCCAGTACGGATACTCCTGCACGCTGATGCCTTCGGTGGCCAGCGTGGCGCGGCCGTTGGCATCGACCGTCAGGTTGCGGTACTTCGACTCGTAGGCCTGGCCGTTGAAGCGCACCAGGTGGTTCCACATCGCCTCGTAGCCGTCCTTCGGGATCGGGAACGGGAAGCCGGCATGTGCGCCCTCGATCGAGCGGCCGCTGTTGCCGGTCTTGGCCGTCAGCGCGATCTTCGCGGTGTTGTCGAGCACGAACTTCGGGAAGGCGACGCTGCGCTGCGTCGGGTAGACGTCGATGCGGAAGCTCGGGTACTGCGTCATCAGCGCCTTCGTGCCTTCGGTCAGCTTGTCGGCATGCTGCGCCATGTTCTTGGCGTCGATGCTCAGGCGCGGCTTGTCGCTGGCATAGGGGTTCGGGCGCAGGCCGTCGCCGGCCTTGAAGCCGGCCGGCGGCGTCGTCAGCCCGCCGGTATGGGCCGGGATCGTGCCGTCCTTGTTGGCGGCCTTCTCGGCGCCGACGCCGGTCAGCGTGGTGCCCAGGGCCTTGGCCTGGTCGGCCGTGAGAGCCGCCTGCGCGGACAGGCCCGTCAGGCCGGCCAGCAGGCCGGCCAGCAGAGTGCGTTGGAACTTCATCGTTGTCTCCAGTCGTGGTGGATCAGAAAGTGGTCTTGAAGGTCAGGTACACCGAGCCGCGGTCCTTCAGCAGCGAGGTGAAACCGTTCTGCGTGTCGACCGCGGTGCCGGCGGCGTTTGCATTGAGGCGGCCGAAGTAGTCTATGTACTTCAGGTCGAAGCGGTACTTCTGGTAGACGTCGGCGGCCAGCCCGATGGCGTAGTTGCCGTTGCCCTGGTTGCCGGCGAACACGGTCGGCGCATTGCCGTACAGGCCACCGAAGACGGCCAGCGGCGCCGACAGGTCCACGCCGGGGAAGACCTGGTACCAGGTCGGCGTGAACGCTGCCGACATGCCGACGTAGTTGGTGGTGGAGCAGCCGTCCCACTTGTCCCAATCGCGCGTCCGGATGCCACCGTTGGCCACGGACAGACAGGGTGCATAGCCCTCGCCGTTGAACAGGTTGCCGCCGCTCTTCACCGACACCAGGTGCGCCCACACGAGTTCGGTGGCCCAGATGGCGGCGTCGAACAGCTCGGTCTTGGGGATCACGCCGAGCACGTTGACCAGGCCGTTGGCGGTGTCGCCGCGCGGGCCGGCGGTCTCGCCGCCCGGCAGCACGCCGGCGGCGATGGCGTTGCCCAGCACCTGCGCGTTCAGCGGCGTGTTGTGGCGGTAGGACAGTTCGGCGCCGACGCTGACGCCGCCGATGTTCTTCGCCAGGCTGATGCCGTACAGGCTGATGTTGTCGCCGTAGATCAGGTTGTACTGGCTGATGCCGCGGCCGACCGCGGGTGCAGCAGCACCTGCGGCAGCTTGTCGGAGAAGTTGCGGTAGTAGAAGCCGAGCGTGCCGTCCAGCCACTCCGGGCTCCAGCGTGCGCCGATGCCCCAGTCGCCCATCTCGTCGGGGTTGATGTTGCCGCCGTTGGTGCGCAAAGCCGGCCAGCGGGCCCGCCAGCAGGAACTGGCGCTGCGGGCCGTGGAAGGCGAAGTCCACCGGGCCGAGGAAGGTGCCGCCTTCGGGGAAGCGGAAGGAGTCCCACTCGAAGTAGTACTGCGCCATCAGCGTCAGTTCATCCGTCACCGCAGCCTGCGCCGAGATCTGGTTCAGCGGGCGGAACAGTTCCTTGGCTTCGGCACCGGGGGTGGCGAAGCCCTTCTGCAGGTCGAGCGGGTTCTGCGCGTAGGCGATGCTGTTCAGGTTGCCGTTGACGAACAGCGACTCGCCCCAGTACAGCGAGTGCCGGCCGAGCTTGACCGTCAACGGCGTCTCGCCCAGGTCGAAGCGGCCGTAGACGAAGGCGTCCAGGAACTCGCCGTCGGGGCCACGGTACAGGTCGCGTGTGTAGTCGCTGAACTGGTTGCCGACGTAGCTGGCGATGCAGCGGCGAAATTCGGATTGGAGCGGCCGTAGGTGCCATAGGCGCCGTCGTACCAGGCCTGCGCGCTGATGCGTCCGCCGAAGCGCTTGCTCGTAGGCGACGTCGAGTTCGGTGAGCCAGTCGAGGCGCGCGGCCACCAGGTCGCCGCGGTCGAAGCTGTAGGTGCCTTCGTCGTACGAGCTGGTTGTTGCCGATCAGGTCGTTGCGCTGCTCGGTGCGCATGCCGAGATTGGCGCGCACCGTGTTGTCCCAGCGCACCGTCAGGTCGGGGTTGCCGGTGTCGAACTCGAAGGCCTGCGCCGTATCCGCGCCGATGGCACAGGCCAGGGCGGCAATGGCGATGGCGCTGACCCGGTGCGCCGGGCGGCCCAGGCGGTGTGAAGAGTGGGGGCGGGTTGTTTTCATGGTCTGGGTGGGTTTGGATGGTTTTGTGCGTTGGCGGTTTGCAGCATGACTGGGTGGGCGCAGTGCGCCACCATCGGCCGCAGGATTCTCGAAGTCGGGGGCCCGCATCGCCCCCCTCTTGGCAGGGGGGCGCGGGCGGCGGCTCAGCTCATCGGCGCAGGCGTCGATCGCGCGGCGGAGCCGGACTGCCATCCGCTCGCGGCGTTGACGATGCGCGAGAACAGCTGCCGGTATTCCTTGTCGCTTTCGCCGCCGAACTGCGGGTCGCGGTTCATGCGGAATGCGGCGTCGATTTCGGCCCAGTCCGCGTCGTTCAGGTGGCGTTGTGCCGCCGGCAGGATCACGCCTTCCTCGCGGCCCATGTGGTCCCACAGGAAGCTGGCGTAGGCCTTCACCGCGGGTTCCAGCGCGCGCGTGGCCGCCCGCGCGACCGCTGCGTCCTGGCTTGACGCCAGCGTCTCGACCAGGGTTGCCAGTTCGGCCACGAGCTGGTGGTCGCGCTGATGCTGGCGCTCGAGTTCGTCGAGTTCGGCGTTGACCTCGCTGCTGCGTTCACGCAGCCGCTTGAACAGATGCTCGTCTTCCTTCGGGTGGTGCAGCGCCAGGGGGAAGACCTGGACATAGCGCACGATGGCACGCATCAGCACCGGATCGGCGGCCGTGTTGGCGCTGCGCGCCTCGGCCAGCGCATGCATCCAGGCGTGCAGCACCGCGGCCAGCGAGCGGTGTTCGTCGCGGATGACGCCAATGGCGTGGGCCGGCGCCTTGGGCTCGCCGGTGGACGACACCAGCACCGGCAGCCCCGCGTTCATCAGCACGCTCAGCGTCTCCGAGGCCAGCGCCATGCCCAGCTTGCCGCGGTGACCGTGCGAGGCCATGAAGATCAGGTCGCAGCCGGCCTTGCGCGCGGCCTCGATGATGGCGGCGGCCGGCTTGTCGCTGACGGCATGCTTCGAATCGCAAGGCACGCCGAGGGCACGCGCCGCGGCTTCGGCCTTGGCCAAGCAGTTCGCGCGTCTTGCCGCCAAAGGCGTAGGCATGGTCGGCCGGATCGACCTGGCGCAGGATCTCGGCGTCGCCGAGCAAGCGACCGGCTGGGGTCGGCCGCCGCGTGGAAGAAGGTGATGCGCGCACCGACCGCGCGTGCCAGGCCGACGGCATTGCCCACCACTTCGATGGACAGGTCGGAGCTGTCGATGGGAACGAGCAGATGGCGGTACATGGGGCGTCTCCAGTGCGAAAGATGAAGGCCGGTCGGCAACCGCGGGGTACCGAGCGCCGGGTGATCGAGGGCATCGTAGGCGCGCTGTGCGCCTGCGGACCTACTCGCGAGGGGGGGTATCGCCCGGATTCCGGTCGGGTTGGGGCGGGGTTAGGATTGGGTATGGCCTGCCCGATCGCACGGATTCACCAGCCCGGTGGCTGACACCCGGGTTGGCAGGACGTCCATGTCGCCCCCGTTACCCGAGGCCAGCGCCAGCCCGGCTGACGACCTGCTGCTGAAGGTCACGCCGCAACGGGTGCCGCGCCACCTGGTGACGCGCTCGCGCCTGCTGTCGAGCGACGAACGCTTGCGCGATCAGCCGGTGATCCTGGTGCAGGCGCCCGCCGGCTTCGGCAAGACCTCGCTGCTGGCGCAATGGCGTCTCGAGCACCTGGCGCATGGGACGGTGGTGGCCTGGCTGCTCGCCCAGTCGCAGGACAGCCCGAAGCGCCTGGTCCAGGCTCTGGCGCTGGCGGTACGCAGCCGGTGCCGGACGTCCGAACTTCGGTCACACCTTCTTCGCATCCACCTCGGCGACGGGCCTGGAGGACATCACCGCCTGGCTCGCCGAGCTGGCTCAGTCGGCGCTCGATGTCGTGCTGTTCGTCGACGAGGCCGACCACCTGCCGGAAGCGTCGCGCGAGGTCCTGGCCTACCTGCTGCGCAACGCCCCGCCCAACCTGCGCGTGGTGCTGGCCGCGCGCAGCGAATGCCACCTCGCCATCGAAGACCTCGTCGTCTACGGACAGTGCGCGCTGGTGGGCCAGGAGATGCTGCGCCTGCAGCTCGACGAAACCCTCGAGCTGGTGCACAAGCGTTTTGGCGAGCGCATCGACAACGATGCCGCTGCGCGCCTGCACGAGCTGACCGAGGGCTGGCCGCTGGGGCTGCAGCTGGCGTTGTCGGCCATCGGCAGCGGTGGCGATGCCCAGCTCCTGGCCATCGCACGCAGCGCGCGGGGCGACGCGCTGCGCGAGCAATTCGTCGGCCTGCTGCTGGCCAACCTCGACCCCGCCGATGCGGCCTTCCTCACACGCGTCGCCATCGTGGATCACGTGCATGCCGACCTGTGCCGCGTCATGGTCGCGGCCGGCGACGCGGGGCAGCGGCTGGCGCGCCTGGCGCGCGATACGCCGGTGTTCGTCGCCGTCGAAGGCAGCGACTGGCTGCGCATGCACAGCCTGGCGCGTGACGTGTTGCGCGAGCGCTTCGCCGCCTTGCCCGAGGCGGAGCGCTCGACGATGCATGCGCGTGCCGCGGACTGGCTGGCCGCGCACGGGCTGCTCGAAGCCGCGGCCGGCCATGCGCTGAGCGCGGGCCAGACCGATCGCGCCTATGAACTCGCCGAGCGCAGCCTGTATGAGTCGCTGATGACGCGCGGCCACCAGAGCAGCGTGCTCGAATGGCTGGGGCGGCTGCCGCCCGAAGAGCTGGACCGGCGCCCGCAACTGCTGCTCGCCGCCGCCTGGTCGCTGGCCTTGAGCGAACGCCACGAGGAGGCCGGCCGGCTGGTCGCGCGCCTGCTGGCGCAACCGGGCGTCGACGATGGGCTGCAGCGCGAATGCGCGCTGATCCTCAGCGGCGCCGCGGTCTTCGCCGATGACCCCGACCGCTTCGCCGAACTGCACGATCCACGCGCCGAGCTGCCGCCGTTGCGCGACCCGAGGCTGCTCAGGATCCATGCCAATCGCGAGGCCTTTCGCATGCTGCTCGAGGGCGACCCGGCGCTGGCGCGGCTGCGCCGGCAGAAGGCGCCGGACGGCGATACCGACGCGGGGCTGGGCTACCTCAGTCGCTGGGGCGACTTCATCGTCGGGCTGACCTACCTGTGGGAGGGACAGGTGCTGCTGGCCGAGAGGGTGCTGCGCCCGGCATTGGCGCAGGCCGAGGGCGAACTGGGCCGGCGCGACCCCTTTGCCGCGATGCTGGGTGCGCTGCTCGCCGCGGCCGCTTGGGAGCGCAACCAGCCGGCCGAGGCGGCCGCGCTGCTGGCCAACCGGCTCGACGTGCTCGAGCGCAGCGGCCTGCCCGAGGCCGTGCTGCTCGGCTACCGCACGCTCGCGCGCATGGCGACGGCCGAGGGCGCCGAGAACCGCGCGCTCGAACTGCTCGGCGCCTTGCATGCGGCCGGCGTGGCGCGACGTCTGCCGCGGCTGTGCGTCGCCAGCCTGGCCGATCAGGTGCGCCTGCATGCGCGGCGTTACCGCCCCGAGACCTGCCGCGACCTGTGCTTGCAGATCGACACCCTGCTGGCCGAGGCCGGCAGCCCGACAGGGCCGGCTGTGGCGGCGCAGCGTCGACGTGCTGCGCGAGCTGGCCTACGGCCATGCCGCCATCGCGGCGCAGGATTGGCGCCGTGCGCTCGAGCCCCTGGCGCGTGCCGACGCGCTGGCACGGCAGCTGAAGCAGGGGCGGCTGCACATCGAGCTGCTGGGCCTGCGCGCCTTCGCGCTCGACCGCTGTGGCGAGAAGTCGCTGGGCCTGCTGCGCGAGGCTGCCGATCTGGCGCAGACCTACGGGCTGCTGCGCATCTTCGGCGACGCGCACCCGTCGCTGGGCGACTGGGCGCGCCAGGCGCTGCAAGGCGCGCCTGGCGGCGAGCCCGTCGGCGCCGGGCCGCTGGCGGCGCCGATGCGGGCGCCGCCCGCCGCGGCCGAAACGGCCCGCCTGCGCTCGAATCCGAGCATGGCGTTGACACCCAAGGAGCGCGAGGTGCTGGAGCTGCTGGCGCGCAACCTCTCGAACAAGGAGATCGGGCTGGCGATGCAGGTGGGCGAGGCCACGATCAAGTGGCACATGAAGAACCTGTTCGCCAAGCTCGACGCCGGCACGCGCAAGCAGGTGGTGCAGCGCGCGCGCATTCTCGGCTTGCTCGACTCCGAGTAGCAGGCGGCGCCGGCAGGCTCACCGGCGCGCGCAGCGCATCGCGGGTCGATCCGCGGGGGCTGGCATGTTCCGGCACGACGGGGCAAACTTAGCGGTTCCGGCGGCAGGCCTGGACGCCCCCTCACGATGGGGGGCTTGGCGGCCGGTCGCAGGCGCACACTCTCAGTACCGAAGGCGGCCAGATGGCAGCCTTGTCAAACAGCCTCGTCAAACAGGAGACATCCCACCATGAGCACCACCCTGGCCGCATCCCCCGCCGTCGTTCGCGCCGCCTCGCTGCCCGACTCGATCAAGGTCGAGCCGCTGACCTGCGCCATCGGCGCCCTGCTGAGCAACGTCAACCTCGGCGTCGCCTCGCGCGACACCGCCATGGTGGCCGAGATCCGCGCGCTGCTGCTGAAGCACCGCGTGCTGTTCTTCCGCGACCAGGACATCACCCGCGCCGAGCACGTGGCCTTCGCGCGCCACTTCGGCGAGCTGGAAGACCACCCGGTGGCCGGCAGCGACCCCGAGAACCCCGGCCTGGTGCGCATCTACAAGAACCCCGACCAGCCCAACGACCGCTACGAGAACAGCTGGCACACCGACGCCACCTGGCGCGAGAAGCCGCCCTTCGGCTGCGTGCTGCGCTGCGTCGAATGCCCGCCGGTCGGCGGCGACACGATGTGGGCCAACATGGTGCTGGCCTACGAGAAGCTGCCCGAGACCATCAAGACGCAGATCGCCGGCCTGCGCGCCCGCCACAGCATCGAGGCCAGCTTCGGCGCGGCGATGCCGATCGAAAAGCGCCTGGCGCTGCACGCGCAGTTCCCGGATGCCGAGCACCCGGTGGTGCGCACGCACCCCGAGACCGGCGAGAAGGTGCTGTTCGTCAACGCCTTCACCACGCACTTCACCAACTTCCACAGCGCCGACAACGTGCGCGTCGGCCAGGACTACGCCCGCGGCGCGAGCCAGCTGCTGCAGTACCTGATCAGCCAGGCCGCAGATCCCCGAGTACCAGGTGCGCTGGCGCTGGCAGCCGAACAGCATGGCCATGTGGGACAACCGCAGCACGCAGCACTACGCGGTGATGGACTACCCGCCGTGCCACCGCAAGATGGAACGCGCCGGCATCATCGGCGAAGCCACCTACTGAATCTCCACACCTCACTCACGACTTCAAGGACACACCATGAACTTCCTCGACGGCTCGCCTCTTCCCCGAAAACCAGGACAAGCTGGTCATCACCGCCGCGCCCTACGGCCCCGAATGGATCCCCTCGGACTTCCCCGAGGACATCCCGGTGACGATGGAGGAGCAGGTCCAGAAGGCGGTCGACTGCTACAACGCCGGCGCCACCGTGCTGCACCTGCACGTGCGCGAAGCTCGACGGCAAGGGCAGCAAGCGCCTGTCCATGTTCAACGAGCTGATCGCCGGCGTGCGCAAGGCCGTGCCCGACATGATCATCCAGGTCGGCGGCTCGATCTCCTTCGCGCCCGAGACCGACGGCGCCGCCGCCAAGTGGCTGTCCGACGACACGCGCCACATGCTGGCCGAGCTCGACCCGAAGCCCGACCAGGTGACGGTGACGGTGAACACCACGCAGATGAACGTCGGCCGAGCAGATGGACGACCGCGACATCGCCGGCACCTCGCTGGCCGAGCCGGAGAACTTCGAGGCCTACTCGAACATGATCGTGCCGTCGAACCCGAGCTTCTTCGAGGAGCACGTGCGCCGCCTGTCGCGCCACGGGCATCCAGAGCGCGTTCCAGTTCTACAACATCAACAGCTACGAGACGGTCGAGCGGCTGATGCGCCGCGGCATCTACAAGGGCCCGCTGGTGTGCAACTGGGTGGCGATCGGCGGCGGCATGGACCAGCCGACGATCTACAGCCTGGCCAACTTCCTGCGCGCGATCGCCCGACGGCGCCGTGCTGACGGTGGAGAGCAGCATGCGCAACGTGCTGCCGATCAACATGATGGGCATGGCGATGGGCCTGCACGTGCGCTGCGGCATCGAGGACAACCTCTGGAACCAGTCGCGCACCGCGAAGATGACGACGGTGCAGCAGATCGAGCAGCTGGTGCGCATGTCGCGCGAGTTCGGCCGCGAGGTCGCCACCGGCAAGGAAGCGCGCGAGATCTGCAAGATCGGCGTGTTCTACGACACCGTCGAAGAGACGCTGGCCGCCAACGGCTTCGCGCCCAACCCGAAGGGCGGGCAGCAGGGCTTCCTGCGCAAGGCGGCCTGAGGATGCCGCAGCCGACCGTGCTGATCGTGCCGGGGCTGCGCGACGCCGTCGCGACGCACTGGCAGACGCTGCTCGAGGCGCGCCTGCGCTCGGCCGGCCGGCCGGTGGCCGGCGTGCCGCCGATGGGCCGCGAGGACCTGGACTGCGCGCGCAAGGTGCAGGCCATCGAGCAGGTTGCACAGTCGGTGCCGGGGCCGCTCGTCATCGTCGCGCACAGCGGCGGCTGCATCATGCTGGCGCACTGGGCGCAGCGAACGCAACGCGCGGTGCACGGTGCGCTGCTCGCCGCGCCGCCGGACTTCGAGACGCCGATGCCGGAGGGCTACCCGACGCTGGACGCGCTTCGCGCCGCCGGCTGGCTGCCGGTGCCGCGCACGCGCCTGCCGTTCCAAAGCATCGTCGCTGCAAGCCGGAACGACCCGCTGGCGAGCTATGAGCGCATCGTCCACCTGGCGAAGGACTGGGGCAGCGAGCTCGTCGACCTCGGCGAGGTCGGCCACCTGAACCCGGCCTCGGGCTACGGCGAATGGCCGCGGGCCGACGAATTCATCACGCGCCTGTCATCGCTGCCGTAGACTGCGCGGCCTCGAACTACAAGAACCAAGGAGACAAGCGATGTCGGCTCCGGCCATCGTTCGCGGCGGCGCTCGGCACGACTCGATCAAGGTCGAGCCACTGACCTGCAGCCTCGGCGCCGAACTTTCAGGCGTCGACCTCGGCGACGCGTCGCGCGACGACGCGCTGTTCGAGGAGATCCGCGCGCTGCTCTTGAAGTACAAGGTGCTGTTCCTGCGCGACCAGCACTTCTCGCGCGCCGAGCATGTCGCCTTCGCGCGCCGCTTCGGCCCGCTCGAGGACCATCCGGTGGTCGGCAGCGACCCCGAGCATCCGGGGCTGGTGCGCATCTACAAGGGCGCCGACACCCGGCACCTGCAGTACGAGAACGCCTGGCACTGCGACACCACCTGGCGCGAGTGCCCGCAGATGGGCGCGGTGCTGCGCTGCGTCGAATGCCCGCCGGTCGGCGGCGACATGATCTGGGCGAACATGGTCGAGGCCTACGCCAAGCTGCCCGAGCACGTGAAGACGCAGATCGACGGCCTGCGCGCGCGGCACAGCATCGAGGCCAGCTTCGGTGCCGCGCTGCCGCTGGCCAAGCGCCTGGCGTTGAAGGCGCAGTACCCGGACGCCGAGCACCCGGTGGTGCGCACGCATCCCGAGACGGGCGAGAAGGTGCTGTTCGTCAACTCGTTCGCCACCCATTTCAGCAACTTCCACACGACCGATCGCGTGCGCGTCGGCCAGGACTACGCGCCCGGTGCGGCGCAGTTGCTGCACTACCTGATTGCCCAGGCGGCCATCCCCGAATACCAGGTGCGCTTTCGCTGGCGCACGAACAGCGTCGCCATCTGGGACAACCGCAGCACGCAGCACTACGCGGTGGACGACTTCTTTCCCGCCGTGCGCAAGCTCGAGCGCGCCGGGATCATCGGCGACCGGCCGGTCTGAGCCAGCAGGTTTCACAGGAGAGATTCAATGTCCAGAGCCATCCGCTTGCACGAGATCGGCGGTCCCGAGGTGCTCAAGCTCGAAGACGTCGAGGTCGGCGCGCCCGGCCCCGGCCAGGCGCGCGTGCGCCACAGCTATGTGGCCGTCAACTTCATCGACATCTACTTCCGCACCGGCCGCTACCCGATGCCGCTTGCCCAACGGGCTGGGCAGCGATGCGGTGGGCGTGGTCGAGGCGGTGGGCGAGGGCGTCGACTGACATCAAGGTCGGCGACCGTGTCGGCTACCTGCTCGGCCCGCAGGGCGCGTACGCGGACGTGCGCGTGATGCCGGCCGAGGTGCTGATCCCGCTGCCCGAGGGCGTGAGCGACCGCACCGCCTCGACGCTGATGATGAAGGGCATGACCGCGCAGTACCTGTTCCGCCAGGTGTTCCCGCTGCACGGCGGCGAGACCATCCTGTACCACGCGGCGGCCGGCGGCGTCGGCCTGGTGGCCTGCCAGTGGGCGCGCGCCATCGGCGTGACGATGATCGGCACCGTCAGCACCGAGGCCAAGGCCGAGGTGGCGCGCGCGCACGGCTGCGCGCACACCATCGTCACCGGCGGCATGAGTGCCGAGGACATGGCGCGCGAGATCCCGAAGCGCGTCAAGGAAATCACCGGCGGCCAGGGCGTGCCGGTGGTCTACGACTCGGTCGGCAAGGACACGCTGATGGCCTCGCTGGACAGCCTGCAGCCGCGCGGCTCGCTGGTCAGCAACGGCACCACCTCCGGGCCGGTGGTGATCGACACCACGCTGCTGGCGGTGAAGGGCTCGATCTGGCTGACGCGGCCGGCGATGATCCACTACGCGCACGCCGCGCGCGCACATGCTGGCGATGGCGCGACGAGCTGTTCGGCCACGTGCTGGCCGGGCGCATCGTCGGCGAGCCGAAGCAGCAGTTCGCGCTCGCCGATGCGGCCGAGGCGCACCGCGCGCTCGAGTCGCGCCGCACCACCGGCGCCACCGTGCTGGTGCCCTGAGGGAGCGCGCCGTGGACCTGCATGCCCTCGAAAAGGCGCCGGCGCAGGACGACTACCTGTTCGGCCCCGGCCCGGCCTGGTTCGCGTTCGCGATGACGCTGGGCCTGATGGTCTTCGACTACGTCGACCGCCAGGTCATCGTCTCGCTGTTCCCCTACCTCAAGGCCGAGTGGGACCTGTCGGACAAGCAGCTCGGCGCGCTGGTGTCGGTGGTGTCGGTGACGGTGGCGCTGGGCGCGCTGCCGGTGGCGCTGTTCGCCGACCGCGTCAGCCGCGTCAAGAGCATCGTCGCGATGGCCACGATGTGGAGCCTGGCGACGATCTCCTGCATGTGGGCGCGCAGCTACGGCACGCTGCTCGCGCTGCGCTCGGTGGTCGGCCTCGGCGAGGCCGGCTACGGTTCGGTCGGCGCGGCGCTGATCGCCAGCCACTTCCCGGCGCGCATGCGCGGCGCGCTGCTCGCCGGCTTCTTCGCGTCGGCCTCGGTCGGCTCGGTGCTGGGCGTGATGCTCGGCGGCGTCATCGCCGCCAAGTGGGGCTGGCAGGCGGCCTTCGGCGTGGTCGGCATCCCCGGGCTGGTGCTCGCGCTGCTGTACCTGAAGGTGCGCGACTACAAGACCGTGGCCATGAGCCCGACGCTCGAGGCCAAGCGCCAGTCGCTGGGCCAGACGGTGCGCCATCGTGGCGCTGATTCTGGTGCGCACGCGCACCATGCTGTGGGTGTGCATCGGCGGCGCTGCGCAGCTGATCGTGGTCTCGGCGCTGTGGTCCTGGCTGCCCAGCTTCCTCAACCGCGTGCATGGCATCGCCCCGGCGCAGGCCGGCGTGAAGGCGGCGCTGGTGGTGCTGGCCGGTGCCGCGGGCAGCGTGATCTGGGGCGCGGTGGTCGACCGTGCCGGCACGCGCCACCCGCGGCGCAAGCTGGCGACGATGGCGCTGCTGTGCCTGATCTCGATGGTGGTGATCGCCTACGCCTTCGGCATGACGCACGAGCCGGCGACGCAGTTCGCCTGGATCGTGCTCGGCGGCTTCGTCGCCACCTGCAGTGTCGGCCCGGTGTCGGCGATCGTCATCGACGTCATCCACCCCGGCGTGCGCGCCACCGGCGCCTCGGTGCTGGCGCTGTTCCAGAATCTGTTCGGCCTGGCGGCCGGCCCCTTCCTCGTCGGCATCCTGTCCGACGCCATCGGCCTGCAGACCGCACTGACCGTGGTGCCGCTGGCCAGCGTGCTCGCCGCCGTGGCCTTCCTGCTCGCCGCGCGCAGCTACGAAAGCGACAAGGCGCGCGCCGCCGAACCCATCGAGACGCTGCCGCGCCCGACGCCGGCCGTCGCCTGATCCCAGCCCAACCCCCAACGGAGCCCCCTCATGAATGGACTGATGCAACAGCAGCCGCTGCTGATCTCGAACCTGCTGGTGCATGCCGAGCGCCACCACGGCGAACAGCAGGTCGTCTCGCGCCGCGTCGAGGGCGACATCCACCGCTGTACCTACCGGGACCTGGCCGAGCGCTCGCGCCGCATGGCCAATGCCGTCGCCGGCCTGGGCGTCAAGTTCGGCGATCGCGTCGCCACGCTGGCCTGGAACGGCTACCGCCACATGGAGCTGTACTACGGCGTGTCGGGCTCGGGCGCGGTGCTGCACACGCTGAACCCGCGGCTGCACCCCGACCAGGTGGTGTGGATCGCCGACCATGCCGAAGACCAGGTGCTGTTCTTCGACCTCACGTTCCTGCCGCTGGTCGAGGCCATCGCCGGGCGCGTCAAGACCATCAAGGCCTTCGTGGCGATGACCGACCGCGCGCACATGCCGGCCGCCAGCAAGGTGCCTGGGCTGCTGTGCTACGAAGAGCTGCTCGAGGCGGCGTCGCCCGACTACGCCTGGCCGAGCTTCGACGAAAACACCGCCAGCTCGCTGTGCTACACCTCGGGCACGACCGGCAACCCGAAGGGCGCGCTGTACAGCCACCGCTCGACCGTGCTGCACACCTATGCGGCGGCGCTGCCCGACAGCCTGAGCTGCTCGGCGCGCGACGTCATCCTGCCGGTGGTGCCGATGTTCCACGTCAATGCCTGGGGCCTGCCCTATGCCGCGTGCATGGTCGGCGCCAAGCTCGTCTTCCCGGGCCCGCACCTGGACGGCAAGAGCCTGCACGAACTGTTCGAGAGCGAAGGCGTCACCGTCTCGGCCGGCGTGCCGACCGTGTGGCAGGGGCTGCTGACCTATGTCGAGGCCAACGACCTGAAGTTCAGCACGATGCGCCGCACCGTGATCGGCGGCTCGGCCTGCCCGCCGGCGATGATGCGCGCCTTCCAGGAGCAGTACGACGTGCAGGTGCTGCACGCCTGGGGCATGACCGAGATGAGCCCGCTGGGCACGGCGTGCATGCTCAAGCCCAAGCACCTGAGCCTGAGCCGCGACGAGCAGATGACGGTGCAGGCCAAGCAGGGCCGCGCCGTCTACGGCGTGGACATGAAGATCGTCGGCGAGGATGGCCAGGAGCTGCCGCGCGACGGCAAGCAAAGCGGCGAGCTGCTGGTGCGCGGGCCGTGGATCATCGCCAGCTACTTCAAGGGCGAGGGCGGCGACCCCTTGGTCGACGGCTGGTTCCCGACCGGCGACGTCGCGCTGATCGATGCCGACGGCTACATGCAGATCACCGACCGCAGCAAGGACGTCATCAAGTCCGGCGGCGAATGGATCGGCTCGATCGACATCGAGAACATCGCGATGGCGCACCCTGCCGTGGCCATGGCCGCCTGCATCGCCGCCTTCCACCCGAAGTGGGACGAGCGCCCGCTGCTGGTGGTGATGAAGAAGCCCGGCGCCGAAGTGACGCGCGACGAGCTGCTGAAGTTCTTCGACGGCAAGATCGCCAAGTGGTGGACGCCGGACGACGTGGTCTTCGTCGACGCCATCCCGCTGGGCGCCACCGGCAAGATGCAGAAGAACAAGCTGCGCGAGATGTTCAAGGACCACAAGCTGCCGACGGCCTGACGCGGCACGCATGTCCAGCTCCTTGTCCATCGCCGCCTGGCCGGCGCGGGTGCGCACGCTGTTCCCCGGCGTGATCGCCTGCGCGGTGGTCGCCGCCGCATCGACCTTCCTGTCGGAGCACTACGACGCCCCGGTGATGCTGTTCGCGCTGCTGCTCGGCATGGCGATGAACTTCCTGTCCGACGACGGCCCATGCAAGCCGGGCATCGAGTTCAGTGCACGCACGGTGCTGCGCCTCGGCGTGGCGCTGCTGGGCCTGCGCATCACGCTCGGCCAGGTGGCCGAGCTCGGCTGGCAGCCGCTGGCCATCGTCGTCATCGCCGTCGTGCTGACCATCGGCGTCTCGATGGTCGTGGCCAAGGCCATGGGCTTCCA
Source organism: uncultured Pseudomonadota bacterium (assembly GCA_963818005.1). Lineage (GTDB taxonomy): Bacteria > Pseudomonadota > Gammaproteobacteria > Burkholderiales > Burkholderiaceae_C > Rubrivivax. The sequence continues at coordinate 55,962 of CAWFQP010000037.1, forward strand.
GAGCCTGTTCGGCCTGCTCAGCGGCGGTGCCACCGCGATCTGCGGCGCCTCGGCGGCGCTGGCACTGGCCGCGGCGCTGCCGAACCATCCGCTGAAGGAGCGGGCGACGCTGTTCACCGTGATCGGCGTGTCGGCGCTGTCGACGGTGGCGATGATCGCCTACCCGATGATCGCGCAGTGGCTCGGGCTCGACCCGAATGCCGCCGGGGTGTTCCTCGGCGCGACGATCCACGACGTGGCGCAGGTGGTGGGTGCGGGCTACAGCATGTCGACGCAGACCGGCGACGTCGCCACGGTCGTCAAGCTGCTGCGCGTGGCCATGCTCGTGCCGGTGGTCGTGTTCGCGGTGATGTTGACGCGCGCGCGTGTCGCCCAGGAAGGGGGCGGCAAACGGCCGCCACTGCTGCCCGGATTCGCCGTGGGTTTCGTCGTGCTGATGCTCATCAACAGCAGCGGCTGGCTGCCCGCCGGCGTGGCAAAGAGCGGCAGCGAGCTGTCGCGCTGGTTGCTGGTGGCGGCGATCGCTGGCATCGGCATGAAGACCCAGCTGAAGGAACTGGCCACCGTCGGCCTGAAGCCGGTGCTGCTGATGGTCGGCGAGACGGTTTTCCTCGTCGTGCTGGTGCTCGCGCTGCAACGCGCCCTGAGCTGATTCCCCGCCGACCTGCGCAGGGCGGCCACCATGGCACGCAATCTCGCTGGCCTGGCTGCCGGGGGCGACCCGGTTCAGCGGGCGCGTCGCCAGCGGCTTGTCCGGGTTGTAGAGCACGCTGCAGGCCGCCGAGCACTGCGATGAACCTCGGCCCCTCGCCCTCCCGGCTGTCGGCATGCCACAGCATCCCGAGGCGACAGACCCTGGCGGCCGGCTGTGTCCGAAGCAGGCCCGTCGACTCCGCCAGACAGCCGCAAAGCGCAAGTCGCGACACGCGCACGGACCGCCGAACTGTCGATACTGCGAAAGGCGACTACCGCGCAGCGGCTTGGGCTCGACCCGAATGCGGCGGGTGTTTCTCGGCGCGGCGATCCACGACGTGGCGCAGTTCGAGCCCAGGAAAGCGGCGGCAAACCGCCGCCGCTGCTGCCCGGAATTGCGGTGGGTTTCGTCGTGCTGATGGCCGGCGAGATGGTGTTCCTTGTCGCCCTGGTGCTGGCGCTGCAACGCACTCTGGCTTAAATTCGCCCCGCCAACAAGGTCTTGGCGGGCGCGCTGGCCTGCCACCCTAACCCGCGGAGAAAACATGCAACGACGACACTTCATTCAAGGCCTGCTGCGCACGAGCGCGCTGGCGTCCGCCGCCGCCTTGACCCTGTCCGCGCCGCTGGCCCGAGCCCAGGCGGCGTGGCCGGCCAAGCCGGTGCGCATCGTCGCCGCCGGGCCGGCCGGCGCCTCGGCCGACATCGTGGCGCGCGTGCTCGCGGACGTGTTGAGCAAGCAAACGGGGCAGACGGTGATCGTCGAACCGAAGCCCGGCGCCGGCGGCGTGCTGGCCGTCAACGACCTGTCGCTGGCGCCGCGCGATGGCAGCACGCTGCTGGTGGGCGTGAGCTCGCTGGTCAGCGAGATTCCGCACATCGTCAAGCTCAAGGTCGACATGGCCGCGGAGATCAAGCCACTGGTCGAGGTGGCGCGCGGCGGGCTGGTGATGGTCGGCAACCCGACCGTGCCGGCGAAGACACTGCCCGAGGTGATCAGTTACGTCAAGGCGAACCCGGGCAAGGTCAACGTCGCCTCCTATACCGCCGGCACGATGTCGCACGTGATGGGGCTGCAGCTGAACAAGGCCGCCGGCATCGACATGCTGCATGTCGGCTACAAGGGTTCGACACCGGCACTGCAGGACTTGATGGGCGGCCACGTGCAACTGATGTTCGATGGCCTGGCGACCTCGATCCCGCTGATCAAGAGCGGCAAGATCAAGGCTTTTGCCGTCAGCCTGCCGAAACGTTCGCCGCTGCTGCCCGAGGTGCCGACCTTCGCCGAGCTGGGCTATCCGCAGCTCGAGGGCATCCTCTGGATGGGTCTGTGGGTCAAGCCCGACACGCCTGCCGCGTTGCAGGCACAGATCCGCGAGGCGGTGCTGAAGGCCATGACGCAGCCGGTGCTGCGCGAACGCCTGATGGAGGCGGGCTTCGAAGTCGGCCAGTCGCGTACGTCCGAGCAGCTCAGTGCGTCGCTGAAGGCCGATTTCGATCGTGTCGGCGCGGTGCTACAGTCGATCGGCTTCAAGCCTGAGTAACTTCAACCGATAAGGATCTGACATGAATGGCCTCTTTCCGTTCTCCGGGTTGTTGCGCGGCGCCGCGTTGGCGCTGGCGCTTGTGTCGGGTGTCGCCATGGCGGCCGACCGCGGCGCGCTGGAACGCGACGCGCGCGGGGCGCTGTCCAAGTTGACCTCCACGGTGCCGGCAGCGAAGTCGCTGTCCGGCAAGGCGACGGCGGTGCTGGTGTTCCCGTCGGTCACCAAGGCCGGACTGGGCGTCGGCGGGCAGTACGGTGACGGTGTCTTGTTCAAGGGCGGCAAGGTGGCCGGTTACTACAACACCAGCGGTGCCTCCTACGGCTTGCAGGCCGGTGCGCAGCAGTTTGGCTACGCCATGTTCCTGATGAACGACAAGGCGGTGAGCGCGCTCGGCGCCAACGAGGGCTTCGAGGTCGGCGTCGGGCCGAGCGTCGTGGTCGTCGACGAGGGCATGGCCAAGACGACGACCACCACCACCGCCAAGGACGACATCTATGCCTTCATCTTCGGCCAGAAGGGCCTGATGGCCGGCTTGGGCGTCCAGGGCAACAAGATCACCCGGCTGAAGGACTAGCGGCTTGCAGGCCGCCGAGCGCAGCGTTCGTGGCTTCGCGGGACCGACCACCACCCGTATCTCCATCTTCCGCATCGCGGGCGAGCGCAGCTTCCACGTCGCCAACCCTCCTGCCAGCGTAGCCGGCCCGCCGGTGGCCGTGAGGCTGTACACCGCGCCGGTACCGATGGTGATCGATGCATCGCCCGGCAGCTCGCGCGCTCTCCGTGTCGGCTCGACGCCCACGCCGGCGATCCTGGCCGACACGCCGCTCGATGGACAGAGGAAGTTGGCCGAGCGCGGCGTCACGCTGTGGCGGGCCGGGCTGAACCCCGGCCTGCTCGAGGTCGTGCGTCATGCCGGGCTCGACCGGCAGCCCGATGCCGATCGCCTGTTGTTCAACGCCCGTGCGGCGACCGCGCGCCATCAGGCACTGCGGTCCACGGGCCTAGCCGCCGTTGCTGGCTGAAAGGAGATCGACCATGGCCGAGATCAAACCGCGTTGGGAATGGCGTTCGTTCGGCGAACGCTTCGGGCCGGCCGAAGCGCACATCAGCCGCCTGTCGCCGACCGGTGTGCAGGAAAGCGATGAGCTCTACCTGCTGTCCGGCGCGGGCGCCAACGTCAAGGTGCGCGACGCGCTGATGGACATCAAGATGCTGCGCGAAGTGAATGCCGAAGGGCTCGAGCAGTGGACGCCGGTGATGAAGGGCAGCTTCCCGCTGCCCGCCGCCGAGGTGGCGCGGGTGCTGCAGGCGCTGGGCCTGCCGCTGCCCGACCCGGTGCCCGACGCGCTTACGCAGGATCGATTCATGGCTCGCTTCGCCGCCCCGGGCGGGGCGGTGCGCGCCGTGCCGGTGCACAAGCGGCGCGTGCGCTACACCATCGGCGGCTGCAGCGCCGAATTGTCCGAGGTGACATCCGGCGGGCGCAGCACGCGCACGCTGGCGGTGGAGTCGGAGGATGCGGCGGCGGTGATCGCCGCGGTGCGCGGCCTCGGCCTGGGCGGCTGGGTCAATACCAGCTACCCGCGCGGGCTGGCGGCGCTGGTCGACGGCACGGCGGCGCGCTATGCGGTGATCGACGCCGGCACCAACTCGATCAAGTTCATCGTCGCTGAAGCGACTGCGGGCGGCGGCTGGCGCACGCTCGTCGACCGCGCCGAGATCACGCGCCTGGGCGAAGGCCTGAGCGCGGGCGGCGCGATCCTCGACAGCGCGCGTGACCGCGCCGTCGCGGCGATTGCCGAGATGGCCGACGAGGCCCGGCGCCTCGGTGTTCGCGCGATCGCCGCCGTCGGCACCGCCGGATTGCGCATCGCGTCGAACGGCGCGCAGGTCGTCGATGCCGTGCGCGCGAAGAGTGGCGTGGCGATCGAGATCATCTCGGGCGACGAGGAGGCGCGGCTGGCCTTCGTCGCCGCCCGCGCCGGGCTGGGGCTGGACCGGGGCTCGCTGGTGATCTTCGACACCGGCGGCGGCAGCTCGCAGTTCACCTTCGGCCATGACGCGGTGATCGATGAGCGCTTCAGCGTGGATGTCGGCGCGGTGCGCTACACCGAGCGCTACCGGCTCGACCGCGTGGTGTCGGACGCAACGCTGCGCGAGGCGCTGGCGGCGATCGCCTCCGACCTGTCGCGCCTCGACGGCCGCGCGCCACCGGCCGCGCTCGCGGCGATGGGCGGCGCGGTGACCAACCTCGCCGCGGTGCGCCACGGCTTGGCGAACTACGACCCCGAGGTCGTGCAGGGCACGGTGCTCGACCGCGCCGAGATCGACCGGCAGATCGAGCTGTACCGCACGCAGGATGCCGATGCACGCCGGCGCATCGTCGGCCTGCAGCCCAAGCGCGCGGAGGTCATCCTGGCCGGCGCCTGCATCGTGCGCACGGTGATGGACAAGCTCGGCAAGCCGCAGCTCACTGTCAGCGACCGCGGCTTGCGGCACGGCGTGCTGGCCGAACGCTTCGGCAACCCTTGAGGCCACCGCGCCAGCGGACCATCCCTCCATCGACCGGCTCAGGACACATGACTATGGCCACCCGAACTCCTACGAAGATCGCCCGATCCACGACGCCCGCGAAGCGCGCGGCCGCCGCGAGGACCCCTGCGGCGCGCAAGACGCCGAAGGCCGCGCCGACCGAGATCGCGAAGCCGCTGTCCGGCGATGACATTGCCAGGATCATGCAGCTCGGCAAGGGCTCGAACAGCATCGAGTTGAAGCTGTCGGTGCCGATGGGCGGCCACCGCGCGACGGTCAGGAGCATCGGCCTCGACCCGGTCGAGGCGCAGCCGCGCCAGGCCTTCTACTTCGACACGCCTGACCTGGCGTTGAACCGGGCCGGTGTCGTGCTGCGGGCGCGCCGCATCCAGGGCGGGCGCGCCGACACCGTGGTCAAGCTGCGGCCGGTGGAACCGGAGACGATCGACCCCGAGCAGCGCCGTTCGGCGGCGTTCAAGGTCGAGGTCGACGTCATGCCAGGCGGCTACGTGTGTTCGGCGTCGTGCAAGGGGGTGTGCACCGGGCGCGAGGTGCAGGACGTGGCCGACGGGAAGCTCGCGTTGTCGAAGATCCTGTCGAAGGAGCAGCGCGCCTTCTTCAAGCAGCACGCACCGGACGACGCGGCGCTGGACCAGCTGGTCGTGCTGGGCCCGACCCTGCTGCTCAAGGCCAAGCACCAGCCGAAGAACTTCGACCGCCCGATCACGGTCGAGGTCTGGTTCTACCCCGACGACACGCGCATCCTCGAGGTCTCGACCAAGTGCCTGCCGGAGGAGTTCTTCCGGGTCGGCGCGGAGTTCAAGGCCTTTCTGGGCGAACGCGGCATTGCGCTCGGCGCGAAGCAGGAGCCGAAGACCAAGACCGCGATCGCCTTCTTCGGTGCCATGCTGCGGCAGGTTGCCTCATGAGTGCACCGGCACCGGGCCGGCGCCGGCCCTCAGCCGTCGAGCGTGATGACGATGGCCCAAGCGCCCACTCCGAGCAGGGCCAGAGCCGAGCGCCAGGTCTTCAGCCCGGTATCGCGGTCCCAGGCGAAGCGCATGCCCATGGCGACCGTGGCCGACGCTCGCTTGGCCACGCCATCAACCCCTGACACAGAAGGCGACGACGATGGGAAAGAAGCGCAAGGACAACTCCGAAGCACACGCTGATCCTGCTGCGGCGACGGCGACCGTCACCGAGAAGCACGAGGTCTCGCGCAAGGACTACGACCAGGCCATGAAGAAGCTGCACGTCGAACTGGTCAAGCTGCAGGAATGGGTGGTGCACAAGGGCTTGAAGGTTTGCATCGTCTTCGAGGGCCGCGACGGCGCCGGCAAGGGCGGCACGATCAAGGCGCTGACCGAGCGCGTCAGCCCGCGTGTGTTCCGCGTCGTCGCGCTGCCGGCGCCGACCGAGCGCGAGAAGACCCAGATGTACATGCAGCGCTACATCGCGCACCTGCCGGCCGCGGGCGAGGTGGTGATCTTCGACCGCAGCTGGTACAACCGCGCCGGCGTCGAGCGGGTGATGGGTTTTTGCAGCGACGAGCAGGCCGAGGCCTTCCTGCGCGCGATTCCGATGATCGAGGGCGCCATCGTCGCCTCGGGCGTGATCCTGCTGAAGTACTGGCTCGAGGTCAGCCCCGAGGAGCAGACACGGCGACTGCGGTCGCGCTTCGAGGACGGGCGCAAGATCTGGAAGCTGACGCCGATGGACCTGAAGTCCTACGGCCGCTGGTACGACTACTCGCGCGCCCGCGATGCGATGTTCGCGGCCAGCGACACCGACATTGCGCCGTGGTACGTGGCGCGGTCCGACCACAAGCGCAACGTGCGCCTGAACATCATCACCCACCTGCTGAGCAAGCTGCAGTACGAGGAATTGCCGCGCGCGAAGATCGTGCTGCCCAAGCGCCAGAAGAGCGGCGACTACGCCGAGGCCGACCACCCGCTGCGCCTGGTGCCCGAGCTGTATTGACCCCGTATGAACGACGCTGCGTGAGGCGCGACCACGGTCGAGCTGCTGCCGAAGGTCGCCCTGCTACGATCGCTTCGATCTGGAAATTGCATCGGAAGGGATCGTCGGATGCCTCCCAAAGGAGATTGAGATGGCTGGTTCGCCGCGGTTGCCGATAGGTCGGCCCAGGCTCAGGCGGGCGATGTTGCTCGCCGTCGCGTCGTTGGCCGTCTCGCTGGCCGGCTGCGAGAAGGGCAAGGACGCCGACAAGGCCAAGCCGGCGGTCGCCGCCCCGCCGCCCCCGGCAGTGATCGTTGCCGAAGTCGTGCGCAAGACGGTGCCGATCTACAACGAGTTCGTGGCCCAGACCGACGCCAGGGAAACGGTGGAGATCCGCGCCCGCGTGCAGGCCTTCCTCGAGGCACAGCATTTCACCGAAGGCACGATCGTCAAGAAGAACCAGCTGCTGTTCACGCTGGACAAGCGCGAGTACCAGGCGAAGCTGCAGCAGGCAAAGGCCGAACTCGAGATCGCGATGGCGCGGCTGGGCAAGGCCGAAACCGACGAGCGGCGTTTGAAGCCTCTGGCCGAGCGCCGAGCCGTGCCGCAACAGGACTACGACAACGCGGCGGCCAATCTGCTGGCCGCCCAGGCGAACGTATCGGCGGCCCGCGCCAACCTCGTCGCGGCGGAACTGGACCTGAGCTACACGACGATCCGTTCGCCGATCACCGGCCTGATCGGCAAGCGTCTGGTGGCCCCCGGCAACCTCGTCGGCAAGGGCGAGGCCACCTTGCTCGACACCGTCTCGAGCATCGACCCGATTCGTGTCGATGCCACCATCAGCGAAGCGGAGTACCTGCGCTTCTTCGCCCACCGCAAGGAACAGGGCATGGCGTCCAGGACGCTCGAGCTGATCCTCGCCGACGGCAGCGTCTACCCCTACAAGGGCAAGGTCGTCATCTTCGATCGGGCGGTCGACCAGAAGACCGGCACGCTCAACTTCGCGGCCGAGTTCCCGAACCCCGAAGGGCAGTTGCGCCCCGGGCAGTTCGGCCGCCTGCGCGGTGTGGCCGAGACGGTCAAGGACGCGATCGTGATTCCGAAGCGCGCGGTGCAGGAGATCCAGGGCATGAAGACCGTGCTCGTCGTCGGCGCCGACAACATGGTCGCGCTGCGCACCATCCAGCCCGGCGACGCCGTCGGCGACCTGCTGATCGTGCGCGACGGCCTCGAGGCCGGCCAACGGGTGATCGTCGACGGTATCCAGAAGGCCCGGCCCGGTGCGAAGGTCAATCCGGCGGCCGCCGACAGCGGCGCCTCGGCGGCCAAGCCCGGCGCACCGCCAGCCGCGTCGCAACCCGCCACGAAGGCCGGGGGGAAATAGTCCATGGCCGACTTTTTCATCCGTCGGCCGATCGTCGCGATCGTGATCGCGATCCTGACCGTGATGCTCGGCCTGGTCACGATCCGCGGGCTGTCGATCGAGCAGTATCCGTTCCTGGCGCCGCCGAACATCCGCGTCACCGCGACCTACCCGGGCGCCTCGGCCGAGGCGGTGGAGCAGTCGGTGGCCACGCCGATCGAGCAGGAGGTCAACGGCGTCGACCGGCTGATCTACATGAAGTCGTCGAACACCAGCGACGGGCGCATGCTGCTCGACGTCAACTTCGAGGTCGGCACCGACCAGGACATCGCCAACGTGCTGACGCAAAACCGCGTCTCGGCGGCGCAGGCGCGGCTGCCGGTCGAGGTGACGCAGCAAGGGGTCACGGTCAAGAAGCAGAGCCCCAGCATCCTGATGGTGATCTCGATCTACTCGCCGACGGATGCCTACGACGCCAATTTCCTGATCAACTACGCCGGCATCAACCTGCGCGACCAGCTGCTGCGCATCCCAGGCATCGCCCAGGTGGACCTGTTCGGCGGCACCGACTACGGCATGCGCATCTGGTTCCGCCCCGATCGCCTCGCCAAGCTGGGCCTGACGCCGGCCGACGTGATCAATGCCATCAAGGAGCAGAACCTGCAGGCGCCCACCGGCAAGGTCGGTGCCGCGCCCACGCCGAAGGACCAGCAGTTCACCAACACCGTCAGCGCGCCGGGGCGCCTCGTCACGCCGGAGGAGTTCGAGAACATCATCGTGCGCCAGAGCGACACCGGCGCGGTGGTGCGCATCAAGGACATCGGCCGCGCCGAACTCGGCTCGCAGGACTACAACGCCTTCGGCCGGCTGAACGGCAAGCCGGCCGGCGCGATGGCGGTCTACCTGCTGCCCGGCGCCAACCAGCTGAAGGCGTCCGAGGCGATCTACGCGACCATGGCACGGGCCAAGGAGCAGTTCCCGTCCGGCATGGACTACAAGATCGTCTACGACACCACGCCGGCGGTGGAGGCGTCGATCGAAAGCATCGTGCACACCTTCGTCGAGGCGCTGATCCTGGTGACGCTGGTGGTCTTCATCTTCCTGCAGAACATCCGCGCGACGATCATCCCGTTGATCACCATTCCCGTGTCGCTGATCGGCACCTTCATCTTCTTTCCGATGCTCGGGTTCTCGGTCAACACGCTGTCGATGTTCGGCCTGGTGCTGGCCATCGGCATCGTCGTCGACGACGCCATCGTCGTGGTCGAGGCGGTGATCCACCACCTCGAGCACGGCATGAGCCCGAAGGACGCGACGATCCAGGCGATGAAGGAGGTGACGGCGCCGGTGATCGGCATCGCGCTGATCCTGTCGGCGGTGTTCATCCCGGTCGCCCTGCTCGGCGGGCTGGTCGGCAGCATGTACAAGCAGTTCGCGCTGACCATTGCGATCTCGGTGCTGCTGTCGGCCTTCAACGCACTGTCGCTGACCCCCGCGCTTTGCGCGATGCTGCTGAAGCCGCCGAAGCCGATGCGTGGCCCGCTGGGCAGCTTCTTCAAGGGCTTCAACAAGGTCTTCGACGTCAGCACCAAGGGCTACGTGAAGGTGTCGCGCCTGCTGGTGCGCCGCTCGCTGCTGACGATCGGCATCGTCGCCGCGGTGGCCATCGGGGCGAGCCTGTTCGCGCGCGTGCTGCCGGCCGGCTTCATCCCCGACGAGGACCAGGGCATCTTCGGCGTCAACGTGCAGCTTCCGGCCGGCGCGTCGCTGGAACGCACCAGCCTCGTGCTGAAGAAGATCGAGGACATCCTGGCCAAGACCGAAGGCCTCGATTCGTACCAGACCGTCGGCGGCTATGGCGCGGTGACCAATACCTTCCAGCCGAACTACGGCACGATCTTCGTGCGCATGAAGCCGTGGGCCGAGCGCAAGACCGCGCCGCTGCACGTCAACGGCATCATGGGTGGGCTGCGGCCGCAGGTGGCGGCGATTCCCGAGGCGGTGATCTTCCCGTTCAACATCCCGACGCTGGCCGGCTTCGGCGCCGCGTCGGGCTTCAACTTCCTGCTGCAGGACCGCAGCGGGTCGCTGTCGATCGCGCAGCTCGGTGAACTGTCGCAGAAGTTCCTCGCCGCGGCCCGGCAGCGGCCCGAGCTGGGCACGGTCTTCACCTCCTTCGACCCGAACTATCCGCAGGTGCGGGTCGACCTGGACCGCGAGAAGGCGCGCACCCTGGGCGTGCCGGTCAACGAGGTCTTCCAGGCGCTGGCGACGACGCTGGGCGGCAGCTACGTCAACGACTTCAACCGCTTCGGCCGGCTGTATCGCGTCTACGTGCAGTCCGACGCCGACCAGCGCCTGAAGGCCGAGGACATCGGCAAGATCTACGTGCGCTCGAAGACCACCGATCAGATGGTGCCGCTGTCGACGTTGGTGACGATCAGCGACATCGCCGGGGCCGAACTGACGACGCGCTTCAACCTGCAACGCTCGGTCGAAGTCCAGGGCGCGCCCGCGCCCGGCTACACCTCCGGGCAGGCGCTGGCCGCGCTCGAGGCGGTGTTTGCCGAGACCATGCCGGCGGAAATGGGCTTCGCCTTCTCGTCGATGTCGTACCAGGAGAAGATTGCGCCGCCCGCTGCGCCGACCTTCATCATGGCGATCGTCTGCGTGTTCCTGCTGCTGGCGGCGCTGTACGAGAGCTGGCGGCTGCCCTGGGCGGTTCTGCTCGGCTCGCCGCTGGTGGCGCTCGGCGCGTTCTTCGGCGTCTGGCTGGCGGGCTTCGACAACAACGTCTACGTGCAGATCGGGCTGGTGATGCTGATCGGCCTGGCGGCGAAGAACGCGATCTTGATCGTCGAGTTCGCCAAGGCCAAGCACGAAGAAGGGGCGTCGCTCGAGGAGGCGGCGCTGGAGTCGGCGCGCTTGCGCTTCCGGCCGATCCTGATGACGGCGTTCGCCTTCATCCTCGGCGTCGTGCCGCTGATGCTGGCCACCGGCGCGGGTGCCGGCGCGCAGAACGTGATGGGCACCGGGGTGTTCTGGGGAATGCTGGTGGCGACGGCGCTGGGCGTATTCATCATCCCGGGCAACTACACCTTCGTCGAGGGCCTGGGCCGGCGCAACAAGGCGGCGGCGACGAGCCCGCCGCTTGCGGTCGCAGGGCAAGGAGCCGATTGAGATGAGCCGCCGGCCAACTCTTGTCCTCTGCGCAGCCGCCTGCCTTGCCGCCGGCTGCACGACACTCGGCCCCGACTACGCCCGACCCGATCCCGGGCTGCCGGCGGCCTATCGTGGGGCAGACGCCCCGCCACCGGCGGCCAGCGACCAGACCTTCGGTGCGCTGCAGTGGTGGAGCGTGTTTCCGGACCCGGACCTGCAGGCGTTGATCCGTACCGCGCTGGAGCAGAACTACGATCTGCGCGTGGCCGTGCAGCGCATCCTGCAGGCGCAGGCCCGGGTCACGGTGGCCGGCTCGCTGCCCTACCCGACGGTCGGCGGTGCGCTCAGCGCGCCCTACACCGGCTATTCGGGTTCGGACCTGCCTCCCGGCAGCGCGGACAACAGCTTCGCGCCCCAGATCGGGCTCGGCGCAGCCTGGGAGATCGACTTCTGGGGCAAGTTCAAGCGCACCGCCGAATCCGCGTGGGCCGACCTGCTCGCCGCCGAGGACACGCGCTACGCGGTCATGGCGACGCTGGTCTCGGACCTCGGCCAAGCCTACCTGAGCCTGCGCGCGCTGGACCTGACTTTGGAAATCTCCAGGCGCACGGTGAGTTCGCGCACCCAGTCGGTCGACTTGGTGCAGGCCCGGCTCGACGGCGGCGTGGCCGGCATCCTCGACCTGCGCCAGGCCGAAACGCTCTACTACAGCGCGACGAAGACGATCCCCGAGATCCAGCGACAGATCGAAGAGACCGAGAACCGCATCAATGTCCTGCTCGGCCGCAACCCGGGCCCGGTCCCACGCGGCCGGCCGCTCGAGCAACAGGTGGCCGCGCCGAACCTGCCGCCGGGCCTGCCGCTGGACCTGCTGACGCGCCGGCCCGACATCCGGCAGGCTGAGCAGCGCTTGATCGCGGCGAACGCGCAGATCGGCGTGGCCAAGGCGGATCTGTATCCGCGGGTCACGATCTCCGGCTTCGGCGGGGCGGGCACGGCGACGATCAGCGGTTCGAACTTCGGGCCGTTCTGGATTCTCAGCGTACTGCCGGAAATCACCGTGCCGGTCTTCAACATGGGCCGGCTTCAGGCCAACGTGGACTACAACGAGGCCGAGGCGAATGCGGCGGCGCTGCGCTACCAGCAGACGCTGCGCCAGGCGCTGCGCGATGTGTCCGACGCGCTGGTCGCGGTGCGCAAGCGGCAGGAGTTCAGGCAGCAGCAGGAACTGCTCGTCAAGGCGCTGTCGGAGGCCAGCCAGGTCGCGCAACTGCGCTACGAGGGCGGGGTGTCCAGCTACCTGGAAGTGCTGGATACCGAACGTCAGTACTTCGACGCCGAGATCGAGCTGGTCCAGGCGAAGCGGGATGAATCGCTCAGTGTGGTCCAGTTGTACCGGGCCCTGGGCGGTGGCTGGGAAAGCGAAGCCGCTGCGGCAGCGGCGGTGCCGCAGCGCATGGCCGCTGCAACGACGGCCGGCTCTCGATAGCGCTGGCGCACCAGGCCGACGCCGCTGCGGATCAGAGCCCGGCGCCCCGGCGGACCTGCCATGCCAGCACGATCCGGTTCGAACCTGTTGCCGGTGCGCGCCGAAACGCCGCTGCGGGCGTAGGTCTTGACGGAGTTGAACCTGTCCACCGGCAACGCCAGTGTGGCGCCGAGCCGCCAGCCCTGTGCAGGCCGTTGTTCAGCGTGCCGTTGATCGTCGTGCGGCCGCCGCTGAAACTGGTGCAGCCGACCGAGCCCCAGATGCCCGAGCGGGCACAGTCGACCGCATGACCGACCGCTTGACCAGGGGATCAGCCAGTCGCTCGAGGCCATCGTCGTGGCCATTGTCGTGTCGATGGTCGGGCTGACAAGCCAGACCACGAACCCGAGCGCCTCGGGCATCGGTCGCAAGCTCGGCACCGTGCATGGCCCGGTGCATGCGGCTTGCGCTTCAGGCCGGGGGCCCGCCCAGCCGGTCGCCGTAGCGCTCGCGCAGGCGCTTGACGATCTCGTCCATGATGGCGAGCGTTTCCTGCTCGCCGAGCGCGACCACGGCACGGTCGCGTACCGAGTAATGCATCATCAGCAGTGAGCGCAGTTTTTCGAAGGCGCGTGGGTTCTGCGTGCCGCACACCAGCGTGTCCTTCTGCAACACCCGTTCGATCACGCCCGGGTCGAGCAGGGGGATCTTGCACAGGCTGGCGAGTTGCGCGATCTCGCGGTCGATCTCGTCGAAGTGCTCGGTCCAGCGCGCGTGGCGATAGCCTGTCGAGTCCGGTTGGTCTGCATCGGTCATGGGATGGGCTCCTTGGATGAGGGGGCAAGTTGGGCGCTGCGGCTGACGGGCGTCAACCCCCCAGCGCGATGATGACGGCCTCGACGGCCACGCCGAGCAGGACCATGACGACGCCGGTGCGCCAGGGTTTGGGCCCGGCGTAGCGGCCCCAGATGTAGCCGCAGACGAACAGCATCGCGATGGCCACCGCCGACGACACGCGCTGGGCCAGACCGGGCTCGCCGATGAACACGAAGGGCAGCACCACCGGGAAGGTCGACAGGAACACCAGCAGGAACACGCCGAGCGCGCCGCGCAGGTCCGCGAGCGTCATGTATGGCGACCGTGCCGCAGACGCCGGCTGCGCGACCAGCCACCGCCGCACGCGCTCCAGGCCTTCGCTGCCGAGGGCCGCGGCGGGAACGCCGACCTCGCTGGCGATGAGGCGGTGCGCCTGCTCGGCGTGGGGGGCGTCGTGCACGGCCTGCACGAGCTTGGCCTTGCGGCCGCGCGCGACGATGTTGCGCAACACGTACATCACGCCGTCGACGAAGCCCCACGCGAGGTTGCAGCCGATCGCCGCCACGAGCATGTCGCGCACCTCCTCGCGCCCACTGTCCGCCACACTGAGCGTGCCGGTGAAGGTCAGCACCATGAACAGGCCGAACAGCACTTCCGAAACCCGGTCGACCGGGTCGAGCACCCGGGCACTGCCTTCGCTGGCGATTGCGTCCGTCCTGCTACCGGGGGGGGTCTCATCCATGCTCGCTCATGCTCCTCACGTGCTGATTATCGGCCCCAGCCATGCCTCCGATTCAGGCCCGTCGTGCAGCCTCGCTGCCCAACCCTCTCGATGCGATTCATGCTCGCGTCATCCGGCTCTGGTAGTGTTGACCGGCATCAAAGGCGCAGGGTGCCCTTGCTTGAGAATTGCGAACGCGGTGTGTCGCAATTCTTCGGCAGCAAAAGGTGGAACGGGAGTTCAGGATGTCCAGGCACGAGAGCCATCAAGCGGTGGCCAAGACAAGCATGTCGAACCCGGCTGAGCTGTTCGCTTGGCCGGGAGCGGGCGCAAGCGGTGTCGATGCAATGCAGGCCTGGGGTCCGCTGGGACAGTACATGACCGATGCGATGCAGCGCACCATCCTGTTCTGGGACGTGCTGCGCCAGCGCAGCGACCAGTACTACGAGCAGAAGTCCAAGGCCGTGCCGCACGTACTCAGCTTCGACGCCGAACTGGTGCTCGACGCGCGCAGCTTCGACAAGCCGGTCAACTACCTGCTGGTGCGCGTCAAGCCGCCGCAGGGCACGGCCGTCGATCCGCGCAAGCGCCCCTTCGTGGTGGTCGACCCGCGCGCCGGCCACGGCCCGGGCATCGGCGGCTTCAAGGCCGACAGCGAGCTGGGCGTGGCCATGCGCGCCGGGCACCCGTGCTACTTCGTCGGCTTCACCCCCGAGCCGATGCCCGGGCAGACGATCGAGGACATCATCTATGCCGAGGCCACCTTCCTCGAGAAGGTCATCTCGCTGCACCCCGAAGCCGAAGGCAAGCCCTGCGTCATCGGCAACTGCCAGGGCGGCTGGGCGGTGATGATGGTCGCCGCGATCCGGCCCGAGCTGTTCGGCCCGGTGATCGTGCCCGGCTCGCCGCTGTCGTACTGGGCCGGCGTCGAGGGCGAGAACCCGATGCGCTACACCGGCGGCATGGCCGGCGGCAGTTGGATGACGGCGCTGACCAGCGACCTGGGCGCCGGCAAGTTCGACGGCGGCTACCTGGTGCAGAACTTCGAGAACCTGAACCCTTCGAACACCTACTGGACCAAGAGCTACGACCTGTGGTCGAAGGTCGACACCGAGGGCCCGCGCTACATCGAGTTCGAGAAGTGGTGGGGCGGCCACGTCAACCTCAATGCCGAAGAGATCCAGTGGATCGTCGACCAGCTGTTCGTCGGCAACCGGCTGGCCACGGCAGAGATCGTCACCGGCCGCGGCGACCGCATCGACCTGCGCAACATCCGCTCGCCGATCGTCTGCTTCTGCTCCAGGGGCGACAACATCACCCCGCCGCAGCAGGCGCTGGGCTGGATCGTCGACCTGTACGGCAGCGACGACGATCTGCGCGCCTGCGGCCAGACCATCGTCTATGCGGTGCACGACACCGTCGGCCACCTCGGCATCTTCGTCTCCGGCGGCGTGGCCAAGAAGGAGCATCAGGAGTTCGCGTCGAACATCGACCTGATCGACGTGCTGCCGCCGGGGCTGTACGAAGCGGTGCTCACGCCGGTGGCCGCCGACACCGCCAACGCCGAGCGCGTGACGGGCGACTGGGTCGCGCGCTTCGAGCCGCGCACGCTTGCCGACGTGCGCGCGATCGTGATGCCCGATCCGGAGAACGAGCGCCGCTTCGCCGCAGTGCGCCGCGTCTCCGAGATCAATCTGGGCCTGTACCGCACGCTGTTCCAGCCCTTCGTCCAGGCCGCCATCAACGAGCACGGTGCGCAGTGGCTGCACAAGCTCAATGCCGCGGAGCTGCCGTTCCAGATCTTCTCCAAACAGAACCCGCTGATGCAGCAGGTGGCGCAGCTGGCCGAGCAGGTGCGCGAACAGCGCCAGCCGGTCGCACCCGACAACCCGTTGCTGCAGTGGCAGCAGACGATGTCGCAGGCCATCATCGCCGCGCTCGACGGCTACCGCGACCTGCGCGACCGCAGCATCGAGCAGATCTTCCTCGGCGTGTACGGCTCGCCGGTGCTGCAGGCAGCGCTCGGGCTGCGCGGCAGCGACGAGGCGCCGCGCCAGTCGCCGGGCATCGACCCGGCGCGCGCCGCGCTGATTCGCCAGCGCATCGGTGAACTCAAGGCGCGCCTGGCCGAAGGCGGGCCGCGCGAGGCGGTGATCCGCGCGCTGGTCTACATCGGTATGGCCGGCCCGGGCGTGGACGAGCGCACCTTCAACGAGCTGCGCCAGATCCGCGCCGAGAACCAGGGACTGACGCTGCAGGCCTTCAAGCAGCTGCTGCGTGAGCAGTACTTCAGCCTGATGCTCGACCGCGACGCGGCGCTGGCCGGCATCTCGAAGATGTTGCCGGCCGACGCGGCGGAGCAAAGGGCGCTGCTGGCCGTCATCCACCGCACCGTCGAAGCCGCCGGGGCGCCGAGCGCAGAGCGCGCGCAGCGTCTGGCGCAGATCGAAGAACTCTTCGGCGCAGGCACGGCGCCGAGGCCGGTGGGCCGTGCGCCGCGCAAGATCGCCGCGGCGGCCTCGGCCCCGGCGAAGAAGGCCCGGGCCAAGGCAGCGCGCCCGGCAAAGAAGTGACACTGCGCGTCGCCCGCAACAGATCCAACCATGTCGAAGCTGGAACACCCAAGGTACGACAACCCGATCGCGCCGGTCGCCGGGCAGGCCGACCTCCTGGTGGTGCCCGACCTCGAGGCCGGCAACTTGCTCGCCAAGAGCCTGGGCTTGATGGCCGATGCCGACGCGGCGGGCACCGTGCCCGGCGCATGCGTACCGATCATCCCGGCCAGCCGCGCCGACTCGGTGCCCACGCGGCCGGCCTCGTGCACGGTGGCAGCGCTGTTCGCGCAGGCGCGCCGCGCTGACGGCAAGCGGGCGGTGGCGTGATGGGCGATGCCATCGTCGTGCTGAATGCGGGCTCGTCGAGCATCAAGTTCTCGCTGTTCGCAGAAGGCGGCGACGATCTCGAGCTGACGGTGCGTGGCCAGGCCGAGGCGCTGCAGACCGCACCGTGCTTCGTCGCCAAGAACGCCAACGGCGACACGCTGTCGACACACGCCTGGCCCGAAGGCACGCCGCTCGACCACGCCGACGCGCTCGACCACATCGTCGCCGTCCTGCGCGAGCATGCGCAGGGTATGAATCTGAAGGGCCTCGGCCACCGCGTCGTGCACGGCGGCATGAAGTACGCCCAGCCGATGCGCATGGACCGGCGGGTGCTGCAGGACCTGGAGCAGTTCGTCCCGTTGGCGCCGCTGCACCAGCCGCACAACCTGACACCGATCCGGCTGATGCTCGAGCGTCGTCCCGACGTGCCGCAGGTGGCCTGCTTCGACACCGCCTTCCACCGCACGCAGCCCGAGCTGGCGCAGATGTTCGCGCTGCCGATCGAGCTGCACGACGAAGGCGTGCGCCGCTACGGCTTCCACGGCCTGTCCTACGAGTACATCGCGTCGATGCTGCCGCAGCTCGACCCTGCGGCCGCGGCAGGGCACACGGTGGTCTGCCACCTGGGCAACGGCGCCAGCATGTGCGCGCTGTCCGCCGGGCGCAGCGTGGCCAGCACGATGGGCTTCACGGCGGTCGACGGGCTGCCGATGGGCACGCGTTGCGGCGCGCTCGATCCGGGCGTGATCCTGTACCTGATGGACCAGCGCGACATGGATGCGCGCGCCATCGAGAAGCTGATCTACAACCAGTCGGGGCTGCTCGGCGTGTCGGGCGTGTCGAGCGACATGCGCACGCTGCTGGCCAGCGACGAGCCTCGCGCCAAGCTCGCGGTCGACCTGTACCTCTACCGCATCGCTCGCGAACTGGGCTCGCTGGCGGCGGCGCTGGGCGGCCTGGACGCGATCGTCTTCACCGGCGGCATCGGCGAGAACAGCGCCGCGATCCGCCAGCGCGTATGCCGCGATGCGGCCTGGCTGGGCGTGGCGCTCGACGACGCGGCCAACCAGGCGGCAGGCCCGCGCATCAGCACCGCGGCGAGCCGTACCGCCGCGTGGGTGCTGCCGACCAACGAGGAACTGATGATCGCGCGCCACACCCGCAGGGTGCTGGCCTGAAGCCAACGCTGCAAGAGTGTGCCGCGCCGCGCCGCCGTCCCAGGGGAGAAGCGAACATGTCGATCGAGGTCCCCCGCCCGGCGCTCGCCGGCCGCAAGGCCCTGGTCGTCGGCGTGGCCAACGACAGCTCGATCGCCTACGGCTGTGCCAGGGCCTTCGACGAACTTGGCGCCGAGCTGGCCATCACCTACCTGAACGACAAGGCCCGGCCCCATGTCGAGCCGCTGATGCGCGAGTTGCGCGTACCACTGTTCCTGCCGCTGGACGTCAGCGTCGACGGCCAGCTCGAGGCGGTGTTCGACGCGATCGGACAGACCTGGGGCGAGCTCGACATCCTGCTGCACTCGATCGCCTTCGCGCCGAAGGAAGACCTGCAGGGCGGGTTGCTCGACTGCTCGGCCGCGGGCTTCGCCAAGGCGATGGACGTGTCCTGCCACTCCTTCGTGCGCATGGCAAAGCTGGCGGCGCCGCTGATGAAGAACGGCGGCACGATGATGGCGATGAGCTACCACGGCGCCGCCAAGGTGGTGCCGACCTACAGCGTGATGGGGCCGGTGAAGGCGGCGCTCGAATCGTGCTGCCGCTACCTGGCCTACGAACTCGGCGGCCAGGGCATCCGCGTGCATGCCATCTCGCCCGGGCCGCTGAAGACCCGCGCCGCCGGTGGCCTGAAGGACTTCGATCTGCTGCTGGCCGAGGCTGCGCAGCGCGCCCCGATCGGCGAGCTGGTCGACATCATGGACGTCGGCTTCACCTGCGCCTATCTGGCGACCCCCTACGCCCGCCGCCTGTCGGGCGAGACGCTGTACGTCGACGGCGGCGTCAACATCATGGCCTGAACGATCCCCGGGCTTCATGCGCAGGCGCATCCAGGAAACAAGAATCGGCAGGCAGATTGCGGCGCACTGCGCTGTAGACGAAAAGCCGCTCTGCCGAGGTTCGGCGCATCGCGCCAGGCGGTACCCGCCACGGGCTCATGCTGCGGCGGTCGCCGCTTCGCGTCGACTGCACTGCGGTGCTCGCGCCGGGGCAGCGGCATGAGGACGTTGCCGGCCTGTTCACGGCGGCATCTGCGGGTGGTTCCTCGCGTGCGCGCTGCAAGCCTGGCGTTGATGCTGCGCGAGGCCCGACGCCGTCCCCTCGGCCCGAACGATTGAATGCGGCTGCGGTTCAGGCCCACGCCGGCTCGGCGCCCACCTGCGCAGGTGCTGCCACGGCCGCAGCGCGCACCTGTTCGCCGCCCAGTGCGGCCACCAGGTCCGCAATCAGCGCTCGCAGCTCGCCGGTGCTCAGCGCCACGTCGGCGTCGAAGCCGTCGTCGCCCTGTGGCTCGGGCGTGCCTTCCAGCACCACGTCGAGCAGCTTGATCTTCTTCAGCGTCAGCGCTTCGGTCAGCACGAAGCAGACGCGGCCGTTCCAGGTCAGCGCCAGCTGCGTGGGCAGCTTGCCTTGCTGGATGTGCGCGGCCAGTTCGTCGATGTCCAGCGTGTGGCGCGCATAGCGCACCGTGGCCTTCTCGCTGTCGGGTTGTTTCAACTCGCAGTCGCGGTCGATGCTGAAGCCGGCCGGCGCTTCGCGCGTGGCCAGCCATTCGGCCATCGCCGCGGCCGGCGACACCTGCGTTTGCAGCGGCATCAGGCGCATGCCGCCGCCCAGCAAATCGACCAGCCGGGTGACCAGTGCGTCGGCCTTCTTCACGCTGGCCGCGTCCACCCACACCAGGCCGGCCTTGGCATCCAGCCACACCAGCGTGTGCGAGCGCTTGGCAAAGGCGCGCGGCAGCAGCTCGTGCACGATGGCTTCCTTCAGCTCCTTGGCGTGCTTGCCGCGCGGCCGGCGGCCGGTGTCGTCCTCGATCTTCTGCAGCCGCTCGTCCAGCAGCGACTTCACCACCGAGGCCGGCACCGGCTTGCGCTCCACGCACAGGCGCAGGATCGTCTGCCCGGCCACCTGCTCGAGCAGCGCGCCATGCTTCTTGCCGCGCGGTTCGACCCAGCCGGCGGATTCGGGCTGCGAGGCGGCGCATTCGATGAAGCGCTGGCTGGCCAGGCGTTCTTCGATGGCGGCGGCGGCGGGCGCGTCCCAGTTTTCGATACGGTAGAGCAGCGCGTTCTTGAACATGGCAGGGGTCGGGTGAAGGGGCGCGCATTGTAGGAGCCACCACCGATGCGGGGGCGGCCAAGACCCGTCGGGCATCCGTGAAGGCGTTGCCGGCAAGCCCTGACTGGCCTACCTGCGCGACCCGGACGGCAACAAGATCGGCGCGCTGTACCGCCTGCCGCGCGACTAGCGCGGCGGACGACGCACCGCGCGCGCGCGGTTGCCACGCGCACCGGGCAGTTGCGCCTGGTCGAGCCACAGCAGGGCTTCGGCATGCGCCATCAAGTGCTGCAGGTACTGCGGCGCGGTGTCGCGCATCAGCTGCAGCGCCTGGTTCAGCAGCCTCTGCGTGTTCAGCGGCCCGGCGTTGGCGGGGACCTGCGCCAGCGCCTGGGTCAAGCGCAGGTCCAGCTGCAGCCGCGTCCAGGTGCCGCGGTGCTGGCGCGCCGTCTTCAGCTCGCCTGCGGCATCGTCCTGGCTGGCGATGTACGCCAGCAGGCCGGCCAGCGCGCCGTGCGGCATGTCGGCTGCTGCGGGCGCGGCGACAGGCAGCTTGCGCTCGCCAGCCGAGCGCAGCCGTGCCAGCTTTTCATCCAGCAGCCGGCGGGCCTCGCCCTGGTGGGAGGCGGCGCGCCGCGCCAGCGCTTCGATGCGGCGCAGACGCAGCGTATCGATGGTGCCGCCCGCGTCGGTCACCGAACGACCCTGCGCGCGGCGCGTTGCGGCAGGAGCACTTGGGAGCGGCCCGGCACGCTCAACGGGTGCTTTCGTGCTTCGCACTGCGGCATTCGCCCTCCTGGCGGCCGGGCGGGCTCATGAGCTGCCGCCCTCCTTCTTCGTCGACGGTCGCGGTGTCGGCGTGATCTCGACGCGCCGGTTCTGCGCCCGCCCGGCAGCGTTGGCATTCGAGGCCACCGGCTGCTCGGCACCGAAGGCCGCGGCAAACAGCGCCGATGCGGGCACGCCGTCCTCGATCAGCGCACGCGTCACCGTCAGCGCGCGCTGTGCCGACAGCTCCCAGTTGTCGGCGAACTGCTGGGCACTTTCGCGCATCGGCCGGTCGTCGGTGAAGCCGCTGACCATCAGGATCTCGTCGCGCGCCGCCAGGTAGGCACTCAGCGGCGCGGCCAGGCTCTTCAGCAGGCGCCGGCCCTCGGGCTGCAACTGGTCGGAATTGAAGGCGAAGAGCACGCTGTTGCTGATGCCGATGCGGCCGTCGTTCAGCGTCACGCGGCCCGACGCCAGCGGGATCGCCAGCGCTTGTTCCAGTGCCTCGCGCCGGCGCTGCTCGGCCTGGCGTTTCTGCACCTCGGCCTGCAGTTGCGTCGACAGCTCCAGCTGCATGCCCAGGGCCGCGGCGAGGATCAGCACGAAGGCGCCCAGCAGCCCGGCCATCAGGTCCCCGAACACGGCCCATACCGGGGCGGTGGCTTCGTTGGCCGCTTCGAGGTCGTCCATGTTCAGGCCGGCACCGTGCGTCGCCCGGCGCTGCGCTGCAGGTCCTCGACGATCTGCTTCTGCGCGGCCAGGCTCAAGTCGATGACCTCGCGCGCCTGGGCCACGTAGTAGGCCAGCTGCTCGTCGCTGCGCGCGATGGACTTGCCCAGGCTGTCGTCGACGCGCTGCAGGTGCGCCATCAGCTTGTCGCTGGACAGGCTGAAGCCTTCGACCGCGGCGCCGAAGGCCTCGGCCAGGCTGGCCACGTCGACCGCGCCGACCGTCAGCTGCGCGGCCGCCGCCTCCATGCGCGCCGACTCGGCATCGACCTTCTCGGTAAAGCGCGCGCCGGAGCGCTCCAGCCAATCGGCCGTCGATGCAACCAGCGTGTCGATGGCCGCCCGCTGCTCGGTGGCGCTGTGCTGCACCGCGTCGAGCAGCGTGTTCAGCGTGGCCAGGATGCGGTTGCGTTCCTCGAGCATGGCGTTGTCGCGGGCCAGGCTGTCGGACAGCTTGTCGCGCAGCTGCGCCACCAGTTCGGCGGCCGCCCGCGGCGCCTCGGAGGCGGTATTCACCAGCGTGTGGATCTCGGCCAGCGTGCGGCCGGCATGCGCCTCGGCCTGGGTCGCCATGCGCCCGGCGGTCTGCTCCAGCGTGCTGCAGATCTGCGCCTGGCGCTCGGCGGTCTGCGCGCCGGCCTGCTGCCACTCGCGCTGCAGCGCGGCACTCATGGCGGTCAGGCTCGCGCTCCATGCGGCCAGCCGCTGCTCGTCGCGTGCCGCCAGCTGCGCCTGCAGTCCGCTCAGGGCCTGGTCGAGGCGCGCGGCACCGTGCTCCCACTGCGCCGAGGCGGTGGTCGCCATCTGCTCGTTCAGGCTGGCATGGCGTGTGGCCAGGCTGTCCACCAGTTCCGCCGATCGCTGCTCGAAGCCCTGGCCGAAGCGCTCGAGCGTGCCGTCCAGGCGCTGCGCCAGCGACTCGCTGCTCTGCTCGTGGCGGGTCAGGGCGCGGGTCCAGGTGTCGGCCACGGTCTGCGTGGTGGCGGTAAAGCGCTCGGCCAGCCCGTCGAGCTGGCGGCCGACGACGCTGGCCATCTGGCCGTGCAGCGCCGCCGTCTCGCGTGTGATGCCGCTCATCGTGGCTTCCACGGCCGGCTGCAGCACGGCGGCGGCGAGGCGCGTGCTTTCCGTCAGGCTGTGCTGCAGCGTCTTGTCGACCGACACGGCCAAGGCCTGGTAAGCGGTTTCGGCCTGGCGCTGAAAGCGCTCCTGGCTGGCCAGCAGTTGTGCGTTCGACTGCAGCGCCTGTGCCTGCAGCTGTGCCATCGCCGACTGCAGCTGTTCGACCAGTGCCGGCAGCAGCTGCGCCTGCTGCTGCTGCAGGCGCATCGATTCCTCACGTTGTTGCGTGCGGCCGAAGGCGCGCAGCGTGGTGGCGATGCGGGCATCGAGCAGGAGCGCGGCCTGCACCCGCTCGCGCCGACACAGCGCCGACATCAGGCCGAGCAATGCCGAGGCCGCCACGCCGGCCACGGAAGTGCCGAAGGCCAGCCCCAGGCCCTTGACCGGCGCGGCCAGCGAATCGCGCATCGTCTGCAGGTCGGTGGCGCGCTCCAGCGCCACGCTCGTGCCGCTGAGCGTGACCACCATGCCCATGAAGGTGCCTAGCATGCCCAGCAGCACCAGCAGGCCGGCCAGGTACGGCGTCATGGCCGGGCCGGGCAGAGCGATGCGCTCGCCTTCGACACGCGCGCGCACGCTGCTGCGCAGCGCGACCGGCAGCTGTTCCAGCCAGCCAGCCAGGTCGGCTGGCGCTTCGACCAGGGTCGTCAGCGCGCGCTGCAGCGTGCTGCTGTCGCGGTGGAAGCGTTGCAGTTCCAGCGCGCCCATCAGATAGAACGCAGCGATCAGCAGTGTGATGGCCAGGGCCAGCGGTTGGGTATGCACATAACCGGCAGCGACCCAGCCGACGACCCCGAGGCCGATGGCGAAGGCGCCCGCATAGAGAAGCTTATTCATCGTCATCCTGTGGTGGGCTGCGCAGCGTTTCGATCAGCCCGCGCACCGGCTGCAACCGCAGCTCCAGTTCGGCGCGCAGCAGGCTGTGCATGTCCTGGCGGAAGACCTCTTTCCATGTGGCGATGCCGTCCGGCGCGGCGCGGCGCAGCCGCTCGTGGTGCTGCTCGAGCAGCGTGGGCAGCAAGCCCAGCAAGGCCTGCTCGCGCGCGGCCAGCACCGGCTCCAGCACCTCGTCCAGCGCGGCCAGGCGCTGCAGATCGCTCGAGCGTTGCGCCACGGCGGCGCGGGCCAGCGCGCGCAGCGGTTCGATGGCCGATTGCATCGCCTGCTGCAACGACGCGTAGTGCTGGCGCTGCGGCGCGGCGTCGTCGTCCGCCGCAGCGCGCCCAGGCCGCTGCCCTCGGCGTCGATGCGCTGCAGCAGCGCCGCACGCACGCGCTCGAATTCGCGTTCGGCCGACGGCGCGGCCCGCGCCGGCCGTGAGGCACCGTGCGCGCTCGCGGTCAGTGCGGCCGCCAGCGGGATGGCATCGGCCCAGCCCAGCCATCGCCCCAGGCCCAGCACGAAGGATGGCTTCGCGCCCGGGCCGTCGAGCAGCGCCAGGCGCGACAGCAATCCGATGAGCGGCGGGCCGTCCAGACCCGCTCGCAGTGACTCTTGCTTCATGCCGACGGCGCTTGCCCAGACCAAAAAGCCCGGCAGTCTACACGCCGGGTGCGGCGCGCCTCAGCGCGTCTCGAAGACGCCGAGCTTCTTGTGCAGCGGCGTCTCGTCGGCGATGAACAGGAAGGCCGGCGCGTCGGCCGAGGCATTGCTCAGCGTCACCGTGCTGTAGCCGGGCGCGCAGCAGGTGTCGGCCTCGGCCAGCGTGAAGGGCTGGTCCTCGACCTGCACCGAGGCAACGCCTTCGATCAGGTGAAAGACCATCGCCGGGCTGCGCACCGGCAGCGCCAGCATCTGCCCGGGGCACAGCATCAGCGCATGCAAGCCGAGGATGTTCAGGGCATCGGCGCCGGTTTCGGGGTTGACATAGCTGAGCTGCAGTGCCGGCAGTTCCGGCTGGTCTGCGGCCAGCGACTGCAGCGCGGCGCGCGCATCGGCCCAGGGGTAGCGCAGCATCGGGTAGGCGCGGCGCGAGCGCTCGAACACGGGCGTGGGTACCAGGCCGCCGCGGGCATAGGCGCGCTCGCCATGCGTGGGGTTGATGCTCTGGCGCGGGCCGTTGACGTGGTAGCTGGCCTCCATGTAGTACACCAGCGGCAGGTCCAGCACATCGAGCCAGACCACCGGCTCGCTGCCGTCGTGGCTGTGCTCGTGCCAAAGCCCGCTGGGCGTGAGGATCAGGTCGCCGCGCTGCATCGGGCATTTCTCGCCGTCCACCGTGCTCCATGCGCCCGTGCCTTCGACCACCATGCGCACCGCGTTCGGCGTGTGCCGGTGCGACGGGGCCCATTCGCCGGGCAGCAGCAGCTGCATGCCCAGGTAGATGGCGGCGCTGGCCTGCATCTTCTCCAGCCCGTGGCCGGGGTTGGCCAGCACCAGCACGCGGCGCTCGGCCTTCTCGATCGGCGTCAGCTCGCCGGCGCGCAGCAGCAGCGGGCGCAGTGCCGCGTAGGACCAGTGCGTGGCCCGGGTCTTCGGCTGCGGCTTGTGCGGCGGCAGCACGGCGCGCAGGCTGGGCCACAGCGGCACCAGGTTCTGCCGGGTCAGCGCCTCACGGTAGTCGGCAGGCAGGTCTTCGAGGCGTCCCAGATCGTTCATGCGCGTCCTTCGCGGTCGTGCGATGCGCGCATGCTAAGCGCCGCCGTCGCGTGGCGTACACGCTGCCACGGCCTTGTGCATCGCCCCGGCCAGCACCCGCCGCGCCGCCGCTCGGCTGCGCGGCCAGCGTGCCGGCCTCTGGCGCACGCGTTCAAATCTCGGCCACGAAACGCGGCCAGGTGCTGCTCACGTACTTGATGAACTCCGGCCCGAGGCCCTCGGCTTCCAGGTGGGCCCGCGACACCGGCCGCTCGATGCAACGGAAGTCCGGGTCGGCCAGCGCGCGGCGCGCGAAGTCGTGGTGCAGCATCGCGCCGCGGCCGATGAGCACGAAGTCGGCGCCGGCGTCCAGGCAGCGCTGTGCGGTGGCCGCGTCCATGATCTTGCCGGCCACGCCGAGCCTGGCGCCGTGGCGCGGCAGCGCCGCGAAATGCGCGATCAGCGGCCGCTCGGCGTAGGCCGGGTCCTGCGCCGGCTTGAAGCAGTCCCACAGCGACATGTCGAGGTAGTCGATCCGGCCGCAGGCCATCACCTGCCCGGCCAGCGCCAGCGACTCGCCCATGCGGATGCCGAAGCGCTCGGGCGACAGCCGCAGCCCGAGCTGGAAGCCTGGCGCCGTGGCGGCGCGGATGCCGTCGATGATCTCGAGCAGCACGCGCGTGCGGTTGTCGAAGCTGCCGCCGTAGCGGTCGGCGCGCTGGTTGTGCTCGGCATCGAGAAACTGTGCCAGCAGGTAGCCGTGTGCGCCGTGCAGCTCCACGCCCTGGAAGCCGGCCTGTTCGGCACGGCGCGCGGCGGCGATGAAGTCGCGCACCAGCTGCTCGACCTCGGCAGTGCCGAGCGCGCGCGCACCGGTCTCGGCATCGTCCCACGGTGCGATGCGCGGCTCGCCGCTCAGTTCGGGCTCGGCGCGCCGGCCCGAATGCTGCAGCTGCAGGCACGACACGCTGCCGCCGGCGTGGATGCCCGCGGCCAGCCGGGCCAGGCCGCTCAGGTGCGCGTCGGACCACACGCCCAGCTGCCCCGGGAAGCCCTGGCCCGAGCGCTGCACGTGGGCGGCGCAGGTCATGGTCATGCCGAAGCCGCCGCGGCCGCGCATCGTCAGCCAGCGGTACTCGTCCTCGCCGAGCGTGCCGTCGGCGTGGCTCTGCCAGTTGGTCAGCGGGGCCAGCGTGACGCGGTTGGCCCAGGCCGGGCCGCGCGCCAGTTTCAGGGGATCGGACAGCTTGGCCGAAGTGCTCATGGTCCCGGCCCGACAGGCTCCTCGGCCTGGCGCACCAGCGCCAGCTGGCGCGACTGCACCACCAGCTGGCCGCTGGCGTCCCACAGCGCGCCGTCTTCGATGAGCCGGCAGGTAGCCGCCATTCGGGTTGGCACCGATGTTCCAGGCTGGGCTCACCTGGCCGTCGAAGGCGGCCGTGCTGCCGGCGCCGTCGGGCACCGCGCCGAGCGGCGTGATCCGGGTGTCTTCGTCGAAGGGACTCATGCGCGAGGGTGTACGGGCAGCCCACGCGGCGCGGCGCGCGGGTCCCCGGCTTGTTGCGTCGCAACCTTCAACTGCAAACGACGACGATGTCCAGGAAGCTGCGCGCGAAGAAGGTGCCGGTGGCGTTCTGCACGCTGCAGCTCAGGCCCGCGGGCTGCGTCAGCACACGCACCGCGTAGGCCGTGCCGTCGCTCAGGTTGTCGCCGAAGGCAAAGGGCCCGTCGGCACTGATGACCAACCGGTCGCTGCCGTTGAGCAGCGTCAGCGCCAGGCCCGGCTGCAGTCCGGACACGGTGCCGCGCAGGCTGGAGGAGAAGCTGCAACTCACGCGCACGCTGTCGACGGTGGTCCCTTCGGCATCGAGCGTGCCCGAGCCATTGGTGACCTCGCAGGACTGGCCCACCGGCTGGGCCTGCACGCTGACCACATAGGCGGCGTTGGCATCCAGTCTCTCGGCGAAGAAGAAGCTGCCGTTGCGGCTGACCGTGAGCGAATCGCTGCCATTGTTGAGCAGCGTGACACTCAGGCTCGTGCCCAGGCCGCTGACGGTGCCACCGACCTCGCCGCCGCCACAGGCCGCCAGGCTCGAGCTGAGCGCCACGCCGGTCAGCAGCTTCAAGGTGCGGGCGAGGTGTTTCATGGAGCGCCAATCTAGCACGCACGAAGCCGGCCGTGACGGGTCCGGGTTGCTCAGAGGCCCAGCGCGGCCCGCAGCGTCTGGCAGGTCATGAAAGCCATGACCAACCCGGCCGCGCGCAGCTGACCCGGCGGCTTTCGCGCCCGCGCCCGCTCAGCCGCCCGAACTTCGTCGGTGCGGCCCGGAAGTCGGCCGCTGCGCGCCGTCGGCACGGCGCATGTTCAGCAGGTTGCCGGCCAGGATCAGCACCGTGCCGGCCACACTGAACAAGTCCAGGCGTTCGGCGTAGATCAGCCAGCCGGCCAGCGCGGTCAAAGGCACGCGCAGGTAGTCCATCGGCATCACCACGGTGGCCTCGGCATGGCGCAGCGCGCGCGCCATGCAGTAGTGCGAGAAGGTGCCGCAGAAGGCCACCACCCCGACCCAGCCCCACGCGGCGCTCGAGGGCCAGCGCCACACCCACAGGGCCGGCAGCAGGCCCAGCAGCGATTGCACGACCAGCATCCAGAAGATGATGGCCAGCGCGCTGTCGCTGCGCGTCAGCGACTTGACCATCGTCACCGATACGGCGAAGCCGAGCGCGGCGGCCAGCGCCACCAGCTGCCCGGGGCTCAGTCCCGACGCACCGGGCCGCACGATCAGGCCCACACCCAGCAGACCCAGCGCCACCGCCAGCAGCTTCGACGGCGTGATGCGTTCGCCCAGAAAGGCGGCGGCCAGCAGGATGATCCAGATCGGCATGGTGAACTCGATGGCCACCACCTGGGCCAGCGGGATCATCGTCAGCGCGGCGAACCAGGCGTACTGCGCCGCGTAGTGCACCAGGTTGCGCGTTGCATGGTCGCGCAGTCGCCGCGTCTTCAGGGCGGCGACGCCGCCGGCCGAGCGCAGCATCGGCCACAGCAGGAACAGCCCGATGACCGAGCGCAGCTCCATCACCTGGAACACCGCCAGCTCGCGCGTGGCCTCGCGCCCGGCCACGGCGATGACCAGCATCAGCGTCAGCCATCCGGCCATCCATGCGGCGGCCTTGGCGGTGGATTGTTGGGCTTGCATCGGGGCAGGGGTGGCCGTGCAGGCCGAGGCCGGACTCTACGCGACGCCCGGGGCGCAAGCGCGCGTACAGTGTTGCCGTGCTGCCGCCGAAGGAATGCCGACCATGACCCGCAGGACCGCCTCGAACTTGCGCAGCGCACGCTGGTTCGCGCCCGACGACTTCCGCTCCTTCGGCCACCGCTCGCGCATGCGGCAGATGGGCTATGCGCCGGCCGACTGGGCGGGCAAGCCGGTGATCGCGGTGATCAACACCTGGAGCGACATCAACCAGTGCCATGCGCACTTCAAGCAGCGCGTCGAGGACGTCAAGCGCGGCGTGCTGCAGGCCGGCGGCATGCCGCTGGAACTGCCGGCGATGAGCCTGTCCGAGCCGATGGTCAAGCCGACGACGATGCTGTACCGCAACCTGCTGGCGATGGAGACTGAAGAGCTGTTGCGCAGCCATCCGATCGACGGCGCAGTGCTGATGGGCGGCTGCGACAAGACCACGCCGGGCCTGGTGATGGGCGCGCTGAGTGCCGGGTTGCCTTTCGTCTTCCTGCCGGCCGGGCCGATGCTGCGCGGCCACTGGCGTGGCCAGGTGCTGGGCTCGGGCTCGGACGCCTTCAAGTACTGGGACGAGCGCCGCGCCGGGCGCCTGTCCGACCAGGCCTGGGCCGAGATGGAATCGGGCATCGCGCGCAGCCACGGCACCTGCATGACCATGGGCACCGCGGCCACGATGACCGGCATCGCCGAGGCGCTGGGGCTGACGCTGCCTGGGGCGTCCAGCATCCCGGCGGCCGATGCCGGCCATGTGCGCATGAGCGCCGACTGCGGCCGGCGCATCGTCGAGATGGTGTGGGAGGACCTGAGCCCCGCGCGGGTGCTGAGCCGCGCCAGCTTTCACAACGCCATCGCCTGTGCGATGGCCATGGGCTGCAGCACCAACGCCATCATCCATGTGATCGCAATGTCGCGGCGCGCCGGACAGGCCGTCACGCTGGACGACTTCGATGCGGCCAGCCGCAAGGTGCCGGTGATCGCCAACATCCGGCCCAGCGGCGAGCGTTACCTGATGGAGGACTTCTTCTACGCCGGTGGGCTGCCGGCGCTGCTGCAACGCATGCGCGAGCACCTGCACACCGACGCGATGACGGTCAACGGCCGCACGCTGGGTGAGAACATTGCACAAGCCGAAGTCTTCGACGACGACGTCATCCGCCCGTTGAGCAACCCGATCTATGCCGAAGGCGCGCTGGCGGTGCTGCGCGGCAACCTGGCGCCCGATGGGCTGGTCATCAAACCCAGCGCCTGTGCGCCGCGGCTGCTGCAGCACAGCGGCCGCGCGCTGGTCTTCGACGACTATCCGGCGCTGAAGAAGGCGGTCGACGACCCGGAACTGGAGGTCACGGGCGACGACATCCTGGTGCTGCGCTACGCGGGCCCGCTGGGCGCCGGCATGCCCGAGTGGGGCATGCTGCCGATTCCGACCAAGCTGCTGAAGGCCGGCGTCACCGACATGCTGCGCCTGAGCGATGCGCGCATGAGCGGTACCAGCTACGGCGGCTGCCTGCTGCATTGCGCGCCCGAGGCGGCGGTCGGCGGGCCGCTGGCGCTGCTGCGCACCGGCGACCGCATCACGGTCGACGTGCCGGCGCGGCGCATCCGCCTGGAGGTGAGCGACGCGGAACTGGCCGCGCGCCGCGCCGCCTGGCAGCCGCCGCCGCGGCGTTATGAGCGCGGCTATGGCTGGATCTTCGGCCAGCATGTGCTGCAGGCCGATCAGGGCTGCGATTTCGACTTCCTCGAAACCGGCTTCGGCGCGGCGGTGGCCGAGCCGGACATCTACTGACGCGTCAGGACGGCGGCATGCAAGCGATGCAGTTGCGGCGGATCGGCGGGCCGCTCGAATGGACCGAACTGCCCGAGCGCCAGCCCGGGCCGGGCGAAATCCGCGTGCGCGTGGCCGCTTGTGGCGTGTGCCGCACCGACCTGCATGTGCTCGACGGCGAGCTGCCGGACATCCCGCTGCCGATCATTCCCGGGCACGAGGTGGTCGGCCGCATCGATGCGCTGGGCGCGGGTGTCGAAGGCCTGCGCCTGGGCGAGCGTGTCGGCCTGCCCTGGCTGGGCCACACCTGCGGTCACTGTGCCTTCTGCATGGGCCGGCAGGAGAACCTGTGCGACCGGCCGTTGTTCACCGGCTACACCCGTGATGGGGGCTTCGCCACCTCGGCCATCGCCGATGCCCGTTTTGCGTTCCCGCTGGGCGAGCAGGGCAGCGACGAGGCGCTGGCGCCGCTGCTGTGTGCCGGGCTGATCGGCTGGCGCTCGCTGGTGCTGGCCGGCGAGGGGCGGCACCTGGGCCTGTACGGCTTCGGTGCGGCGGCGCACATCCTGGCGCAGGTGGCCGTCTGGCAGGGCCGCACGGTGTATGCGTTCACGCGGCCGGGCGATGCCGCCAGCCAGGCCTTTGCGCGCAGCCTGGGTGCGGCGTGGGCCGGCGGTTCCGACGAAGCGCCGCCGCAGCCGCTGGATGCCGCAATCCTCTTCGCCGCGGTCGGCTCGCTGGTGCCGGTCGCGTTGCAGGCGGTGCGCAAGGGCGGCCGGGTGGTCTGCGCCGGCATCCACATGAGCGACATCCCGTCGTTCCCGTACCGGCTGCTGTGGCAGGAGCGGCAGTTGCTGTCGGTGGCCAACCTGACGCGGCAGGATGGCATCGACTTCCTGCGACTGGCGCCGCAGGTGGGCCTGCGTACACACACGCGGCCCTATGCGCTGCAGCAGGCGAACGAGGCGCTGGCCGACCTGCGCGCCGGCCGCTTCGACGGCGCGGCGGTGCTGTTTCCCTGAGCCGCCTCGCCCGCCGCAGGCCGGTCGGCCTGGAGGCGCTTCGCGGCGCGCCGCGTTCAGAGCTCGGCGTCGCCCGCGCTCTTGCGAATGCGCGTCGCGGCCCGCGCCGGCGTGGCGGGTGCAGCGGTTTCGAGTTGCGCGGCCAGTGCCGCTTCGGGAGTTGTCGGCTCGTCCTCGGCGCCGGGCACCGCGCCAGCAAGGACGCGGCTGTGCGCTGCCAGCAGGTGCACCAGCTGGCCATAGACCTTGGGGTTGCCGGCGATCACCTCGCGCTGGTACAGGAAGTCGGCTTCGCCGGTGAAGTTGCCGATCAGCCCACCGGCCTCGCTGACCATCAGCGACCCCGCCGCCACGTCCCAGGGCTGCAGGCCGGTCTCGAAGAAGCCGTCGTACCAGCCCGCGGCCACGTAGCACAGGTCGAGCGCGGCCGCGCCCGGGCGGCGCAGGCCGGCGCAGTTCTGCATGACCTCTTCGAACATCCTCATGTAGCGCCTGAAGTTGTCGCCCTTGCGAAACGGGAAGCCCGTGCCGATCAGTGAATCGGCCAGCTTGATGCGCTTGCTGACGCGCAGCCGCCGGTCGTTGAGGAAGGCGCCGCGGCCCTTGGAGGCATAGAACAGGTCGTTGCGCGCCGGGTCGTAGACGACGGCCTGCTGCACCTGGCCGCGATGCGCCAGCGCGATCGACACGGCGTAGGTGGGCAGGCCGTGGATGAAGTTGGTGGTGCCGTCCAGCGGATCGATGATCCAGACGTAGTCGCTGTGCTTCGCGCCACGGGTGCGGCCCGATTCTTCGGCCAGGATGCCATGGCCCGGGTAGGCTTCGAGCAGCGTGTCGATGATGATCCGCTCGGAGGCATGGTCGACCTCGGTGACGAAGTCGTTCGGATTCTTGGTGTTGACCTTGAGGATGTCGATGTCCAGCGCCGCGCGATTGATGATCGCGCCCGCCGCGCGCGCCGCCTTGACGGCGACGTTGAGCATAGGATGCAAGGCTTGTGACATGGGATGTGCGCGTGGCGTGGGATGCAGTGGCAGTAACAAAGAGCGTGCGCAGCGAGAATGCGGCGGCAAGCGCCGATTTTAGCCGCCCATGACCGAGCGCCTCGACACGACCCGCTTCGTGCTGCTGCACACCAGCCACGCCGGCAACGTCGGAGCGGCCGCGCGGGCGATGAAGGTCATGGGCTTTTCCGACCTGGTGCTGGTGGGCCCACGCTTCGCCGACGTGCTGTCGCGCGAGGAAACGGTGGCCTTGGCCAGTGGCGCGGCCGACATCCTGGTGCGCGCACGCATCGTCGACACCTTGAGCGAGGCGCTGGACGGCATCCACCATGCCTGTGCCACGGCAATGACGCCGCGCGACTTCGGCCCGCCGACCTGGGCGCCGCGCGAGCATTTCGCATCGCTGCAATCGGGCGAACGGCGCGTGGCCTTCGTCTTCGGCTCGGAGCGCTTCGGCATGAGCAACGACGATGTCTATCGCTGCCATGCCTGCCTGAGCATACCCACCGATCCGCACTACGGCTCGCTGAACCTGGCGCAGGCGGTGCAGCTGATCGCCTATGAGTGGCGCATGGCCCTCGGCGGCTTTGCGGTCGAGGCGCGCAGGCCCGACACGCTGCGTGCCGATGCACCTGCCGTGCAGGGGGTGGTCGAGCATTGGGAACGCGCGCTGGTGCAGCTGGGCTACCTGGACCCGGCCGTGCCGAAGAAGCTGCTGCCGCGGCTGCAGCAGCTGCTGAACCGCGCGCAGCTCACCCGGGAAGAAGTGCACATCCTGCGCGGCATCGCGCGGGCGATCGAACAGCGCCGCTGAGCGCGCGGCGTGACTTGAACCACGAATGGCCGAAAAGCGGCCGCCGCACTCCTTGGGTCCGGGGATGCGCGTCAGCGCGTCGACCCGCAGCATTCGGTTCATGCGCTGCACATCCGGCGGCGCCTCACCGAAACCCGGAGCCCCTGGCGGAAACCATGACCTTCAAAAAAATCCTCGTTGCCTCGGCCGCGTCACTGTGCATGCTGCATGCGCATGCCGCGATCGTCACCTCGTCCAGCTCCGTGGTGCCAGCCGGCCCGGTGACGTTCGGCTTCGAAGTCGCGGAATCGCTGCCCGGCTTCATCTCCATCGAGGGCGGTCGTGTCTTCGCCGATGGCGATGCGGGGGTCGGTTCGATCACGGCCAAGCCGCCTGGAGCCACCGGCCGTTGGTGGTCCGTGGGCCCGAGTGCTCCGCAAACGCCCGTGGCCACGATGAGCTTCGCGGGCGGTGCCAGCGAGATCAGCTTCCTCTGGGGATCTCCAGATGAATACAACGTGCTGCAGATCAACGGCAGCGCCTTCAACAAGACGCTGCTGGGGACCTCGCTGAACGGCGATCGCAGCGTGGGCGTGTACCTGAGCATCAAGGCCGATGGCGGCGACCTGATCGACGCGCTGACCTTCACGTCGAGAAGCGACGCCTTCGAGGTCGACCAACTGCGGGTGACCGTCGTGCCCGAACCCGGCTCCTGCGCGTTGACGCTGGCCAGCCTGGGCGCGCTGGGCTTCGTTGCCAGGCGCCGCAAGGCCGCCTGAGTCAGATCACGCCGTCCTTGGCCATCGTGCTGACGATCAGTTGCACGAACTGGTCGATCAGCTGGTTCACCGAGTTGTAGCCGGTGGCGGTGGTGGTGGCGGCAGACCACAGCACCTCGGCATCGGCCGCGTCGAACACGCGGGTGTCGGAATGCACGTTCTGCGTGGTCGTCACCTGCGGCGGGATCGACGTGGCCCACATCGCGTTCTGGTAACCGGCGAAGCCGCCCCAGCCCGGGCCCCAGCCGCCGCCCCAGCCCCAGCCCGGACCCCAGGCCGGACCCATCACCATGCCCGGTGACACGTTCACCTGGGTGCTGACATTGATGATGCGCGAGACCATCGCATGGCCGACGCCGGCCTGGGCCACCACGCTGCGCAACCGCTCTTCGCTGACCGGTCCTTCCTCGGGCAGGAACTTGTAGGACTGCACCGCCTTGACGCCGGCGGCCTGCAGCGCGGCGACCATGCGGTCTTCGAAGATGCGCCGGTTGGTCGAGTCGCGCACCGCCGACATGACCATGATGTCGCGCACGCTGTGCTTGCCCGCGTGCTGCGGATTGACCCACTGCGCGTCGAGCTTGGTCGCCGTGCTGGCGCAACCCAACAGCACCAGGCTCGCCGTCGTGGCCAGCGTGAAGACAAAGATTCGCTTGAGCATGGTCAGGCTTCCACTTGGGCGGCCCCCGATGCGCCGGCCATCGTCCGCTAGGTTAGCGCATGCGCGTTGCCACACCGGCCGAAAGGGGCGCGGCGTCGGCCGACGCAGACACGGCCGACGCGAAGGGCCGGACCGACATACACTTTGCGCCCGGCCACCGGAAAGACACCATGTTCAGCCGCCTGCGTGAAGACATTGCCTGCATCCTGGAACGCGACCCCGCGGCGCGTTCGGCCTGGGAGGTGCTGAGCTGCTACCCTGGGCTGCATGCGCTGGTCCTTCATCGCTGGGCCCATGCCTGCTGGATCGGCGGCTTGCGCTGGCTCGGGCGCTTCATCTCGCACCTGGCGCGTTTTCTTACCGGCATCGAGATCCATCCCGGCGCCACGATCGGCCGGCGCGTGTTCATCGACCACGGCATGGGCATCGTCATCGGCGAGACCGCCGAGATCGGCGACGAATGCACCATCTACCAGGGCGTCACCCTCGGCGGCACCACGTTGTACAAGGGTACCAAGCGCCACCCCACGCTGGGCCGCGGCGTGGTGGTCAGCGCCGGCGCCAAGGTGCTGGGCGGCTTCACCGTCGGCGACGGCGCGCGCGTCGGCTCGAACGCGGTGCTGCTCAAGCCGGTGCCGCCGGGAGCCACGGCGGTGGGCATACCGGCACGCATCATCGAGGCCAGGGCCGACGCGGCGCGCGAGGAGGTCTCGGCGCGCATGGGTTTCTCGGCCTATGGCGTGACGCAGGGCGACGACCCGGTGTCGCTGGCGATGAAGGGGCTGATCGACAGCACCGCGTCGCAGGAGCACCAGATCGCGCTGCTGTGGCAGGCCATCGAGACGCTGTCGGCGGGGGCGCGCGAGCTGCCCGGCGCGCCCTGTGTGCCGCAGGACGCGCACACCACCGAGCAGTTCGACGCCGAGAGCCTGAACCGCCTGGTCAAGTAGCTGAGGCCAGCGGCCCCAGGCCGCGGCCTGGCATTGGCATTGGCATTGGCATTGGCATTGGCTTGTACCGGCCGAACGCCTGAAGCCGTGTCGCGTCAGGCTGTTCCTGGGCGCTGCGCCGACTTCGGCCTGAAGGCCTTGCACAGCGCCGGGTCGGTCTCGAGGTAGGGCCCGCCGATCAGGTCGATGCAGTAGGGCACCGCGGCGAAGATGCCGTGCACCGGCGGCGTGGCCTGCGGCAGGCCCTGCAAGGTTTCGGCAATCGCCTTCGGCTGCCCGGGCAGGTTGATGATCAACGCCTTGCCGCGGATCACCGCCACCTGGCGCGACAGGATCGCGGTGGGCACGAAGGCCAGGCTGATCTGCCGCATCTGTTCGCCGAAGCCCGGCATCAGCTTGTGCGCCACGGCCAGCGTGGCCTCGGGCGTGACGTCGCGCGGGGCCGGGCCGGTCCCGCCGGTGGTCAGCACCAGGTCGCAATGCGCGTCGTCGACCAGTTCGCACAGCGTGGCGCTGATGCGCGCCTGCTCGTCGGGGATCAGCCGGGCTTCCCAGTGGATCGGGTTGCGCAGCGCGCGGCCCAGCCAGTCCTGCAGCGCCGGGATGCCCTGGTCGGCGTAGACGCCGCTGGCGGCGCGGTCGCTGGCCGACACCAGCCCGATGCGCACGGCTTCGAACGACCTCATGCAGCGGCCTCCTGCAGCAGCGGGCGGATGAACTGGAACAGCTCGCGAAACGAGCGCGGGTTGCGCTGCTCGGGCGGCAGCGCGGCCTCGCGCCGTGCAGCGCGCACCAGGCTGCGCAGGTGCTGCGCGTCGCAATCGGCGTGTTCGGTCATCCAGCGTGTCAGCGCCTCGTCGTCGGCCACGAGCGCGTCGCGCCAGGCCTCGGCCTGGTGCAGCAGCAGCGTGTCGCGGGCCGAGCCCAGCTTCGATTCGGCCACCGCCTCGCGCAGCGGGGCGTCGTCGACCTCGCGCATCAGCTTGCCGACGTACTGCAGCTGACGGCGCCGGCCTTCGTGCGTGCGCGTGCTGCGGTACTGCGCCAGCGCGTCGAACAGCCGCTCGGGCAACTCCAGTCGCTGCAGCCGTGCATCGGGAAGATCGGCCAGCGCCATGCCCAGCTTCTGCAGGTCGTGCGACTGCTGCTTGAGCCGCGTCTTGC
Organism: uncultured Pseudomonadota bacterium; assembly: GCA_963818005.1. Lineage (GTDB taxonomy): Bacteria > Pseudomonadota > Gammaproteobacteria > Burkholderiales > Burkholderiaceae_C > Rubrivivax. The sequence continues at coordinate 92,967 of CAWFQP010000037.1, forward strand.
TCGGCGCGTCGCCGCCGTCGGGCGTCGGCGTGGCAGCCTGGACAGGGGATGCACGGGGCATGGGATCGGGGTGGCGAACGAGGCGGTGAAAGGGGCGGCGAACGGGGGTAACGATGGGGTCGCTCGTTATCATAGTGCCCACCTTGCCACCACCGTTCCCAGGAGAAGAATGTCGCGTCCCCGTGTCGAGCATGGCTTTTCGTACCCGCGAGAGCAGTTCCAGCAGATCGTCGAGGACTGCCTGGCGCTGGCCCGCGACATTGGCGCCAGCGACGCCAGCGTCGAGGTCTCCGAAGGTGCGGGCCTGTCGGTGTCGGTGCGCAAGGGCGAGCTGGAGAACGTCGAGCGCAGCCGCGACAAGTCGGTCGGCGTCAGCATCTACGTCGGCCAGCGTCGCGGCAACGCCAGCAGCTCGGATTTCTCGCCCGAGGCACTGAAACAGACGGTGCGCGCGGCCTTCGACATCGCGCGCTTCACTGCCGAGGACCCGGTGGCCGGCCTGCCCGATGCGCAGGACCTGGCCACCCCGGCCGAAGCGGCGCGCGACCTGCAGCTGTTCTTTCCCTGGGACATCGACGCGCAAGGCGCGGCCGAACTGGCCAGGCGCTGTGAGGACGCGGCCTTGCGCACCGACAAACGCATCACCAACTCCGAAGGCGCCGGCGTGTCGGCGCAGCAGTCGCATTTCTGGGCCGGCAACACGCGTGGCTTCCGCGGCGGCTATGCCACCTCGCGGCACTACTTGTCGGTGTCGCCGATCGCCGGCAAGGGCGCGGGCATGCAGCGCGATGCCTGGTACAGCTCGATGCGCGATGCGCGCGAACTGGCCGCCCCCGACGCCGTGGGCCGCTATGCCGCCGAGCGCGCGCTGTCGCGACTGAAGTCGCGCAAGGTGCCCACCTGCGCGGTGCCGGTGCTGTTCGAGGCGCCGGTCGCCGCGGGCTTGCTCGGCGCCTACGTGCAGGCCACCAGCGGGGGCTCGCTGTACCGCAAGGCCAGCTTCCTGCTCGACAGCCTGGGCCAGCGCATCCTGCCCGAGCACGTGGACATCGACGAGGATCCGCACATCCCGCGCGGCAAGGGCAGCGCGCCCTTCGACGACGAAGGCGTGCGCACCCGCGCCAGCAAGGTGGTCGAAGCGGGGGTCGTGAAGAGCTACTTCCTGTCGAGCTACTCGGCACGCAAGCTCGGGCTGCGCACCACGGGCCACGCGGGCGGCTCGCAGAACCTGGCCTTGCGCAGCCGTCTCACGAAACCGGGCGATGATCTCGACGCCATGCTGCGCAAGCTGGGCCGCGGCCTGTTCGTCACCGAGTTGATGGGCCAGGGCGTCAACTACGTCACCGGCGACTATTCGCGCGGCGCGGCCGGCTTCTGGGTCGAGGGCGGGCGCATCGCCTATCCGGTGCACGAGGTCACCATCGCCGGCAGCCTGCCGGCGATGTTCAAGAACATCGTCGCGGTGGGTGCTGATGTCTATACCCAGGGCAGCAAGTCGATGGGCTCGGTGCTGGTCGAGGGCATGAAACTCGCCGGCAGTTGATCGGCGCGGCGCCTGCCCGCCGGCGGTGTCCGCCGGCCGACCCGCACGGGTAAACACCACGTGGGGGCCCCGGGGGCAAACCTAGAATTTCGCCCGGTTCAGTCCCCCTTTCTTGTCAACAGGAGTTTTCGCTCATGGAACGTCGTCTATTCGTTCGCGGCGCCGGCATTGCCGGTGTCCTGGCCGCGGGCACCGCACCGGCCATCGTGCAGGCCCAGGCCACCATTCGCTGGCGCCTGGCGTCCAGCTTTCCGAAGGCGCTGGACACCATCTTCGGTGCCGCCGATGAGTTCGCCAAGCAGGTCAGTGCGCTGTCCGGCGGCAAGTTCACCATCACCACCCACGCCAGCGGCGAACTGATGCCTCCCTTCGGCGTGCTCGACGGCGTGTCCAACGGCACCGTCGAATGTGCGCACACCGCGCCGTACTACTTCTTCGGCAAGGACCCGACCTACGCGCTCGACTGCGCCATCCCCTTCGGCCTGAACAGCCGGCAGATGACGGCCTGGATGTATGAAGGCAACGGCCTGAAGCTGATGCGCGAGTTCTACGCCAAGGTCAACATCGTCAACTTCCCGATGGGCAACACCGGCGCGCAGATGGGCGGCTTCTTCCGCAAGGAGATCAAGTCGATGGCCGACATGAAGGGCCTGAAGTTCCGCGTCGGCGGCTTCGGCGGCAAGGTGATCGAGAAGATCGGTGGCATCCCGCAGAACATTCCCGGCGGCGAGATCTACCAGGCGCTGGAGAAGGGCACCATCGACGCGGCCGAATGGGTCGGCCCGTACGACGACTTCAAGCTCGGCCTGTACAAGGTGGCACCGTTCTACCACTACCCCGGCTGGTGGGAGGGCGGCCCGCAGCTGACGCTGTACGTCAACCAGAAGTCCTACGACAGCCTGTCGCCCGAGTACAAGGCGATCATCGAAAACGCCTCGGCCTACGCCCACGTGGACATGCAGGCCAAGTACGACGGCCGCAACCCGGGTGCGCTCAAGCAGCTGGTGGCCGCCGGCACCAAGCTGCACGCCTTCCCGAAGGACGTGATGGACGCGTCCTTCAAGGCGGCGATGGAGCTCTACGCCGAACTGAATGCCAGCAACCCGGCGTGGAAGAAGATCTACGAGGACTTCTCCAACTTCCGCCGCGACCAGAACCTGTGGTTCCGCTTCACAGAGAATCGCTTCGACGACTTCATGCAGACGCAGAAGCTCTGACGGGCGCGCGGCGCGCCGGCGCCGTATCCGCAAGAGAACAAACCCCGC
>CAWFQP010000038.1:0-17743 GCA_963818005.1 uncultured Pseudomonadota bacterium
CTGGCGCATCGCGCACCAGCATTTCGGCCAGTTCCTCGGCCACCGCGGTGGTGAAGAAGCTGGTGTGCGCATAGGCCAGCCGGTCGAGCTGCAGGTGCATCGCGGCCAGCACGTCCGGATGACCATGGCCCAGGCAGGAGACGGCCGCGCCGCCCGAGGCGTCGAGGTAGCGGCGGCCCTGCGCGTCGATCAGGTGGATGCCCTCGCCGCCGGCGGCGACGGGCAGCGCGTGCGTCATCTTGCGGTGCAGGATGTGGGTGGCGGGTGCTTGCGGCATCGGTCTCTCCGGACGGCAGACGGCGGCAGTGTTCCACAGGTTGTGCGGTCGGCTAGATAGGACCGGCCGATCACGCAACGTGACTCATGCACCGCCGGGATGCGCAGGCGATTCGTGCGCACACAGCCAGGGCGGGGGCGACTGACCGAGCAAAGACCTCAAGAACGGCCATCGTGGCCCTGGGGCGGACGCCCTCGAAGGGCCCCGGCATCAGCCGGCAGCGCCGGGGTCACCGCCGGATCGACCTCGGGGTTGGCGTTGCTCGGCGGCGAACAGTCGATGGACGAGCTGAACGGCGATGGAGCCTTCGCCGACGGCCGACGCGACGCGCTTGACCGAACCGTGCCGGGCGTCCCCGCCAGCGAACACGCCGGGCAGGCTCGTCTCGAGGGCGAACGGGCTGCGCTGCAGCGGCCATGTGCGTGGCGGCACGTCGGCTCCGGTGAGGATGAAGCCCTGCGGATCGCGCTCGATGGCGCAGGGCAGCCAGTCGGTGCAGGGCTGCGCCCCGATCAGCAGGAACAGGGCCTGCGCCTCGACTCGTGCCTCGGTGCCGGACGCGAGATCGCGCAGGACCAGATGATCGAGCCGTCCCTCGCCGCCGCCGCCGACCACTTCGGTGCCAAGACGCACCTCGATGTTCCCGGTCGCCTCGATCTGGCTGACCAGGTACTCCGACATCTGCGTGCGCAGCGAGCTCCCGCGGACCACGAGCGCGACCCGGCGCGCATACGTGGCGAGATGGAGCACGGCCTGCCCGGCGGAGTTCGCGCCGCCGACCACGAACACGTCGCGGCCGGCGAGCGCCGGCGCCTCCGACGTCGATCCGCCGTAGAACACCCCGGCCCCGGTCAAGGCCTCGAGCGACGGCACCCCGAGCCGCCGATAACGGGCGCCCATCGCCAGCAGCACGGCCGTGGTGCGCACCCGGGTGCCGTCGGACAGCGTGACCACGAGCTGATCACCCGCACGTTCGATGCCGGTGACCGTCTGCATGAAGGCGAAGCGCGCACCGAAGACCCAGGCCTGGTCGTACGCCTCGCGGGCAAGCTGCCGTCCGCTGATGCCGCGGGGAAAGCCGAGGTAGTTGCGGATGAGGGAACTGGAGGTCGCCTGACCGCCGATGCCGCCGCGGTCGACGACGAGGGTGCTCAACCCTTCGGAGGCGCCGTACACCGCGGCCGACAGGCCCGCGGGGCCGGCGCCGACGACGATGAGGTCGAACTCCATGCGTTCCGGGCTGACCGGCGCCCCGGCCGCGACCGCGATCTCCGCGTTGGTGGGATTCACCAGGACCTGGCCGGTGGGGAACACCATGATCGGCAACTCGACGCCTTTGCCGGCCGCGGCGACGAGGGCGCTGCCCTCGGCCGAGTCGGCAAGGCAGAAGTGGTGCGGGATCGCACACTGCTGGAGGGCCTCGCGCAGCTCGTAGGCCCGGCCCGACCACGACTCGCCGACGATGTGCACCGTGTGCGGCGCGGCGCGGTTGGCCTCGGCCCAGTCGAGCAGCATGCTGCAGATCGACTGGTGGAAGAGCTCGTCCGGCGAACTCGTCGGGCGCAGCACGTAGTGGTCGAAGCGACCGTGAGCGATGCCCTCGAAGATGGCTTCGCCCGTCGGGTTCTGGCCCCAGTCGCCCCACTCGATCAACAAGGCCCGCCGCGCGTGCGGGTGGTTCCGCCGGACTTCGTCGAGCACCTGGCTTCCACTCGTGCCGGAAAGTCCCTGTGCGGCCAACACCAACGCAACGTCGACGTTGGCTGCGGCGAACTGCTCGAGACGCGTGCGCGCGTCCACGGGGGAGCGCAGGCAAACGACGTTGTAGTGACGCCCGTAGCGCTCGTCCAGCTCGCGCTCGACAGCCTTCAGCGCGACTGGGTCGTCGTCGACCGCGACAATCGCTGGCGGGTCCATGACGATGAATTTTACGGCACAGCCCCTGCGTGTCACCCGAGTTCGCATGCGCACCGAGCACCATGGAAGTCAGGCTGCGCGAGAGCATCGGTCGGTGGCGGTTGCGCTCACCGCCTGGCCCGACTTCACGCCGAGGAAGTTCTGCGCCCCCCCACCATCCGAGGAGTTCATCGGTTCAGATCAGCGCATGAAGCAACTCTCGCGCGCCGAGGCCGGAGGACACCTGTGCGCCGATGATGTCCGGGTTCGAGTTGGCCTCGATGATGACGATGCCGTCGGTCGACAGCGCGATATCCCATCCCAGCAACGGAAGCGATCGGAACTCGAGCGCCGCTCGACGCACCGTGGCCCGAACCTCGTCCCAGTCGGGCACAACTTCGCCGGCGATGGGCCGGCCGGTGTCTGGATTGAACTCGAACGCCTCGAGCAGACGACTGAAGCGATTGTCTCGGCGGCCGAAGGCGAGCTGCAGCCGGCCACTCTCCGCGCTGATGCAGGCGACGAGGTTGCCGCTGCTGCCGCCGCTGAAGTTGTCATGCACGTTGCGGCCGCAGGGGATGCGCGCCAGCGCGTACAGCAGGTCCACGTCTGCGCCGCGCACGAAGGTGACGATGCGCAGCGTGCCGAGCGCCTTACCGGATGCCCAGCCGGCCACACAGGGATGGGGCCTTACGAAGTGCTGCACGAGGTAGTCATCGCGCTGCATGTCAACCTGGAGATCGACGTCGAACTGTTGAATGTCGATCGGCTGGCCGAGGAAGTCGACGGGACCGCAGGCGCGCAACTCGACAAAACGCACGCCCGTACCCAAGGCATCGCGGCGAGGCTTCAGGATCCACTGCGTTCCAGCGCTGTACACGAGACTTTCGAGCGCGTCGCGGAAACTGGCCAGCCTCGGGATGTCGCCGACAGCAGCTTGACGGTCGTGAGACAAGACCGCGCGCAGGACCGGCACCGGCAGTCCAGCCCCCGTGCAGCGTCGGTGGAACTCGAACTTGTCTTGGACTGCTGGGCATTGATCATCGGGATTGACGCGGGAGAAGAGAGCCGTGGTCTGCTTCTTGGTCATGAACATCTTCAGCCTCGACCAGGGGCGCTCGTACAGCCGGTACAGACCGTACTCGTTCGCCGACAGTCCGTAAGCGCACTTTGCCGCAAGCATGCGCAGCAGCGTGCCAGTGCTGCTGTCTCCGCTGCGCTCGGCGACTTGGCGCGATGTCTCGAGGTAGCTCTGCAAACCGTAGGTGCTCATCCCTTTGTCTCCGCTGTGCCGTCAGACCCGGCAAGGTAAATGAGAGAGTCGTGCATCTGAAGGCCTAAGCTTGCATGAGGGAGGCCCGTGTCGAATTGGGCCGAGGAGCCATCCGGCCCATTGTTTCCCTGTGTGACACTTTGCGCTTCAAGCACAGGAGAAAGACGATCGAAGGACTTCAACCGTTGCGCCGGCGCGTTGCCGCTATCGATGTGCAGCGCATGCTGCAGGTGGCGGCCGATCTGGTGCGCGACGGCAAGTTGAAGATCTTCTACGCGAGACAAGACGTGGCTACCGGCAAGCTCGCCTGGCAGCTTGAACGAAAGCTCACGGTACGCCTTCGCGACCCGGGTTTACCCGCGATATCGAATTTGGAGATCGTTCTCCGGCGCACTATTGAATTTCACAGCGTGAGTTCGGGACCTTATCGTTCGCGCCTTGTTCCGCGCCGGGCCCGGTGCGGATGTTCCATCATGACAGGAGCCTGCCCATGACCCGCCGTATTCGATTGCTTGCCGCCGCTGCTGCCGCGGCGCTTGCCGTCACCATGCCCGTCGCCGCCCAGAAGGCCCAGCAAGCCATCGGCAAGGGCGAAGGCCAGGTCGACATCGTGGCCTGGGCCGGCTACATCGAGCGCGGCGCCACCGACAAGAACTTCGACTGGGTCACCGACTTCGAGAAGGCCACCGGCTGCAAGGTCAATGTCAAGACGGCCGGCACCTCCGACGAGATGGTGGCGCTGATGAACGAAGGCGGCTTCGACCTGGTCACTGCCTCGGGCGACGCCAGCTCGCGCCTGATTCGCGGCAAGAAGGTGCAGCCGATCAACGTCGGCCTGATCCCCAGCTACAAGAACATCGACCCGCGGCTGCAGAAGGCGCCCTGGCACTACGAGAACGGCACCCACTACGGCGTGCCCTACCAGTGGGGCTGGAACGTGCTGATGTACAACAAGGACGTCTTCAAGGACAAGCCGCCGACCAGCTGGAACGTGGTCTTCGAGGAGATGACCCTGCCCGACGGCAAGAGCAACAAGGGCCGCGTGCAGGCCTTCGACGGCCCCATCTACATCGCCGACGCGGCGCTGTACCTGATGAAGAAGAACCCGGCGCTGGGCATCAAGGACCCGTACGAACTGAACGAGGCCCAGTACAAGGCCGCGCTGGACTTGCTGCGCGGCCAGCGCAAGATCGTCGGCAAGTACTGGCACGACGCCTTCGTGCAGATTGACGACTTCACCAACGAGGGCGTGGTCGCGTCGTCGAGCTGGCAGTTCCAGGCCAACATCCTCGGCTCGAAGAAGCGGCCGATTGCTACGGTGGTGCCAGTCGAAGGCGCCACCGGCTGGGCCGACAGCACGATGATGCATGCCGAAGCCAAGCACCCGAACTGCGCCTACCTGTGGCTAGAGCATTCGCTCAATCCGAAGCTGCAGGGCGACCTGTCGGCCTGGTTCGGCTCGGTGCCAGCCGTGCCCGCGGCCTGCAAGGGCAACAAGCTGCTCGGCGACGAAGGCTGCAAGCGCCAGGGCTACGACGACTTCGCCAAGATCTCGTTCTGGAAGACGCCCACGACCAAGTGCGCGAGCCAGAACGACCAGTGTGTGCCCTACCACAAGTGGGTCTCTGACTACATCGCGGTGCTCGGTGGCCGATGACCGCTGCGGTCACGCTGGAGCGAGTCTCCTGCGTCTTCGGCGCCACCGGGCATGAGGTGCGCGCGGTCGACGGCGTCAACCTGACGATCGAGGCCGGCGAGTTCTTCACATTGCTCGGGCCCTCGGGCTCGGGCAAGACCACCTGCCTGCGCATGATCGGCGGCTTCACGCTGCCGACGGCGGGGCGCATTTTCATCGGCGGCGAAGACATGTCGCTGCAGCCGCCCTATGCGCGGCCTGTGAACACGGTGTTCCAGGACTACGCGCTGTTCCCGCACATGAGCATCCGCGACAACGTGGCCTATGGGCTGATGGTGCGCAAGGTGGGCAAGGCCGAACGCCTCAAGCGTGCCGATGAATTGCTGGCGCTGGTGGAACTGCAAAGCGCAGGCGACCGGCGCCCGGCGCAGTTGTCGGGCGGCCAGCGCCAGCGTGTGGCACTGGCACGTGCGCTCATCAACCAGCCGCAGGTGCTGTTGCTCGACGAGCCGCTGGGTGCGCTCGACCTGAAGCTGCGCGAGCAGATGCAAAGCGAGCTCAAGGCCTTGCAGCGCCGGCTGGGCATCACCTTCTTGTTCATTACCCACGACCAGCACGAAGCGCTGTCGATGAGCGACCGCATCGGCGTGTTCAACAAGGGCCGGCTGGAACAGGTGGGCACACCGCAGCAGGTGTACGACGCGCCGATGACACGCTTCGTTGCCAACTTCGTCGGCGCGGCCAATGTGCTCGACGGGGCCGCGGCACTGCAGCTCACCGGGCACGGCAGCGCCATGCTGAGGCCTGAGCGCATCCGCCTCGGCGGCGAAAGCGGCGCCAGTGCCAGCGGCACAGTGCGCGAGGTGCAGTACTTTGGCGCCTTCACGCGCATCAAGGTCGAGGCCATCGGTGTGCAGTTGCAGGCGGACCTGCCGCTGGCCGCCGGCGCGGCCGGGCCGGCAGTCGGTGAGCAGGTGCACATGCACTGGGATCGCAGCGCGGTGCACGCGCTCGAGGCGGGCGGCAGGGTATGAGCCGTCGTCGCGCCGCCCCAAGATGGCTCGCACCCTCTGCGCGGGCCGGTGCCGCACGCGCCTGGGAGGCGTCGTGAACACCACGCTGGCGCTGCCGGCGCCGCCGCTAGGCCTGCGCCGTCGGCTGTCGGACCTGCTCTATACGCGGCGCGGCCTGCTGCTGCTGGCGCTGCTGGCGCCGCCACTGCTGTGGTTCGGCGTGGTCTATCTGGGCTCGCTGCTGGCGCTGCTGGCCAACGCCTTTTTCGGCCTGGACGACTACACCGGCCAGGTGGTGCGCGAGTTCACGCTGCGCAACTTCCGCGACCTGGCCGACCCGGCCAACCTCGATGTCATGCGCCGCTCGGTGACGATGTCGGTGCTGGTGACACTGGCCTGCGTGGGCCTGGGTTTCCCGCTGGCCTACTTCATGGCGCGCCATGCCAGCGGCGCGCACAAGGCCGTGCTCTACATCGCGGTGATGCTGCCGCTGTGGTCGAGCTACCTGGTGCGCCTGTATGCCTGGAAGCTGCTGCTGGCCAAGGAAGGCGCGATCTCCTGGCTGGCCCAGCAGACACACCTGGGCTGGTTGCTCGATGCGGTGCTGGCGTTGCCGGCGATCGGCGGGCCCAGCTTGAGCTTTTCGGCGATCGGCACCTTCGTCGTCTTCGTCTACATGTGGCTGCCCTTCATGATCCTGCCGATCCAGGCGTCGATCGAGCGCATCCCGCAGTCCTACATCGAGGCTTCGGGCGACCTGGGCGCCGGCCCGGCGCTGACCTTCCGCCGCGTGATCCTGCCTTTGGCCATGCCCGGCATCGCGGCCGGCTCGATCTTCACCTTCAGCCTGACGCTGGGCGACTACATCATTCCGCAGGTCATCGGCGACAGCACGCTGTACATCGGCCAGGTGGTCTTCAAGCAGCAGGGCGTGGCCGGCAACGTGCCCTTCGCCGCGGCCTTCTCGCTGGTGCCGATCGTCGTCATCGGCATCTACCTGCGGCTGGCCAAGAAGCTGGGGGCCTTCGATGCGCTCTAGCCCGGCTGCCGGCTGGCCCTTGAAGACAGTCGCGTGGGGCGTCATCGCCTTCCTGCACGTGCCGCTGGCGCTGATCATCCTGTACGCCTTCAGCGCCGAGGACAAGAGCTATGTCTTCCCGCCGCCGGCACTGACCACGCAGTGGTTCGGCGTGGCCTGGCTGCGCCAGGACGTGTGGGCCGCGATCCAGCTCAGCTTCGAGGTGGCGCTGGCCGCAACCGGCGTGGCGCTGGTGCTCGGCACGCTGGCGGCGGCGGCGCTGGCGCGGGCCAGCTTCTTCGGCCGCGACGCGGTGTCGCTGCTGCTGATCCTGCCGATCGCGCTGCCCGGCGTGATCAGCGGCATCGCGCTGCGCTCGGCCTATCGGCACGCTGCAGATCCCGTTCTCGTTCTGGACCATCGTCATCGGCCACGCCACCTTCTGCGTGGTGGTGGTCTACAACAACGCGGTGGCGCGGTTGCGGCGCTGAACCCGAACCTGATCGAGGCCTCGATGGACCTGGGCGCCGACGGCTTCCAGACGCTGCGCTACATCGTGCTGCCGCAGCTGGGCTCGGCGCTGCTGGCCGGCGCGCTGCTGGCCTTCGCGCTGAGCTTCGACGAGGTCATCGTCACCACCTTCACCGCCGGGCAGCAGACCACGCTGCCGATCTGGATGCTGCAGGAGCTGATCCGCCCGCGCCAGCGCCCGGTGACCAACGTGGTGGCGGTGGTGATCATCGCGCTGACCTTCGTGCCGATCCTGGCTCGCCTACTCGCTGACCCGCGCCGACGAACCCGTGCATCGCTGAACCTGCCCAACGGAGAACCCCATGGCCGACCTCGCACTGCCCACCCAGCTGCTGATCGACGGCGCCTTCGTCGCCGGCGAGGGCGAGGCCGAGAAGGTGCTGAACCCGTCCACCGGCGAACTGCTGGTGGCGCTGCCCGAAGCCTCGGTCGAGCAGGTGCACAAGGCCGTGTCGGCCGCGCACCGCGCCTTCGACAGCTGGAGCGAGACGCACGCCGATGGAGCGCTCGCGCCTGCTGCTGAAGCTGGCCGACGCGCATCGAGGCGCGCGGCGAGGAGTTCGCCCGCCTCGAATCGCTGAACTGCGGCAAGCCCTATGCGCGCGCGCTGGGCGACGAGATCCCGGCGGTGGCCGACTGCTTCCGCTACTTCGCCGGCGCGGCGCGCTGCGTGCAGCGGCACGGTGGCCAACGAATACCTGGCCGGCCACACCAGCATGATCCGGCGCGACCCGATCGGCGTGGTCGGCTCGATCGCGCCGTGGAACTACCCGCTGATGATGGCGGCCTGGAAGATCGCGCCGGCGCTGGCCGCCGGCAACACCGTGGTCATCAAGCCCAGCGAGCAGACGCCGCTGACGACGCTGCTGCTGGCGCAGGTGGCGGCCGAGATCTTCCCGAAGGGCGTGCTCAACGTCATCACCGGCCGCGGCGCCACGCGTCGGCCAGCCGCTGGTCGAGCACCCGAAGGTGGCGATGGTCAGCCTGACCGGCGACGTGTCGCACCGGCCGCAAGATCCTGCAGGCCGCCACCGGCACGCTCAAGCGCACCCACCTCGAACTCGGCGGCAAGGCGCCGGTGATCGTCTTCGACGACGCCGACATCGGCGCGGTGGTCGAGGGCCTGCGCACCTTCGGCTACTACAACGCCGGGCAGGACTGCACCGCCGCCTGCCGCGTCTACGCCGGCGCCAAGGTCTACGACAAGCTGGTGGCCGACCTGTCGAGCGCGGTCAAGACCATCAAGGTCGGGCCTGCAGGACGACGCCGACGTCGAGATCGGCCCGCTGATCAGCGACCGCCAGCGCAACCGCGTGGCCAGCTTCGTCGAGCGCGCGCAGATGAGCCGGCCACATGGAGATCACCGCCGGCGGCAAGGCCCGCGGCCGGCGCCGGCTTCTTCTACGAGCCGACGGTGGTGGCCGGCGCGCGCCAGGAGGACGAGATCGTCAAGCGCGAGGTCTTCGGCCCGGTGGTCAGCGTGACGCGCTTCACCGACACCGAGCAGGCCATCGCCTGGGCCAACGACAGCGACTACGGCCTGGCCTCATCGGTGTGGACGCAGGACGTGGGCCGCGCGATGCGCGTGGCCAAGAAGCTGCAGTACGGCTGCACCTGGATCAACACCCACTTCATGCTGGTCAACGAGATGCCGCACGGCGGGCTGAAGAGCAGCGGCTACGGCAAGGACCTGAGCATGTACGCGCTGGAGGACTACACCGTGGCGCGGCACGTGATGGTGAAGCTCTGAGCGGTCACGCGCAAAGGCGGGCGTCTCAGCGCCACTGGATGCGCAGCGGGTCCTTGCGGCTGAACATGCCGACCTGCAAGTCCAGCACGTTCTGCATCTGGGCCAGGCGGCCTCGTCGGCGGCGCGACAGTGGAACGACAGTTCGCTGTCGCCGGCTTCGACCGTGCAATGGCCCCAGGGGAACTCGAAGAACACAAATGCGAATCAGTCGTACTGCTATAGCAACATACAGCAGCACCAAACGCGCTGTGCGAGCTTTGTTCTGACGAGCGTCAGACGCGCCGCGGGCGCGACGATTCGCGTGCCAGTTCGATGAACTCCGCTGCGGCCGGCTTCAGGCCGGAACCGCGCCGCCACACCAGCCCCACGTCGACAGTGGGCAGCGCGTCGCGCACCGGGCGCACGTCCACATGCTGGGCGTCCAGCGTCCAGGCGCGGTACAGGAAGTCGGGCAGCACGGTGATGCCGGCGCCGCTGCCGACCAGCGAGCGCACCGCCTCCAGCGAGGTGGTGCGCAGGATGCAGCGCGGCTTCAGCTGGTGGCGTGCCCAGACGCCGCGCATCAGGTCGTCGATGCGGTCGGCCTCGAGCACGATCTGCTCGCAGCCTGCGCATTCGGCCAGCGTCAGCTCGTCCTTCGCCGCCAGCGCATGGTGCGCGGCCAGCCAGACGCGGCTCGGGCTGCGCGTCAGCGTCTCGGCCACCAGCGCCTGCGGTTCGCTGAGCACGTTGCTGACCATGATGGCGACATCGAGTTCGCCGTTGATCAGCAGGTGCTCGAGGAAGCGCGGCTCGTCCTCGGTGACGAAGACCTCGACGCCGGGGCAGTTGCGGCGGAAGCGGCTGAACAGCTCGCTCAGGTAGTAACCGGCGACCAGGCTGGTGACGCCGATGGCGAGCATGCCGCCGAGCGCGGGTGCGTCCTCGTCGGCGTGCAGCCGCGTCGCGTCGGAGACCGCGGCCAGCACACGGCGCGCACTGGCCAGGAAACGGTGGCCCTGCGCGGTGAGCTGCATGCCGCGCGAGCTGCGCTCGAACAGCCGGCCGCCGAGTTCGTCCTCGAGCTCCTGCATCGCCTTGGTCAGCGCGCTCTGCACGATGTTCAGCGTGCGCGAGGCGGCGGCGACCGAGCCGCTTTCGGCCACGGCCACGAAATAGCGGAACTGGCGCAGTGTGACGTGGCGTTGGCTCATCGTTGCCGCGGTTGTACCCGATGCGCGGCGCCTGCCGCGTGCGCTATCGTTGCCGTGAAAGACTGTTGTGCGTATGGCGGGGAACAAGCCATGGAAGACGTGCTCGGCAACGACGTGACCGCGGCCAGTGCACAGGCGCTGAGGGCCTATGAGCGGGCCGTCGACGCCCACCTGCATGCCTGGCCGGGCGTGACCCAGGCGTTGGACGAGGCCTTGGCCGAAGACCCGGACTTCGTGCTGGCGTACGCGCTGCGTGCCCTGTGGATGCAGATGTACGGACGCATCGACGAGGCCCGCGCCGCGCTGGGCCGGGCCGAGGCCGGCGCGGCAGCAACGAGCGCGCGCGAGCAGTCGCACGTGGCCCTGGTGTCGGCCATCGTCGGCGGCCGCGCGCCCGCGGCGCTGGTGCTCGTGCAGCAACATGCGCAGCGCTTTCCGACCGACGTGCTGAGCGCGTCCACCGCGATGGGCGCCTACGGGCTGTTTGCGTTCAGCGGCCGGCGCGACCACGACGCCGCACGGCGCGCCTTCATCGAGGCGCTGGCGCCGCAGCTGCCTGCCGAACTGCCCTGGCTGCTGATGCACCGTGCCTGGGTGCGCATCGAAGACGGCGCTGCCGACGAAGGCCTGGACCTGGCGAGCCGCAGCATGGCCGCGCGGCCCCAGAACGGCCACGGTGCCCATGTGCTGCTGCATGGTCTGTACGAGACGCAGCGTGCGCAGGAAGCGCTCGACTTCCTCGCGGCATGGCTGCCCGCCTACCCCGACGATGCCTTGATGTGGGGCCACCTGCAGTGGCACGGCGCGCTGGCCGAACTGGCTCTGGGCGACCAGGCCGCCGCGACGCGGCGCTTGCTCGGGCCGGTGATGGATTTCCTGCCCAAGGGGCCGCCCTTCATGGGCCTGCCCGACACGGCATCGCTGCTTTGGCGGCTGGGCCTGCACGGTGCGAGCGCTCTGCCATGGCCGGCGGCACAACGCCATGCCGAGCGGCTACTTCGCGCAAGGCAGCAACGTGTTCGGCGAAGTGCATCTGGCGCTTCTGGCCGCCGCAGGCTGCGACGGCGTCGCGCTGTCGGCCGGGTTGGCCAGGCTCGAGCAGACGGCGCGCCGCGGCCACGAAGGAGCGCCTGTCGCCGCGGCTTTCGTTCGGGTGCTGCAGGCGATGCAACGAGGCGACGCGCCGAAGCCGGCGCGCACTGGCCGCAATGCCTGCCTGAACTGCCCCGCATCGGCGGCAGTCACGCCCAGCGCTCGGTGGTGGAGCTGACACACGCTGCCGGGCGTTTGGCGACCTCGGACCGCCTGGCATGAGCGACGACATTTCCACCCTGCGCCGCATCCTGCGCGAATGCCGCACGATCGCCATCGTCGGCCTGTCGGCCGACTGGCACCGGCCGAGCAACTTCGTCGGCAAGTACCTGCAGCAGCACGGCTATCGCATCGTGCCCGTCAATCCGCGCTACGACAGCATCCTGGGCGAGCGCAGCTACAAGGCGCTGCAGGACATTCCCTTTGCCGTGGACATGGTGGACGTGTTCCGCCGCACCGAGGACGTGCTGCCCTTTGCCCAGGGCGCCGTCGCCATCGGTGCGAAGTGTCTGTGGCAGCAGATCGGCGTGAGAAACCTGCAGGCCGACACGCTGGTGCGTGCCGCTGGCCTGGATTCGGTGATGGACCGCTGCGCCAAGATCGAACATGCGCGGCTGTTCGGCGGGCTGCATTGGGCCGGCGTCAACACACGCGTGATCTCCGCCAAGAGACCGATCTGAGATGGCCGACCGTCAATTCCAACCCGAGACCCTGGCGATCCACGCCGGCCAGATTCCCGACGCGGCCACCGGCGCGCGTGCGCTGCCGATCTACCAGACCACCAGCTTCGTCTTCGACAGTGCCGACCATGCGGCCAGCCTGTTCAACCTGCAGACCTTTGGCAACGTCTATTCGCGGCTGAGCAACCCGACGGTGGCCGCGCTCGAAGAACGTGTCGCCGCGCTGGAAGGCGGCCGTGCGGCGCTGGCCAGCGCCAGCGGCATGGCGGCCGAGGCGATGGCGCTGATGACGATCCTGCAGCAGGGCGACCATGTGGTGGCGGCCGGCGCGCTGTACGGCGGCTCGGTGTCCATGCTGTCGGTGAACCTGGCCAAGTTCGGTATCAACACCAGCTTCGTCGACGCCACGCAGCCCGAGGCCTTCGCCGCCGCCATCCGGCCGAACACACGGGCGCTGTTTGCCGAAAGCCTGGGCAACCCGAGCATGCTGCTGCTCGACATCGCCGCGGTGGCCGACGTGGCGCATGCGCATGGCCTGCCGCTGGTCATCGACAACACCGTGCCGTCGCCGTACCTGTGCAACCCGATCGCCTTCGGCGCCGACATCGTGGTGCATTCGGCCACCAAGTACCTGGCCGGCCACGGCACCACGCTCGGCGGCGTGATGGTCGAGAGCGGCACATTTCCGTGGGACAACGGCAAGTTCCCGGGCATGACCGAGCCGTCGCCCGGCTACCACGGCGTGCGCTTCTACGAGACCTTCGGCGACTTCGGCTTTTGCATGCGCGCGCGCATGGAAACGCTTCGTGTCTACGGCGCCGCGCTCAGCCCGATGAGCGCGTGGCAGATCCTGCAGGGCGTGGAGACGCTGCCGCTGCGCATGGAACGCCACAGCCGCAACGCGCTGGCCGTCGCGCGCTTTCTGCAATCACACCCGCGCGTCGGCTGGGTCAACTACCCCGGGCTGCCCGAGCACCCGCAGCACGCGCTGCTGAAGAAACAGATGCGCGCGCTGGACGGCGAGCCGATGGCCTCGGGCCTGCTCGCCTTCGGCGTCGAAGGGCGGCGCGCCGGCAGGCGTGAAGTTCATCGAAGGCGCCCAGTTCATGAGCCACCTGGTGAACATCGGCGACACGCGCACGCTGATCAGCCACCCCGCCACCACCACCCACCGCCAACTCGACGAGGCGCAGCAGCGCGCCGCCGGCGTGCTGAGCGACATGGTGCGCATCTCGGTCGGGCTGGAGCACATCGACGACATCCTCTGGGACATCGACCAGGCGCTCGCCAAGACAGGCGCTTGAGCAAAGCAGGGCTCATTTGCCACGGGTGGCTCAGGCGCTGCACCGGCCCCGGTACGGTGCCGCTCGCATGCTGCTTGACTTGCCAGTCGCAGCGCGGGCCGGCTGGACACGCCGGCGCAGCGTCCAAGCGCTTCAGGCCAGGGCCTGCCGACAAGGATGTGGCCAGCAACGGCAGCGCGAGCTGATGTCGTTGTCAACATGACAATCAGTATCGGCGCGACCAGGCAGCCTGCAGTGCAGTCCGGCACGGCAAGACCTGAATGCGGGATTGCGCTGCGTCTGCGGCGCTCGGTGCCGCGGTTGCTATCTGGCCGGCAAGGCAGCCAAGAGCAGCTTCATGGCGTACAACACAATGATGGTGCCGACCAGGTCGCCGATCAGCATCGTCAGGATGTCGGCGGCGTTGGCTCTGGGGTCAGCCAGCCCCAGGAAGACCAGGCTGTGCAGCAGCGCGCTGCAAGTCGCATTTGCGACGGCGAGTTGCGCCAGGGAATGGACGCTGAGCCCGCCAAGGTCAGGCCGCAGTGCCAGAGGCTCGCGCATGAGACCGACCGCCAGCAGCGGCGCCAACGCAGACATCGGCGCGGCGATGAACACGGCCGGCGTCCAGCTGCCGAACACCTGGCTGCTGGTGACGATGGCACCGATCCACAATCCCAGCGCCCCGGGCAAGCCCCAGACCAGCACGGCGATCAGGCGCAGCCCTGCGGGCAGGAAGATCCAGTTGGCGGCCTGGGTCTTCTCGAGGAAGTGGAACGCCCAATCGTTCAGCCAGTACAGGCATACCCACAGCGCGGCGACGCCCAGCACCGCCGCAAGGTCCCGAAGGAATCGGCGCAGCGTTGCCTCAGCCGTCACGCGCGGCCAGGTTCAGACACTGCCCGAGCTTGGCAAACCACGCGTTCGCGGCAACGGTGGGCTCGATGATGCGCAGGCGGCTGTCGCCTTCGTCCTCGCGCAGGACGATCAGGCCCTTTTCCTGCAACTGCTTCAGCCGCCGGTGCACCGTGGAAGGCGAGGTGTCGGGCGTAAGGCGCATCGCCTCCAGCACGGTGACCTTCGCGCCGGTGGCCCAGATCGCCGCCAGGCCGTTCAAGACCCGCTCTTCCACCGCGTCCAGGCTCGGGAAGGAGGGCAGGGCGCGCACGGCACTCGCCAGGTTCAGAAAGCGCAGGTAGGTCATCGATGCGTCTTTGGGTTTGCTCATCGCAGGTGCCTTCCCAAGCGGGATTATCGTCAAGTTGAGATGGAGTTCAAAGCCTTCCGCGGCCCCGCGCTGTATCGCCGGCGGCCCGGTTTCAGCGACGCGGGGCTGGGCCGATGAAGTCGATGCAGGCGGCGATCACTTCTTCGGGATGATCGCGGTGCGGGGAATGGCCGCACTCAGGCAGCGTCAGCAGCCGGGCGGCCGGCAGCCGCCGCCGGATGCGCTGCACCTGTTCGAGGGTGCCGTACTCGTCGTCCAGGCCTTGTATGACCATCAGCGGGCAGCGGATGTTCTCCAGGCCGGCCTCGATGTTCCAGGCGCGGAAGGCCGGGTCCAGCCAGATGTCGTTCCAGCCCCAGAAGGCCGAGACCACGTCGTCGTGGTGCCGGGCCAGGCGCTGCGGCAGGTCGGTCGTGGCAAAGGCCTCGCGCGTGCCCTGGATGCTGTCCACCGACAGCTGTTCGACGAACACATGCGGCGCCAGCAGCACCATGCCGGCGAGCGGCGGCGGCCCGTGCGCGGCATGCAGCAGTGCGATCGAGGCACCGTCGCTGTGGCCGAGCAGCCAGGGCGCCGCGTCCACGCGCAAGGCCTGCAGCAGCGCCGGCAGCAGCTCGTGCGCCTGGCGGTGCATGTAGTCCACGCCCCAGCGTTCGTCGTGTGCGCGCGGCGTGGAGCGGCCGTAGCCGGGGCGCGAGTACACCAGGCCGCGGAGCTTGCCCGCGTCGCACAGCTGCCGTGGGAAGTCGCGCCACGTCGAACGCGAGCCCAGGCCCTCGTGCAGGAACACCAGCAGCGGTCGGCCGGCGCGTTCGCGGCCGATCCACTCGTGCTCGATGCGCACGCGCCGGCCGCGCCAGTCGAGCTCGACGAACTCGACGCTCATGTTCAGGAAGGTTTCGCTTCCTGTTCGCGCAGCTTGAAGCGCTGGATCTTGCCGGTGGCCGTCTTCGGCAGCTCGGCCACGAACTGAATCTGCCGCGGGTATTTGTACGGTGCCAGCTTGTCCTTGACGAAGGTCTTCAGTTCGTCTTCGCTGGCCTTGTCGCCGGCCTTGAGCACGACGAAGGCCTTGGTCTTGGTCAGGCCTTCGGCATCGATCACGCCGATGACCGCGGCTTCGAGTACCGCCGGATGCATCACCAGCGTGGCCTCGACCTCGAAAGGGGAGACGTAGATGCCGCTGACTTTGAGCATGTCGTCGCTGCGCCCGCCGTAGGTGTAGCTGCCGTCGTCGGCATTGCGGATGTACTTGTCGCCGCTCTTGGTCCAGCCGCCCTGGAAGGTCTCGCGCGTCTTGGCGCGGTTGCCCCAGTACATCATCGCCGCCGACGGGCCGTGGATGTACAGGTCACCCGGCTCGCCGTCCGGCACCGGCTTGCCGTCGTCGCCGCGCAGTTCGATGTCGTAGCCCGGCACCGGCCAGCCGGTGCTGCCGTAGCGCACCTTGCCCGGCTGGTTGGAGATGAAGATGTGCAGCATCTCGGTCGAGCCGATGCCGTCGATGATGTCCACGCCGTAGTGGCGCTTGAAGCGCTCGCCGATGTCCGCCGGCAACGCCTCGCCGGCCGAGGACACCAGGCGCAGCGCGACCTGGTCCCTCGCCGGCAGATGCGGTGAGGCCAGCATGCCGGCGAAGCCGGTGGGCGCGCCGAAAAACACGGTCGGCTTGACCGGCGACGGGCCGCTCCGAGCCGGCCGCTCCCCCTCGGTGGGGCGGGGCGAAGCCCCTTGGGGGCTCGCTTCATCGACGACGCCACCGGTCCAGCGCTTGAAGGTGGCATCGGGGGTCGGGCGCTCGGCCATCAGCAGCGTGGTCGCGCCCACGCTCATCGGAAAGGTCAGCGCGTTGCCCAGGCCGTAGGCAAAGAACAGTTTGGCGGCGGAGAAGCACACGTCGCTCTCGCGCAGGCGGAGTACGCCCTTGCCGTAGAGCTCGCAGGTCCAGTAGGGGTTCGCGTGCGAATGCACCGTGCCCTTGGGCCGGCCGGTGGAGCCGGAGGAATAGAGCCAGAAGCCGGGGTCGTCGGCGCCGGTGGCGGCCGGCTTTGCCACTGCAGCGTGGGCGGCGACGAAGGCGTCGAAGTCCACTTCGTCGGCATGCAGCGGCGCGATCGGCTGCGCCACGATGACCTTGCGCACCTCATGGTCCGACTTCACCAGCGCCGCACTCAGCGCCGGCAGCAGCGCGCCGGACACCAGCACCGCCTGCGCGCGCGAGTGTTCCAGCATATAGGCGTAGTCGTCGGCAGTGAGCAGCGTGTTCACCGCCACCGGGACCAGGCCGGCGTACATCGCGCCCAGGAAGCTCACCGGCCAGGGATTGCCGTCGAGCATCAGCAGCAGCACGCGCTCCTCGCGCCGCAGGCCCAGGCCGCGCAGGCCCGCGGCCAGGCGGCACACACGCTCGGCCAACTCACCGTAGCTCAGCGTGCCCTGGTCATCGATGAAGGCGGGCTTGTCGGCGCGCGCGGCGTTCAGTTGCAGCAGGTGCTGCGCGAAGTTGAAGCGCTCGCCCGGAGCGGGCATGGCGTCGGTGGAGGTCACGGCCTTGTCTCCCCTGCACACTTGATTGATGGACGGATATGAACTATTGTGCGTGCCAGAACAATAGAACCGAAGTTTCATGATGTCAAGCACGATACTGCATATGCCCCAGGCTGCGCAGCGCCAGACTGCCGGCGCCGCGCAAGGCGAGGACAAGCACCCCTTCCTGGTCGGCCTGGGCGAACGCGTGCGTGCGCTGCGTTCGCGCCGCGGCATGACGCGCCGCGCGGTGGCGCTGGCCGCCGACGTGTCGGAGCGCCACCTGGCGAACCTGGAGTACGGCATCGGCAACGTCTCGATGCTGGTGCTGCTGCAGGTGGCCGGGG
>CAWFQP010000039.1:0-21338 GCA_963818005.1 uncultured Pseudomonadota bacterium
CGGGCCCTCGTCGATGACCACACGCGGCCGCGGCGTGCGCGGCACGTGCACCGGCTTCGGCTCGCTGGCCATGGCCTGCTGCACCACCAGGATGCGCTCGGCATCCGAGTTCACCCACTCCAGGCCGGCCGATGCGGCCAGCGCACGCAGGTCGTCGATCGGCAGCGCGAAGGGCGCAGCCGCGGTGGGTGCCTCGGGCACGGCGCTGGCCGTGACGGCGGGCGCCACGTTGGCGGCAGGTGCTACGCTGGCCACGGCCTCGACCGTCGCCGGCACTGCCTGCGGATCCGGCGGCTGCTGTGGCTGGGCCACGAACTCGCCGCTCGCATCGACAGGCGCCTGCAGCGGACGATCACCACCTTCTCGGCCTCACGGCCTTCGCGGCGGTTGCGACCGCGTCCGCCGCGTCGGCGCCCGCCTTCGCGTTCGCTGCGCATGGCACCGGTTTCCTCGCCTGGCATCGTGTCCACCGCCATCGGCTCGCGCTCGGCGTCGCTTGCATCCGTCAGGCCGAGCGCCTGCTCGGTGCCGGCAGCTTCTGCGCCAAGCGCTGCCTCGGCGTTGACCAGCGTTTCGCTGCGGGCCTCGTCACGGTCGCGCCCGCCGCGTCCGCCACGGCGGCGGCGGCGCTGGCCGTCGCGTTCACCCTCGGCTGTCGCGCCTTCGGCAGGCAGCGAATCAACGCTGCCGCGGGCCTGCATCTCTTCGCCGACTGGCGTCGCGACGTCGCGTTCGCCGCGACCGTTGCGGCGACCCTCGCCACGTTCGCCGCGGTCACTGCGTTCGCCACGATCACCGCGGTCGCTGCGTTCGCCACGTTCGGCGCGCGGCGCGCGCGCTCGACCTGGGCGGCGACGCCGTCTTGAGTCACCTCGCTGCCGGCGTCGCGGCTGCCACGCCCGCCGTCGCGCGGCGCTCGGCCTTCGCGCGCCTCGCGGTTCTCACGACCTTCACGTCCTTCGCCGCGCCCGCCGCGGCCTTCGGCCGAGCGGCCGTCACGCCCTCCGCGAGCCCCGCGGCCGCCACGTTCACCCCGTTCACCCCGCCGGCCTTCGGGTCGGGCCTCGCGGCTTTGGCCCCAGCCGCAAGCACGGCCTTCACCGGTGGTGCCACCGGGGCCGGCGCCGGGTCACCGCCGAAGAGCTTGCTTGCACCCAACCGAAGAAGCCACTGCCGGCGGCTGGTTCGCCGCCGCCGACGCGCCGCCACGTAGGCCACGGGGGCCGGGGCCACCGGCGCCGCCACGGCGGGGCGCCGGCGCCGGCGGAGCCGGCTGGTCGGGCAGCACGCCCTTGATGACCGGTTCCTGCTTGGGCTTGCCCTTGTCGCCGGCGTCGCGGCGGCGCGTGATGCCGACTTCGTCCTCCGGCTCCTCGATCATCGTGTAGCTGGCCTGCAGGCCTTCTCCAGGCGCGGGTCGTCGTGGCGCAGGCGCTCGAGCTTGTAGTTCGGCGTTTCCAGGTGCTTGTTCGGCACCAGCAGCACGGTCACGCGCTGCTTGAGTTCGATCTTGGTGATCTCGGTGCGCTTCTCGTTGAGCAGGAAGCTGGTCACCTCCACCGGCACCTGCACGTGCACGGCGGCGGTGTTGTCCTTCAGCGCTTCTTCCTGCACGATGCGCAGGATCTGCAGCGCCGAGCTTTCGGTGTCGCGGATGTGGCCGGTGCCGTTGCAGCGCGGGCAGGTGATGTGGCTGCCTTCGCTGAGCGCCGGGCGCAGGCGCTGGCGGCTCAGTTCGAGCAGGCCGAACTTGCTGATCGAGCTGAACTGCACGCGCGCGCGGTCGCTGCGCAGCGCGTCGCGCAGCCGCTGTTCGACCTCGCGGCGGTTCTTGCTCTCTTCCATGTCGATGAAGTCGACGACGATCAGGCCGCCCAGGTCGCGCAGCCGCATCTGGCGCGCGATCTCGTCGGCGGCTTCGAGGTTGGTGCGGGTGGCGGTTTCCTCGATGTCGCTGCCGCGCGTGAGCGCGCCGAGTTGACGTCGACGGAGACCAGCGCCTCGGTGTGGTCGATGACGATCGCGCCACCGCTGGGCAGGTTGACGGTGCGGCTGAACGCGGTCTCGATCTGGTGCTCGATCTGGAAGCGGCTGAACAGCGGCGCGTCGTCGCGGTAGCGCTTCACGCGATCTGGCCGTCTCCGGCATCACGTGGTTCATGAACTGCAGCGCCTGGTCGTAGATGTCGTCGGTGTCGATCAGGATCTCGCCGATGTCCGCGGTGAAGTAGTCGCGGATCGCGCGGATGACCAGGTCGAGCTCTCCTGGTAGATCAGGAACGCGCCCTTGCCGGCCTTGGACGCGCCGTCGATGGCGGTCCACAGCTTGAGCATGTAGTTCAGGTCCCACTGCAGTTCGGCAGCACTGCGGCCGATGCCGGCGGTGCGCGCGATCAGGCTCATGCCCTTCGGGTAGTCGAGCTGGTCGAGGTTCTCCTTCAGCTCCTCGCGGTCTTCGCCCTCGATGCGCCGGCTGACGCCGCCGCCGCGCGGGTTGTTCGGCATCAGCACCAGGTAGCGGCCGGCGAGGCTGACGAAGGGGCGTCAGCGCCGCGCCCTTGTTGCCGCGCTCTTCCTTCTCGACCTGCACCAGCAGGTTGTCGCCTTCCTTGACGACGTCCTGGATGCGCGCGTTCTTGACGTCGGCGCCTTCACGGAAGTAGTTGCGCGAGATCTCCTTGAACGGCAGGAAGCCGTGGCGTTCTTCGCCGTAGTCGACGAAGCAGGCCTCCAGCGAAGGCTCGACCCGCGTGATGACGGCCTTGTAGATGTTGCCCTTGCGCTGTTCGCGGCCTTCGATCTCGGTCTCGAAGTCGAGCAGCTTCTGGCCGTCGACGATCGCCAGGCGGCGCTCTTCCGGCTGCGTGGCATTGATCAGCATGCGCTTCATTCAGTCTCCTCTCAACGTGCCGAAGTCGGGCCTGGCCCGCGGCGGCACAGCGTCAACGGGCCGCACGCCTTGCGGCGCGCAGCCAAAACGATGCAGGAGAAACGCTGGCTGAAACCCTTGGCTCGAATCGCCCTGGACTGCGTGGCTTTCGGGCCCGACGGGCCTTGGTGCTCGGCAGCGTTGGCGCGTGCGTGTCAGCGATGTGCTTGCGTGTCGTGCGGTGTCGACCCGGGGCGCCGCATCGTAAGCGGCGGCCATGCGGCGACACGGGCTGCGGCGGCGTGGCGCCGGGAGCAACGGTCAGGCATGGGAGCGGGTGACGGTGGACAACATGCGTCGGCGTCGCTGGACGCGAAGGGCAAGGCCGGCTTTCGGGACCGTCTTGCCCCGGAAATTTTCGGGTGCCTCTCAAGGCTGGGTTCTTGTTGCGTGTCTCGTGCCGCTGGCCATCGGCCGCCGGGTCACTTGGGGACCACGGCCCACCGCGGGCGCACCGGCATTGCATCACCTGCACATGGGCCGCCTCGCGGCCCATGCGGCCTCACCTTCGGCCCTGGAGTGCGCCGGGTAAACTCCGGCAAATCAAGCACTTACGGGTCAATTGTGGACCGGCGCATTATAGGGGGCAAAGGTCGATCGACGGCTCGTGCTGCCTTGCCCGCGGCAGCAGCGGCGGTGATGCCGACCGTGAAGCCGGTCACGCCGGCGGCGCCGCAGGTACAGCACCTGAGGGTGGACGAATCCTCGGCCGGCCAGCGCCTCGACAACTTCCTGATGCGCTGGCTGAAGGGCGTGCCCAAGACCCATGTCTACCGTGTCATCCGCTCCGGCGAGGTCCGCGTCAACAAGGGCCGCGCCGCCGCCGACACCCGGGTTCAGACTGGCGACGACGTGCGTGTGCCGCCGGTGCGCGTCGCCGAGCGGCCGTCCGCCGCCGCGGTGCCGGCGCGCGAGTTCGGCGTGCTGTTCGAGGACGACAGCCTGCTGGCCATCGACAAGCCGGCCGGCGTGGCGGTGCATGGCGGCAGCGGCGTCAGCTTCGGCGTCATCGAGCAGCTGCGCCGCGCGCGCCCTGAGGCCAGGTTCCTGGAGCTGGTGCACCGCCTCGACCGGGAAACGTCCGGCGTGCTGTTGCTGGCCAAGAAGCGCAGCGCGCTGACGGCGCTGCAGGACCAGTTCCGCGCCCGCGACACCGGCAAGACCTATGCGGCGCTGGTCCTGGGGCGTGGCCGGAGTCGTTGAAGGTGATCGACGTGCCGCTGCACAAGTACCTCAAGCCCGACGGCGAGCGCCGGGTGCGCACTGCGGCGGCCGGCGACGAGCAGGCCAAGCGCTCGATCACGCTGGTCAAGGTGGTACAGCGGCTGGCCGGCTTCACGCTGCTGGACGTGAGCATCAAGACCGGGCGCACGCACCAGATCCGCGTGCACCTGGCGCACGCCGGCCATCCGATCGTCGGTGACGACAAGTACGGTGATTTCGAGTTCAACAAGGCGCTGGCGCGCGGCACGGCGCTGCCGGGTGTGCGCTTCGACGGCATGTTCCTGCACGCGCGGCGACTGGCCTTCGACCACCCGGCCGGCGGCCTGCGTATCGACATCGAAGCGCCGCTTCCGGCTGCCTGCGCGGCCTTGCTGCGCCAGCTGCCGGCGGCGGCTTGAGCGACAACCGGCCATGACGGACCCGACGCGCCGGCGCCGCTTCGACCTGATCGCCTTCGACTGGGACGGCACGCTGTTCGATTCCACCGGCTTGATCGTGCGCAGCATCCAGGCCGCCAGCCGCGACCTCGGCATGCCCGAGCCCAGCGACGTGCAGGCGGCCTATGTCATCGGGCTGGGCCTGATGGATGCGCTGCGCCACGCCGTGCCCGACCTGCCCGTCGAACGCTACCCCGAGCTGGGCCGCCGCTACCGGCACCACTACATGTCGCGCCAACACGAGATCGTGCTCTTCGAGGGCACGCGCGAGATGCTGGCGGCGCTGAAGGCGCGCAACCACTGGCTGGCGGTGGCCACCGGCAAGAGCCGCCTGGGCCTCGACGAGGCGCTGGAACGTGCGAGCTGCGCTCCTTCTTCGACAGCACGCGCACCGCCGACGAAACCGCCTCCAAGCCCGATCCGCTGATGTTGCTGGAGCTGATGGATCGAACTCGGCGCCGAGCCCGAGCGCACGTTGATGATCGGCGACACCACGCACGACCTGCAGCTGGCCGCCAATGCCGGCGTGGCCTGCGTCGCGGTGAGCTACGGCGCGCACCCGAGCGAGGACTTCCATCGCTTTTCGCCGCGCTTCGTCGCGCATTCCACGCGCGAGCTGCACGAGTGGCTGCATGAGCACGCCTGAAGGCCGCGCCGACGCCGAGCACCTTTGCGCCTCGGTGCAGTTGGCCGATGGCGGCCCGGCGCTGGTCTTCGACGTGCTGCAGTATGGCCAGCCGATCCGGGCCTTCGCGCTGCGCTTCGAAGGGCAGGTGGTCGCCTACCTCAACCGCTGCGTGCACGTGCCCGCCGAGATGGACTGGAAGCCGGGCGAGTTTCTGGACAGTGACAAGCGCTTCATTCTGTGCTCGACGCACGGCGCTGCCTACGAGCCGATCGGCGGGCGCTGCGTCGCCGGGCCCTGCGGCCGCGGCCGCTTGACGGCAGTGCAGGTGCAGGAACGCGACGGGCAGGTGTATTGGTATCCTTCCCGCGATATCCGGCCGCTGCGGTTCGACGCGCCGGCCTGAGGGGAGAGCAGATGAACACACAAGACGAGGGCACTTCGGCGCCCCCACCTGCCGCCGTGCCCGCGATGGCGCCGCCACTGTCGGCCCGCCTGGAAAGTGCACTCGAACTCGCTGCCCGCGAGTTGCTGCGCGAGCGGCGCAGCGAGCGCCGCTGGCGCATCTTCTTTCGGCTGGTGTGGCTGGCGCTGGCCTTGGCCGTGGCCTGGGGCTTGATGGCGCAGCGCAGGGCCATGACGGCACCGTCGGGGCCGCACACCGCGCTGATCGAGATCCGGGGCGAGATCGACAGCGAATCCGAAGCCAATGCCGAGAATCTGGTGGCGGCGCTGGCCAGTGCCTTCGAGGACAGCGCCGCGCAGGCGGTGGTGCTGCGCATCAACTCACCCGGCGGCAGCCCGGTGCAGGCCGGCATCGTCAACGACGAGATCCACCGCCTGAAGGGGCTGCACAAGAAGAAGGTCTATGCGGTGGTCGAGGAAGTCTGTGCCTCGGGGGCCTACTACATCGCCGTGGCGGCCGACGACATCTATGTCGACAAGGCCAGCCTGGTGGGCTCGATCGGCGTGCTGATGGACGGCTTCGGCTTCGTCGGACTGATGGAAAAGCTGGGCATCGAGCGCCGCTTGCTGACCGCGGGCAAGAACAAGGGCATGCTCGACCCGTTCTCGCCGCAGGACGAGACGCAGCGTGCCTATGCCAAGGTGATGATCGACCAGGTGCACCAGCAGTTCATCAAGGTGGTGCGCGACGGCCGCGGCACGCGCCTGAAGGAGACGCCCGACACCTTCTCGGGCCTGTTCTGGAACGGCGAGGAGGCGATCAAGATCGGTCTGGCCGACCACTTCGGCAGCCTCGACTACGTGGCGCGCGAGGTGATCCAGGCGCCCGAGGTCATCGACTACACGCCCAAGGAGAACGTGGCCGAGCGGCTGGTCAAGCGTTTCGGCGCTTCGATCGGTGCCGGCGCGATGAAGGCGCTGCACGCCGGCACCGGGCTGCGTTGAGCACGCCCGGCGCGGGTGGGTCAGGCCGCGGGAATGCGCAGCATCGGCGCCGGATGGATCAAGTCTCGAGCAGCCCGCGCGTCTCGATGAAGGCCACCACCTCGCCCAGCCCGGCCTGGGTGCGCAGGTTGCTCATCACATAGGGCCGGGCACCGCGCATGCGCCGGGTGTCGGCCTCCATCACCTCCAGGCTGGCGCCTACATGGGGCGCGAGGTCGGTCTTGTTGATGACGAACAGGTCGCTCTTGGTGATGCCGGGCCCGCCCTTGCGCGGGATCTTCTCGCCCGCGGCGACGTCGATCACGTAGATCGTCAGGTCGCTCAGCTCCGGGCTGAAGGTGGCGGCCAGGTTGTCGCCGCCGGATTCGATGAAGACGATGTCGGCGTCGGGGAACCTCTCGAGCATGCGGTCCACCGCCTCGAGGTTGATCGACGCATCCTCGCGGATCGCGGTATGCGGGCAGCCGCCGGTTTCCACGCCCATGATGCGTTCGGGCGCCAGCGCGCCGGCCACGGTGAGCAGGCGCTGGTCTTCCTTGGTGTAGATGTCGTTGGTGATGACCACCAGGTCCCAGCGCTCGCGCATCGTCTTGCACAGCATCTCGACCAGGGTGGTCTTGCCGGAGCCGACCGGCCCGCCGACACCGACGCGCAGCGGCGGCAGCCGGCGCGTGCGGCCGGGGATGTGGTGCAGTGAACTCATGGCGCGGATTATGGTGGCGGCTCGGGGGCGACCCCAGCGCGTCAGGATCGGAACAGCCGCGAGTACTGCGTCTCGTGCCGTGCGCTCAATATCGCCAGCATCGGCGTGAAGGCCTGTCGCTGCCCGTCTGCCAGCGCGGCGGCGTGCGCCACCGCGCCAGGCAGCGCGTCGATCAGACGCGCCAGGATGCGCTGGGCTGCACTCTGGCCCAGCGGCACGCTGCGCATCGCCGCCTGCACCATGTTCTCGGCCCAGCCAAAGCCGAAGCACAGCAGCATGTCGCGCAGCGGCGCGCCGCTCGAGGTGGCGGCCAGCGCAAAGGCCAGCGGCCAGGTGGGCGCCGGGCGCAGTGCGGCCAGCAGCGCGATGCGCTCATCGGGTGCGTCGCGGTTCTTCAACCATTCGGCCAGCGAGCGGCCCATCTGCTGCGTCTGCTGGCGCAGCTCGGCGCTTTCGCGGGTGCGATGAACCCAATCGTTGAGCGAGCGGATGCGCTCCATGTCGTGGGCCTGCCAGGCCGGCACGGCCTGTGCCAGCACGGGCAGGTCGGCGCGCGCCAGGCTCAGGTGCAACTGGTCGAGCAGCCAGTCGCCGGCCTGCGCCTCGTCGCGCACCAGGCCGGCCTCGACCGCGGCCTCCAGGCCCTCGGAGTAGCTGAAGCCGCCCACCGGCAATGCCGGCGAGGCCAGTTGCATCAGCTCAAGCAGGGCCTTCGGCGACCCGGAAGGAGCGTCGCCGTCCGCAGTCGACATGTTCAGTGCGCGTGGCCGTGGTCGTGCGTGCTCGTGCCCGTGCCCGTGCCCGTGCCCGCGATCGTGGCCATGGTCATGGCCGTCGTGGGCGTGGCCGTGACCGCCGCCGGCATAGGCCCCGGACTCCGGCTCGAAAGGTGCCTGCGCTTCGCTGACGATCAGGTGCATCTGTCGCAGCAGGTCGGCCAGCACATGGTCGGGCTCCAGTTGCAGGCGGTCGCTGTGCAGTTCCAGCTGCACATGGCGGTTGCCCAGGTGGTAGGCCGCGCGCAGCAGGTCGAAGGGCGAGCCGTGCGAGGGACAATGGCGCACGACCAGCACCGGCTGCGGCTTGGCCAGCACACGCACCAGCGAGCCGTCCTCGGCCACCAGCACGTCGCCGCCGCGCAGCACCTGGCCGCGCGGCAGGAACACGCCCAGCCTGCGCCCGGCCGAATCGGTGGCATCGAAGCGGCTGCGGCTGCGCAGGTCCCAATCCAGTTCGACCTGGGCGGCGCGCTTCAGCAGCACCGCTGCCAGGCCGCGGCCCTGGGCAACCAGCTTGTTCACGGTCAGCATCGGCGAAGGCTCCTGGTTTGCGGCGGGCGCGAAAGCCGGCTAGTATAACGTTCGTTATAACGTCGCGGAGTGGCATCATGACCGCCCTCAAGCTTACCCAGATCGGCAATTCGGTCGGCGTCATCCTGCCCAAGGAGGTGCTGGCACGGCTGAAGCTGGAGCAAGGGCGACACCGTCTTCGTCACCGATGCGGCCAACGGGGTGATGCTGACGCCTTACAGCCCCGAGTTCGAGGAGCAGATGGCGGCGGCGCGCCAGGTGATGAAGAAGCGGCGCAACGTGCTTCGTGAGTTGGCGAAGTGACGAAGCCGGATTGGAGCTGGATTGACAGCGCCGTACTTCTGGCGGTTCACGACGGAGCAACTGGCCGAACATGGTGGTGCCGCAGGCACGCGCGACATGGGCCTGTTCGAATCGGCCATCGCTCGTCCCCAACAGTTGGCCCACTACGGTGAGCCCGATGCGGCTGAACTCGCTGCCGCGTATGCATTCGGAATCGCTCGCAACCACCCCTTTGTCGACGGCAACAAGCGCACGGCGTTTGTCGCAGCTGAGTTGTTCCTGGCGCTGAACGGCATGCAATTGCATGCCGACGATGCGGCTTGCGTCACGGACCATGCTCGCCGTCGCCGCCGGTCAGATGGACGAGCCCAGCTTCGTGCGCTGGCTGCGGGCACACAGTCAACCGCGCTGAGGCCGCCGGCCAATGTCGCCGGAGGGTGCCCGGCTTGCGGCGCACTCTTTTCGGGCCGTCGGTCCGTATGGCATCGACATGCACCAGGAGCGTTGCATTGCGCCCGCAACTGGTGCGTACGGCCGTCGCTCCAGGTCTGCACGCCTCATCACTGCGCATGGCGCCATGCTTGGCACAGCCTTTGCTGAACCTGCCTTGGACATCCCAACCCTTGCCCGCTTTGCGGGCATCTTCAGGAGTACAAGGTATGCAACGTCGTTTCGCTCTCAAGCTGACCACCGCGGCGCTGGCCGCCAGCGGCCTGCTGTCCCTGTCGGCCCACGCCCAGGAAACCATCAAGGTCGGCGTGCTGCACTCGCTGTCGGGCACGATGGCCATTTCCGAGAGCGTGCTCAAGGACACGGTGCTGATGTCCATCGCCGAGATCAACGCCAAGGGCGGCCTGCTCGGCAAGAAGCTCGAAGCGGTCGTTGTGGACCCGGCGTCGAACTGGCCGCTGTTCGCCGAGAAGGCGCGCCAGCTGATCACGCAGGACAAGGTGGCCGTGACCTTCGGCTGCTGGACCAGCGTGTCGCGCAAGTCGGTGCTGCCGGTGTTCGAGGAGCTGAACAGCCTGCTCTTCTACCCGGTGCAGTACGAAGGCGAGGAGCTGTCGAAGAACGTCTTCTACACCGGCGCGGCGCCCAACCAGCAGGCCATCCCCGCGGTCGAGTACCTGATGAGCAAGGAAGGCGGCGGCGCCAAGCGCTGGGTGCTGCTGGGCACCGACTACGTCTACCCGCGCACCACCAACAAGATCCTGCGCGCCTTCCTGAAGAGCAAGGGCGTGGACGAGAAGGACATCGTCGAGACCTACACCCCGTTCGGCCACGCCGACTACCAGACCATCGTCGCCGACATCAAGAAGTTCTCGGCCGGCGGCAAGACCGCGGTGGTCTCGACCATCAACGGCGACTCCAACGTGCCTTTCTACAAGGAACTGGGCAACGCCGGCCTGAAGGCCAAGGACGTGCCGGTGGTCGCCTTCTCGGTGGGTGAGGAAGAACTGCGCGGCGTCGACACCAAGCCGCTGGTCGGCCACCTGGCGGCATGGAACTACTTCATGTCGATCAAGTCGCCGGCCAACACCGAGTTCATCAAGAAGTGGAGCGACTACGCCAAGGCCAACAACGTGCCCGGCCACAAGGACAAGCCGCTGACCAACGACCCGATGGAAGCCACCTACATCGGCTTCAACATGTGGGTGCAGGCGGTCAAGAAGGCCGGCTCGCACCGACCCGGACAAGGTGATCGCGGCGATGGGCGGCCAGACCTTCCCGGCGCCCAGCGGCATCACCTCGAAGATGGACGAGAAGAACCACCACCTGTGGAAGTCGGTGTTCATCGGCGAGATCCGCGCCGACGGCCAGTTCAACGTGGTCTGGAAGACGCCGGGCCCGGTGCGTGCCCAGCCGTGGAGCCCGTTCATCCCCGAGAACAAGGGCAAGAAGGACGAGCCGGTCCTGGCCAAGAAGTAGGCGCTGCGCGAACACGGCCTCGTGATGCGTTGGCTCGTTCTCTGGCTGTCTGCGCTGGTGCTTGCCGCACCGGCGCAGGCGCTGACCTCGGCGCAGGCGCTGGCCTTGGCCAAGGGGGACTCCGAGTCACGCATCGCGGCGCTGAATGCGCTGGTGGCCGCGCCCGACGAAAAGACCGTGGCGCTGATCCAGGCGCTGTCCGACGACGCGGTGAAGGTCACCGACAGCGCGGTCTTCGTCATCAAGGACGGCAAGGGCTTCGACCCCGTCAGCGGCACCCAGGTCGCCGTGCCCGACACGGCCGAGGACGTGATCAACAACAACCAGATGCGCACCGAACTCGGTGCCGCGCTGGCCCTGGTCGGGCTGCAATCGCCCGACACCAAGATTCGGCTCGAAGCGGTCAAGACCTTGGCCGGCGACCCGAGCGAGGACAAGTTGCCGCTGATCGAGAAGGCCTATGCAGCCGAATCGGAGCCGGCCATCAAGGACGCGTTGGGAAACTTGCGTTTTGCGCTGCTGCTGGGCAATGCCGACAAGGCCAAGCGGCTGGAGGCGGCCGATGTCGCTGGGCGAATCGGGCACGCCGGCCACCAAGCTGCTGCTGTCCGAGCGCGCCAAGGTCGAGACCGACGCCGAGGTGCGCAACGCGCTGCGCGCGGCGCTGGAGCAGATCGACGGCCGCCTGGCCTGGGGCGAGCGGCTGGGCGTGGTCTTCACCGGCATCAGCCTGGGCTCGATCCTGCTGCTGGTGGCCCTGGGCCTGGCCATCACCTACGGCCTGATGGGCGTGATCAACATGGCGCACGGCGAGCTGATGATGATCGGCGCCTATGCCACCTACGTGGTGCAGAACCTGTTCCGCAGCTACCTGCCCGGCGCCTTCGACTGCCTACGTGCTGGCGGCGATCCCGGCGTCCTTCCTGGCCGCGGCCGCCGTCGGCGCGGTGCTGGAACGCGGCGTCATCCGCTGGCTCTACGGCCGGCCGCTGGAAACGCTGCTGGCCACCTGGGGCATCAGCCTGATGCTGATGCAGGCGGTGCGCAACCTCTTCGGCGCGCAGAACGTGCCGGTGGAAAACCCGGCCTGGCTGTCGGGCGGCGTGGCGGTGATGAGCAACCTGACGCTGCCCTACAACCGCATCGCCATCATCGTCTTCGCGATGGCTGGTGCTGGCCGGCGTGGCCGCGCTGATCGCGCACACGCGGCTCGGCCTGTTCGTGCGCGGCGTCACGCAGAACCGCAAGATGGCGGCCTGCATGGGCGTGAACACCGCGCGCATCGACACCTATGCCTTCGCGCTGGGCTCGGGCATCGCCGGGCTGGCCGGCTGCGCGCTGTCGCAGGTGGGCAATGTCGGGCCCCGACCTGGGGCAGAGCTACATCGTCGACTCGTTCATGGTGGTGGTGCTGGGCGGCGTCGGCCAGCTCGCCGGCACGGTCTACGCCGCGCTGGGCCTGGGCGTGCTGAACAAGCTGCTCGAAGGCTGGCAGGGCGCGGTGCTGGCCAAGATCATGGTGCTGGTGTTCATCGTCATCTTCATCCAGAAGCGGCCGCAGGGCATCTTCGCGATGAAGGGCCGGAGCGCGGAAGCATGAGCGCACCGCGACCGTGCCCGCGCACGGGCGAACGCCTGCGACGGGTGTCGCGTCCCGCGACGCGCGTGCTGCCAGCATGAGCGCGGTGCTTGCCTGCACCGGCGGCCGTGGCGATGCCGCCGCGGGGCTTCCTCAGCGCGCGCAGCTGGAGCGCGCGTGTTCGTCGCGCTGCTGGTGGTCGGCGGTGCTGGTGCCGCTGCTCAACCTGGTGGTGCCGGCCGGCAGCGTGTTCCACATGTCCGACTATGCGGTGCAGCTGGTCGGCAAGATCATGTGCTACGCCATCTGCGCGCTGGCGATGGACCTGATCTGGGGCTACACCGGCATCCTGTCGCTGGGCCACGGCCTGTTCTTCGCGCTCGGCGGCTACATGATGGGCATGTACCTGATGCGCCAGATCGGCAGCGACGGCCAGTACCGCATGCCCATGCCCGACTTCATGGTGTTCCTGAACTGGAAGGAATTCCCCTGGCACTGGGCGGTGTCGGATTCGTTCATCGCGCAGATGCTGCTGGTGGCTGCTGGTGCCGGGGCTGCTGGCCTTCGTCTTCGGCTACTTCGCCTTCCGCTCGCGCATCAAGGGCGTGTACTTCTCGATCATCACGCAGGCGCTGACCTACGCCGCGATGCTGCTGTTCTTCCGCAACGAGACCGGCTTCGGCGGCAACAACGGCTTCACCGACTTCAAGCGCATCCTCGACCAGCCGATCGCCACGCCCGGCATGCGCATGATCCTCTTCGTCATCACCGGCTTCACGCTGATCGGCTGCTTCGTGTTTGCGCGCTGGCTGGTCAACACCAAGTACGGCCGCGTGCTGCAGGCCATCCGCGATGCCGAAAGCCGCGTCATGTTCACCGGCTACAACCCGGTGGCCTACAAGCTGAGCATCTGGACGCTGTCGGCGGTGATGTGCGGCATCGCCGGTGCGCTGTACGTGCCGCAGGTGGGCATCATCAACCCCAGCGAGATGTCGCCGGCGGCCAGCATCGAGATCGCCATCTGGGCGGCGGTGGGCGGGCGCGGCACGCTGATCGGGCCGATCGTCGGCGCGTTCTTCGTCAACGGCGCGAAGAGCTGGTTCACGCAGGCCTTCCCCGAGATCTGGCTGTACTTCCTGGGCGCGCTGTTCATCGCGGTGACGCTGTTCCTGCCGCACGGCATCGTCGGCCTGGTGCGCAAGCTGGCGTGGCAACAAGGACGAACGCGCATGACGCCCGAGCTGATGGAGGCCGGCTCGCGCGCGCGCGAGGCGATGCGCGAACGCCAGGCGCAGACAGGCCGAGGCCGGCGGCCGCGTGGCCGCGCGCGCGCAGCTGCTGCGCCTGAACGAGCCCGATTTCACGCAGGGCGTGGCGCTGTACCTGGACGACATCACGGTCAGCTTCGACGGCTTCAAGGCGCTGAACGCGCTGACCATGACCATCGGTGTGGGCGAGCTGCGCTGCATCATCGGCCCCAACGGCGCGGGCAAGACGACGATGATGGACGTCATCACCGGCAAGACCCGGCCCGACGCCGGCAAGGCCTTCTTCGGCAGCACCATCGACCTGCTGCGCCTGCGCGAGAACGACATCGTGCAGGCCGGCATCGGCCGCAAGTTCCAGAAGCCCACGGTCTTCGAGCAGCTCACCGTGTTCGAGAACCTGGAGCTGGCGCTCAAGGCCGACCGCAGCGTGCGCGCGTCGGCGCTGTTCAGGCTGAACGGTGCGCAGGTCGACCGCATCGGCGAGATCCTGACGCTGATCCACCTGAAGGACAGCGCGCAGCGCACCGCCGGGCTGCTGAGCCACGGCCAGAAGCAGTGGCTGGAGATCGGCATGCTGCTGATGCAGGACCCGAAGCTGCTGCTGCTGGACGAGCCGGTGGCCGGCATGACCGACGAAGAGACCGAGCGCACGGCCGAGCTGTTCCTCACGCTGGAAGGCAGCCACTCGCTGGTGGTGGTGGAACACGACATGAAGTTCATCGGCGAGCTCACCGAAGGCAAGGCCAGCAAGAAGGTGACCGTGCTGCACGAAGGCAGCGTGCTGGCCGAAGGCACGCTGGCCGAGGTGCAGGCCAACGACAAGGTGGTCGAGGTTTACCTGGGCCGCTGACAGCGATGCTCAAGGTCGAAGGCGTCAACCAGTACTACGGCGGATCGCACATCCTGCGCAACGTCTCCTTCGAGGCGAAGGCCGGCGAGGTGACGGTGATCCTGGGCCGCAACGGCGTGGGCAAGACCACGCTGCTGAAGAGCCTGATGGGCGTGATCCCGATCCGCACCGGCAGCATCGCGCTGGATGGCGAGCCGCTCAACAAGGACACGCCCTACGAGCGCGTGCGCAAGGGCGTGGGCTACGTGCCGCAGGGGCGCGAGATCTTCGGCCGGCTGACGGTGGACGAGAACCTGCGCATGGGCCTGGCCTACAAGCCGGGCAGCACGCCGGTGCCGGCCGAGCTGTTCGAGCTGTTCCCGGTGCTCAAGCAGATGATCAACCGCCGCGGCGGCGATCTCTCGGGCGGCCAGCAGCAGCAACTGGCCATCGCCCGCGCGCTGGCCGCGGGGCCGAAGCTGCTGATCCTGGACGAGCCCACCGAAGGCATCCAGCCCAGCATCATCAAGGACATCGGCCGCGTCATCCGCATGCTGGCCGACCGCGGCATGAGCGGCGGCAAGCCGATGGCCATCGTGCTGGTGGAGCAGTACTACGACTTCGCCGCCGAGCTGGCCGACCAGTACCTGGTGATGGAGCGCGGCGAGATCGTGCAACGCGGCCGCGGCAAGGACATGGAAGCCGAAGGCGTGCGCCAGCGCATGTCGATCTGATACCGACTCGCGATCTACGGCATAGAAGCGCGGCGTCGGCACCCGGTGCGTTGCTGTCGCTCGTGAGGTCGTTGGGTTTCACGGGGCGGCGTGCCGAGTCGGCTGCGGTAGCGCGCTGCCGTCACCCGCGTTCTCCGGCCCACGCTCGCGGGCCGACGGCTTTTGTTCGCCCGCGTTGCCTCGTCGCCACCGGCCAGGCTGTGCACCAGTCAGCGTACCGCGAATGGGGCCTACGCCCGCGGGTGGCCACCATCGCACTACAACATGCGCTCGCGGTGCGCCGACAAGAAGACCGCGGTGGTGGCAGGGCGCGTGCTTCGGGTTCGCGGGCGCAGGCCCCATTCGCGGCACGCTGATTCCGTCACCGCCTGGTCGGCGATGACGAGGTAACCGCCGCAGGCCCAAACCGTCGGCCCGCGAGCGTGGGCCGGAGAACGCGGGCCCGGAGTACCCGCCACACTGAACGCTCGAACGCCGGCTGTGCCGTGGGCAGCGGGCGGCGGCTGTGCGCGTCAGCCGGCGCACGTTCCTATGCCTTTGATCGCGAATCCGTATGAGACGGGTGTTTACGACGGCACATCAGTCGGCAGCTTCGGCGTCGCCACCAGTTGGTCCGACAAGTTCCACGCTGAGATCAATGCGCTTGGTCCGCGGCAGCACCTTTTGTGCGGCGGCTTGGCGACGCTGTGGGTCGAAACCAGAGTGCTGCGAGGGATAGGCCAAGCGAGCCGCGCACCCTTGTGCCCTGCAAGGGGCATCGGTTCGCTCCGCACGAACTACGGCTTTGCCGTAGAATCTTCGCGTGCGAACTGTGGCCGAAACGCCGATCTTCCAGCGCTATGCGGCCTTGGTGTGGTCGGATGCCGAACGCGACAAGTTCATCAACTGGATTGCAGCAAACCCCGAGGCAGGCGACCTGATTCGAGGCAGCGGCGGTTGCCGCAAGGTGCGGTGGTCCGCCGCAGGCCAAGGCAAGCGTGGTGGAGCCCGGGTGATCTACTTCAATGCGGATCAAACGACCATCTGGCTCTTGATCGTCTACAAGAAGGGCGAGTTCGACAACCTGCCTACTTCCTTCCTGGCACAACTGCGACAAGGAGTCGAAGATGTCCTCTGACATGGAAACGTTCAAGCGCGATCTGCTGGAGTCGGTGCGGCAGATGCGCAGCGGCAAGGCAGCCCGCACTACCAGGGTCAAGATCCCTGACGCAGCGCAGGCCCGCGCGCGGGTCGGCATGTCCCAGCAGCAGTTCGCCGCGCTTCTGGGTGTCTCCGCACGCACGCTGCAGGACTGGGAACAGGGCCGCCGTGAGCCAACTGGCGCGGCCAAGACCTTGTTGCGTGTTGCTGTGTCTCACCCGGAGGTGCTGGTGGAGTTGAATGCCTGATACCGCGTACCTCAGGCGAATCGGCGGCTCGGACCCCATGCCGTTTGGCGTCTGCACGAGATCTGACGCTTGCACCAATTGTCAACGACGCGTCGCTTGTTACCGATGATCACCGTCCACCATCTCGAAAACTCGCGCTCGCAGCGCGTGCTGTGGCTGCTGGAAGAGCTGGGCCTGCCCTACGAGATCCAGCACTACCAGCGCGACCCCAAGACCAGCCTGGCACCCGCGGAGCTGCGCCAGGTGCACCCGCTGGGCAAGTCGCCGGTGATCACCGACGACGGCCGCGTGGTGGCCGAATCCGGCGCCATCATCGAGTACCTGGTCGAGCGCCACGGCCACGGCCGGCTCGCGCCGCCACCCGGCAGCGACGAGCGGCTGCGCTACACCTACTGGCTGCACTTTGCCGAAGGCTCGGCCATGCCGCCGCTGCTGTTCACGCTGGTGTGCGACAAGGTCAAGAGCGCGCCGATGCCGTTCTTCATCAAGCCCATTGCCCGCGCCATCGCCGGCAAGGTGATGGACGGCTTCGTCGACCCCAACCTGAAGAGCCAGCTCGACTTCATGGAAGCCGAGCTGAAGAAGCACAAGTGGTTTGCCGGCGACGAGTTCAGCGCTGCCGACGTGCAGATGAGCTTCCCGCTCGAAGCCGCGGCACAGCGCGCCGGGCTGGACGACAGCCGGCCGAAGCTGATGGCCTTTCTGAAGCGCATCCACGCCCGGCCGGCCTACAAGCGTGCGCTGGAGCGTGGCGGGCCCTACAGCTTCGCCGAGTAGGCCGGGCTTCGGCCTCAGGTGCGCCACAGGCGCGGCGCCGTGGCGTCCAGCTGCCAGGCCACGCCGCGCCAGGCGGCCCACACCTGCTTGAACAGCTGCATCGCCGGCTCCACGCGGTGGGCCAGCGCGCGCAGCACCACCACCCGGTCGTGCGGCGCGGTGGCGCCGGCATGGGACGACAGCTCGGCATGCTGCGCCACGCGCTCGCGTGCCGCGTCCAGCAAGGCGTCGCGCCGCGCCGTGCGGCAGGTGCGAGCCGGCGGCGAACCACATCGTGGCCAGCACACGCCGGCCGGCCCAGCCCAGCGGCGAATCGAGCAGACGCGAATCCGCGGCATCGATGCGGCCGCGCTCCAGCCAGGCGCCGGGAAGCTCCAGCTCCTGAAGCGAACTGGCCGCGCTCGAAGGCCTGCCCCGCGGCCGGCAAGCCCAGCGCCAGCAGGTCCCAGCCGATCATCTCGGCACCCGGCGCCAGCTCGAAGCGCAGCCGGTTGTGCGCCTGGCAGGCGCTGTAGGCGATGGTCTCCATCGGCAGCCATTCCAGCCGTGCGCCTTCGGCCAGCCGGCACTGCACCTGCTGCAACGAGGTGTCGCCGGCACTGCGATAGAAGCGCGTCGCGCCCGGCGTGGTGATCAGCGCATGGCAGTTGCGATCCAGCCGCGCGTCGAGTTCCAGCACATCGCCGCCGACGATGCCGCCGGGCGGATGCACCAGCACATGGTGGCAGATGTCCGGGCCTTCGGGGTACAGCCGCTGCAGCACGCGCAGCGGGCCTTCGTGGCGGTCCAGTGCGCCCGTGCCGGAGCCGTCGTGGGTGTAGTGCAGCTGGAGTCTGGCGTGCCAGGCCATGGCGCGGTCCGTGGAGGGTCAGCAACGATTGTCGCCCAGGTGCCGCCTGCGTCGCAGGGCTCGCGGCCAGCGACCGAGATTCAGGCGGTTCATGTCGGTGATACAACCAAGGCACGCGCAGCCGACCGCAGATCAGGGATCCCACGATGTATGAACGGCACTTCGGCATCACCGGGCCACCGTTCCAGCTGAGCCCGGACCCGTCGTTCTACTTCGACGGCGGCCAGCATCGGGCAGCGCTCGCCGTGTTGCGCCAGGCGTTTTCGCGTGAGCTGCCCTTTGTCGTGCTCAGCGGCGAGATCGGCGCGGGCAAGACCACCGTGTTGCACACCTGGCTGGCCGAGTGCCGGTCCGCGGGCATCGCCGTGGCGCAGATCACCAACACGCAGCTCGATGCCGCGGAGCTGCAATGCGCCATCGCGGCGGCGTTTGGCCTGGACGCGTCCCGACGTGCAGCCGCACGAAGCATCCGGCGCCTTGCGCCGCTTCTTGCGCGAGCTGAAAGGGCGCCCGGCGGTGCTGTCGATCGACGAGGCGCAGAACCTCGACCGCGCGGCCCTGCAGGGCCTGGTGCAGCTGGCGCAGGTGGCGGCCGAAGAGAAGGCCAGACTGCGCATCGTTCTGGCCGGCCAGCCGGAGTTGCGTGGCCACGTCTCGCGAGGGCGCCTTGCCGGAACTGCATGCACTGGTCCAGCAGGCATGCCACCTGGGCCCGCTGGATGCCGGCCAGACCCGGCAGTACATCGAGCATCGCTTGCTGAAGGTGGGCTGGACGGGCGTGCCGTCGTTCGACGCATGCCGCCTTCGAAGAGATCCACGAATTGACGGGGGGCATTCCCCGCCGCATCAACGTGCTGGCCAACCGGCTGCTGCTGGGCCAGTTCCTGAACCACACGGCCCGCATCGACCGCCAGGCGGTGAGCGCGATCGCCCAGGCCCTCGACGCGGAAATCGGCGACGGCACCGTCACGCTGGAATCACCCAGGGACACAGGCACCGAAGCGCCCGAACGCGTCGCGCGAGGCAGCCTGCTGGTGCTGGCCAGCGGACGCAGCGACTACATCAAGGCGATCGCCCTGATGCACGCGACGGACAAGCAACCCGGGCTTCCGCCCACCGTCGTCGTGGGCTTGTCGGACAGCACGCCCTGGCACCTGAACCTGGACCATCGCCTGTATCTCGGCTGGGCGCAAAGGCTGGTGGCGCTGGCCAACGACGCGTCCGCCACCAGCCAGGAGGTGGAGGCCGGGTTCGAAGCGCCTGGTCAGGCAATGCCAACCGACGGCGGTGCTGATCTTCGACGGCGATGCCATGTCGCACCGTTGCGCCATCGTGGCGGTCCGCCATGGCGTGCCGATCGTCCATGTCGGCGCCGATGCCCAGACGCTCGACGAGCGCAATGATCCGCAGTCGTCGCGCGCCGCCATCAGCCAACTGGCCAGCCTGCGCTTCGATTGCCAGCAGGCCGATGCGGCGGGCCGCTTCGTGCAGCGCCAGCCGTCGCACGCGGTCGGCAACCTGCTGGTCGATGCGCTGTACCTTGCGTGGGAGGTGGCCAAGTGGAATGCGGGTCTTGCGGGCAGGCCCATGGCCTCGGGCAAGCATGTGGACGAACGGCGCGGCTATGGGGTCGTGGCGCTCAGGCAACTGCCGGTGCAGGCCGGGGAGCCCCTGAGGCCCGGGGTGCTGGCGCTGCTGCGCGAGGTGAGCCGCGATCTGCCGCTGGTGTGGCCGATGCGCCATGACACGATGCTCATGGCCCACAAGAGCGGGCTCGCGCGCACGCTCGAGGGCGACCGCATCGCGCGCATCGAAGAACTGGGCTACGTGAACTACGTGCGCCTGATGCGCGGCGCCACCTGCGTGCTCACTGATTCGGCCGACGTCATGGAAGAGGCGGCGGCACTGGCCGTGCCCTGCCTGAGCCTGGGGGTCCGGCATGTGAGCCATGCCGGCGCGGGGGGGTGGCTGCCGGCGATCGAAGTCGACGGCAACGTCAAGGCCGCCACGCGTGCGGTGTGGCAGATCCTGTTCCGCGGTGCGGACGAGGTGGAATTGCCGGACGACTGGGACGGCGAGGCCGGCGAGCGCATCGCCAGGCATCTTGCTCTCGTGGCTCGGGTCGGCCGCCATGGAAAGGCCACAGCCGCCCACTTTGCGCCACGCATTGCACGTGCCCGCAGGCGACGGCGACAAGCGCGACACGTAAACTCGCCTGCTTGGTCTTGCGCACGACGTGCGCAGGTTCGCCTTCGGGCAGGCGCAGCTTCCGATCAGAAAGCCATGTTCGAGTCGCATTTCGGGTTCAGCGCACAGCCGTTCCAGCTCAGCCCCGATCCGAGCTTCTACTTCGAGAGCAAGGGGCACGGGCAGGCCCTGGCGTACCTGAAGTACGGCGTGCACCAGCGCGAGGGCTTCATCGTCGTCACCGGCGAAATCGGCTCCGGCAAGACCACGCTGGTGCGGGCCTTGCTGGAGGGGCTGGACACGCAGGACGTGGTGGCGGCCCAGGTGGTGAACACCCAGCTCGACTCCTATGACCTGCTGCAGGCCATCTGCACGGCCTTCGGCGTGCCGATGTCGGGCACGTCGAAGGCGCAGCTGCTGGCGACGCTGGAGGCGTTCTTCACCGCGCTGGCGGCCAAGCGGCGCCGGGCGCTGCTGGTGATCGACGAGGCGCAGAACCTGGGCACCAAGGAAGTCGAAGAACTGCGCATGTTGTCCAACTTCCAGCTCGGCTCCCAGGCGCTGCTGCAGAGCTTTCTGGTGGGCCAGCCGGAGCTGCGGGCGATGCTTCGCTCGAGCACGGATGGAGCAGTTGCGCCAGCGGGTCATCGCGTCATGCCATCTGGGGCCGATGAACGCCGCCGAGACGCGCGGCTATGTCGAGCACCGGCTGCGGCACGTGGGCTGGAAGTTGTTTCCATCCATCACCGACGACGCGTTCGCCCAGATCCATGCGTCGACGGGTGGCATCCCGCGACGCATCAACGTGCTGTGCACCCGTGTCCTGCTGGCCTGCTGGCTTGCCGCCAGCGACACCATCACGGCCGCCGACGTGGCCA
>CAWFQP010000040.1:0-6206 GCA_963818005.1 uncultured Pseudomonadota bacterium
AGCCCACCGAGCCGCCGGCAGTTCGATCGCCGCCTTGGCGCCGGCCGTCGCGCCGATGCCCTTGAGCACCACCTTGCGGCTCAGCTCGCCGGACTTGATGACCTTGACCACCTTGACCTGGTCACCTACCAGCTTGGCTTGCTTCAGCGCCAGCATGTCGACCTCGTCGGCGCCCAGGCGCTGCAGTTCGGCCAGCGTGACTTCGGCGTTGTACTGCGCCGTCAGCGACTTGAAGCCGCGCTTGGGCAGGCGGCGCTGCAGCGGCATCTGGCCGCCTTCGAAGCCGACCTTGTGGAAACCGCCGGCACGCGACTTCTGGCCCTTGTGGCCTCGACCCGCGGTCTTGCCCAGGCCTGAGCCGATGCCACGGCCAACACGACGCCGCGCGCGCTTGGCGCCAGCCGATGGTTTGATCGAATTCAGTTCCATGTTGATACCCGATTGGGGTTGGATGCTCAGAGCACCTGCACGAGGTAGGCGATCTTGTCGATCATGCCGCGCACCGCGGGGGTGTCCTCGAGCACCGATTGACTGTTGACCTTGCGCAGACCCAAGCCGCGCACCGTATCGCGGTGCGACTGCTTGGTGCCGATCGGGCTCCTCACCAGCTTGACCGTCACTGTCTTCTTGTCCGACATCGTCGTTCTCCTGCAGCGCTTCAGTCGAAGATCTCTTCGACCGACTTGCCGCGCTTGGCCGCCACTTCGCCTGGCGTGGTCGAGCGCTTCAGCGCGTCCAGCGTGGCGCGCACCATGTTGTAGGGGTTGGACGAGCCCAGGCTCTTGGCCGCGATGTCGGTGACACCCATGACCTCGAACACCGCGCGCATCGGGCCGCCGGCGATGATGCCGGTACCGGCCGGCGCGGGCGCCATCAGCACCTTGGCTGCGCCATGCTCGCCGCGCACGTTGTGGTGGATCGAGCCGTTCTTCAACGACACCTTCACCAGGTTGCGGCGCGCATCTTCCATGGCCTTCTGCACCGCCACCGGCACTTCCTTGGCCTTGCCCTTGCCCATGCCGATGCGGCCATCGCCGTCGCCGACGACGGTCAGCGCCGCAAAGCTGAGCGTACGGCCGCCCTTGACCACCTTGGTCACGCGATTGACCGCGATCATCTTTTCTTTCAGGCCGTCGTCGTTGCCTTCGGTCTGAGCGCGGGGTTGAAACTTAGCCATGTCTTGGATCCTTCGCTGCTGCGCTTAGAACTGCAGGCCGGCTTCGCGCGCGGCTTCTGCCAGCGCCTTGACCCGGCCGTGGAAGGCGAAGCCCGCGCGGTCGAAGGCCACCTTCTCGACACCTGCAGCCTTGGCCTTTTCGGCGATGCGCTTACCCACCAGGGCGGCAGCCGACGTGGTGCCGCCCTTGCCATTGCCGCCGAGCTGTTCGCGCACGGCCTTCTCGGCCGTGGAAGCGCTGGCCAGCACGCGGCTGCCGTCGTCGGAAATGACGCTGGCATACACGTGCAGGTTCGAACGGAACACCGTCAGACGCGCCACCACTTGCTGCGCGATGCGCAAGCGAGTCTGGCGTGAGCGACGCAGCCGCTGCTCTTTCTTGGTCAACATGATGATGTCGCTCCTTACTTCTTCTTCGTCTCTTTCAGGCTCACGCGCTCATCGGCGTAGCGGATGCCCTTGCCCTTGTAGGGCTCTGGCGGACGGATGGCCCGGACCTCGGCCGCCACCTGTCCCACGGACTGGCGGTCGGCGCCCTTGATCAGGATCTCGGTCTGCGTCGGCGTTTCCACCTTCACGCCGGCCGGCATGTCCTTGACTACCGGGTGCGAGAAGCCGATCTGCAGGTTCAGCTTCTGGCCCTGGGCCTGGGCACGGAAGCCCACGCCGACCAGCGTCAGCTTCTTCTCGAAACCCTTGGTGACGCCGTTGATCATGTTATTGACCAGCGCGCGCATCGTGCCGCTCATCGCCCCGGCGGCGACGCTGTCGTTGGCCGGCTCGAAGGTCAGCGTGGCGCCGTCCATCTTCACCGCGACCAGCGTGTTCACGGCGCGCACCAGCGTGCCGTTGCTGCCCTTGACCGAAATCTGTTCCGCCGTGATCGACACGTCCACGCCTTGCGGGACGGTCACCGGCATTTTTCCTACGCGAGACATGGCTCGAATCCTTCCGTTAGACGCCGCCCGTCAGGCGACGTAGCACAGCACTTCGCCGCCGACACCGGTCTGGCGCGCCTTTCGGTCGGTCATCACGCCCTTGGGCGTGGTGACGATCGCCACGCCCAGGCCGTTCATCACTGCCGGGATGGCCTCGCGGCCGCGGTACACGCGCAGGCCCGGGCGGCTGACACGCTCGATGCGCTCGATCACCGGACGGCCTGCGTAGTACTTCAGCGCGATCTCGAGCTGGCTTTTGCCATCGTCGACCCGCACCGAGAAGCCGTCGATGTAGCCCTCGTCCTTCAGGACCTGTGCGATCGCCACCTTCAACTTCGACGAGGGCATGGACACCACAGCCTTGTCAACGCTCTGCGCGTTGCGGATGCGGGTCAGCATATCGGCGATCGGATCACTCATGCTCATAACAAACTCTCCTGCTCGTGCCGCTTCAGGGCCGAAGTCACCAGCTGGCCTTGACGACGCCGGGGATGTCGCCCTTGAAGGCGAGGTCACGGATCTTGCTGCGGCCCAGGCCGAACATGCGGAAATTGCCACGCGGGCGGCCCGTCAGCTCGCAGCGGTTGCGCAGGCGTGTCGGGTAGGCATTGCGCGGCAGCTTCTGCAGCTCCAGGCGCGCCGCATAGCGCTCTTCGTCGCTGCGCTTGGCGTCATTGGCCGTGGCCTTCAGCTCGGCGTACTTCTTCGCGTACCTGGCGACGAGCTTCTCACGCTTG
This sequence comes from uncultured Pseudomonadota bacterium, assembly GCA_963818005.1. GTDB lineage: Bacteria > Pseudomonadota > Gammaproteobacteria > Burkholderiales > Burkholderiaceae_C > Rubrivivax. The sequence continues at coordinate 2,853 of CAWFQP010000040.1, forward strand.
TCCTGACGCTGGATATGGGACTGTTTAGCCACAGGTCACCTCAGTTCTTGAACGGGAAGCGGAAGGCCGTGAGCAGCGCCTTGCACTCGTCGTCGGTCTGCGCGCTGGTGGTGATGCTGATGTTCAGACCACGCAGTGCATCGACCTTGTCGTAGTCGATCTCAGGGAAGATGATCTGTTCCTTGATGCCAACGTTGTAGTTGCCGCGCCCGTCGAAGGCACGCCCCGAGATGCCGCGGAAGTCGCGCACGCGCGGCAGCGCGATGGTGACGAAGCGATCCAGGAATTCGTACATGCGCACGCCACGCAGCGTGACCATGCAGCCGATAGGTACGTTTTCGCGGATCTTGAAGCCGGCAATCGGCTTCTTCGACTTGGTGACCACGGGCTTCTGGCCGGCGATCTTGGTCAGGTCGCCGACGGCGTTGTCCATGACCTTCTTGTCGGCCACGGCCTCGCTGACACCCATGTTCAGCGTGATCTTCTCGAGCCGAGGCACCTGCATCACCGACTTGAAGCCGAATTTGGCCATCAGGTCGGGCACGATCTTCTCGCGGTAGTGGGTCTGCAGGCGTGCAGTCTGTTGTTGAGCCATGATCGCTTCCTCAGGCCTTGATCTGTTCGCCGCTGGACTTGTAGACGCGGACCTTGTCGCCGTTGTCCAGCAGCTTGATGCCGACGCGGTCGGCCTTCGACGTGGCCGCGTTGAAGATGGCGACGTTCGACTGGTGGATCGGCATCGTCTTGTCGACCACGCCGCCGGTAGTGCCCTTCATCGGGTTGGGCTTGACGTGCTTCTTGACCACGTTGACGCCGTCGACCAGCAGGTGGTCATCGTCGACGCGGCTCGTCACGGTGCCGCGCTTGCCCTTGTCGCGTCCGGTCAACACGATGACCTGGTCGCCCTTGCGAATCTTGTTCATGCTTGATGTCCTTTGGCGGCGCGGAGTCAGAGCACTTCCGGGGCCAGCGACACGATCTTCATGAAGCGCTCGGTGCGCAGTTCGCGCGTCACCGGTCCGAAGATGCGCGTGCCGATCGGCTCGAGCTTGGCGTTCAGCAACACGGCGGCATTGCCGTCGAACTTGATCAGCGAGCCGTCCTGGCGGCGCACGCCCTTGGCGGTGCGCACCACCACGGCGCTGTAGATCTCGCCCTTCTTGACGCGGCCACGCGGCGCGGCTTCCTTGATGCTGACCTTGATGACATCGCCGATGCCCGCATAGCGCCGCTTGGAGCCGCCGAGCACCTTGATGCACATGACGGACTTCGCGCCCGTGTTGTCGGCGACGTCGAGTCGCGATTGCATTTGGATCATTGTTCAGTCCCCAACTTGTCCCGCTCGCAGTGCCGTTGCGGACGACACCGATCTGCGGTCAGTCTTGGGCCCGTCGACCCGCGCCGAAGATCTCCTGCGAGGGTGGTTGGGGCGGATCCGAAATCCGCCAGGCCATTGACGGCCCGGCGAAATTCCGGCGAAGCTGTGGATTATCGCTCGAAAGCGGCCGCGTGTCAACGCGCGCGGCCGTTGCGGCAAGACTCAGGCGCCGGCGGCCTTGGCCTGCGCGAGCATCGTCTGCGCGTCGCTGACCTCGAACTTGCCCGGCGCCTCGACGTTGAGCGTCTTGACGACGCCGTCGACCACCAGCATCGAGTAGCGGTTGCGAGCGCAGGCCCATGCCGCGCGCGCGTGAGGTCCAGCGTCAGGCCGGTGGCCTTGGCGAAGTCGGCACTGCCGTCGGCCATCATGCGCACCTTGCCGGCGGTCTTCTGGTCGCGGCCCCAGGCGCCCATGACGAAGGCGTCGTTGACCGACACGCACCAGATCTCGTCGACGCCGGCGGCCTTGAGCTCGTCGGCCTTCTCGACATAGCCCGGCACGTGCTTGGCCGAGCAGGTGGGCGTGTAGGCACCGGGCAGCGCGAAGATCGCGATCGTCTTGCCGGCCGTGGCCTTGGCGATGTCGAAGCTGTTCGGGCCGATCGAGCAGCCGTTGCCTTCGACCTCGATGAATTCCTGAAGGCTGCCGGCGGGCAGCTTGTCTCCGACTTTGAGCATCATGTTCTCCTGTGGTGGGTCGGGCCCATGGACCTGCAAAGAAAAAGGGCCCAACACCAGTATCCCAGCGTTGCGCCCCTTGCGTGCCGCGACGAGCCCAATGGCCCCGCGGCGGGTCTTGGCTTAGGCCAGACCGGCCTTCTTCACCAGGCGGGTGACGACCCAGTTCTTGGTCTTGGAGATCGGCCGGCTCTCGGCGATCTCGACCACGTCGCCCAGCTTGTACTCGCCCTTCTCGTCGTGCGCGTGGTACTTGCTCGAGCGCGCGACGATCTTGCCGTACAGCTCGTGCGTGACGCGACGCTCGACCAGCACGGTGATGGTCTTGGAGCGCTTGTCGCTGACCACCTGGCCGACGAGGGTGCGCGTGTTCTTGGCAGCGGCTTGAGCCTGGCTCATTTGGCGGCCCCTTTCTTCTTCTCGGTGAGGATGGTCTTGGCGCGCGCGATGTCGCGGCGCGTCTTGCGCAGCGTCGAGTGGTTCGTCAGCGGCTGGGTCGCCTTCTGCATGCGCAGGCCGAAATGGGCGCGCAGCAGGTCGGCGACCTCCTTCTCGAGCGCGGCCACGTCCTTGGCGCGCAGTTCACTGGTCTTCATTCGTGTTCTCCGTTGCTTCGCCTACGCGCCGATCTGGCGGGCGACGAAGGTGGTGCGCAGCGGCAGCTTGGCCGAGGCCAGCAGGAAGGCCTCGCGCGCCAGCGTCTCGGGCACGCCGTTGATCTCGTACAGCACCTTGCCCGGCTGGATCTCGGCCACGTAGTACTCGGGGTTGCCCTTGCCGTTGCCCATGCGCACTTCGGCGGGCTTCTGCGAGATCGGCTTGTCCGGGAAGATGCGGATGAAGATGCGGCCACCGCGCTTGATGTGGCGCGAGATGGCGCGGCGTGCGGCTTCGATCTGGCGCGCCGTGAGGCGGCCGCGCTCGGTGGCCTTCAGGCCGAATTCGCCGAAGGACACCTTGGCGCCGCGCGTGGCGACACCGGTGTTGCGGCCCTTTTGTTCCTTGCGGAACTTGCGACGTGCTGGTTGCAGCATTCTTATTCCCCTTTGCTCTCGGCGGCCGCGGCCGGCGTGGCGGCCTTGCGCACGCGCTTGACCGTCGCCGTCTTGGCCTGCATCACCCGCGGTTTCGGCCGGCTTGTCGGCGGCCGCGGCACGCGGCGGCCGGTCGCCCGTCGGGCGCGGACGGCCACCCGGCGCACCTGGCGCACCCGGGCCCCCCGGACGCGGCGTACGGCGCGAGCGGCGGTCGTCGTCACCGGCTTCCGGTTTCGCACCCGGCGCCTCGCCGTGCGCC
>CAWFQP010000041.1:0-26498 GCA_963818005.1 uncultured Pseudomonadota bacterium
GTCGACATTCTTGCGCGTGCGCCGCGTCGGGCCGGCCCGGAAGTACCCGGTGCGGCGCCCTACCATAGGCAGTGTTCAACCTAGGGGGAATTGCCCGGCGGTCTCGAGCACTGCTTGATCTGAACTGCGGCACGAACCAATATCACAATCCGTCCACCGCGGCAGCCCTGTGCAGGGGTTGACTGCCCAGACCTCGGCCCGACCCATGTCCAACCCGTCCACGCTGAACGAGACCGAGCGCATCGATACGGTCGTACCGGCCTTCGGCCCGATGCTGTCGGGCGTGCTCGACGCCTGGCTGAGGCGACAAGGCGCGATGCTTTCGGTCAAGGAGGCAACCAGCGGGCGCTATGAACACGTCAACGACGCCATGGCGCACTTCCTGGGCCGGCCGGCGGCGGACATCCGCGGCCATACCGATGCCGAACTGGTCGACCCGGCGCTGGCCACGGCCTGGCGTGCAGCCGAGCAGACGGCACTGGCCCAGGAACAGCCGCTGTCCTGCGAGCACCGCTTCGAATGGGCCGGCACCCGGTACGACTTTGCCGTGCTGCGCCTGGCCACGCCGGCGGCCTCGCCGGGCCCGCGCTGGCTGTGCAGCGTCTGGGCCGACCAGAGTCCGCAACGCCAGAAGGACGCCCAGCTGCGCGCCGCGCTCGAACAACTCGAGCAACAGCAGCGGGCCAACGAGACGCTGCGCCTGGAACTCGCAGACCAGGGTCTGCGCGACCGCGCCACCGGCTTGTACACCCGGCCGCACTTCGACGACCAACTGCGCCGCGAGCTCGACCTGTCGACCCGCGAGCACCGCGAATTCGCGATGGTGTTGATCGAGATCGACCCTTTCGCCGGTCGCGTGCTCGAAACGGGTGCGCCAGCCGAGGCCCGCATCTACGAGGCCATGGGGCGGCTGCTGCGCGGCAATACGCGCGCGATGGATGCATCGTGCCGCCTGGACGAGCGGCTGTTCGGCGTGCTGCTGTCCGGTGTGGGGCTGGCCACTGCGCATTCGCGCATGGAAGGTCTGCGGCGCCAGTGCGCCACGCAGATCGTGGTGCTCGATGGCCAGGAGCTGGGCTTCAGCGTGTCGATGGGGGTGGCCAGTTTTCCGCACACCGCAGGGTCGCAGCAGGACCTGCTGGCGGCCTGCGAGGCTGCGTTGGCCGAGGCGCGGCGCCGCGGCGGCAACCACCTGACGCTCGCCAGCATCAGGTTCGAAGCCAGCTGAGCTATGCGCTCAGGCCGCGGTACAGCATGTAGCCGGCCAGACAGAACAGCACCAGCGCGAAATAGCGCTTGAGCCGGGCCACGTCGGTGGCATGCGCCGCGCGTGCGCCCAGCGGCGCCATCGTCATGCTGGCCGCAGAGACGATCAGCAGGGCCGGCAGGTAGAGATAGCCGAAGGCGCCGGGCAAGGCGTCCGGCAGGCCCCAGCCGCTGATCAGGTAACCCGCGGTGCTGGCCAGCGCCACCGGAAAGCCGAGCGCGGCGCTGCTGGCTACCACCTGGTGCATGGGCACGTTGCACCAGGTCATGAACGGCGCGGACAGGAACGCGCCGCCGGCACCGAGCAGGCCAGACAGCAGGCCAATGCAGCCGCCCAGCAGCGACTGGCCGAGCACGCCGGGCATCTGCCGGCTCGGTCGGGGCTGGCGGTTGCGCAGCATCTGCAGGGCCGAGAAGCCGAGAAACAGCGCAAAGACGAATGCCAACTGCGGACCCTTGACCAGGGCGAACACGCCCGCGCCGGCCAGCAGACCGCCGGCGACGATGCCCGGTGCGATGCCGCGCACCAAGTCCCAGCGCACGGCGCCGCGCCGGTGGTGCGCGTGCAGGCTGGACAGCGAGGTGAACATGATCGTCGCCATCGACGTGGCGATGGCCATCTTGATGGCCAGCCCGTCGGGCACGCCCTTCGTCGACAGGATGAGCGTCAGGAAGGGCACCTGCATCATGCCGCCGCCCACGCCCAGCAGGCCGGCGAGAAAACCCGTGCACAGGCCCAGGGCGACCAGTGCGGCCGCCAGCCAGGGGTCGATCGGCATCAGCGCGCCAGCAGCCGGCCCACCGCACGCCATTCTTCGGGCGTGACGGGCGTGATCGACAGCCGGTTGCCCGGGGCGAGCACGCGCATCGACGCCAGTTCGGGCGTGGCGCGCATTTCGCGCAGCGGCAGCAGCCGCGTCTTGCGCGTCAGCGCCACGTCGATCTGCACCCAACGCGGCTTGTCGGCCGTGGCCTTGGGGTCGTGGTAGTCGCTGGACGGATCGAACTGCGTTGCGTCCGGGCACGGCTTGCCGGCGATGCGCGCCAGCCCGGCCACGCCGGGCTCGGGGCAGGAGGAGTGATAGAACAGCACGCCGTCGCCGACGCGCATCTCGTCGCGCATGAAATTGCGCGCCTGGTAGTTGCGCACGCCGGTCCAGGGCAGCACCTGGCCTGCAGCGGATGCCAGATCGTCGATCGAGACCTCGGAGGGCTCGCTCTTCATCAACCAGTAGCGCGGCATCGGTGACAGGTGGGAAGAAGGTGTCCGCCGCGAACCGTGAGCCGCATTCCTGAACCCAGGTGAAGTTCAGGTGGGCGAGGTCAGCATGGCTTCGGGTTCATCTGACGCGAGACGATCACACCCACCAGCGATGTTCCAAGCCCTTGCTCAAAGAGCATCGGTTCAAGGAAATATAAGACTCCCGCGAACGCGACGGACGAGCCCATTCTAGGGCCGCGAAGCGCTTCGGGATGCAGCCTATTTCACAGCAGCTGGCCGTCGTCGCCGAGTGCGGCATCGACGCGGCGGATCAAGGCATCGAGTTCGTCGCCGTCAGCCTGGTTTTCGCCCTGGCGCGGCGCGGGCGCGGGTGCGCTGGCGCGCTGCGGCCGATCAGCCAGCTGGTAGGCCAGGTTCAGTGCCGCCAGCACCGCAATGCGCTCGCGCGCCTTGACCTTGCCGGCATCGCGGATGGCGCTCATCTCGCGGTCGACACTGGCCACCGCGGCACTGAGCAAGGCTTCGCCGCCGTCGGGGCAGCCGAGGATGTAGCTCTGGCCAAGGATGGTGACTTCGCGCTGCTTCATTCGGCGGCTCCGCTCGCGCCGTTGCCCGCAGGCAGGCGTTCGAGCAGCACGTCGATGCGCGCGCGCGCGGCGCTCAGCCGCGAGCGCAGGTTGTCGCGTTCGCTCTCCAGCGTCGTCACCTGCTGCTCGAGCAGGTTGTTGGTGCGCTTCAGCTCCTCATGCCGCAGCACGAGTCGTTCGACACGTTCGGCAAGGTCTTCGAGCTTGGACATGGCGCAGGGTGGGCAGCGCAAACATTGTAGGGTCGGGTCGTGGCGCGGCGCGTCAATTCGGCACGGCGCACGCGCTTGCGTGGTCGCAGCAGTCGCGGCCACGCTGCAACGCTCGCACTGCGGACGCCGCGCCAGGCAGACGTAGCGCCCGTGCAGGATCAACCAATGGTGTGCGTGAGCGCGGTAGCGTTCGGGCACACGCTGCTGCAGGCCCTGCTCGACCTCGCGCGGCGTGCGCCCTGGCGCCAGCCCGGTGCGGTTGGCCACGCGGAAGACATGGGTGTCGACCGGGAAGGTGGCTTCGCCGAAGGCCACGTTGAGCACCACATTGGCGGTCTTGCGGCCCACGCCCGGCAGCGCCTGCAGCGCTTGCAGGCTGCGCGGCACCTCGCCGCCATGGCGCTCGATCAGCAACTGGCAGGTGGCGATCAGGTGGCGTGCCTTGGTGCGGTACAGCCCGATGGTGCGGATGTACGGTTCGAGTCCGTCCACGCCCAGTGCCAGCATGCGTTGCGGCGTGCCAGCCACCGCGAACAGGCGCCGCGTGGCCTTGTTGACGCCGACGTCGGTGGCCTGCGCCGACAGCAGCACGGCGGCCAGCAGCTCGAACACGCTGCTGAATTCGAGCTCGGTCAGCGGCTGCGGGTTGGCCGCCGACAGGGTGGCAAAGAAGCGTTCGACTTGAGCGTCGGTCATCAATCTTGCAGGGTTGCAGCGCCGGGCGGCCGGCGCGGCGAATCAGGATTTTCGCGCGGCATTGGCACGGGCGATCGCTGCTTCGATGACTGCGCGCTTGCGCTCCAGCAGTTGCGGGTCGGTGATCGACGACTGGTTCTGCAGATCGGCCAGCTTGGCCTGCGCCTTGGCGGCGAGGCGCTCGTCGTTCTCGCGCTTGTCGCGTTCGGTGCGCAGCTTGTGAAAGGCGTAGCGCTGTCGCGCCTCGTCAGCCTGCAAGGGGCTCCAGGCATCCCAGCCGGTGCGACTGCCGCTGACCTCGACCATCGCGATGCAATCCACCGGGCACACCGGCAGGCACAGGTCGCAGCCGGTGCACTGCTCGCCAATGACGGTGTGCATCTGCTTCGATGCGCCGACGATGCAGTCCACCGGGCAGGCCTTGATGCACAGCGTGCAGCCGATGCACCAGTCCTCGTCGATCACGGCCACGCGCCGCGGTGCTTCGATGCCGCGTTGCGGGTCCAGCGGCCGCACTGGCTGGCCGGTCAGCGCCGCCAGGCGCACGATGCCCTCGGCGCCACCGGGTGGGCAGCGGTTGATGTCGGCCTCGCCCTGCGCCATGGCCTGCGCGTAGGCGCGGCAGTCTGGGTAGCCGCAGCGCGTGCACTGCGTCTGCGGCAGCAGCGCGTCGAGCTCATCCGCGCGCTGCGCCTGCGCGTCTTCGGTGCCGGGGGCGGTGGGTGTCACCGCGCCATCATGCCTAGCGCCGGCGAGCCGCCGCGCGGGAGGGCTTTGCGGCCGCTGCCTTGCTGCCGTTGCGCGCGGCGGAGTTGTCGCGGGCGCCGGACTCGCCTGATCGTATTCGGCGATGAAGGAGCGCACCCGGGGATAGACCATCTCGCGCCAGCGGCGGCCGGAGAAGATGCCGTAGTGGCCGGCGCCCTCGGCGTCGAAGTGGAAGCGGTGTTCGGCGGGAATGCCGCTGCAAAGCTCGTGCGCCGCCCGCGTCTGGCCGGCGCCGGAGATGTCGTCCAGCTCGCCTTCGATCGTCAGCAGCGCAGTGTGGCGGATATCCTGCGGACGCACCGGCTGGCCCTCGACGACCCACGTGCCGTTGACCAGCGCAAACTCCTGAAAGACGCGCTTGATGGTGTCCAGGTAGTACTCGGCAGGCATGTCGAGCACGGCGTTGTACTCGTCGTAGAACTCGCGATGCGACTCGGCGCTCTCTTCGTCGCCGCGCACCAGATCGAGGAAGTAGTCGTAGTGCGAGCTGACATGGCGGTCCGGGTTCATCGCCACGAAGCCGGAGTACTGCATGAAGCCCGGATACACGCGACGACCGGCGCCAGGGTAGTTCTGCGGCACGCGGTAGATCACGTTGTTCTCGAACCACTTGAAGGACTTGCCCATGGCCAGGTTGTTGACCGCCGTGGGACTCTTGCGGGCGTCGATCGGGCCACCCATCATGGTCATCGACAGCGGCGTCGTCTCGCCGTGGCTGGCCATCAGCGACACGGCGGCCAGTACCGGTACCGTCGGCTGGCACACCGAGATCACGTGGGTATGCGGTCCCACGTGGCGGATGAATTCCTGCACATAGGCGACGTAGTCGTCCAGATGGAAGGGCCCGGCTTCCAGGGGCACCATGCGCGCATCGGTCCAGTCGGTGATGAACACCTTGTGGTCATGCAGCAGGCTGCGCACGGTGTCGCGCAGCAGCGTCGAGTGGTGCCCCGACAGCGGCGCTACCACCAGCACCGTCGGCTGCGACTTCATCGTCTCCAGCGCGATCGGGTTGTCGGTGAAGCGCTTGAAGCGCAGCAGTCGGCAAAAGGGCTTCTGCAGGGCCACCTGCTGTTGCACTGCAACCTCGATGCCGCCGACCGTGGCCGAGCTGATGTCGAACGGCGGCTTCTCGTAGTCCTTGGCCAGACGGTGCATCAGGTCCAGACCGGCCGAGATGCGCTGTGCCATCGGCGTGTGCACAAAGGGCGACAACGGGTGGTTGTACAGCTTGGCCGAGGCGCTGGCGAATTCCGAGAACGGCGCCATGAAGGCGCGTTGGGTTTCATACCACTGGTACAGCATGGGTTCTGGCCTTGTAGGTTGATCTGTGCCTACCGCGAACGGCAGGGCTGGGCGCCGATCGGCGAACCGCACCCGCGATTGATGATGCACTGCAACAATTATCTTCCCAATCCGGTGCGCGGCGCCACCGGTGGCGAGCCGGGCAGGCCGCGAAGCAAGCAGCCGCGCGCTGGACTGATGCAGATCATCTGCCCTGTGGTCATTGCCCAACGCTTCGTTCGCCATCAGACGACCTTGGCGATGGCAGCGGCCACCGGGCCAAGGTTGCGCTCGTTGAGTGCGGCGACGCAGATGCGGCCGGAATCGATGCCGTAGACGCCGAATTCGCTGCGCAGGCGCTGCATCTGCGCGGCGCTCAGGCCGCAGTAGCTGAACATGCCCTTCTGGCGCAGGATGAAGCTCATGTCCTGCTGGACGCCGGCGTCGATCAGGCGTTGCACCAAGGCCTCGCGCATGTGCTTGATGCGCATGCGCATGCCGGCCAGTTCCTCCTCCCACAACTGGCGCAGTGCCGGCGTGCTCAGCACCATCGACACCACCATCGCGCCGTGCGTCGGCGGGTTGGAGTAGTTGCCGCGGATCAGCACCTTCAGACGCGACAGCACGCGCGCCGCCTCGTCCTTGGATTCACACACCACGCTGAGCGCACCGACACGCTCGCCATACAGCGAGAAGCTCTTCGAAAACGAGGTGGCGACCAGGAAGTCCATGCCGGACCCCAGGAGCATCTGCACGGCCGCGCCGTCCTCGGCGATGCCATCGCCGAAGCCCTGGTAGGCCATGTCCAGGAAGGGCACGAGGCCGCGTGCCTCGAGCACCTGCAGCACCTGCGCCCACTGGGCGGCGTCCAGGTCATAGCCGCTGGGGTTGTGGCAGCAGGCATGCAGCACCACCACCGTGCCCGGCGCTGCGGCTTGCAGCGCCTGCAGCATGGCGTCGAAGCGGATGCCGCGGCGCTCGGCGTCGTAGTACGGATAGGCCTCGACCTCGAAGCCGGCCTGCAGGAACAGCGCGCGGTGGTTCTCCCAGCTCGGGTCGCTGATCAGCACCTTGGATTGCGGGTTCAGCCGCTTCAGGAAATCGGCGCCGACCTTCAGCCCGCCGGTGCCGCCGAGCGTCTGCACCGTGGCGATGCGGCCGGCGCGCAGCGCCGCGCTGTCGGCGCCGAACACCAGTTCCTGCACGCTGCGGTCGTAGGCCGCGATGCCGTCGATCGGCAGGTAGCCGCGCGGCTTCGGGGCTTCGGCCATCTGCTTCTCCGCGGCCAGCACGCACTGCAGGATCGGCAGCTTGCCCTGCTCGTCGAAGTACACGCCGACGCCGAGGTTCACCTTGGCCGGGTTGGGGTCGGCATTGAAGGCCTCGGTCATGCCCAGGATCGGGTCGCGCGGGGCCAGTTCGACGGTGGAGAACAGCGACATGAGGGTTCCTCGAATGGGTCGGGGTGGGTCGCGAGCAAGGCCGGTGTGCATGCCCGGCCGCGCTGCGCTACCCTGTACGGTTTTGCGCTTCGGCGCAGACCGCAATTCTAGAGGGGAGGGTCCGATGATCGAGCTGAGCGAGGTGCAGGACGCGCCGGGCACGGTGCCGGGCGGGTTCGTCACGTTCCCGGGCTCGCCGTTCCAGCTGTTCCAGCCCTATGCGCCGGCCGGCGACCAGCCCGAGGCGATTTCCCAGTTGGCGGCCGGCATCGTGGACGGCCTGAGCTGGCAGACGCTGCTCGGCGTCACCGGCTCGGGCAAGACCTTCACCATGGCCAACGTCATCGCGCGGCTGGGCCGCCCGGCGATCGTCTTTGCGCCGAACAAGACGCTGGCGGCGCAGCTGTACAGCGAGTTCCGCGAGTTCTTCCCGAAGAACGCGGTCGAGTACTTCGTCAGCTACTACGACTACTTCCAGCCCGAGGCCTACGTGCCGCAGCGCGACCTGTTCATCGAGAAGGACAGCTCGATCAACGAGCACATCGAGCAGATGCGCCTGTCGGCCACCAAGAGCCTGCTCGAACGCCGCGACGTGCTCATCGTCGCCAGCGTCAGCGCCATCTACGGCATCGGCTCGCCGCAGGACTATCACAAGATGGTGATGACGCTGCGCGTGCACGACAAGGTGGGCCAGCGCGACGTCATCGCCCAGCTGATCCGCATGCAGTACCAGCGCAACGAGACCGACTTTTCGCGCGGCACCTTCCGCGTGCGCGGCGGCACCATCGACGTGTTCCCGGCCGAACATTCCGAACTGGCGATCCGCATCGAGCTGTTCGACGACGAGGTCGAGTCGCTGCAGCTGTTCGACCCGCTGACCGGCCGCATCCGGCAGAAGATCCCGCGCTTCACGGTCTACCCGATCGAGCCACTACGTGACGCCGCGCGAACGCGTGGTGGCCGCGATCGAGACCATCAAGACCGAGTTGCGCGAGCGCCTGGACGAACTGGTCAAGGCCGGCAAGCTGGTCGAGGCGCAGCGGCTGGAGCAGCGCACGCGCTTCGACCTGGAGATGCTGCAGGAGGTGGGCCACTGCAAGGGCATCGAGAACTACACCCGGCACTTGAGTGGTGCGGCGCCGGGCGAGCCGCCGCCGACGCTGGTGGACTACCTGCCCGCAGACACGGTGATGTTCCTGGACGAGAGCCATGTGCTCATCGGCCAGCTCGGCGGCATGTTCAACGGCGACCGGGCGCGCAAGACCACGCTGGTCGAATACGGGTTCCGCCTGCCCAGCGCGCTGGACAACCGGCCGCTGAAGTTCGACGAGTTCGAGGGCAAGGTGCGCCAGGCGGTGTTCGTCTCGGCCACGCCCGGGCCCTACGAGCAGCAGCACGCCGGCCAGGTGGTGGAGCAACTGGTGCGGCCCACGGGACTGGTCGACCCCGAGGTGGAGGTGCGGCCGGCTGCTACCCAGGTCGACGACGTGCTGCAGGAGATCCGCGAGCGGGTCAAGCTGAACGAGCGTGTGCTGATCACCACGCTGACCAAGCGCATGGCCGAGCAGCTGACCGACTACCTGTCGGACAACGGCGTCAAGGTGCGCTACCTGCACTCCGACATCGATACGGTCGAGCGCGTGGAGATCATCCGTGACCTGCGCCTGGGTGTGTTCGACGTGCTGGTCGGCATCAACCTGCTGCGCGAGGGGCTGGACCTGCCGGAGGTCAGTCTGGTGGCCATCCTCGATGCCGACAAGGAAGGCTTCCTGCGCTCGGAGCGCTCGCTGATCCAGACCATCGGCCGCGCCGCGCGCCACCTGAACGGCCGCGCCATCCTCTATGCCGACAAGGTCACCGACTCGATGCAGCGCGCGCTGGACGAGACGCGGCGCCGGCGCGAGAAGCAGAGCGCACACAACCTGGCCGAGGGCATCACGCCGCGCAGCATCAGCAAGCACATCCGCGAAATGATCGACGGTGTGGTTTCGGACAAGACCGCCCGCGACGACCTGAAGGCCGCGCAGGCAGCGGCCGAGGTCGAGGCGATGAGCGAGAAGGACCTGGGCAAGCGCATCAAGCTGCTCGAAAAGCAGATGCTCGAACACGCGCGCAATCTGGAGTTCGAGAAGGCCGCCCGGGTGCGCGACCAGCTGGCGCTGCTGCGCGAGCAGGCTTTCGGTGCGGCTGGGCACGACCTGCCGCCCGCCGTCCGCACCGGGGCAGGCGCCCAGGATGCGTAGGTGCCGCCGTCCGCCCGCATCGGCTTAAGGGAACTCTTCGTCGCAATCTCGACCAAAACAGTCGGGTTCGCCTATACTTGACTGTGTTAGTAGGAATCAGCCAAGGGTTCTCCCTGGTTGGATCCGGAAGCCAGCCTGGTGACGGACCTGAGTGAATGACTCGGTTTTGCTGACTTGCCGAAAGGCTGATTGGAGATTTCGATGCGACTGACTACCAAAGGCCGCTTTGCCGTCACGGCCATGATCGACCTGGGCCTGCGCTCGCACGCCGGGCCGGTCGCGCTGGCCGCGATCAGCCAGCGCCAGCAGATTTCGCTGTCCTACCTGGAGCAACTGTTCGGCAAGCTGCGCCGGCACGAACTGGTCGAAAGCACACGCGGGCCGGGTGGCGGCTACTCGCTGGGCCGCGGCGCGGCGGAGATCAGCGTGGCCGACATCATCGTTGCCGTGGACGAGCCGATCGACGCCACTGGCTGCGGCGGCAAGGAAAACTGCATGGGCGACGACACCGGCCGCTGCATGACACACGACCTATGGACCAGTCTCAACGCGAAGATGATCGAGTATCTCGATTCGATCTCGTTGAAGAAGCTGGTCGACGAGCAGATCGCCAAGGGCGTGTCGATCCAGGACGCACCGGTCAAGCGCGCCATTTCGTCGCAGCCGGTGGTTCGGCCGATCAAGATCACCGCGCCGAACTCGGTGTTCGCACTCGCCAACGCGCTGACCAAGTAGGCCGGGCATGGCCGGCCGCGGCGACCGCACAACTCACTCAACCCATAGATTCGATCCATGACTCCGCATTTCCCTATCTACATGGACTACGGCGCCACCACGCCCTGTGATCCGCGCGTGGTCGACGCGATGGTGCCGTGGCTTCGCGAGCACTTCGGCAATCCGGCATCGCGCAGCCACGCTTGGGGCTGGGAGGCTGAAGAAGCCGTGGAACGCTCGCGTGGCCAGGTGGCGGCGCTGGTTGGGGCCGACCCGCGCGAGATCGTCTGGACCAGCGGCGCCACCGAGTCGATCAACCTGGCGTTGAAGGGCGCGGCACACTTCTACCAAACGCGCGGCAAGCACATCGTGACGGTGAAGACCGAGCACAAGGCCGTGCTCGACACGGTGCGCGAGCTCGAGCGCCAGGGCTTCGAGGCCACCTACCTGCCGGTGCAGGAGAACGGCCTGCTCGACCTCGACCAACTGCAGCAGTCGCTGCGCAAGGACACGATCCTGGTGTCGGTGCTGCTGGTCAACAACGAGATCGGCGTCATCCAGGACATCGCCGCGATCGGCAGGATGTGCCGCGAGCGCGGCATCATCTTCCACGTCGACGCCGCCCAGGCCACCGGCAAGGTGGACATCGACCTGGCCACACTGCCGGTCGACCTGATGAGCCTGGCCTCGCACAAGACCTACGGGCCCAAGGGCATCGGCGCGCTGTACGTGCGGCGCAAGCCGCGCGTGCGCATCGAGGCGCAGACGCACGGCGGCGGGCATGAGCGCGGCATGCGCTCGGGCACGCTGCCCACGCACCAGATCGTCGGCATGGGCGAGGCCTACGCCATCGCCCGCGCCGAGATGGGAGCCGAGCGCGAGCGCATCCACATGCTGCAGCAGAGGCTGCTGCGCGGGCTGTCGGACATCGAACAGACCTTCGTCAACGGCGACCTGGAGCGCCGGGTGCCGCACAACCTGAACATGTCCTTCAACTTCGTCGAGGGCGAGTCGCTGATCATGGGCGTCAAGGGCATTGCCGTGTCCTCGGGCTCGGCCTGCACCTCCGCCAGCCTGGAGCCCAGCTACGTGCTGCGCGCGCTGGGCCGTTCGGACGAACTGGCCCACTCGTCGCTGCGCATGACCATCGGCCGCTTCACCACCGAGGCCGAGATCGACTACGCGGTGAAGACACTGCGCGAGCAGGTCGCCAAGCTGCGCGACCTGTCGCCGTTGTGGGAGATGTACAAGGACGGGATCGACATCAGCAGCATCCAATGGGCGGCCCACTGAGGCTGCGTATTGAGTCTGAACCAGGAGAACTGACATGGCATACAGCGAAAAGGTCGTTGAACACTACGAAAATCCGCGCAACGTGGGCTCCTTCGACAAGGGCGATGAAAGCGTGGGCACCGGCATGGTCGGTGCCCCGGCCTGCGGCGACGTGATGAAGCTGCAGATCCGCGTCAACCCGGCCACCGGGCTGATCGAGGATGCGCGCTTCAAGACCTACGGCTGCGGCTCGGCGATCGCGTCGAGTTCGCTGGTGACCGAATGGGTCAAGGGCAAGACGCTGGACCAGGCGATGGACATCAAGAACACGCAGATCGCGCATGAGCTGGCCTTGCCGCCGGTGAAGATCCACTGCTCGATCCTGGCCGAGGACGCCATCAAGGCGGCGGTGCAGGACTACAAGGCCAAGCACGGCCAGGCCGAGACCGAGCAGGCGCACTGAACATGCCGGTGACCCTGACCGAAGCCGCGGCACGCCACGTCACGCGCTACATCGGCAAGCGCGGCAAGGGCGTGGGCGTGCGCCTGGGCGTCAAGACCACCGGCTGTTCCGGCCTGGCCTACAAGCTGGAATACGCCGACGAGGTGGCCCCGGAAGACCTGGTCTTCGAAGGCCACGGCGTCAAAGTGCTGGTCGATCCGAAGAGCTTTCCCTACCTGGACGGGACCGAGCTGGACTTCGTGCGCGAGGGCCTCAACGAGGGCTTCAAGTTCCACAATCCGCGCGAGAAGGATCGTTGCGGTTGCGGTGAGTCCTTCCGCGTCTGAGCCACGGACCTGTACGAGCGAGCCGGCTACCGGCGCCGCGCGGCGTTCGTTGGCTATCCGGTCAACGGACTGTCGCTGCTCCACGAGAAGCATCTGGGCCGATGAACATCGACGACGACGATTTCACGCTGTTCGGCTTGCCCGAGCGCTTCACGCTCGACACCGCCAAGCTGGACCAGCGCTGGCGCGAACTGCAGACTTCAGTACACCCGGACCGCTTTGCCGCGCAGGGCGCGGCAGCCCAGCGCGTTGCCATGCAGTGGTCGGTGCGCGTCAACCAGGCCTTCCAGCGCCTGAAGGACCCGCTGAAGCGCGCCGCCTACCTGTGCGAGCGCCGTGGCGCGCCGGTGAATGCCGAGCGCAACACGGCCATGCCGCGCCAGTTCCTGATGCAGCAGATGGAGTGGCGCGAAGCGCTCGACGAGGCCGCCGACGGCATGGCGGTGCAGGAGTTGGCGGCCCAAGTGGCGGCTCACGAACGGGCGCTGCTGGGCCGGCTGCAGGAGTCGTTCGACCAGTACAACGACGTGGCAGCCGCCGCCGAACTGCTGCGTGCGCTGATGTTCGTGGTGCGCTTCCGCCAGGACGTCGAGCAACGTCTCGATGCCCTCGAATCATGAGCTTCTTCCCACGCTGACATGGCGCTTCTGCAGATTTCCGAACCCGGCCAGGCGAGCGACCCGCATCAACGGCGCATCGCCGTGGGCATCGATCTGGGAACCACCCATTCGCTGGTGGCTGCGGTGCGCCACGGCGTGCCCGAATGCCTGCCCGACGCACAGGGCCGCGTGCTGCTGCCGTCGGTGGTGCGCTACCTGGACGGCCAGCGTCGCCAGGTCGGCCACGAGGCCCGCGCCCACCAGGCCGAGGACGCACCGAACACCATCGCCTCGGCCAAACGCCTGATGGGCCGGCGCCTGGCGGACCTGCAGGCCACCACGCAACTGCCCTACGACTTCGTCGACCAGCCGGGCATGGTGGCGGTGCGCACGCGCCAGGGTCTGAAGACCGCGGTCGAGGTCTCGGCGGAAATCCTGGCCACGCTGCGCCAGCGCGCCGAGGACAGTTTCGACGACGAGCTGTTCGGCGCCGTCATCACCGTGCCGGCCTATTTCGACGACGCGCAGCGCCAGGCTACGAAGGACGCCGCGCAGCTGGCCGGCTTGAACGTGCTGCGCCTGATCAACGAGCCCACGGCAGCGGCGGTGGCCTATGGCTTGGACCATGGCAGCGAGGGCCTGTATGCGATCTACGACCTGGGCGGCGGCACTTTCGACGTGTCGCTGCTGCGCCTGACGAAGGGTGTGTTCGAGGTCGTGGCCACCGGTGGCGATTCAGCCCTGGGTGGCGACGATTTCGACCATCTTCTCGCTGCCTGGGCGTTGATGCAGTCGGGCCGCAGCGCCGCCAGCGCGCAGGACAAGGGGGCCCTGCTGATGGCCGCGCGGCGCGCGCGAGAGGCCCTCACGGACCATGCGCAGACGACGCTGCATTGCCCGCTGGACGGCGGCGATCTGCGCATCGACGTGTCGCGTGAACAGTTCGAGGCGCTGGCTCGGCCCTTGCAGGACCGCACGCTGGCCGCGCTGCGCAAGGTGCTGCGCGATGCGCGCGTGCAGCGCGACGAGGTGCTGGGTGTGGTCATGGTCGGCGGCGCCACACGCATGCCGATGGTGCGACGCACGGTGGGCGAGTTCTTCGGGATCGACGGGCAGGTGCGCGTGCTCACCGACCTGAACCCCGACGAGGTGGTGGCGCTGGGTGCGGCCATCCAGGCCCACGCGCTGGCTGGCAACGCCCAGGACGCCCAGCTGCTGCTGCTGGACGTCATCCCGCTGTCGCTGGGCATCGAGACGATGGGCGGCCTGGTCGAGCGCATCGTCGAGCGCAACACCACCATCCCTGTTGCCAAGGCGCAGGAGTTCACCACCTACCAGGACGGCCAGACGGCGATGGCCATCCATGTGGTGCAGGGCGAGCGCGAGCTGGTGGCCGACTGCCGCTCGCTGGCGCGCTTCGAGCTGCGCGGCATCCCGCCGATGGCCGCCGGCGTGGCACGCATCCGCGTCGGCTTCCAGGTCGATGCCGATGGCTTGCTCGGCGTGACGGCGCTGGAGACCGGCAGCGGCGTGCAGGCCCATGTGGTGGTCAAGCCCAGCTACGGACTGGGTGATGACCAGGTGGCGCAGATGCTGCGCGACAGCTTCGCCCACGCGCAGGACGACATGCGGGTGCGCGCGCTGCGCGAGGCCCGGCTCGATGCCGACCGACTGCTGCTGGCCACGCGCTCGGCGCTTCAGGCCGACGGCGAACTGCTTGCCGACGCCGAGCGCCGGGCCATCGATGGGCTGATCGAGCGTTTGCAGGCCGTGACCGGCGGCGAGGACCACGACACCATCAACGCGGCGGTCGAGGCGCTGGCCAAGGGCACCGAGGGGTTTGCCGCCGCGCGCATGAACCGCGGCATCCGCCGGGCGCTGGCCGGGCGCAGCATCGAAGACGTCTGAACCATGCCGCACATCCGCATCCTGCCGCATACCGAGCTGTGCCCGCTGGGCGACGACATCGAGGCCACGCCGGGCACGTCGATCTGCGAGGCGCTGCTCGAGAACGGCATCGCCATCGAGCATGCCTGCGAGATGAGCTGCGCCTGCACCACCTGCCACGTCATCGTGCGCGAGGGTTTCGACTCGCTGGGCGAGATGGACGAGTCCGAGGAGGACCTGCTTGATCGCGCCTGGGGACTGACACCGAGTTCGCGCCTGTCCTGCCAGGCGATCCTGTCGCAGCAGGATGTGACGATCGAGCTGCCCAAGTACACCATCAACCACGCGCGCGAGAATCACTGAGCTGCCAATGAAGGTGCTGGGCATCGAGAGCTCCTGCGACGAAACCGGCGTGGCGCTGGTCGAGGCAGCCGACGAGGGTGTGCCGCAGTTGCTGGCGCAGGCGCTGCACAGCCAGGCAGACATGCATCAGGCCTACGGCGGCGTGGTGCCCGAGCTGGCCTCGCGCGACCACATCCGCCGCGTGCTGCCGCTGACACGCCAGGTGCTGGCCGATGCCGGCTGCAGCTTGCGAGGCGTCGACCTGGTGGCCTACACCCGCGGGCCTGGCCTGGCCGGCGCGCTGCTGGTCGGCGCCGGCGTGGCCGTGGCGCTGGCCGAGGCGCTGCAGCGGCCGACGCTGGGCGTGCATCACCTGGAAGGGCATCTGCTGTCGCCGTTCTTGTCGGCCGATCCGCCGCAGTTCCCGTTCGTCGCGCTGCTGGTTTCCGGGGGCCACACGCAGCTGATGCGCGTCGACGGCGTGGGGCGCTACACGATGCTGGGCGAGACCATCGACGACGCTGCCGGCGAGGCCTTCGACAAGAGCGCCAAGCTGCTGGGGCTGGGCTATCCAGGCGGCCCAGCGCTGTCCGCTTTGGCGCAACGAGGGCGCGCCGAGGCCTTTGCGCTGCCGCGGCCGTTGCTGCACAAGCCGAACCTCGATTTTTCCTTTGCCGGCCTGAAGACGGCAGTGGCGGTGCGGCTGGCGCAGCTGGGCGCCGCGGTCGGTGACACGCAGCGCGCCGACATGGCGGCCAGCGTGCAGGCCGCCATCGTCGAGGTGCTGTGTGCGAAGTCGCTGCGCGCGCTGCAGGCCAGCGGCCTGCGACGGCTGGTGGTGGCCGGCGGCGTGGGCGCCAATGCCAGCCTGCGCCAGCGGCTGGACGACGACTGCCGCTGCATCGGCGCGCGCGTGCACTATCCGGAGCCGGCGCTGTGCACCGACAACGGCGCGATGATCGCGTTGGCCGCGGCGATGCGCTGGCAATGTGGGCTGGGTGAGGGCGACCGCGACGGTGCCTTCGACGTGCGCCCGCGCTGGGAACTGGCGCTGGTGTGAAGCGGCCCGGCCGCCGGTGCAGCGGCCGAGCTCGTCGGGGGATGGCGAAGATCAGCCGACAGTGATACGCGCCGCAGCCGGCGTGCCGCGCTTGGCCAGCGTCAGTGTCAGTACGCCGTTCTCCAGCTTGGCCGCAGAGCCGGCCTGGTCGACCTCGGCGGCGACGGTGAAGCTGCGCGCGAAGCTGGCGACAGAGCGCTCACGGTAGACGACGCGGTCGCCTTCCTTCTTCTCTTCGTCCTTGCTCGACTGCGCCTCGACGCTGACGCGCCGGCCGTCGATCGACACCTTCACGTCCTCCTTCGTCACGCCGGGCATATCGAGCTTGACGGTATAGGCTTTGTCGGATTCGGCCACGTCCAGCGCGGGGCTGCGCAGGCTGGCCTGGCCTTGGGTGGACGGTGCAAAAAAGCGCTCGAAGCTGTCGTCGAAGAGCCGGTCGAAGCTGCGCGCCAGTTCGGAAGCGTTGCGGGTCATCGGTACGAGAAACATGGTCACTCCTACAATGAAAAGCGGTGCCGGCAGACTGCGCCTTCACCATGGCATGCAGATGGACGCATGCCCCGACATTTCAAGCCCCGACTGGTTTGCTCCACGTCAACAACAGCCATGCGCGTCGCCATCGCCCAACTGCCCGCCTCGAAGATCCGTGAAGTCGCCAACGCCGGGCTGGGACGCGACGATGTGCTGGCCTTCTGGTTCGGCGAGAGCGACGAAGCCACGCCCGAGGCGGTGCGCCGCGCCGCGGCGCAGTCGCTGAACGACGGCGAAACCTTCTACGCCCACAACCTCGGTCTGCCCGAGTTGCGGCAGGCGCTGGCCGGCTACTGCAGCGCGCTGCATGGCGTGGTGGACGTCGATCGCATCGCCGTCACCTCGTCGGGCGTCAACGCACTGATGCTGGCGATGCAGATGCTGGCTGCCGCCGGCGACGAGGTGGTCGCGTTGGTGCCGCTGTGGCCCAACCTGACGGCGCAGGCGGCGATCATGGGCGCGACGGTCAAACGCGTGGCGCTGCGGCCGCGCCAGGGGGTGTGGTCGCTGGACCTGGACGAACTGCGCGCCGCGGTGACGCCGGCCACCCGAGTGCTGCTGCTGAACGCGCCCAACAACCCCACCGGCTGGACGCTGAAGCGCGACGAACAGCAGGCCATCCTGGCGCACTGCCGCAGCACAGGCACCTGGATCGTCGCCGACGAGGTCTACGAAAGGCTGTACTTCGGCGCCGGCCCGGCGGCACCCAGCCTTGGCGAAACAGGGCCCCCGGCGGCACCCAGCTTCCTGGACATCGCCAGCGATCAGGACCAGCTCGTGGTGGCGCACAGCTTTTCCAAGAGCTTCCTGATGACCGGCTGGCGGCTGGGCTGGCTGGTGCTGCCGCGCGGCCACCTCGACGCCATCGGCAAGCTGATCGAGTTCAACACCTCGTGCGCGCCGGTGTTCGTGCAGCGCGGCGGACTTGCGGCGCTGCAGATCGCGCACGACTTCGTGCCCCGGCTGGTGCAGCACCTGCGCGCTTGCCGCGACCGGCTGCTGCCGCAACTGGCGGCGCTGCCTGGTGTGGAAGTCGCCAGTCCGCCGGGTGGCATGTACGCCTTCTTCCGCGTGCGCGGCCAGTCCGATTCGCTGGCCTTCGCAAAGCAGCTGGTGCAGCAGCACGGCCTGGGGCTGGCGCCAGGCGTGGCCTTTGGCGACGAGGGCGAAGGTTGGCTGCGCTGGTGCTTCGCGTCGCGCGATCCGCAGCGGCTGGACGCCGGGCTGCAGCGCCTGGCGCGCGCGCTTGCCCTATAATCCACGCTCTTTCCCGCAAGGGGGAGGAACAGCACGGTACGGGTCGGTTTCACCTGTATTCGCAAGTCGCACCGGAAACCGTCGCAGCGCCGCTCGAATTCGCAGTCGTGGCCTGGGCAGGCGGTTTCCTAAACACTAGGAAATCCCATGACCATGGCCAGCGCGCAAGTCGCAGAAATCATCAAGTCCAACGCACGCGGCGCGGCGGACACCGGTTCGCCGGAAGTGCAGGTGGCATTGCTCACCGCACGCATCAACGAACTGACCCCGCATTTCAAGCTGCACCTGAAGGACCACCACGGGCGCCGCGGCCTGCTGAAGATGGTCAACCAGCGCAAGCGCCTGCTGGCCTACCTGAAAGACAAGGACGCCGAGCGCTACACCGCGCTGATCGCCAAGCTCGGCCTGCGCAAGTAAGGCCGCGATGAACGACGACAGCCCGTACGCCAGCGGCGCCACGGGCTGTTCCGGAGCAGGGCACTTGAAGGGCATCCGCTTGTCATTCCATCGACGCCCCGTTGCGGGCTTCGCTGGAATGGCATGCCGCCAAGAGAAGGCCGCTCCTGGTCAAGGGCACCACCGCAAGCGTGCCGAACCCATATAGGAATACCGCCATGAGCATCTTCAACAAGGTCACGAAGACCTTCCAGTGGGGCCCGCATACCGTCACCCTGGAAACCGGCGAAGTCGCCCGCCAGTCCAGCGGCGCCGTCGTCGTCAACATCGACGACACCGTGGTGCTGGCCACCGTGGTGGCGTCCAAGACCGCCAAGCCGGGACAGGACTTCTTCCCGCTGACGGTGGACTACACCGAGAAGACCTATGCCGCGGGCAAGATCCCGGGCAGCTTCTTCAAGCGCGAAGGCCGTCCCAGCGAACTCGAGATCCTGACCTGCCGGCTGATCGACCGGCCGATCCGCCCGCTGTTCCCCGAAGGCTTCTACAACGAAGTTCAGGTGATCGTGCACGTGCTCAGCCTCAACCCCGAGGTGCAGGCCGACATCGCCGCGATGATCGGTACCAGCGCCGCGCTGGCGATCAGCGGCATCCCCTTCGACGGCCCGATCGGCGCGGCCCGTGTGGGCTATGTCAACGGCGAGTACGTGCTCAACCCGGGCAAGACCCAGCTGCTCGACTCCAAGCTCGACCTGGTGGTCGCCGGCACCGAAGCCGCGGTGCTGATGGTCGAATCCGAAGCCGACATGCTGAGCGAGGAGATCATGCTCGGCGCGGTGGTCTTCGGCCACGAGCAGGGCAACATCGCTATTCGCCACATCAACGAACTGGTGCGCGACGCCGGCAAGCCCGAGTGGGACTGGAAGGCCCCGGCCAAGGACGAGGCCTTCATCGCCAAGCTCAATGCGCTGGCCGAAGAGCCGCTGCGCGCGGCCTACCAGATCCGCAGCAAGCAGGCGCGCACGCAGGCCTGCCGCGAGGCCTATGCCAACGTGCTGGCCGCGCTGAAGTCCGAAGGCGCCGAGTTCGATGCCGTCAAGGTCGAATCGATGCTCTTCGACATCGAAGCGCGCATCGTGCGCAGCCAGATCCTGGCCGGCGAGCCGCGTATCGACGGCCGCGACACGCGCACCGTGCGGGCCATCGAGATCCGCAACGGCGTGCTGCCGCGCACCCACGGCTCGGCGCTGTTCACGCGTGGCGAGACGCAGGCGCTGGTGGTGGCCACGCTGGGCACCGAACGCGACGCGCAGCGCATCGACGCGCTGGCCGGCGAGTTCACCGACAACTTCATGCTGCACTACAACATGCCGCCTTTCGCCACCGGC
This sequence comes from uncultured Pseudomonadota bacterium, assembly GCA_963818005.1. Lineage (GTDB taxonomy): Bacteria > Pseudomonadota > Gammaproteobacteria > Burkholderiales > Burkholderiaceae_C > Rubrivivax. The sequence continues at coordinate 19,959 of CAWFQP010000041.1, forward strand.
GAAGCGGGTCGTTTCGGCAGCCCGAAGCGTCGCGAGATCGGCCACGGCCGCCTGGCCAAGCGCGCGCTGCTGGCCGCGCTGCCGAAGAAGGAAGACTTCCCGTACACGATGCGCGTGGTCAGCGAGATCACCGAATCGAACGGCTCGTCGTCGATGGCCTCGGTGTGCGGTGGCTGCCTGGCGCTGATGGACGCCGGCGTGCCGATGAAGGCGCACGTCGCCGGCATCGCCATGGGGCTGATCAAGGATGCCAACCGCTTTGCCGTGCTGACCGACATCCTCGGTGACGAAGATCACCTCGGCGACATGGACTTCAAGGTGGCGGGCACCACCAGCGGCATCACCGCGCTGCAGATGGACATCAAGATCCAGGGCATCACCAAGGAAATCATGCAGGTCGCCCTGGCGCAGGCCAAGGAAGCGCGGCTGCACATCCTCGGCAAGATGCAGGAGGCCGATGGGCGAGGCCAAGGCCGAGGTGTCGCAGTTCGCGCCGCGCCTGTACACGATGAAGATCAACCCGGAGAAGATCCGCGACGTCATCGGCAAGGGCGGCGCGGTGATCCGCGCGCTGACCGAGGAAACCGGCTGCGTCATCGACATCGGCGAGGACGGCACCATCACCATCGCCTCGACCGATGCCGACAAGGCCGAGTTCGCCAAGAAGCGCATCACCGAGATCACGGCCGAGGCCGAGGTCGGCAAGGTCTACGAAGGCGCGGTCACCAAGCTGCTGGACTTCGGCGCGCTGGTCAACATCCTGCCGGGCAAGGACGGGTTGCTGCACATCAGCCAGATCGCGCACCAGCGCGTCGAGAAGGTCACCGACTTCCTCGAAGAAGGCCAGGTGGTCAAGGTCAAGGTGCTGGAGACCGACGAGAAGGGCCGCATCAAGCTGTCGATGAAGGCGCTGCTCGAGCGTCCCGAGGGCATGGAAGAAGAGCGCGAGCGCCCGCCGCGCCGCGAGTACGGTGACCGCCCGCGTCGAGACCGTGATGACCGCGGGGATCGTGGCGCGCGATCGTGGCGACCGCCCGCGGCGCGAGCCGGCCGCCGAAGCCGCCCCGGTGGTGGCCCCGGTGCTGGCCGACAGCGACATGCCGCCGCGTGACTGAGGCCCCGGGTTCATGCTGAGGAACGAGCATGCAAGCCATTGAAATCAAGCAGCCCGGCGGTCCCGAGGTACTGCTGCCAACGCAGCGTCCCAAGCCAGTGCCGAAGTCCGGCGAATTGCTGATCGCCGTCACCGCATCGGGCATCAACCGCCCCGACGTGCTGCAGCGCAAGGGCCTGTACCCGATGCCACCGGGCGTATCGGACCTGCCGGGCCTGGAGGTGGCCGGCACGGTGGCCGCGGGCTCGGCCGAGGACCTGGCGGCGGCCGGGCTGAAGCTCGGCGATCGAGTCTGCGCGCTGGTGGCCGGTGGCGGGTACGCGCAGTTTTGCGTGGCACCTGCCGGGCAGTGCCTGCCGATGCCGAAGGGCCTGAGCGATATCGAGGCCGCAGCGCTGCCCGAGACCTTCTTCACCGTCTGGCAGAACGTCTTCCAGAATGCCCGCCTGAAGCGCGGCGAGACGCTGCTGGTGCAGGGCGGGTCCAGTGGCATCGGCGTCACCGCGATCCACCTGGCCAAGGCCTTCGGCGCGACGGTCATCGTCACCGCCGGCAGCGACGAAAAGTGCGCCGCCTGCCTGAAGCTGGGCGCCGACCACGCCATCAACTACAAGACGCAGGACTTCGTCGCCGAGGTCAAGCGTCTTACCGGCGGCCGCGGCGTCGACGTGGTGCTGGACATGGTGGCCGGCGACTACCTGGCGCGTGAGGTGGAATGCACGGCCGAGGACGGGCGCATCGCCATCATCGCTGTGCAAGGCGGCACCAAGGCAGCGCTGGATGTTGGCGCCGTGCTGCGCAAGCGCCTGGCGATCATCGGCAGCACACTGCGGCCGCGCTCGATCGCCTACAAGACGGTGATCGCGCGCGAACTGTGCGAACAGGTCTGGCCGCTGATCGAGGCGGGCCAGGTCAAGCCGGTGGTCCACACGGTGTTTCCGGCGGCACAGGCGGCGCAGGCCCATGCGCTGATGGAATCGAGCGTGCATGTGGGCAAGATCGTGCTCAGCTGGGCAACGCCATGAGCGCCGCATGGCCGCTCAAAACGGCGTTCGCACCCCCTTGGGGGCCGGCGCGCAGCGCCTGGAGGCATCATGAACAATAGACGCAAGCTGGTCGTCGGCAACTGGAAGATGCACGGCAGCCACCCGGCCAACGCCGAGTTGCTGGCCGATATCGTCGCCGCGCGGCCCTTCATGGCCGACGTGGCCGTGTGCGTGCCGTTCCCCTACCTGGCAAGCACGGCGGTCACGCTGGCCGGCAGCGATATCCGCTGGGGCGCGCAGGACTGCTCGATGCACAAGCAGGGCGCCTACACGGGCGAGGTCTCGGCGGCGATGCTGGCCGAGTTCGGCTGCCGCTATGTCATCGTCGGTCACTCCGAGCGCCGCGCGATGCATGCCGAATCCGACCAACTGGTGGCCGACAAAGCCCAGGCCGCGCTGGCCTGCGCCGTGACGCCGATCGTCTGCGTCGGCGAGACGCTGGCGCAGCGCGAGGCCGGTGAGACTGCGGCGGTGGTCAAGCGCCAGCTGTCGGTGGTGATCCACAAGCTGGCGCACTGCGCCTCGGAGATGGTGGTGGCCTACGAGCCGGTGTGGGCCATCGGCACCGGCCTGAGTGCCACGCCGCAGCAGGCGCAGGAGGTGCACCACTTGCTGCGCGCGCAACTGCAGGCGGCCACACCGCATGCCGCGATGATGAAGATCCTCTACGGCGGCAGCGTCAAGGCCGACAACGCGCAGTTGCTGTTTGCCCAACCCGACATCGACGGCGCACTCGTCGGCGGTGCCTCTTTGAAGGCGGCCGACTTCGTCGCCATCTGCCGCGCGGCGCCCTGAGCGCGGGTCGAGCGTCCCCTATCGATTCGAAAGACAACGACAACATGCAGATCTGGACCACCGTCATTCACGCCTTGCAACTGCTGGCCGCGCTGACCATGATCGGCCTCGTGCTGATCCAGCACGGCAAGGGCGCCGACATGGGCGCGTCCTTCGGCAGTGGCGCCTCGGGCAGCCTCTTTGGCGCCAGTGGCAGCGCCAACTTCCTGTCGCGTTCGACGGCAGCGTGTGCGGCCGTGTTCTTCGCCTGCACGCTGGCGCTGGCCTTCAGCTCCAACGAAGGCCGCGCAAGCGCTTCGCTCAGCAGCGGTGGCAGCGTGCTCGATCGCGCGGCACCCGCAGCCAGTGCTGCGGCGCCGGCGGCAGTGATCCCCGGCGCTGCGCCGTCGGCCTCGGCGCCTCTCGGTGTGCCGACGGCCATACCGGCCCCAGCCGCAGCCACGGGCAGTGCGCCGAAGTAGGTCTCTCGACAGTTCGCGTGGGCGCCGGCCACGCGCATGCGCATCGCAGGTTTCGCGTCAGGAACAGCCTTCAATTGCAGCTAGAATTCTGCGGCTGAAAGGGTGTCATTTCCTCACGTCACCCCAAGTGAATGCCAGACGCGCGCCGACGTGGTGAAATTGGTAGACACGCTATCTTGAGGGGGTAGTGGCGAAAGCTGTGCGAGTTCGAGTCTCGCCGTCGGCACCAGCAAAGTCCCTCAGCGGACGAACCACATGGACCTGCAACCGTACCTGCCCGTCATCCTGTTCATACTGGTGGGCGTCGCAGTCGGTGTCGCCCCGCAGGTCATCGGTTATGCGCTCGGCCCGAACCGGCCCGACGCCGCCAAGAACTCCCCCTATGAATGCGGCTTCGAGGCCTTCGAAGACGCACGCATGAAGTTCGATGTGCGCTACTACCTCGTCGCCATCCTGTTCATCCTGTTCGACCTGGAAATCGCCTTTCTATTCCCGTGGGCAGTCGCCCTGCGTGAAATCGGGCCGTCAGGTTTCTGGGCGATGATGATCTTCCTCGCCATCCTCGTCGTCGGTTTCGTCTACGAATGGAAGAAGGGCGCTCTCGACTGGGAGTGAACAACGTACCATGGGCATCGAAGGCGTACTCAAGGAAGGCTTCGTCACCACCTCGGTGGACAAGCTGATCAACTGGTCGAAGACCGGTTCGCTGTGGCCGATGACCTTCGGTCTGGCCTGCTGCGCCGTGGAGATGATGCACGCCGGCGCCGCGCGCTACGACATCGACCGCTTCGGCATGCTGTTCCGCCCCAGTCCGCGGCAGAGTGACTTGATGATCGTCGCCGGCACGCTGTGCAACAAGATGGCGCCGGCGCTGCGCAAGGTCTACGACCAGATGGCCGAGCCGCGCTGGGTGCTGAGCATGGGTTCGTGCGCCAACGGCGGCGGCTACTACCACTACAGCTATTCGGTGGTGCGCGGCTGTGACCGCATCGTGCCGGTCGATGTCTACGTGCCGGGCTGCCCGCCCACAGCCGAGGCGCTGCTCTACGGCATCCTGCAGCTGCAGAACAAGATCCGGCGCGAGAACACCATCGCGCGCTGAGGCCGCACCCCCAGACGATGACCCAGAAGCTCGATCAACTGCAGGCATCGCTCGAGTCCACGCTCGGCGACGGCATCGCCACCCTGACTCGCCAACGCGGTGAAGTCGGCATCACCGTCGCCGCGGCGCGTTACCTCGACGTGGCGCGCCTCTTGCACGAGCACCCGGCGCTCAAGTTCGAGCAGGTGATGGATCTGTGCGGAGTGGCGATTGCGGATGCACGACATGCCGTGGAAGGGGCGCGCTATGGCGTCGTCAGCCACCTGCTGTCGCTGTCCCACAACTGGCGCGTGCGCCTGAAGGTCTTTGCACCGGACGACGACATGCCGGTGGTGGGTTCGGTGTGCGACATCTGGTCCGCAGCCAACTGGTTCGAGCGCGAAGCCTTCGACCTGTACGGCATCATCTTCGACGGGGCACGCGATCTGCGCCGCATCCTCACCGACTACGGCTTCATCGGCCACCCGATGCGCGAGGACTTCCCGACCACCGGGCATGTGGAGATGCGCTATGACGCGCAGACCCAGCGCGTCATCTACCAACCGGCGTGATCGAGCCGGTGGATCACGCCGCGCGTGGTCCGCGAAGACAACTACGGAGGTTTGCAATGACCCCCCTCCGTAGCGGCTCCGCCGCTCCCACCCAGGGGGGCGACGCTGGCGGCCCGGCGAAGCCGGTTCCGCGGCGTCCGCTCGATGCGGTGCCCAGAGCCGTGGCCACGGTCCCGAACCGAGGCGTGCATGGCTGAGGTCAGGAACGACACGCTCAATTTCGGGCCGCAGCACCCGGCTGCGCACGGCGGTTGCGCCTGGTGCTCGAGCTCGACGGCGAGGTCATCCAGCGTGCCGAACCCGCACATCGGGCCTCTGCATCGCGCCACCGAGAAATTGGCCGAGAGCAAGACCTTCATCCAGGCGCTGCCCTACATGGACCGGCTGGACTACGCGTCGATGATGTGCAACGAGCACGCCTACTGCCTGGCCATCGAGAAGCTGCTCGGCATCGAGGTGCCGGAGCCGGCACAGTACATCCGCGTCATGTTCGCCGAAGTGACGCGGTTGCTGAACCACCTGCTGTGGCTGGGCGCGCGTGGCATCGACTGCGGCGCGATGAATATCCTCATCTACTGCTTTCGCGAGCGCGAAGACCTGTTCGACATGTACGAGGCGGTGTCCGGCGCGCGCATGCACGCCGCCTACTTCCGCCCGGGCGGCGTGTACCGCGACCTGCCGGACTCGATGCCGCAGTACAAGGTGTCGCGCATCAAGAACCAGAAGGCCATCGACGCGCTCAACGACACGCGCAGCGGCAGCCTGCTCGACTTCATCGATGCCTTCACCCAGCGTTTCCCCGGTTATGTCGACGAGTACGGGACGCTGCTGACCGACAACCGCGTGGAAGCAGGGCAGGTGGGCATCGGCGTCGTCAGCCCCGAACGGGCGATGAACCTCGGCTTCAGCGGCCCGATGCTGCGCGGTTCGGGCATCGAATGGGACCTGCGCAAGAAGCAGCCCTACGACGTCTACGAGCGCATGGACTTCGACATTCCCGTCGGGACCCACGGCGACACCTACGACCGCTACCTGGTGCGCATCGAGGAAATGCGGCAGAGCAACCGCATCATCAAGCAGTGCGTGGACTGGCTGCGCGCCAACCCCGGGCCGGTGATCACCGACAACCACAAGGTGGCCGCGCCGCCGCGCGTGGACATGAAGGCGAACATGGAGGAACTGATCCACCACTTCAAGCTCTTCACCGAAGGCTTCCACGTGCCCGAGGGCGAGGCCTATGCCGCAGTGGAGCACCCGAAGGGCGAGTTCGGCATCTACCTCATCAGCGACGGCGCCAACAAGCCCTACCGTCTGAAGATCCGCCCGCCCGGCTTCCCGCACCTGGCGGCGCTGGACGAGATGGCACGCGGCCACATGATCGCCGACGCGGTGGCGATCATCGGCACGATGGACATCGTGTTCGGAGAGATCGATCGATGAAGAATGGGCCCACCCCCGCAGCGGCTGCGCC
>CAWFQP010000042.1:0-25844 GCA_963818005.1 uncultured Pseudomonadota bacterium
CGGCCGCACGCCGCATCGACCCCGAACTGGCCGAACACGCCCAGCGGCTGGGCCAGGCATTTGCCGCATCCGACCTGGCGGACCTGCTGGTGGACTACACGCGACTGTTCCTTGGCGCACCGCAAGCGCTGGCCAAACCGTACTCATCGGTGTGGCTCACCGGCCAGCCCGAGCTGATGCAGGACAGCGCGATGGAGTTGCTCAAACTCTACGAACAGGGCGGCTTCGAGATCGACCCGGAGTTTCGCGACCTGCCCGACCATGTGGCGGTGGAGCTGGAGTTTCTGTACCTGCTGACCTACCAGCAGAACCGGGCGCGGGCCACGGGCAACGAAGAAGCACTGCAGGCCGTCGAGGTGCTGCGCACGGCTTTCCTCATCGGGCATCTGGGCCGCTGGCTTGGCCCCTTCATCCTGGCCGTGCACGATCACGCGCAGTGCGAGTTCTACCGCGAGCTGGCGGAATTCACCGAGTTGTTCGTGAGGCTCGAAGGTCAGCGGCAGGATCCGGTGATGCGGCACTGAAGCGCCCGGCGCTGTGCTGCGCCGAGAGGCCAGCTGACCTGGGCAATCAGAGCTCTGCCCGCAGCCGCAACTTGGCGCGCGCAGGGTACAAAGCCGACTGGGTGGTCACCCGCCCGGGTTGCCTGCTCCGCAGGTCCCGGACGTTTGCGAGACCCGATCGTCGCCGAACGAGCCGCGGTTCCACTCATTCGCAACCACCGCCGCACGCGCTCGCGCAGCAGCGGGCCGGTGCGGCATCGGAGCGCGAGGCTTCGATCATCCCGACGGCGGCGACCAACGCGGCCTTGACGATCAAGTCCTGTGGGATCGCCTCGAAAGACTGGCCGTCCATCTCCAGGGTTCGACACGGCAGGTCGCCGCAGACGGAACGACACCGGCTGGATCCGGCCCTTGCGCCCAGCCACTGTTCCATCGGCCTGCCTGCGATCCAGATCCGGTTCGACGCGGACGGGTCGGCCTTGAACGAGGCTTCATCGAGCACCACGGTCTGCAGCTCCGGCCGAATGCCCAGCGGTCGCAGCGCGGGCTCCAGTCGAGCCATCGCGTCGAGGATCTGCTGGTGCGTCGAGCCGCAGCGCTCGCAAGTCGCGCCCGCCTTGACCAGGCGTTGCCAGACGACCGTGAGCGGCTTCAACTCGGATTGCTTCTTGGTCTGGCTCATCGATCGATGCACGTGTGTCTCAGGCCAACCAGCCTTGGATCTCCGCCTGCGTCGGAATGCGGCCACTGCTGACCAGCTTCTCATCGATCACCAGCCCCGGTGTCGACAGCAGGTCGTAGGCCGTGATCGCATTCATGTCGGTGACCTTGACAAACTCGGCATCGATGCCGGCGCTGGTGGCGGCTTCACGCGCTGCCGCTTCCAGTTTCCTGCAATTGGCGCATCCGGATCCGAGGATCTTTACGGACTTCATGAACGCTCTCCTTATCGATTGATCTCACACCCGCGCCGGCATCGCCCGGCGCCCCAGCAGCCAGCCCAGCGTGGTCACCAGCACAGCCGCGAAGCTGCCCAGGCCGCCGATGATCCATACCCGTTCCATGCCATCCACCCAGGCGCCGTACGCCAGACCAGCGACGATGCTGAACAAGGCCACCAAGCCGACGTAGGTGAAGGTCTTGCGCCGGCCGATGATCGCGGAAACCATCAGGATGCTTTGCAGGCTCAGTTCCGGGTCTGCCATCAGGTACGCGAGAAGCGGCCCACGGTGCATGCCCAGGTCGAGGAACATGTGCGCCACCGGCACCTCGACCAGCGTCGGAAAGTACATGAACACACCGAAGAGCACGGCCGCCGCATTGGCCAGCATGTCGTTGCGTCCGGCCAGGTTCTCAATCCATTGCGGCTGGATCCACTGGCGCACGATGCCCACCACGAACACGCCCACCACCAGCAGCACGAAGATTTGCTTGACGAAGCGCCAGGCCTCCCAGAGCCAGGCGCGCCAGGCGTCGGCCTCGAGGCGGCGCGCATGGTGCAGCACGGCACCCAACGCCGCGGCGACAGCCAGCGCGCGACCGGTGAGGGCAAGCTCCACACCCCCGGGGACCGGCGTCAGCCGCATCGCCGCCACAAGCAGCGTCGCCGCTGCCAAGCCCAACGCCACCCAGGTCCAGCGGTTCGCACCCTCGACGATGTCCTCCAGTCCCTTCCAGGCGATCAGCCCGATCAGCACCAGCAACAGGATCAGCAGCGAGCCCTGCAGGCTCACGCCTTCCTCACCCTTGGCGGCGTCGAAGGGCACCCATTGGTAAAGCGCGGCTTGCCAGACCTCGGCCCAGGGCAACGGCAATGTCAGCGTGCCGACGGTGGCGGTCAACGGCCACAACTTCAGCGTGCCGGCAATCAGCACCGCGACCAGTGAAAGCAGCACGCCCAGGGGCGCCGCGCCGATGCTTGCCTGTTGGGCAAACAAGGCATCGGTCTGTGCATCGTGGCTGGCGTCGTCGCGCCAGAAGAGCACCGCCATCATCAGTCCGATGCCGATGCCGAACAGCAGACTCAGCGCGAAACGCGCGAAGGCGAACTCCGCCCCGAGGATGCTGCCGGTATAGGCCAGAGCGAGGATGTTGCCGGCGGGCGCGAAGAACAGGAACGTGATCGCCGGCCCGAGCCCCGCGCCCTTCTTGTGGATGCCGGCGAACAGCGGCACGATGGTGCAGGAACACACGGCCAGCAGCGACCCCGCGGCGGCTGCCGCCGGGTAGGACACGCGGTACGGGGCGTTGCGGCCAAGCCAGCGTGTGATGCTGGCCTTGGGGATCAGCGCGGCCATTGCGCCGGCGATGAAGAACGCCGGCAGCAGGCACAGCAGCACGTGAGCGGCCAAGTAGGCAGCCAGGTTGCCGGCGCCACCGCTCATCGAACGCAAGAAGATGTCCATCGAAATAGCTGCTCTGGCCCAAGGCGAAGAACTCTCGCCATGGGACCAGAGCGCGGCCAAGCTTGCATTGACCGCGCTCAAGCCCGGTCGGTCCGACGTCGCGACGGACCTGCGTCCTTGGCCGGCGTTCGCCCGAGCGCGGACGCTGCGTGGGCGCGGGCCCTACAGCCGGGCAGCTGAGTGCACCGTGGTCGCCGGCCCCGCCGCAGCCTTCCGTTCGGCTGCTACTTGGCGCCCAGCCCCAGCCTGTCGATCAGCGCCTTCTCCTTGCCGAAGGTGTCGCGCACCCATTTCGTGTAGTCCTCGCTGTTCAGGTACCACACGTCCTGGCTCAGCTGGGCCAGCAGCTCGAGATGCTTGGGGTCGTCGATGGCCTTCTTGAAGGCGTCGTGCAAGGTCTTCACCACCGCCGGGTCCATGCCCTTCGGCCCGGCGATGCCATAGGGCGAGGTCGAGACCACGCCGTAGCCCAGCTCCTTGGCGGTGGGCACGTTGGGCCAGCGCTTGGTGCGCGTCTCGCCGAAGGTCACCAGCAGCCGCATCTGCCCGCCGTCGACATACTTGTCCCAGCCGGTGGCATCGCTTTGCGCCATGACGTGGCCGCCGAGCAGCGCCTGCGTCGAATCGGCGTTGCCCTTGAAGGGCACGTGGTTCAGCGTGACCTTGGCATTCATCGCCACTTCCTCGATGTTGAGGTGCGGCGTGGTGCCGATGCCGGTGGAGGCGTAGTCGATCTTGCCCGGCTCCTTGCGCGCGGCTTCGATGTACTCGTTGAACGTCTTGTAGGGCGAATCGGCGCGCACCGTCAGGCCGAAGGTGTAGCCGGTGACGCCGATGATGTAGCTGAAATCGGTCAGCGGGTTCCACGGTGACTTCTGCATGTGCGGGATGCGCAGCATGCCCAGCGGGAACTGCGAAATGGTGTAGCCGTCGGGCTTGGCCGACAGCGCCATCTGGCTCGGAGCGATGGTGCCGCCGCCGCCGGGTTTGTTCTCGACCACGATGTTCTGGCCCAGGTACTTCGACGCGATCTCGGCCAGGCCGCGCAGGTGCCGGTCGGTGGAGCCACCCGGCGGCCAGGGAACGATCAGCGTCACTGGTTTGCTCGGGTAGGCCTGGGCAAGTGCGCCGGCCGCGGCCGCCAGCAATGCGGTGCCGATGGCGCAGCGCAGCAGGCTGCGGCGGATGAGGGGTTGGCAGGTCGTCATCGTGGGTCTCCGGTTGCTTCGCATTGGCTGTGACGCGGCTTGACCCGCGCGCTACACGTAGTCCTTGTGCTTCTCCAGAAAGCGCACCGGCTTGGCCAGCGCGTCGCGCCGGAATGGGTCGCCCGGTTCACGGGTGCACATGATCTCGATGACACAGGTCTTGTGCTGGTTCATCTGCAGGTCGATCGCCTTGTTCAATACCGCTCCCACGCCCTCGAGCCGGTCGACGACGATGCGATCACCACGTCGGCTTGGCTGATCAGCTTCATGCCGGCCTTGCTGCCATGGTAGCCCAGCGGGCCGCAGCACTGAGGGTGGCTGGCCGGGAAGCCGTCGTTGTGCTGGTCGCTGTCGACCCGCCAAGCCTATCGCTGTTGGGCTTGCATCCAGCCCGCCATCGCATCGAGCATCGCGTCCAGCGTCTGCGCATCGGTGCGGCCGCTGCGCGCCCTGACGTGGAACGAGTGGTCGGCGTCGTCGAACAGCGCCAGCGTCGCCCGTTCGCCGAGCCGCTGCAGCAGCGGCTGCAGCAGGTCCAGCGCGGCCAGTTCGTCGCGCGTGCCCTGCAGGAACAGCATCGGGCGATCGACCTCGAACAGGTGCGCGGCGCGTTCGTCCGACGGCTTGCCGGCCGGGTGCAGCGGGAAGCCGACGAACACCAGCCCGCAGCACGCCCGGCAGCGGCGACAGCGCCTGGGCCTGCGAGGTCATGCGCCCGCCGAACGACTTGCCGCCGGCGAACAGCGGCAGTCCCGGCAGCCGCAGCGCGGCTTCGGCGACCGCGGCGCGCACGGCGGCGTGCGCCACCTTCGGCGCGTCCGGCCGCTTCGAGCCCTGCTCCATGTACGGGAACTGGTAGCGCAGCGTCGCGATGCCGCGCTCGGCCAGGCCGTCGGCGAAGGCCGCCATGAAGGCGTGCTGCCATGCCGGCGCCGGCGCCGTGCGCGAAGACGTAGCCCGCCCAGGCTCGGCCGGCACGCGCAGCAGCGCCGACACCGACGTGCGCGCCGTCGATGGCGATGCGCAGGCGCTTGGGTCGAAGGGTGTTCCATGGCGATGGTGTGAGACCAGCCCGAAGCATGCCAGCGTCGCGCGAACCCCACAAATCGGCGCCGCGCGGCCGGCTGTCGCGGCCCTGTGGACGGGCGCGCGCTGCGACCTGCGGCACACGGGGCTACCATGGCTGCCCCGCTCCAGCGCGGCCGCTCGTTGACGGCGGCCGCGCACTTCGCACTGTGAGGTTGGCCATGGCAGCTCGTTCGATCGCTTCCTTGACCTTGAGCTTCGGCCTGGTGTCGATCCCGGTGAAGCTCTATTCCGCGACCGAGATCGTCGAGCGCGGTCAAGTTCAACCTGCTGGCCAAGGACGGCTCGCGCCTGAAGCAGCAGTACGTGTCGGAGAAGGACCAGACCGTCGTGCCGCGCGCCGAGATGGTCAAGGGCTACGAGTTCGAGAAGGACCGCTTCGTGCTGTTCTCGGCCGAGGAGCTGAAGGCGCTGGAAGAAGCCAGCAGCCCGGCGATCGAGATCATGGCCTTCATCCCCGAGAAGTCGGTCGACCCGCTGTTCTACGACAAGGCCTACCTGATCGCGCCCGACAAGCGCGGCGGCAAGCCCTATGCGCTGCTCGCCGAGGCGATGCGCAAGAGCGGCCGCTGCGCGCTGGCCAAGTGGGCCTGGAAGGCCAAGCAGTACGTGGTGCAGGTGCGGCCGGTCGAAGACGGCCTGGTGCTGCAGCAGCTGCTGTACGCCGACGAGGTGCGTTCGCTGAAGGATCTGAACATCGAGCCGGTGGCGGTGTCCGCCGGCGAACTGCAGCTGGCGCTGCAGCTGATCGACCAGATCTCCGAGGACGCCTACGACCCGACGCAGTACGTCGACGAGGAGAAGAAGCGCATCCTCGCCGCGATCGACGAGAAGATCGCCGGCAAGCAGGTGGTGGCCTCGGCGCACGACGAGGCGCCGGAGCACGGCCCAGGTCATCGACCTGATGGAAGCGCTGCGCGCCAGCCTGGGCAAGAAGACGGCCGCGGCCAAGCCGGTGGTCGTCGAGCCGGCGGCGGCGCCGGCCGCCGAAGCCAAGGAACGCAAGGGCGCCAAGCGCGCCGCGCCGCGCGCCGAAGGCCGAAGAAGCCGCCGAAGCGCCGGCCCCGGCACGCGCGCGCGCCAGGAAGTGACGCGCGCCGGCGACGACAGCGCCTCGACGTACACCCTGCGCCGCGTGCAGGCGATGCTGGGCCTGTCGCGCACCATCGTCGCCGGGTTGATCGCCGAAGGTTTCGTCGCGCCGACGCGCGGCCCGCGCAACGAGTGGCGCTTCACCTTCCAGGACCTGATGCTGCTGCGCACCGCGCACGCGCTGCAGGCGTCGAAGATCCCGCCGCGCAGGATCCTGCGTTCGCTGGCGCGGCTGAAGGCCACGCTGCCGCAGGAACTGCCGCTGACCGGCCTGCGCATCACCGCCATCGGCGCCGACGTCGCGGTGCGCGACCGCGACGGCCAGTGGCAGGCCGACAGCGGCCAGTTGCTGATGGACTTCGACGTCGCGCCGCTGGCCGGCAGCGTGGCCTTCCTGGCGCGCGACACCGCGCCTCGGCGTCAGCCGCCGCCCGGCGCGCCGGCGTGGTTCGAGCGCGGCCTGGCGCTGGAGGCCACCGACCCGGCCGCCGCCGAGGCCGCGTACCGGCAGGCGCTGGCGCTGGCGCCCGACCTCGAAGCGGCCTACCTGAACCTGGGCGCGATGCTCAGCGAGGCCGGCCGCTTCGCCGAGCTGGCCGCGCTCTCCGACGAGGCCGTGCGCGCATTGCCCGGACGTCGGCGCTGGTGCACTTCAACCGCGGCGTCGCGCTCGACCATCTGGAACGCCTGCCCGAGGCGGCGGCGAGCTACGAACGCAGCCTCGCGCTCGACCCGACGCTGGCCGACGCGCACTACAACCTCGGCCGCCTGCGCGAGCAGCTCGGCGACAAGCGCGGCGCGCTGCGCCACTTCAGCGCCTACCGGCGGCTGACATGAATCCCCCGCGCAGCGGCCTTCGGCCGCCTCCCCCCGGGGGGGCGACGCGAGCGGCCCGGCAAAGCCGGATCCGCCGCGTCCGCTTGAAGCGGATCCGCTGGCGCGCTACTGGTCCAAGCGCAACTTCGCGCTCACCAGCGAGCCGCGCGGCGATGTCGCGGCCTCGGGACGCCGAGCTGGCCTTCGTGGTCCAGAAGCACCACGCGAGCCGGCTGCACTACGACTTCCGGCTCGAACTCGACGGCGTGATGCTGTCGTGGGCGGTGCCCAGGGGGCCGAGCTACGACCCCAAGGACATGCGCATGGCGATCCATGTCGAGGACCATCCGCTGTCGTACAACAGCTTCGAAGGCACGATCCCGCGCGGGCAGTACGGCGCCGGCACGGTCATCGTCTGGGACCACGGCACCTGGGAGCCGGCGGTCGACCCGCACCAGGGGCTGAAGGACGGCAAGCTGGTGTTCGCGCTGCACGGCCACAAGCTGTTCGGGCTGTGGGAGCTGGTGCGCATCGCCAAGCCCGGCGACAAGCAGGAAGCCTGGCTGCTGTTCAAGAAGCGCGACCGCCATGCCAGGCCGCGCACCGAGTACGACGTGGTCAGCGCGCTGCCCGACAGCGTGATCGCCAAGCCGCTGAAGGCCGCCGGCCGCCGGCGCGGCGGCCCGACGCGGCGCGGTGAAGGCGCCGCTGCCGGCGACGCTGGCGCCGCAGCTCGCCAGCCTGGCCAGCGCCGCGCCGACCTCGGGCGCGTGGAGCTGGGAGATCAAGCTCGACGGCTACCGGCTGATGGCGCGCATCGAAGACGGCCAGGTGCGGCTGATCACGCGCGGCGGCCACGACTGGTCGGCGAAGATGCCGGCGCTGGTGAAGGCGCTGCAGAGCCTGAAGCTGAAGAGCGCCTGGCTCGACGGCGAGATCGTCGTGCTGGGCAAGAACGGCACGCCGGACTTCAACGCGCTGCAGAACGCCTTCGACCGCTCGCGCACCGACAGCATCGACTACTTCCTGTTCGACCTGCCGTACTTCGAAGGCCACGACCTGCGCGCCACGCCGCTGCTGCAGCGGCGGCAGCTGCTGAAGCAGCTGCTCGACGAACACCCGCACGAGCACCTGCGCTTCACCGCCGACTTCGACGCCGACGCCGCGTCGATCCTCGAATCGGCGCGGCGCATGGGGCTCGAAGGCGTGATCGCCAAGCGCAAGGACGCGCCCTACGAATCGCGCCGCACCGAGACCTGGCTGAAGCTGAAGAACAAGCTGCGGCAGGAGTTCGTGGTCGCCGGCTACACCGACCGCTCCAGCGGCGAGGCCGAGATCGGCAGCCTGCTGCTGGCTGTGCACGACGACGGCGGGCAGCTCGTCTACGTCGGCAACGTCGGCACCGGCTGGAACGCGAAGACCGCGGCCGAGCTGAAGACGCGGCTGAAGAAGATCGAGGTCGCCGCAGTCGCCGTTCGGCAGCCGAGCCGCTGCACCAGCACCGCTGGGCGCGTGCGCGACCCGGCGGCGCAGCACTTCGTCAAGCCGACGCTGGTGGCCGAGGTCGAGTTCTCGGACTGGACGCCCGACAGCCAGGTGCGGCACGCCAAGTACCTGGGCCTGCGCATCGACAAGGACGCCAAGACCGTGAAGCGCGAAAGCGCCGTGATGCCGCAGGGCCCGGCGCTGGTGAAGGCCGGCAGCAGCGTCGTCGGCGGCATCAAGGTCATCGCACCCCGAACGCGTCATCGACGCCAGCACCGGCATCACCAAGCTCGAGCTGGTGCGCTACTACGAGTCGGTGGCCGACTGGATGCTGCCGCACCTGAAGGGCCGGCCGTGTTCGCTGGTGCGCGGGCCCGAGCGGCGTCGGCGGCGAGCTGTTCTTCCAGAAGCACATCGAGTCGCTGCAGATCACCGGCATCAAGGAACTCGACGCCGCGCTGTGGCCCGGCCACGCGCCGCTGCTGGAGGTGCCGACGGTGAAGGCGCTGATCGGCGCGGCGCAGATGAACGTGATCGAGTTCCACACCTGGAACGCGCTGGTGAAGAGGATCGACCAGCCCGACCGCGTGATCTTCGACCTCGACCCCGGCGAAGGCGAACGCTGGGAGCGCGTGCAGGAAGCCGCGACGCTGGTGCGCGGCCTGCTGCAGGAGCTGGGGCTGCAGAGCTGGCTCAAGACCAGCGGCGGCAAGGGCCTGCACGTGGTGGTGCCGCTGACGCCGCGCGACGACTGGGACACGGTGAAGGCCTTCGCGCAGGCGGTGGTGCAGCACCTGGCGCAGGTGATCCCGCAGCGCTTCGCGGCCAGGATGGGCGCGGCCAACCGCGTCGGCAAGATCTTCGTCGACTACCTGCGCAACAACCATGGCGCGACGACGGCGGCGGCGTTCTCGGCGCGTTCGCGGCCCGGGCTCGGCGTGTCGATGCCGATCGCCTGGGACGACCTGGCCGCGCTGAAGCGCAGCGACCAGTGGACGCGTGCGCACGGCGCGCGAGCACCTGTCGTTCCAGACCGTCGACCCGTGGCCGGACTACTGGACCTGCAAGCAGACGCTGACGGCCGGCCTCAAGACGCTGGGGCTGACCCCATCGAGCCAGCAGCGCCGCCGCGTAGCCGGGCGCGGTCGGCTCGTGCATGAAGTACACGTGCACCTCCTGCCATTGCGTGGCCGCCAGCCGCTCGGCCCACGCCGCCAGGTCGGCGTCGCTGTAGTGCTCGAGCCGCAGCCGCACGTAGCCCCAGGGCGCCGTCTCGCACCAGCGGCGGCGGCGTGCTGTCTTCGCGCTCCGACAGGCACAGCGCCGCGCCGGCGGTCTGCAGCAGCGCATAGACCTCGTCGTCGAACCAGCTGTCGTGGCGGAACTCGAAGGCCGCGTGGTGGCCTTCGGGCAGCAGCTGCAGGAAGTCCTGCAGCCGCGCCGTGTCCTTCTTCAGGAACGGCGGCAGCTGGAACAGCACCGGCCCGCGCTTGGCGCCCAGCGCGGCCAGGTTCTTGTAGAGGTAGGCCACCGCATCGGCCGCCGCGTCGGCCGCCAGCCGCGCGTCGTGCGTGATGCGCTTCGAGGCCTTGATCGCGAAGCGAAAGGCCTCGGGCGTGGCCTTCGCCCAGTGCTCCAGCACCTCGACCTTGGGCATGCGGTAGAAGGTGTTGTTGATCTCCACCGAGGGCAGGCGCTCGGCGTACCACGCGAGCATGGCCTCGGGCT
This sequence comes from uncultured Pseudomonadota bacterium, assembly GCA_963818005.1. GTDB lineage: Bacteria > Pseudomonadota > Gammaproteobacteria > Burkholderiales > Burkholderiaceae_C > Rubrivivax. Next base: position 10,324 of record CAWFQP010000042.1, read on the forward strand.
TCGATCTTCTCGGGATAGAAGCTGCCCTGCCATTCCTTGATAGGCGTAGCCGCTGGCGCCGGCCCAGAGCTTTGGCGTTCCCATGCGCATCCCCATGCTGAGTGTGGCCATGGTGCCGCTGCCGATCTCCCCGAAGCTCGCGACCTGGCTGCCGGCGTTGAACTGACTCAGCCCCGGGGCGGGGCCGGCGCGGACAGCGGCAGCATCGCCGCCAGCTCCAGGTACATCGGCTTGGTCACCAGCCGGGCCACGCCGCTGGCCAGCAGCGAGCAGGCCATCAGGCTCAGCACCATGGCCTGCCCGGAGACCATCTCCATGACGATGATGAAGGCCGTGATCGGCCCACCCGTGGTGGCCGCCAGGAAGCCGACCATGCCCAGCGCGATCAGCGGGATGGCGTCGACGGCACTCAGGCCGGCCCACAGCGCCACGTCGTGGCCGATGCCCGCTCCGATGGCCAGCGACGGGGCGAACACGCCCGCCGGCACGCCGGTCCAGGCCGACAGCCAGGTGGCCACGAACTTGAGCAGGGTGTAGACCCCGGGCAGGTCGGCCTGGCCTTCGAGCAGCGCGCGCGTGGTGGCGTAGCCGGCACCGGCCGTTGCGCCGCCGGTGGCGATGCCGATGACGGCCACGCCCAGCGCGCAGCCGGCGGCAAAGCGGTACGGATGGTCGCGCCGCCAGGCGCTGAAGCGGTCGGGCAGCCCACGCACGGACACCACGATCAGGCGCGCGAACAGCCCGCCGGCCAGGCCGGTGCCCAGGGCCACCAGCAGCCCGGGCCCGAGCAACGACCAATGCAGCTGCTGCACGCGCAGCCGGCCGAAGTAGGTCTCGTTGCCGAACACCGCCACGGCCACCAGGCCGGCGAGCACGATGCTGGCGATGACCAGCGCGCTGTGCGACATGCCGCGCCGGCGCGACAGCTGCTCCAGAGCAAAGACGATGCCGCCCAGCGGGGTGTTGAACGCCGCGGCGATGCCGGCGGCCGCGCCGGCGACCATCAGGTCATGCGCGTCGATGCCCGATTGCGGCGACAGCCAGCGCCGCGCGTGCACCATCGCGCCGGCGCCGACCTGCACGGTCGGGCCCTCGCGCCCGATCGACAGCCCGGCCAGCAAGCCGCCCGACACCAGGCCGATCTTGTGCAGCGCCACGCGCAGCGACACCAGGCCCTTGCGTTGCCGGTCGTCGAGATCGTCGTCGAGCGCGCGGATCACCTGCGGGATGCCCGAGCCCATCGCGCCGGGCACGTAGCGGCGGGCCCACCACAGCAGCGCCACGGTCAGCGCCGGGGTCCACAGCAGCGGCAGGTAGCGGCCGTAGGGGCCGGCCTGGTCGAGCAGCTTGAAGGCGTGCACCGCTGCCTCGGCCGCGAAGGTGAAGCCGACCACCACCAGCCCGGTGACGACGGCATAGCCCAGCACCACGGCGCGGTCGATCCACTGGCGCCCGGCGCGCAGTTCGTCCAGCAGGTTGCGCCAGAACTCGGGCTCGACATCGCGCACCGCGCGCCAGCCGCCATGCAGCAGCGTGCGCAGCAGGTGCAGGACCCGACGTCCCAACGCGCGCCAGGGCGCGGCGTCCTCGGGAGGCATCGGCATGGCGTGGACTCAGCGGCTGACGGCGGGCGCTTCAGCGGGCTGAAGCGGCTGTCTCGACATGCCGGCGGGCGCGGGGCAGGGCATGGACTCATCATAGGCCAGGGGCGTGCGTTACCCTGTCGAACCCAGCCCGCTGTCCTGCCCACTTCATGAGCCCATCGACGCGCATCCCCGGCCAACGCTTCCTGCATTCGCCCGGCCCGACCCGCCTGCCCGACGAGGTGCTGCATGCGATGAGCCGGCAGCCGCTGGACCTGGCCGACCCGCGCCTGGACCCGACCATCGCCGCCTGCGAGCAGGGCCTGAAGCGGCTGCTGCACACGCAGCACGCCGATGTGCTGATGTACGCCGCCAACGGCCACGGCGCCTGGGAGGCGGTGATCGCCAACCTGCTGGGGCCGGGGCGCGCGGCGCTGATCCCCGGCACCGGCCATTTTTCGGAGTCGTGGGCCATCCAGACCGAGGCGCTGGGCGGCAAGGTGATTCGCACACCCTGGGTCGAAGGCCAGCCCATCGACGTCGCAGCGCTGGCGCAGGCGCTGCACGACGACAAGCAGCATGAAATCGTCGCCGTGTTCTGCGTGCATACCGACACCGCCAGCGGCGTGACCAGCGAGCTGCGCTCGCTGCGCGCGGCCCTCGATGCCACGGACCACCCGGCGCTGTTCGTCGTCGACGTCGTGGCGTCGCTCGGTGTCGTGCCCTTCGACATGGATGCGCTGCGTGCCGACGTGGTGGTCGGCGCATCGCAGAAGGGCCTGATGCTGCCGCCGGGCCTGGGCTTCGTCGCCGTGAACGAGCGTGCGCGCATCTCGGCCGCAGCCAACCCGGCGCCGCGGTTCTACTGGGACTGGGGCCGCCGGCGCGACGCGTTGTCGTACCGCAAGTTCTGCGGCACGCCGCCGATCAACCTGCTGTTCGGCATGCAGGCCGCGCTGCAGCTGATCTTTCACGAAGGGCTGGACGCGGTGTTCGCGCGCCACCGGCTGCTGGCCGGCGTGGTGCACGCCGCCGTGCAGGGCTGGAGCGAAGGCGGGGCGTTGAGCTTCTTCTGCCAGCAGCCCGCATGCCGCTCCCATTCGGTCACCGCGGTGGCGGTGCGTACCGGCGTCGACCCCGAGGTGCTGCGCACGCTGGCGCGCGAGCGCTTCCAGGTGTCGCTGTCCGGCGGCCTGGGGCCGCTGGCCGGCCGCGTGTTCCGCATCGGCCACATGGGCGACATCAATGCCGCGATGGTGCTGGGCGCGCTGGGCGGCGTCGAGGCCGCGCTGCGCGCGCAGGGCATTCCGATCGGGCAGGGCGGGGTGCAGCGGGCGGTGGAGTTTCTGGCGCGGGGGTGAGGGAGTCGCGGCTGTCTTATGTGACAGAGCGAAGGCTGTTTTCGTCGGACTGCTCAAGACTGGTTGCGGTCGATCAGATTCGGCCGGCGAGTGTTAGTGGGCGCCGATACCTGCCGTTGGCCCGTTACTCGGGCGGCTGGCCGCTGTGCCTCTACATCCGATGAAGGTTCAGAGCGATGGACCAAACCGCTGACGCGGTGGTGGTGCACGGCCGATCGATGCGTCGTGGACGCAGCGACGTAGTGAGTCGTAGCTTGGCTTCCGGGGACTTTTCCCCGGAACCCGGAGACGACGATGACAGCGCTGCGTCAACGCATGATCGATGCGATGGTCTTGCGCGGCTTTCGGCCGCGCACCCAAGTGTCTTACCTCAGGGCCGTCTCGCAGATGGCCATCCACTACCACCGAAGTCCTGACCTGATCACGGATCAGGAGGTGCAGGCGTACCTGCTGCACCTCGTGCGCGATCGGCAACTGGCTCGAACCAGCGTCAACCAGGTCTCCAGCGCCACGCGCTTCCTGATCTGCGAGGTGCTGGGGCAGGCCGACCGGCGCTCTCGCATCCCCATGGCGCTGACGCCGCAGCGCCTGCCCGAGGTGTTGTCCCGCGCCGAGGTCGCGGCCGTACTCGCTGCACCGATATCCCTGAAGGCCCGTACCCTGTTGATGACCGCCTATGCCACCGGTCTGCGCGTGAGCGAACTGTGCAACTTGCGCGGCTGCGACATCGACTCTTCGCCCGATCGCATGTGCATACGCGTCGTCGCGGGCAAGGGCGGGCACGATCGCTACAGCCTGCTGACGCCCGAGTTGCTCGAGCAGTTGCGGCTGTACTGGCGACAGCGCCGACGCCATGCGCGGCCCGAGGACTGGTTGTTCCCCGCTCGGCTGGATCCGTCCAAGGCGCTGGACACCCGCAGCGCCGGGCGCTACTTCCACATTGCGCGCAATGCCGCGGGCATCGACAAGGTCGGCGGCATCCACACGCTGCGCCACTGCTTTGCCACACACCTGCTCGAAGCTGGCGTGGACCTCAACAGCATCAGCCAGTTGCTCGGCCACGCCAAGCTCAGCACCACCAGCCGCTACCTGCGCATGGCCCGTCCCGGTCACAGCGCCGGTGATCGCGCGCTGGCGCTGCTGGCCAATCTGCCCAAGGTGGACGGCAAGTGCCGGCCGAAGGCGCCCCCATCGTCGCCGCGCCCGTCCCCGCCGCACTGAAGCTGCCGTTCCTGTTGCAGCGGCGATGGGCGCCAACCTGGCCGAGGTGTTGCGCCGCTTCGGGCCGGCCTATCTGCGCGATCACTCGCTGAGCACGCCGCAGGCGCGTGCCTGGCGGGCCATCGTCGCCTGTCGCACGCCCGCGCTGGGTGGGCAGTTGCAGCGCTGCGACCGCTGCGGGCAGGAGCAACGGCTGTTCCGTTCATGCCGCAACCGGCACTGCCCGCAGTGCCAGCATCACGCCCGCGATGCCTGGCGCCAGGCCCGGCTGGCGGAGTTGCTGCCGGTGCCGTACTGCCACCTGGTGTTCACGCTGCCGCACGCCCTCAACGGCCTGGCCCGGTGCCATGACCGCTGGGTGTACCGCACGCTGATGCAGTGCGCGGCGTCCACGCTCAGCGAGTTCGCTGCCAACCCCCGCTGGCTAGGCGCCACCGGCGCCTTCACGTTGGTGCTGCACACCTGGACGCAGGACCTGCGCCGCCACATCCACGTGCACGCGCTGATGGCCTGCGGCGGCCTGGACGAGGGCGGACACTGGTGCGCCCCCAAACGCAGCCCGTCGTTCCTGTTCCCGGTGCACGCACTGTCCAAGGTGTACAGGGGCAAGTTCCTCGACGCGCTGCGCCAGGCGACCAAGGCCGGCGAGTTGCCCAGGGATCCGGCTTGCACCGAGGCGGCACGCCGGCAACGGCTGAAGCAACTTCTGCGTCACGGCTGGGTGGTCTACGCCAAGACGCCGCTGGCGGGCCCGGAGGTGGTGCTCGACTACCTCTCGCGCTACACGCACCGCGTGGCCGTGTCCAACGAGCGCATCGTCGGCATCGATGCCCAGGGCGTGCGGCTGCGCGTTCGCGCCGACGATCAGGGCGGCAAGCGAACGGTCCTCATCGACGGGCCGACCTTCATCGAGCGCTTCTTGCAGCATGTGCTGCCGCCGGGCTTCAAGCGCATCCGGCACTACGGTTTGCTCAGCCCGGCGCTCAAGCACGACCGGATGGCCCAGGCGCGGGCGGCACTTGGCGTGCCGGCGATCGATCCCCAGGCCTGCGAGGATGCGGCGCAGTTCCTCCAGCGCACCACGGGCATCGAGGTCTCGTGCTGCCCGCACTGCCGCCTGGGGCAGTGGCGCACGGTGCAGTTGTTGCCGCCGCTGCGCGGCGGCTCGACACCGCCGACGGCGGCATGCAGGGGACCACCTTGAGCACCGCCGGCCACCTCACCGTCCATCGACCTGTCCGTTGTCGCCCGACCCACGGTGGAACTGCTCGCGCCAGGCCCGGCGACCACGCCGCTGGCGCGCCCGGCGCCACACATCGATGGCTCACTCGACCCGTTCATGTGCCGGCCCCCACACACGCAGCCAGCAACCAGGCCGTGCCGATACCTCACATCGGCCACACCAGCGACGGCTGAACCTTACATTGCCCAACGGCCCCTCGCACCAGCACAGGCGCGGCGGCTTGGTCCATCGACGTTTATCTGCCGCGGCTACGCCGACGCGCTCGGCCATTGCTGTGCCGCGGCAGATAAACGCTCTCCGCTGTACGACATCGCCAGCCTGCGCCGCTTCGTGGGCGTCGATCTGGGCTGCGAGCGCGTGCCTGACGAGACCACGGTGCTCAACTTTCGCCACTTGCTGCAAGCGCACGACCTGGGCGAGAAGCTGTTTGCCGAAGTCGGCCGGGTGCTGCAGCGCAGCGGCTTCGCGCTGAAGACGGGCACCATCGTGGATGCCACGCTGATCGGCGCGCCGAGTTCGACGAAGAACGCCGACAAGGCGCGCGACCCCGAGATGCACCAGACCAAGAAGGGCAACCAGTGGTACTTCGGCATGAAGCTGCACATCGGGGTGGACAGCCAAAGCGGGCTGGTGCACAGCGCTGTGGTGACCGCTGCGAACGTGCACGACAAGCACCCGCTGCCAAGCCTGCTGCACGGAGCCGAGCGACGCGTCTACGGCGACAGCGCCTATGCCAGCCAGAAGGCACTGATTCACGGCAAAGCGCCCAACGCGCAGGACTGCACCAACCAGCGAACACGCAGGGACGGCAGCCGGCTCGATGAGCGCAAGCGGGCCAAGAACCACAACAAGTCGAAGATCCGCGCCCGCGTCGAACATGTGTTCGCCGTGGTCAAGCGGCTGTGGGGCTTCAGCAAGGTGCGCTATCGCGGCTTGGACAACAACGCCACGCGCGCCTTCGTCGCACTGGCACTGGCCAACATCTACCTCGCGCGCCGACCACTGTTGAAACAAATCCGTGCGTAGCGCTGTGGCCGCAGGCCAATGGCCCGCGCCAAGCGCTCAAAGCGCCAAAATCACAACCCAATGCGAGCGCAAATGGGGATCGCTGCACCGAAACAGCGCAATCTGAGCCTTCTCGATGACCTCGCTACTGGACGAATCCAGAATCGGAACTTGATCAGCGTTGCCCTAGATCGCCTGTGGACGTTTCCACGAGCGGGCATCCCAAGAAGCGTGAGAGGCGTCCGCTACGAACCCTTTGCGCCTGGCGAGGGGAGCGCGCCAGTGCAGGACGAAGACGAGAATGAAGTGGAGGTGGACGAGATCCCGCTGTGGCGAGAGCCGGTCAGCGACTTGTGGCACACCTTGAACGGCAAAGGACCGTGGAGCGACGGCGACCTCGACGAGAGGGACAAAGCGATTCGCGCGTGGGCACGTGAGTTCCACTACAAGCGATGGCGATTGGCTGGTTTCGTCCAGGTGATCAAGGACGGGCAGACCTTGGATGGGGAACGACCCCTGTTCCACGAAGATGGTTCGGTAGCGGCGACGGGAAGCACGAAAGAGGAGGCGGAGCGAGTCATCCAGCAGTCGCCAGAGCTTCGGGAGTGGCTGCTGGCGCTCGCCGGCCCGAGTCCTTGTGCCGAGCGGGCGCACCAAGCGGCGATGAAGCTGGTGTCAGAGCCAAGTGGGCTCTTGCTGCTGCTCCGATCATTCGAGTTGTTCGGGAAGTTCATTGGTGAGGATCTGGCCCAGGCGATACAGCTAGGGCTGGAAGCTGCATTCTTGGACCACCGCGTCACGGCGCTTGGGACGAAGCGGCCGTGGCTCCAGAACACGCCGGAACCGGGTCTGACGCTGCGGACGATCAATCTGGATCGAGGTTGCGCCGTCGAGGACCTGGCGACGATGTGGCGCAGCGCGATAACGCCAGCCCAGATGATCGATGCCGGAGACTGGCTGACGTCGCAACGACATGCCGGCACCGCTCGCCACCGTCAACAAGGCTATGGAATGCGTTCGCCTTGAAGGATCGGTTGAAGAGGCGCGTGCTCGTGTTCGGGAACTGCTCTTGGAAGCCCAGGAAGCCCGGCAGTGGTCCGTGCCATGGGGAGCTCGAGTTCAGATCATGTTCGGTCCGTTCGTGGCGATGCGCATCTACGAGCGGCGAGGAGAGTTTGCTTGCCTATTCCTGGACGAGAAGGATCGCTACCTGCAGGTCTCAGTCGGGCTTTGGTCGGAGCAACCGCAGATGTCGGAACTGCAGTTCATCAGGGAAGCGGACGACTGTGAAGACTTGTTCTGGAACGACGATGCGGCGGTGAGCATGCAGCTGATCACTGCGGCGATCCTTCGGGACTTCCTTGTTGTGGAGGATCGCGAGTCTGTGTTTTCTGCTCGGCCATTCCGCAAGCGAATCGGAGGGAGGGACGTACGGACGGTCATCTACCTGCCACGGGTGAGGTATGACCGAGTACGAGCAGAGCACGCGCGTTCTCCCTCAGACCGAGTCGCCCGCCGTTCGCCTCATCCCGTAGGGCATCACTTCCGGAAGGCAGGGCATGCATCGGCAGCTCAGCGATTCCTAGCGCAGAAGTACGGACTGACCATCCCCGAGGGATTCACCTTTGTGAAGCCGCACAGGAGGTGCGGTGCGAACGAGGTCGAGGCGATCAAGATCTATGAAGCCGGTCGGCATCGAGGATGATCTTCGAAGAGGTTGCTACTGCACCAGAGGGCACAAGGCCCGCGTGGTTCGAGTTCGAGAAGGCATGCGCCAGGCTGTTGGAAGACCGGGGCATGCGGGTGATTCATCAAGCCGCGCAGAGAGACGGCGACGGCGGAGTCGATCTGTTCGCGACCGACACGGACGAGTCATCGTGGGTGGTGCAGTGCAAGTGCTGGGCACCGCATCGGCCAGTCGGTCCGGATGTGGTTCGCGGGCTGGTCGGCACGATCGAGCGCGTCGACAGAGGTGGTGAGTCGCGCAGCCGAGGAATGATCATCACGACCAGCAAGTTAACGCGCGGAGCATCTGATGAAGCGGTGGCGTTGGGCTTCGAGATCGTTGATGGAGAGAAACTGGCAGCGGAGATGCAGAAGGTCGAACGTGTAGCGAAGGCGATCGCTGCGCAGTAGAGGAGACAAGAAGCCAGTCGCAGGATGGCGGCCGGGGGCTAAGGCGGCGGCGGGACGGACAGGCTCAGGGCCGCCAGATCAGGACAGCGGATATCGGCTCCGGGTTGGCACCGCCAGTTCACTCGGCAGGGAAGCAGTCGTCGGAGCAGCGACACCGCGCTGCCGCAACCGGCGGTCAGCTATACCTCGTAGAGCTGCCGCTCGGCCCAGCGCTGGTGGCCGAACCGACCGTCGGCTTGATGGGAGATACCGTGAGTACGCCCACTGGCGTCGACCGGCTCCTCACGCTGCGTTGCCGACATTGAGCGTGGGCGCCACCACGCACCGCCTGATCGCAGATCAGCAGCCGCGGGTCATGCTCGCGGCCCTTGGGTTCGACTCTGAGTTTGGGTCATGCGTCCGTGAACTCCAGCAGTTCATCGCCGTGCGCATCGAACGCCCCCGTGCTCTTCCAGCCCAGATGGCGATAGAAGCCGTAGGACCTGACCATGGGGTCCGCAGAGCAACCCAGGAACAGGCGCGTGTGTCCGTGGTCTCGCAGGTCCTGCACGACAAGGTGCAGCAACTTCTTGCCAAGGCCTTGTCCTTCATGTTCCGGGTGCAGTGCGAGCACGACCATTTCGCCCGTCTTCGATGCGCCAAAGCAGTAGCCGACAAGACCGTCCGATGAGCGAGCGAGCCAGCCGGGCAGTGCACCCGACTCGATGTCTGCCGCCCAGGACTGGACGGTGATGCCGTAGTTGCGCAGCCGCTCTTCCGAGATGGCGTTCTCGCGCGTCATGCCTCGCAGGCGCACGCACTCGCGGGCGTCGTCGGGTCGCGCGCGCCTGAAAAGCAGCACATCGCCCGCAGCCTCATGCCCGCGGCGCATGCCCATGCCCGCCGTCGACATAGAAGGTCTGCCCGGTGATCCACGCCGCCTGCTCGCTGCACAGAAACACCACCATGTGCGCGATGTCCTCGCCAGTGCCGGCGCGGCCCAGCGGGATCTGCGCCTTCACCACCCGGTCCCAGACCTCGCCGCGCGGCACGTCGTCCATTCGGCTGGTGTCGATCATGCCCGGCGCCACCGAATTGACGCGGATGCCCTTGGGCCCCAGCTCGCCGGCCAGCACCGTGCTCAGCGCATCGATCGCCGCCTTCGACGTCGCGTAGGCGGCGGTGTTGGGCGCGCGGTTGCGCCCGGCGATGGAGCTGATGTTCAGGATCACGCCGCCGCGGCCCTGCGCCACCATGTGCTGCGCAAAGCAGCGCGACATGTAGAAGGTGCCGTCCAGGTTGGTGCCGAGTACGCGCTGCCATTCGGCCAGCGGCAACTCGGTAGCAGGCACGCGGTCGCTGCCGCGCGTGGAGCCGGCGTTGTTGATGACGAAGTCGACGCGGCCCCATTCGGCCATCACACGCGCGGCCAGTGCCTCCACCGCCTGCGCATCGCGCACGTCGGATACCAGCGGCAGTGCGCGGCGTCCAAGGCGCGCACCTCGTCGGCCACCGATTCGATGTCGCGCCAGCCGGCTGCGCGTTCGTCCTCGGGGTAGGCGCTGGCCGGCTTGCCTGAGCCGGTGAGCACCACGTCGCAGCCGGCACGCGCCAGCGCCAGCGCGATCGGCCGGCCGATGCTGCGCATGCGCCCGGCACCGGTGACCACCGCCACCTTGCCGTCGAAGCCGGTCAGTTGATAGCCCATGTCCTTCGTCTCCTTCAGGTCTTGCGTTTCAGGTCCTCGCCGCCGATGTAGATGCGGTTCCACACCGGCGAGATCACCAGCTCGTTGATGCATACATGCGCCGGCATCTCGGCGATGAAGCGGATGGTGCGGCCCAGGTCTTCTTCCTGCAGCATGCGCGCCATTTCTTCCTTGCTCGGCACCACCGGCCGCTTCTGCAGGATCGGCGTGGCCACTTCGCCGGGGCACAGCGACGTGGCGCGCAGGCCGTTGACGCATTCCTCGATGTTGAAGGCATGCGTCAGCGCCATCAGCGCGGCCTTGCTGGCGGTGTAGGCCGGGCCGGTGAGGTAGCCGTAGTGCCAGCCGGCGAAGCTGGCGACGTTGATCACCGTGCCTTCGCGCCGCGCGCGCATGCCGGGCAGCAGCGCCAGCGTGCAGGCCATCGCGCCGTTCAGGTTGATCGCCACCACCTCGTTGAAGGTGGCGCTGTCGGTCTGGTTCCAGTAGCGCTTCGGAAAGTTGACGCCGGCACTGTTGACCAGGATGTCCACTCGCCCCAGCCGTGCCTGCACCTGCTGCGCCACGGCCGTGACGGCGGCGCTGTCGGCCACGTCCAGCGGCGCGCTGCCGATTGCGCCGGCGGGCGCGCCCAAGCATTCGGCCTGCGTCACGGCAGCGTCCAGCTTGGCGACGTCGCGGCCGGAGATGATCACGCGGCAGCCGGCCTTGGCCAGCTCGACGGCGCCGGCCAGGCCGATGCCGCTGCCACCTCCGGTGATCCAGGCTGTCTTGTCCTGCAATGTCATGGCATGTCCTCAGGTGATGTTGATGTCGGCCAGCAGCGATTTCACGCCGTTCCAGACGATCTGCACGCCGATGCTCAGCACCAGCAGCGCCGACAGCCGCAGCATGATCTCCATGCCCTTGCTGCCGATCCAGCGACTGACGCGGTCGGCATAGCGGTACGCCAGCAGCAGCGACGCGGCGATGGCGGCCGAGCCCAGCAGCGCCGACACGATCTGCATCGCTTCGCCGGCCAGCGTCTGCTGTGGTGCGCGCCCAGCGTGATGGCCACGGCGATGACGCCGGCGTCGATGGACACCGGCAGCGTCAGCGGGTAGAAGGCGCGGCCCAGCGCCACCTGCCGCGCCGGTTCGGGGTCGGGCAGGGCTTCGGCGGCGGCCGGCTCGTAGTGCAGCAGGTTCCAGCCCAGCGCGCAGACCACCGCGCCGCCGGCCACCTGCAGCGCGCCCACCGACAGGTCGAACAGGCGCAGCACCAGCGTGCCCAGCACCATCGAGCCGAGCAGCAGCGCAAAGGAGTAGATGGCGATGTGCCGCGCCAGGTCGCGGCGCGTGGCCTCGTCGCAGCCGTGTGTCAGGTTCAGGAAGATCGGCACGTTGCCCGGCGGGTTGACCACCGGCAGCAGCGCGCCGACGATCAGCAGCACCGCGTGCAGCAGCTGCACCATGTCGGACCAGACCAGGCTCACGCTGGACAGGGCGGCGGCAGGCCGCGGCGCAAGACGGTGGAGGAGTGACGGGCTTGCATGGGGCTGCGCGAGCGGCAGCCCCAAGGATAGCGGCTACACCCTGTGCGCCGCCACCAGCGTGCCCAGGTAGCTGCGCACCGACGCATCCTGCATCAGCTCGGGCAGCGTGTCGGCAAACAGCAGCCGGCTGCGGCGCTGCTCGTCCTTGCGCATGAACATGTAGCGGTCGCAGACCTCGGCCAGGATGTCCAGGTGCACCGGGTCGTTGGGGTGCAGGCACAGGAACACCAGCCGGCCCTGTGCGCGCAGGCGGCGGAAGAAGTCGAGCATGAAGCCGATGTAGCCGTCCTGCGTGTTGAACTGCGGCTCGTCGAACAGGTGCACCAGCGCGCGTTCGCTGTGCGCGTGCTGCAGCATGAACGACGGCTTGGTGCGTTTGAAGGCGCGCACCTGGTAGGACTGGTGGTAGTGCAGCGCCAGCCGGTCGCGCTGCGCGTAGCGCACCTGGTGCACGTCCTGCCCGGCGACGAGCACGCGCCCGGCGCTGGGCTGGTTGCCGCCGGTGATCAGCTCGAACAGCGTGGTCTTGCCGGCACCGTTGGCGCCCATCACGCCGACGATGGCGGGTGCGTCGATCTCGAAGTCGGCCTGCATGTCGAAGCTGATCTCGCGCGCCGGCCAGCCGCGCCGGTACTGCTTGACCAGGCCTTGCACGCTGAGCAGCGGTGTGGCCATTCAGACCCCCAGCCAGTGGCGCTGCAGCGCGGCGTCGGCGCGCATCGCCTCGGCCGGGCCCTCGTGCACGATCAGGCCGTCGCGCATGACGCACACGCGGTCGGCCACCTCCAGCGCGCTGCGCACGTTCTGCTCCACCAGCAGCACGGCCACGCCTTCGCGCTTCAGGCGCAGCACGGTGGACATCACGTCCTGCACCACCTTGGGCGCCAGGCCCTGGCTCGGCTCGTCGAACAGCACCAGCCCGGGCGCGCCCATCAGCACGCGCGAGATGGCCACCATCTGCATCTCGCCGCCGGACAGGTTCTCGCATTCGCGCGCCATCAGGTATTCCAGCGCCGAGAAGATCTCGAAGCATTCGGCTCAGCTGCCAGGCGCGAAAGCGCGTCTTCTTGCGCGCGATGTCCAGGTTGCGCGACACCGTCAGCGTCGGAAAGATGCGCCGGTCGTCCGGCACCCAGCCGACGCCCATCGCGGCGATGCGGTGCGTGGGCAGCTGCGTGATGTCCTGGCCGTCGAAGCGGATGTGGCCGTGGCGCGGCGGCGTCAGGCCGAGGATCGAGCGCAGCGTCGTCGTCTTGCCGGCGCCGTTGGGGCCCAGCAGCGCCAGCACCTCGCCCGGCGAGAGCTGCAACGACACGCCGAACAGCGCCTGCGTCTCGCCGTAGAAGGTGTGGATGTCCTGCACCGCCAGGATCGGCGCCGCTGCGGCCTGCGGCTTGAGCACCGCGCTCATGTCTGCAAGGCCCCGAGGTTGGAACGCTGCACCCACGGGTTGTCGCGCAGCGCGTCCGGCGTGCCTTCGGCGATCACCTGGCCCCAGTGGATGACCGAGATGCGGTCGGCCAGGCCGAACAGGAACTTCATGTCGTGTTCGATGATGACGATGCTGAGCGTGCGCTTCAGCTCCTGGATCAGTTCGGTCAGCCGCGCGCTGCCTTCGGCGCCCAGCCCGGCGGTGGGCTCGTCCAGGAACAGCAGCCGCGGCTTCGCCGCCAGCGCCAGGCCGATCTCCAGTGCGCGGCGCTCGCCGTAGGACAGGCGCTTGCAGGGCACACGTTCCTTGCCGGCCAGGCCCACGCGCGCCAGCACGGCGGCGGCCTCGTCGTGCGCCGCGGAGTCGCGGCCCGGTCGCGCCACATCGACCAGCCGCGTTCGCGCACCGCGGGCAGCGCGATCAGGACGTTGTCGATGGCGCTGTCGTCGTCGAACAGGTTCATGATCTGGAACGAGCGCGACAGGCCCTTGCGCGCGATCTGCCGCGGCGACTGGCCGGTGATGTCCTCGCCGGCAAAGGTGACGCTGCCGCGGTCGGGCGCATAGCGGCCGGTGAGCACGTTGAAGCAGGTGGTCTTGCCGGCGCCGTTGGGGCCCATGATGCCGGACAGCCGGCCTTCCTCGAAGGCCAGCGAGACGTTCTCCAGCACCACCTGGTCGCCGAAGCGCTTGTGCAGGCCCTTGGCCTCGAACAGGGCCATGCTCAGGCCTCCTTGGCGCGTGCGGCGCGGCATGGGCGGCGCCGGCCGCGGCCGCCTGGCGCCGCGCCCGCCAGGCCTGCCAGGCACCGGCCACGCCTTCGGGCTGGAACAGCACCATCGCCATGAACAGCAGCCCGTACCACAGCAGCCAGGTCTCGGTGTAGGCGCCGAGCAGGTCGCGCGCCAGGATGAACAGGGTGGCGCCGATCAGCGGGCCCCAGAAGCTCACCAGGCCGCCGCCGATCAGCACCATCATCACCACGAAGCCGGAGTTGTGCAGGCTCATCACGTTGGGGTAGGCCGACTGCTGTGCCAGCGCGAAGAGGCCACCGGCCAGTCCCGACACCGCCGCCGAGAGGGCGAACACCGCCCACTTGTAGAGCCATACGTTGTGGCCGACGAAGGCGGCGCGCATCTCGTTCTGCTTGATGGCGCGCAGCACGCGGCCGAAGGGCGAATGCACCAGCCGCCACAGCAGCACCAGCACCAGCGCCAGCAGCACGAGCACGAAGTAGAAGAAGGCCAGGTTGCTGCGCAGGTCGATGTCCCAGCCGAACAGCGACAGCGGCAGCCGCTTGATGCCGAGCAGGCCGTCTTCGCCGCCGGTCACGCTATGCAATTTGATCGCCACAAACCAGAACACCTGGCCGAAGGCGATGGTCAGCAGCGCGTAGTAGATGCCGCGGCGGTGCGAGATGAACAGCGCCCACCACCGCGCCCAGCAGCCCGGCCGCCACCAGCGCGCCGAGCAGGCTGCTCAGCAGCCCGGCATCGGCACGCTGCTGCAGCAGCCCCACCGCATAGGCGCCCAGGCCGAAGTAGGCGCCGTGGCCGAAGCTGGGCAGGCCCGACTGCCCGAGCAGCAGGTTGTGCGCCATCGCAAACATCATCCAGATGATGATTTCCAGCGCCAGGTACTGGTACAGGCCCACGGCGCCCAGCCACAGCGGCGTGCTCGCCAGCACGGCCAGCGTGAGCACCATCGGCAGCGGGATCAGCGGGGCAGGTTGCAGCAGCGGGCGGGTCATTGACCGGGACTCGAAGAACACACTGGACAGGCAGGAATGTATGTTCTATTCTTGGAACAAGCAAGAACAAACATTCTGTGAGTCGACCCAGGTTTTCCCGATGAACCGCAGCAGCACCTACGAAGAA
Organism: uncultured Pseudomonadota bacterium; assembly: GCA_963818005.1. GTDB lineage: Bacteria > Pseudomonadota > Gammaproteobacteria > Burkholderiales > Burkholderiaceae_C > Rubrivivax. The sequence continues at coordinate 25,402 of CAWFQP010000042.1, forward strand.
CTGAAGGACGCGATCGCCGCCGCCTACCAGCGCCTGTCGCCGCAGCAGCAGCAGATCGCGCAGTTCGCGCTCGAGCGACCCAGACGGCTGGCGCTGGGCACGGTGGCCACCGTCGCCGAGGCCGCCGCCGTGCAGCCTTCGGCGCTGATCCGATTTGCCAACGCGCTGGAGTTCGGTGGCTTCACCGAGATGCAGCAGGTGTTCCGGCGCGGCTGCTCGAACGCTCGAGCAGCTACCGCGACCGCATCGCCGCATTCGCACGCAGTGGCAGCTCGGCCGCCGGCGCCCGATACCGGCGTGCTGCACCAGTTCGTGGCGCAGCGGTGAGGAGCTAGCCACCTCGAGGACAACGTGCGCGCCGAAGACCTGGCCGCCGCGGCGCGCCACCTCTGTGCGCCGCGCGTGTGCACGTGCTCGCGCAGCGGCGCGCCTTCCCGGTGGCC
>CAWFQP010000043.1:0-29663 GCA_963818005.1 uncultured Pseudomonadota bacterium
TCGCTGAGCAGCTGTTCGGCCGGCAGCTTCAGGTTGGACTTGACCCGCCAGGCCAGCTTGGCGCCGCTGGCGCATGCCAATTGCCATAGCTTGAAGCCGTAGAAGTTGCGGTCGGCCAGCACCAGCATGTCCGGCTGCAGCTTGGCCGGCAGCAGCTGCGCGGCCATGGCCTGCTCGCTGCGCGCGTAGGGCGCCACCTCGGCGGCCGTGACCACATGCGTGCCGCACTCCACCAGACCCAGCAAGCGAGCCTGCGGGAAGGCGCTCTGCCCGCGCGAGGCCCCCGGATAGCCGAAGTACTCGGCATTGGCCGCCTCGTCGGCCACATCCATGCAGCTGCCGTCCAGGGCCATCACGCGCAGCCCTCGGTACCACGCCCCCGGCGCTCCAGGCGTTGCCAGCGGGCGCAGCACGCGCTCGGCCAGTCGGCGCATCACCTCAGGCCCCAGTCGGGTGCGCGCCTGGGAGATCGCCGACTTGCTGGCCTGCACCGCGCCCGCCTCACCCCCGCCGAGCCACTGCAGACCCTCGCACACCACCCGCAGCACTTCTTCCAGCGGCGCCTCGCGCCACAGGGCCAGCGCCATCACGTAGTACACCACCGCCGGTGCCGGCAGCAGGCGCTCGCGCTGGCTGGCCTTGCCGGTGTCGGCCAGCACTTCCTCGATCAGCGCTCGGGGACACACGCTGGCCAGCACTCCCGCGCTGATCAGGTGCGCAACGTCCACCCTCGCCGGCAACGCCTTGCGCGTTCTCGCCATCGTCCATGCCCCTCGAAGTCTCGACGGACATGGATTATCAACGAGATTCTTCTATCTGAACAGTATTGGAGCTAGGTCTGGCATTGCCGCCATCCATGGAGATCCGCGTCTGGGACACCCGTGGCGAGACGCGTTGTGTCGTGTTTCCGGTGCGGCTTGGCGGGACCGAACATCTCGGCGAGGCTGAACTCCGCCCTCGCCACGCGTGACGCTTCGATTGGCGTGGCGCGCATCGAAGGAGTCTGATCGGGTACTTCAGGGTGCAGAGGACTGTCGTCTCCGCGATGCGGACCCGCCCGAAGCCGAAGCTGCCGACGTGTGCGCCTTCAGCGGCCGGCGCCGCCGGGCCGGCCGTTGTCGCAGGCCCAGTTCGAAGCCTGCTCGATGTCGCCCTGGCCGCGATAGCGCGCGACCGTCGGGTACGGGCACAGCGGCCGCGTGCGGTTCGGCGCCCAGGTCGACGGCACGTCGGTGTTCACGCCACCCGGGTTGCCCGGCCCGCGCGCACTGGCGACGATCGACCCCGGCGCCTGCCCCTGCTCGACCCAGTTCACCAGCGGGGTGATGAAGTCGGCCTGGTCGGTGGACGGACCGCCCGAGCAATGGCCCATGCCAGGCACGCGGTACAGCCGCGCGAAATCCTCCGCCGGGCCGCTGCTGTGGCGGTCGATGCCCTCGTACCAGGCCTCGGTGTCGCTGACCGAGAAGATCGCGTCGCTGACGCCGTGGTAGACGAGCACCTTGGCGCCCCGGCCGCGCACCGCCGACAGGTTCTTGACATCGGGCGGCGTCATGAAGCTCATCGCCGCTTCGGTGTAGGTGCCGTCGGTGGCGTACAGCTCGGCCAACGTCTGGTCGATGTCCAGGCCGAGCGAGAACGCCGGGCCGTTGGTCAGCGCCAGCGTCGATGGCGGCACTTTGAAGATCACGCCCACCGCGCCCGAATCACGATCCAGCGGCGCGCCGAACTCCCAGCCCGCCACGCCGGTGGTGGCGATGCCGCCGTCGAACGGGAAGTCGGCATAGAAGCGCTCGCCGTTGCTCGTCGTCGCGCCGTGAAAGATCGGCTTGATGGCGACCTTCTGCGCGTGCGACAGGCAGCTGCCGTCGCGCGCGCCGCTGCAGGTGGGCACGTCGCGCATGAAGTTGAAGCGCTGCCTGCAGGCGCGGATATCCTGCACCAGCCCGTCGGACGCGCCATCGAGCGCGTCGCAGCGCTCGAGCACCTTGGCCGCGACCATCTTGCGCTCGGTGGCCGTGAACCCGGTTTCCAGCCAGGCGGCCGTCGGCGGGCTCGGCGGCGCGCCGACGGCCACGCTGGCATAACGCTGCGCGCCGAAGATGTTGGCCAGAGCGGCCAGCGGGAGGTTGTAGCCCGGTGCGCCGGCGAGGAAGCCGTCGTACTCCTGCGCGTAGCGCGCGGCGGCGATCAGCGTGTGTCGGCCGCCGTTCGAGCAGCCGCCGAAGTACGACCGGTCAGGCCCCTTGCCGTAGGCGGTGGCGATGATCTGCTTGCCGATCGGCGTCAGCTTGCCCACTGCTTGGTAGCCGTAGTCGAGCCGCGCCTGCGGGTCGAGGCCGAAGGCCGGGCCGCCCTGGGCGTTGCTGTGGCCGGCGTCGGAACTGAGCACCGCAAAGCCCTGCAGCAGCGCGCTGGTCAGCGGCCCGCCGCCGAAGGCGCCGTTCGCCGTGACCACGCTGCCGTCGATGCCGCCATTGCCTTGGTGGAAAAAGCGGCCGTTCCAGGCCAGCGGCAGCCGCATCTGCCAGGAGATCGCGTAGGTCTTGCCGTCGACCGCGCTCAGGTGCTCGTACGAACGGCCGGTGACGAGGCAATGCGCGCCAATCGGCTGGCCTGCCTGGCTCAGCGTACCGGCCGGGACTAGGCTGCCGCCGGTGATTGCGGTGCTCGGCAGCGTGCCGAGCCTGTCCGCCAGTTCGTCGCAGGTGCCGACCAGCGCGGCCGGCGTGGCCGGGCTCAACTGCGGCGGCGTTGACGGCGGCGCGGCGCACGCGGCAGCCGCGGCGGCGACCGCGCCAAGGGCGGCAAACAGATGGAAAAGGGGACGAGTCGGATGAACAGGCATTTCGATCTCCTGGTTGGTGCGATGTCACCGCGTCCGAGCCATCGGATGGTGGTAAGCGGCGACAGATAGTTACTGTACTTATCTATATAGGGCCTCGCGAATCGGGTTTTCCTGGATGCATGGAGCTGGTAGATTCATAAGCTCGGCAACCATCGGAACCGACCGGAGCACCATATGAACCGCGGCAACCGTCCCTCCGACGCGGACCGGACGCCGCTAGCCCGGCTTTCCGAGGGCTTGGCCCACGGCCTCGTCGGCTACCAGCTCGCGCTGGCGACGGTGGTGACGCACCAGGTCTTCGACGAGCGCGTCGGGCATCCCACGGACCTGCGCCGGGTCGAGTTCACGATCCTCGCACTGGTGCGCGACAACCCCGACGTGACCGCGCGCCAGCTCGCACGCGCGCTGGCCGTGACGCCGCCCAACATCGCGATCTGGCTCGACCGGCTGGAGTCGCGCATACTGGTCGTGCGCACGCGCAGTGCAGCCGACGGTCGGGTGCAGCACATCCGCGTCACGACCGCCGGAGCGGCGCTGGTCGAGCGTGCAGCGCGCGCGCTGCACGAAGGCGAACGGCAGGCACTGGATACGCTGAGCGCCGCCGAGCGGGCGATGCTGGTCGAACTGTTGCACAAGGTGGCGCTGGCGCGCCGACGCCGCGACGCCGGCGACTGACGCGGTCGCGCCGCGGGGGCCGCGCCGGCAAGATGCTGACGCCATCGCCCTGCGCACGGTGGCCGACCCCTGGCCACCCTGCGCCCGGCGAAGCTCGGCCCGCCTTGCCGCGACTCGCTTCCACACGAGCGAGCCGACCGTCCGGTCCAGTACCTGTTGGTCGACGACGCGCCACTGCTGTTCCACACCGGGCCGCGCCAGATGTTCCCGCTGGTGCGTGACGCGGTGGCGGCGGTGCTGCCTGTGGCGCGCCTGCGCTACGTGGGGCTGTCGCATTTCGAGGCCGACGAGTGCGGGTCGCTCAACCATTGGCTCGCGCTCGCGCCACAGGCGCAGCCGCTGTGCAGCCGGGTGGCGGCGATGGTGTCGGTGGGCGACGTGGCCGACCGCGCGCCGCGCCCCCTGGCCGACGGCGAGCGACTGACGCTCGGGCGCCATCAGATCCAGTGGTTCGACACCCCGCACGTGCCGCACGGCTGGGACAGCGGGCTGCTGATCGACACCACGACGCAGACGCTCTTCTGCAGTGACCTGTTCACCCAGGGCGGGCGCGGCGAGGTGGCCCTGACGCGCAGCGACATCCTCGGTCCGAGCGAGGCATTCCGCCGCCCGATGGACTACTACGCGCATGCGCCGCAGACCGGCGCGGTCCTGCACCGGCTGGCCGAGCAGCAGCCGACGACGCTGGCCTGCATGCACGGCAGCGCCTGGCAGGGCGATGGCGCCGCGCTCCTGCGGCAGCTGGCGGCGGCGCTGGGTGCGCAGCCCGCGGCTGCGTGATCAGCGCGAGCCGAACATCATCTGCCGCGCCAGCAGCGACTTCAGCGGGCCGGCCGCCTGCAGCGCCGCCAGCCCCAGGCCGCGCGCCGCGGCCAGCCCCGGCAGCTGCCAGGTGAAGCTGCGCGCCAGGAAGTCGGTGGCCGCGATCATGCTCCAGCGGTCGGCCGCGCGCGCCCATTCCACGCGCTTCAGCGCGGCATCGACGTCGGCATCGTGGCGCAGCACCTGCACCAGCTCGAAGGCATCGCGCAGGCCCAGGTTCAGGCCCTGGCCGGCGACCGGGTGCAGCGTCTGCGCGGCATTGCCGATGCGCACGCTGCGGCCGTCGACGAGGGTGCGCTCGGCATTCAGGCCGAGCGCAAAGTCCTTCAGCGGTGACAGCGCGGTGATGCGCCCGGCCGCCTCGGGCAGCAGGGTGTTCAGCACCGCCTGGCGCTGCGCGGCATCGAGCTCGCGCACCGGGTCGTCCGCCACCGGCACGCACCACACCAGCGCGGCGCGGCGCTCGCCGGCCGGCGCGCTGGCGTCGCGCAGCGGCAGCAGCGCCAGCGGGCCGTGCCGCGTGAAGCGTTCCACCGCCAGGCCCGGCGGCGCCGCCGCGCAGCGTGGCCGTGCCGACCCAGGCCGTCTGGCCGTAGTCGCGGGCCAGCGCCTTGCGCGCCTGCTGCGCGAACACGCCGCCTTCGGCCACGACGGCCAGGTCGAAGCGCTCGGCGATGCCGGCGTCCAGTTCCACGCCGTCGGCCAGCGGCTTCAGCGCCGTCACCGGCGCTGCCGAAGCGGCTGGCCAGCCGCTGGGGCGACTGCTGCACCGCCCGCAACCAGGCCTGCTGCAGCGGCGCCACCAGCTGGCCATAGCGCAGCACCGCGCCGAGCATCGGCACGCCTTCCTCGTCGGCGCGAATGCGCACCTCCGGCAGACCCAGCGGGCCCGGCCGAGGGCAGCGTCGGCGGCGCCTGGGAGACATGCACTTCGTGGATGGGCTGGGCCACGTCGTCCGGCCAGACGCCCAGGCGCTGCAGCAGCTGCACGCTGCCCAGCGACAACGCCAGCGTGCGCGGATCGCCACCGACATCCTTGTCCGCATCGCGGCTGTCGAACAGGCTGATGCGTGCATGCGGCAGCACGCGCGAGGCATGCAGCGCCAGCGCCAGACCCACCGGGCCGGCACCGATGACCGCGATGTCCAGCTGCGTCGGCTTCATGCGCTGTCGCCTCCCTGAATCCTCGACCTTGAGCGACGCCGGGCGGCGTCGTTGCTGCGTCGCAGACGATAACCGACGGCCGGCCGACCGGCAGGCGTCGCTGGGTTCGTCGCAGCTTCTCAGGCGCCGTTCAACGCCGCCAGTTGCGCCGGCGTGCCCAGGTTGTGCCAGGGCCCGGTGAGCTCGCGGCCGGCCAGCCGCTCGGCCGCGGCCGCCTCGAACAACAGCGGCCCGAGCGGCGCGCGCTGGCCGAGCGGCAATGCCGCCACCAGCGCCGGGCGCAGCAGCGCCACATTGGCATAGGTCCAGGCATGGGGCGCGCCCGTCGCGCCGCGGCTCAGGCGGCCGTCCTGCAGGTCGAAGTCGCCGCGGTCGTGGAAGCTGGGGTTGGCCACCAGCCACAGCAGGCCCAGGTCCGTGCCGGCGGCAAAAGCCGCGGCCAGCTGCCGCATCGAACTCGAAGCCGGGCATGTAGATGTCGCCGACACCACCCAGAAGGCCTCGTCGCCCTGTGGCGCCAGCCACGGCAGCGCCTTGCGGATGCCGCCGGCGGTTTCCAGCGCGCCGCCGTGGTCGCGGCCTTCGGTGGAATAGCGGATCGACAGGCCCCAGCGCGCGCCGTCACCCAATGCGGCCGGGAACTGCTGCTCGAGCCAGGCGGTGTTGACCACCACCTCGCGCACGCCGGCGCGCGCCAGCGCCATCAGGTGCCATTCGATCAGCGGCTTTGCCGCGCACCGGCAGCAGCGGCTTGGGCGTGGTGTCGGTCAGTGGCCGCATGCGTTCGCCGCGGCCGGCGGCCAGGATCAGGGCTTTCATGCGACGCGAGTGTAGGCCGCGCCGCCAACGGTGGTCCGGGCTGGCACAGGCTGTGCATTGCTGCTGCGCAACTGTCGGGCATCGCCGGGCGGCCTCGGGGCCAGGCCCTAAAATCGATCGGTTCGCCCCCGCTCTATCCACCCCACTTTCCTGCATTGGGCTCCCGCACATGGCCGCCACCTCGAACGACGACGCTTCGCTGATGGCCAACGCCATCCGCGCCCTGGCCATGGACGCCGTGCAGCAGGCCAATTCGGGCCACCCGGGCGCGCCGATGGGCATGGCCGAGATGGCCGTGGCGCTGTGGGACCGGCACCTGAAGCACAGCCCGCGCAACCCGCACTGGGTCGACCGCGACCGCTTCGTGCTGTCCAACGGCCATGCGTCGATGCTGCTGTACGCGCTGCTGCACCTGAGCGGCTACGACCTGGACGATGAGCGAGCTGCGCAACTTCCGCCAGCTGCACAGCAAGACGCCGGGCCACCCCGAGGTGGACGTGACGCCCGGCGTCGAGACCACCACCGGCCCGCTGGGCCAGGGCATCAGCAATGCGGTGGGCATGGCGCTGGCCGAGAAGCTGCTGGCGCACGAATTCAACCGCCCCGGCCACGCGGTGGTCGACCACCACACCTACGTCTTCATGGGCGACGGCTGCATGATGGAAGGCGTCAGCCACGAGAGCTGCGCGCTGGCCGGTGCCTGGAAGCTGAACAAGCTGGTGGCGCTGTACGACGACAACGGCATCAGCATCGACGGCGCCGTGCGGCCCTGGTACGTGGACAACGTGCGCCAGCGCTTCGAGGCCTACGGCTGGGACGTGATCGGCCCCATCGACGGCCAGGACGTGGCCGCGGTGGACGCGGCGCTGGCCCAGGCGCGCAAGTCGAGCACGCGGCCGACGCTGATCGTCTGCAACACCACCATCGGCAAGGGCTCGCCGCACCGCGCCGGCACGGCCAAGGCGCACGGCGAGGCGCTGGGCGCGGACGAGGTGGCGCTGACGCGCGCGGCGCTCGGCTGGAGCTGGCCGCCCTTCGTCATCCCCGAGCCGGTGTACGAGCTGTGGGACCACAAGGCGCGCGGCGACGACTGCCGAAGGCGGCTGGAATGCGCGCTTCGCCGCCTACCGCGAGCAGTTCCCCGAGCTGGCGGCGCGAACTGCAGCGCCGCATGCGCGGCGAGCTGCCGAAGCACTTTGCCCAGACGGCGGTGGACGCGGTCATCGCCGCGCACACCAAGGCCGAGACCGTGGCCTCGCGCAAGGCCAGCCAGATCGCGCTGGAGGCCTTCACCCAGGCGCTGCCCGAGATGCTCGGCGGCTCGGCCGACCTGACCGGCTCGAACCTGACCAACACCAGCTCGACGCCGGCGCTGCGCTTCGGCGAGGACGGCACGCCCAACGGCGGGCGCCACATCAACTACGGCGTGCGCGAGTTCGGCATGGCCGCGGTGATGAACGGCATCGCGCTGCATGGCGGCTTCATCCCCTACGGCGGCACCTTCCTGACCTTCAGCGACTACAGCCGCAACGCCATCCGCATGGCCGCGCTGATGAAGCGCCGCGTGATCCACGTCTTCACGCACGACATCATCGGCCTGGGCGAGGACGGGCCCACGCACCAGAGCGTGGAGCATGCGGCGGCGCTGCGGCTGATCCCCGGGCTGGACGTCTGGCGCCCGGCCGACACCGCCGAGACCGCGGTGGCCTGGACCGTGGCCCTGAGCCATGCCGACCGGCCGAGCGCGCTGCTGCTCAGCCGGCAGAACCTGGCCTATGCGCCGAAGAGCGGCCTGGACGAGATTGCCAAGGGCGCCTACGTGCTGGCCGAGCCCGCCGAGGTGGGGCTGAAGCAGATCAGCGCAGGCGGTGATCATCGCCACCGGCAGCGAGGTGCAGCTGGCGCTGCATGCGCAGGCCGAGCTGGCGCAAGGCGGCATCGCGGTGCGCGTGGTCAGCATGCCCAGCACCAGCGTCTTCGACCGCCAGAGCGTGGACTACAAGACCAGCGTGCTGCCGCCGAAGCTGCCGCGCATCGCCGTCGAGGCCGGCGTCACCGACGGCTGGTGGAAGTACGGCTGCGCCGCGGTGCTGGGCCTGGACCGCTACGGCGAGAGCGCGCCGGCGTCGGCGCTGTTCAAGCTTCTTCCACTTCACGCCGCAGAACCTGGCCGACACCGTGCGCAAGGTGCTGGCCGGCTGAACCGACACCTCGTTCCTTCGCATTGCTTTCACTTTCACAGGAGATCGAATCATGACCATCAAGGTCGGCATCAACGGCTTCGGCCGCATCGGGCGCATGGTGTTCCGCGCCGCGGTGCAGAACTTTCCGGAAATCGAGATCGTCGGCATCAACGACCTGCTCGAGCCCGACTACCTGGCCTACATGCTGCAGTACGACAGCGTGCACGGCCGCTTCAAGGGCGAGATCGCGGTCGACGGCCACACGCTGGTCGTCAACGGCAAGCGCATCCGCCTGACGGCCGAGCGCGACCCGGCGCGCGCTGAAGTGGGGCGAGGTCGGCGCCGACATCGTGGTCGAGGCCACCGGCCTGTTCCTGACCAAGGAGGCCGGCGAGAAGCACCTGGCCGCCGGCGCGAAGAAGGTCATCTTCAGCGCGCCCAGCAAGGACGACACGCCGATGTTCGTCTACGGCGTCAACGACAAGACCTACGCCGGCCAGGCCATCATCAGCAACGCCAGCTGCACCACCAACTGCCTGGCCCCGGTGGCCAAGGTGCTGAACGACAACTTCGGCATCAAGCGCGGCCTGATGACCACGGTGCACGCCGCCACCGCCACGCAGAAGACGGTCGACGGCCCGAGCAACAAGGACTGGCGCGGCGGCCGCGGCATCCTGGAGAACATCATCCCCAGCAGCACCGGCGCGGCCAAGGCGGTGGGCGTGGTCATCCCCGAGCTGAACAAGAAGCTCACCGGCATGGCCTTCCGCGTGCCGACCTCCGACGTGTCGGTGGTCGACCTGACGGTCGAACTGGTCAAGGAAGCCAGCTACGACGACATCTGCAAGGCCATGAAGGCGGCCAGCGAGGGCGCGATGAAGGGCGTGCTCGGCTACACCGAGGACAAGGTGGTGGCCACCGACTTCCGCGGCGAGAGCTGCACCAGCGTCTTCGACGCCGACGCCGGCATCGCGCTGGACAAGACCTTCGTCAAGGTCGTCGCCTGGTACGACAACGAGTGGGGCTACTCGAACAAGGTGCTGGAGATGGTGCGCGTGATGGCGCGGTGATGTGACCCCCCCCGTAGCGCCTGTCGGCGCTCCCCCCCGGGGGGGCGAGACTGCACCGCAGCCCGGCGCCTGCGCGCTGCGCGAGCGGCTGTCGAGCGCGCTGGGCGCGCTGCTCTTGTTGGCGCTGGCGGGTCATGCCCAGGCTGTGCCGCCGGCGCGCGTGATCGTCACGCTCAAGGCCGATGCACCGCTGCTGCGTGAGCAGGCCCTGTCGGTGCGGCAGACGCGCGGCCACGGTGGCCGCGGTGGCGCAGCGCCGCGCCGACCGCCTGGCGGCGCGCGCCGGCGTGCCGTTGAGCACCGGCGCCGCCATCAGCGAGCGCTCCCAGGTGGTGACGGCCAGCGGCATCGATGCGGCCACGCTGGCGCGGCGCCTGGCGGCCGACCCGCAGGTGCTGCATGCGGTGGTCGACCAGCGCCGCCGCGCCCTGCTGGTGCCCGGCGATCCGCTCTATGCGCGCGGCCCGGCATCCGGGCGTGGGCCCGACGCCGGCCAGTGGTACCTGCGCGCGCCGGCCGGCGAGCTGCTCTCCTCGGTGAATGCCGAGGCCGCCTGGGATCGCATCACGGGCAGCGCGGGTGTGGTGGTCGCCGTGCTGGACACCGGCGTGCTGGCCGACCACCTGGACCTGTCCGGCCAGGTGCTGCCCGGCTACGACTTGGTGTCCGACCTGGCGACTGCCAACGACGGCGACGGCCGCGATGCGGATGCGTCCGACCCGGGCGACTGGATCAGCAGCGCCGAGAACAGCACGCGTGGCGGCGATTTCCACGACTGCGGCGCGGCCAGCAGTTCCTGGCATGGCACCAAGATCGCCGGGATCATCGGCGCCGCCGCCCACAACGGCCAGGGCATGGCCGGCACCGCCTTCGGCGTGAAGATCCTGCCGGTGCGCGTGCTGGGCAAGTGCGGCGGCTTCGATTCCGACATCCAGGCCGGCATGCGCTGGGCCGCCGGGCTCGTGGTGCCCGGTCTGCCAGGGAACCCGAATCCGGCGCGCATCATCAACCTGAGCCTGGGCGGCAGTGGCAGCTGCAGCGCCGACACCGGCTATCCGGCGGTGGTCGCCGAGCTTCAGGCGGCAGGCACGGTGGTGGTGGCGGCCGCCGGCAACAGCGCTGGCCATGCGGTGGAACTGCCGGCCAACTGCCCTGGGGTGATCGCGGTGGCCGGGCTGCGCCATGCCGGCACCAAGGTGGGCTACTCCGACCTGGGTCCGGCCATCGCCATCAGCGCGCCGGCCGGCAACTGCATCAACATCCGCGACAACGAGCCCTGCCTGTACCCGATCCTCAGCAGCAGCAACAGCGGCACGCAGCAGCCGAACGCCGGCGGCTCGATCTGGACCGACAGCTTCGACTACAGCGTCGGCACCAGCTTCGCCGCGCCCATCGTCGCCGGTACCGCGGCGCTGATGCTGTCCGCCCGGCCGCAGCTGCAACCGCAGGAAGTGCTCACATTGCTGCAATCCAGCGCACGCGCCTTTCCGACCAGTGGTGCCGGAAATGACGAGAACGGCATGCCGGTGCCGATGTGCCACGCGCCCGACGATCGCGACCAGTTTCAGTGCTACTGCAGCGTCGGCCTGTGCGGTGCGGGCATGGTCGATGCCGCGGCAGCGGTGCTGGCCGCCACCGGCACGGTGGCGCGCATCGGCCTGGCGCCGGCCGCGCCGGTGGTCGGCGACACGCTGCGGCTCAGCGCAGCGGGCAGCCTGGTCGCCAGCGGGCGCAGCATCGTCGGCTACGCCTGGGCGCTGAGCGCCAACCCGGGGGTGGTGACGGGTTTCGCCGGTGCCAGCAACGGCCCCGAAGTGGAACTGCCGACGGTCGCGGCCGGCCTGGTGACCCTGAGCCTGGTGATCATCGACGATGCCGGCCAGCACGCGACGGTGCAGCGCACCGTCAGCGTTGCCGCCGCGCCGGTGCCGGACGTACCGGCCGCTTCGCCGGGTGGCGGGGGCGGCGGCGGCGGTGGTGGCGCATCGTCGCTGCTGTGGGTTGGCCTGCTTGCCCTGGCGGTCGGGGTATTGCTGCACGACCGCCGGCGCGGCGGCGCCGCCAGCGGCCGGCCCCCCCGCGATAATCACCCATCGCAGCGCACACCATGACAACTGCCCACCGGTCCCTTGGCATCGCACTCCCCGTGGCCGTCGCCATGGTCGCGGCGCTGCTTGCCTTGCCGCTGCGGGCCGAGACCGAGCCGTCCGACGGACCGGCCGCGCGTGGCCTGATCGTGCGCCTGAAGCAACCGCTGGCCAATCACAGCCTGTACCCGCGCGGGGCCAGCCCGCGCACCCGCGAGGCCACGCAGGAGTCGGTGCGCTGGCAGCGTGTGCTGGACGAGGCCGGCCTGTCCGGCGCGTCGGGCCGGGTCGCGCCGCGGCTGCGGCCGGTGGGCCGCGACCAGCAGCTGGTCGACTTCGAGCGGCCGCTTTCGCGCAGCGAGGCTGCGTCGCTGCGCGAGAAGCTGATGGCGCGCCCCGACGTCGAATGGGTCGAGCCAAACCTGCGCGAAAGGCGGCTGCAGGTGCCGCCCAGCGACCCGCTGTTCACACAGCAGTGGTGGCTGCAGCCGGTGAGCGGCAGCAATGCCAATGCGCTCGCCGCACGGCTGCGCGGCGTGGCCGGCTTCCAGGCGCCTGGCTGCGTGCGAACCACGCGCCGGCGGTGGTGGCGGTGCTCGACACCGGCATCACCCGCCACCCCGACCTGGACAGGCACGCGTCCTGCCGGGCTACGACTTCGTGCGCGATTGGGACCCGGTCGCTGGCGTCGACTACGCCAACGACGGCGACGGCCGCGATGCCGACCCCAGCGACCCGGGCGACTGGGTCAGCGCGAACGACCGCGCCGCCGATCCGGCGCGTTACTCCGGCTGTCCGCTGGAGAACAGCTCCTGGCACGGCACCATCGTCGCCGGCATGGTGGCGGCCCACGCCAACAACGGCGAGGGCGGCGCCGGCGTGCACTGGGGTGCATCGATCCTGCCGGTGCGCGTGGCCGGCAAGTGCGGCGCCGACGTGAGGGACATCGTCGACGGCATGCGCTGGGCTGCCGGTCTGCCGGTGGCCGGCGGTCGCCGGCGAACCCCAACCCGGCGCGCATCATCAACATCAGCTTCGGCGGCAGCGCGGCCTGCGGCCCGGCGTACCAGAGCGCGGTGGACGAGCTGCGCGCTCTCGGCGTGGTGGTCGTGGCCGCGGCCGGCAACGAATGGACCGGTCCGTCGCGCCCGGCCAGCTGCCAGGGCGTGGTCGGCGTCGTCGGCCTCAACCGCGACGGCTTCAAGACCAACTACTCCAACTTCGGCGGCCAGATCGGCATCAGCGGCATCGCCACCGTCGCCGGCGACGACGCGGCAGGCGCCTGGGGCCCGGTGCTGGCCGACAGTGGCCTGACGACGCTGACCAACCTCGGCAGCACCGCGCCCGCCGCGGGCGGCTATGCGCGGCTGTACGGCACCAGCTTCGCCGCGCCGCAGGTGGCCGGCACCATCGCCCACATGCTGAGCCTGAACCCGGCGCTGAGCTACGCGCAGATCGTGACGGGGCTGCGCGCCAGCGCGCGGCCGCACGTCAGCTCGCCGAAGATGGCCGAGTGCTCGAACACCAACCCCGGCCGCTGCATCTGCACCACCGCGACCTGCGGCGCCGGCATGCTCGACGCGGATCGGGCACTGATCTATGCCAGCGGCCTGGTGCTGCCGGCCATCCAGGCTGCGGTGATCGACAACCCCGACATCGACGCGGCGCTGGCGCTGGCGCCACAGGACCGGCCGTCGAACGTGGTGCAGGTCTCCTCGGGCGGCAGCGGTGGCGGCGCCTTCGGCGGCTTCTGGCTGCTGGCGCTGGCCACGGCGGCGCTGACGCTGCAGGCGCTGCGCCGCCCGCAGCGCGCTGAAGTCTCAGCGAGGCGCGGCGCAGGCGCCAAGGCCGGCCTGCGGGAGTGGCGGCCACCAGGTCGTGCAACTGCTGGTGCAGCGCGGCATCGGGCTGCTCCACCCGCAACCAGTACATCGGCCCCCGGACATCGCCGGCCAGATCGGCCGGCTGCCGCTGCCAGGTCGTCGGCGCGAGCATTGCCGGCGCGAGCGCGGCCTCGACGGCTTCGATCTGCTCGATGCTGAAGGGGCCGGCCTGAATGCAGCTGAGGCTGGGCGCCGCGGCCGCCGCGCCGACCGCGCGCACGCGCACCGATTCGGGATCGACCTGCGCCGCCAGGCGCTGCGGCTCGCGTTCGTGTTGCGTGGACAGGCCGACGTAGGGCTGCAGCCAGCCGCGCGCCAGCGCAAGGAAGCCCAGGTTGGCCAGCAGCAGCAGCGCCACCAGCGTGCGCATTCAGGTGGCCGCACGCACGCTGACTTCGCCGCTGACCAGCGCGTGCAGCTCGCCCGCCCTGACGCGCAGCGCACCCTGTTCGTCGATGCCCTCGGCAACGCCCTCGGGCACGCCCGGGAAGGTGGTGCGCACTGGCCGGCCGAGCAGCAGATCGCGCCTGCGGTAGACGGCGGCGAAGGGCTCCAGACCGTCGCGCTCGAACAGCTGCAGCGCGCGTACCAGCGGGGTCGCCACGCGCTTCAGCGCCTGTGGCGCATCGATGTCGCTGTACAGCTCCTGCAGACAGCCGTAGCCGGAGCTGAGCTCCTGCGGCAACGGCTGCGGCCGCACGTTCAGGCCGATGCCGATCACCGCCATGCGCCGCTCACCGACGGGCACGGTCTCGATCAGCACGCCGCCGAGCTTGCGGCCCCGGCCGGGTGCATCCATCAGCCACAGGTCGTTGGGCCACTTCAGGCCGATGCGCGGTGGCGTGTCGTCGTACTGCGGGTCCAGGGCATCCGCCAGCGCCACGCCCACGGCGAGCGACAGCCCCGACCAGGCCGGCGGGCTCAGCGGCAGCGCGAGCGAGAAGGTCAAGCGACAGCCCGGCGCTGGAGAACCATTCCCGGCCCTGCCGGCCACGGCCGCTGGTCTGCGTCTCGGCCACCAGCAGGCATGGCCGCGTGTCGTCGTTGCGCCGGCCATGCGGCGTCGGGGTGTCCAGGCTTGCCGCTGTGGCGTCGAGCTGGCCGGGTGTGGTCACCGGCGCATTGCGCCGGCCACTGGACCGGCGCGCGCGTTCGAGCAGTCGGGTGTTGGTGGAATCGGCGCTGGCCACCACCTCGATGCCAATGCCCGGCAGCAGCACGTCGAGCTCTTGCCACAGCGCCTCGGCGCCCCAGTGCAAGTGTCGGCTGTCAGCCATCGGCGGCGGCAGGCGCGTCAGCGCCCGGAATGAGTGCCCCCGGACCTGTCGCTGCGCGTCAGGCCTCCGGAGGGGGTCGGGGAAACTCGGGAACGCCCCTGCCTTTTCTTCGGGGCCAGCAGCGTGCCGCGACAGTCGGGGCTGCCGCAGTGGCACGGGTACTCCTTCTTCAGCTTCTTCGTCAGCTTCTCGTCGATCACCAGGCCGTAGTCGTAGAACAGCTCCTCGCCGGGCGCGATGTCGCGCGTGGCCTTGATGAAGATGCGGCCGTCCACTTCATCGGCCTCGCAGTTGGTGTCGCAGGCATGGTTGATCCAGCGTGCGGCATTGCCATCGACGTTGGCGTCGATGACATGCTTGTCGTCGATATGGAAGTAGAAGGTGTGGTTCGGCTGCGCCGGGTCGTGCGGATGGCGGCGCAGCGCTTCCTTCCAGGTGATGCGCTCGCCGGTGTATTCGATGAGGGTCTCGCCGGCGCGGATGGCGGTCAGTGCGAACACGCCCTTGCCGTGCACGCCACTGCGGCGCACCTGCACGCGCCGGCCCTTGGGCTTGGGCGCGAAGGTCTTGGTGTCGGGGTCTTGCGCTGCTTGCTTCATTGGGTACATTGAATTGTGGGCGTGCGCGTGCATGTGCGTGCGTGCGCGCGAGACGGCGGCGATTGTAGGCATGGCCCGCGGCCGACCCTGAAACAGCAACCAAAGACGACATGAGCAAGACGATCATCATCGCGGAAAAGCCCAGCGTGGCACAGGACATCGTGCGCGCGCTCACCCCCGTCGCGGGCAAGTTCGAGAAGGCCGCCGATCACTTCGAGAACGAGGCCTATGTCGTCACCTCGGCGGTCGGCCACCTGGTGGAAATCAAGGCACCGGAGGCCTACGACGTCAAGCGCGGCAAATGGAGCTTCGCCCACCTGCCGGTGGTGCCGCCGCACTTCGACCTGGCGCCGATCGACAAGGCCAAGTCGCGGCTCAACGCCGTCGTCAAGCTGGTCAAGCGCAAGGACGTGACGCAGCTCATCAACGCCTGCGACGCCGGGCGCGAGGGCGAGCTGATCTTCCGCCTGATCGTGCAGTACGCGGCCGGCGAGAAGAAGCCGATCGACAAACCGATCCGACGGCTGTGGCTGCAGAGCATGACGCCGCAGGCCATCCGCGACGGCTTCGAGCAGCTGCGCAGCGACGAGCAGATGCGCGGCCTGGCCGATGCCGCGCGCAGCCGCAGCGAGGCCGACTGGCTGGTGGGCATCAACGGCACGCGCGCGATGACGGCCTTCAACTCGCGCGACGGCGGCTTCTTCCTCACCACCGTCGGCCGCGTGCAGACGCCGACGCTGAGCATCGTGGTCGAGCGCGAGGAGAAGATCCGCAAGCACGTGGCGCGCGACTACTGGGAGGTGCGCGCGACCTTCGACGCCCAGGCCGGCCAATACGACGGCAAGTGGTTCGACCCGGCCTGGAAGAAGAACCCCGACGACCCCGAACTGCGCGACGACCGGCTGTGGGACGCGGCCTGCGGCGCAGGCCATCGCCGACGCGGTGCGCGGCCAGCCGGCGAGCGTGAGCGAGGAATCCAAGCCCACCACCAGCAGCTGCCCGGCGCTGTACGACCTGACGACGCTGCAGCGCGAGGCCAACTCGCGCTTCGGCTTCAGTGCCAAGACCACGCTGTCGATCGCCCAGGCGCTGTACGAGAAGCACAAGGTGCTGACCTACCCGCGGACCGATTCGCGCCACCTGCCCGAGGACTACCTGGCGGTGGTGAAGAACACCTTCGAGATGATCGCCAAGGAAGACCTGCCGGGCCCGCTGCGGCCGCTGGCCGCGCATGCCAAGCTGGCGCTTGAAGGACGGCTACGTCAAGCCGGTCAAGCGGGTGTTCGACAACGCCAAGGTGTCGGACCACTTCGCCATCATCCCGACGCTGCAGCCTCCGAAGAGCCTGAGCGAGATCGAGGCCAAGCTCTACGACCTGGTGGTCAAGCGCTTCCTGGCGGTGTTCTACCCGCCGGCCGAGTTCCTGGTGACGACGCGCATCTCCACGGTGAAGGCGGGCGACAAGGAGCACAAGTTCCAGACCAACGGCAAGGTGCTGGTCAAGCCGGGCTGGCTGGCCGTCTACGGCAAGGAGGCGCAGGAAGACGACGCCAACCTGGTGGCCGTGGCCCCGGGCGAGCTGGTGCGCACCGAAAGCGTCGACGTGGTGGCGCTGAAGACCAAGCCGCCGGCGCGCTACACCGAAGCCACGCTGCTGTCGGCGATGGAAGGCGCGGGCAAGCTGATCGACGACGACGAGCTGCGCGAGGCCATGGCCGAAAAGGGCCTGGGCACGCCGGCCACGCGCGCCACCGTCATCGAAGGGCTGATCTACGAGAAGTACATGCACCGCGAGGGCCGCGAGCTGGTGCCCACGGCCAAGGCCTTTCAACTGATGACGCTGCTGCGCGGGCTGGGCGTCGAAGACCTCACCAAGCCCGAACTCACCGGCAACTGGGAGTTCCAGCTCGCCGAGATGGAACACGGCCGCTTGAAGCGCGAGGTCTTCATGACCGAGATTGCGCAGATGGCCGAGCGCATCGTGCGCAAGGCCAAGGAGTACGACCGCGAGACCATCCCCGGCGACTACGCCACGCTGGCCACGCCCTGCCCGAACTGCGGCGGCGTGGTCAAGGAGAACTACCGCCGCTTCGTCTGCACCGGCGCTGCAGGCATGGCCGAGGACGCCGGCTGCGGCTTTTCCATCACCAAGATCCCCGGCGGGCGCAGCTTCGAGCTGGCCGAGGTGGAGGCCTTCCTGCGCGACAAGAAGATCGGTCCGCTGGACGGCTTTCGCTCCAAGGCCGGCTGGCCCTTCACCGCCGAGCTGAAGCTGGCCTACGACGACGAGATCGCCAACTGGAAGCTGGAGTTCGACTTCGGCGAGGACGCCAAGCGCGAAGGCGAGTCCGGTGCAGCCGGTGGACTTCTCGAACCAGCAGAGCCTGGGCGCCTGCCCCAAGTGCCAGGGCCATGTCTACGAGCACGGCACCGCCTACGTCTGCGAGCATGCGGTCGGTGCCCACGTCACCTGCGACTTCAAGAGCGGCAAGGTCATCCTGCAGCAGCCGGTGGCGCGCGAGCAGATGAGCAAGCTGTTGCACGGCGGCAAGACCGAGCTGCTGGAGAACTTCGTCTCCAACAAGACGCGGCGCAAGTTCAAGGCCTACCTGGCCTATGACAAGAAGGAGGGCAAGGTGGGCTTCGAGTTCGAGCCGCGGCCGGCGCGACCGGGTGCCAAGACGGCCGGCGCGGCCGCCACCAAGTCGCCGGCCGCGAAAAAGGCCACGACCCGCAAGGCGGCGTGAGCCCGATCGCCCCGCCGCGGGCCATGCTCATAGCGCAGAATGCGCGGCATGAACATCCCCTATCTGCGCGTCGGCGCTTCGCTGATCCTGGCTGCCTTTTGCGGGCTGGCCCATGCCAACCTGGTCTTCGCCATCAACGAGGGCGTGACCTACCGTGTGCCGAACGAGGAGATTCGCGCGCGTTATGCCGCCATCGCCGCCGACCTGAGCAAGCTGCTGAAGCAGCCGGTGCAGATCGAACCGGTGGCCGACTACCCCAGCCTGCGCAAGGGCCTGGCGGACAAGGCCTACGACCTGGCACTGGTGCATCCGGCGCACCTGTCGATCGAGGCCATCAAGAAGTCAGACTACAAGCTGCTGGTCGTGACCAAGGGCTTCCAGGACTACAAGGCCAACTTCCTGGTGGCGGCCGATTCGCCGCTGAAGTCGCTGGCCGAGCTGAAGGGCCGCAAGCTGGGCGCGCCGGACGAGGATTCGATCACCTCGTGGATGGTGCGCGCGACCATGCGCGACCAGGTCGGCGATGCCAAGCAGGTGTCCTACGTCTACACCCGCTACCAGGACGCGGTGCCCTTCTTCGTCGAGAACAGCCTGACGCCGGCCGGCGCCACCGCGTCGGCGGCGGTGGTCAAGGCCTGGCAGGCCAAGGGCGGCAAGGTGCTGGCCACGTCGAAGGCGGTGCCGATCAAACATGTCATCGCCAGCCCCCAGCTGCCGGCCGAGCAGGCCGAGGCGGTGCGCGACTACCTGCTCGCGCTGGACGGCAGCGAGGACGGACGCAAGAAGCTCGAGCCGACCAAGTGGAAGGGCTTCGCGCTGTACGACCACGCTGCGCTGATGGCGCTGGGCACCTGGCTCGGGCTGTAGGCCGCTCGAACCTGCGTCGCCGTCCCGCGGGGCGGGCGTCGCGGCATGTCGGCCGCGGTGCTGGCCAAGCTGCTGGCAATCGTCGTCACCGTAGCGCTGGGCTGGCTGGCCGGCCGCCTGCGCTGGCTGGGCGAACCCGAGGCCGACCCGGCGCGCGTCCTCAGCAACGCGGCCTTCTACATCTTCGTGCCGGCGCTGCTGTTTCGCACCACCGCGCGCGTCGACCTGGCGGCGCTGCCCTGGCGCATGCTGATCGCCTACTTCCTGCCGGTGGTCGCGCTGATGCTGCTGGTGTACGCGTGGCAGCGGCGGCGCCGCGCCGGCACGGCGCGCTGCCGGTGGCCGCGCCGGCGCGTGCGCGCGATCTCGGTGGGCTTCGGCAACACCGTGCAGATGGGCATCCCGATGGCCGCCGCGATGTTCGGCGAGGCCGGCCTGGGCCTGCACCTGATGCTGGTCAGCGTGCATGCGCTGGTGCTGCTGTCGCTGAGCACCGCGCTGGTGGAACTGGACCTGGCGCACGACAAGCGCAGCGCGAAGGCGGCGCCAGCCTGTGGGCGACGCTGCGCAGCACGCTGCGCAACACCGTCATCCATCCGGTGGTGCTGCCGGTGCTGGCCGGGCTGGCCTGGAACGCCGCCGGGCTTCGGCGTGCCGGCGCTGGTCGACGAGGTGCTGCAGCTGCTGGGCAGCGCCGTGGTGCCGCTGTGCCTGGTGCTGATCGGCCTGTCGCTGGCCTACTACGGCGTGCAGCGGCCAGGTGCGCGGCAGCCTGGCGCTGGCCGCGGCCAAGCTGCTGGTGGTGCCGGCGCTGGTGCTGGCCGTGGCCCACTGGGGCTTCGGCCTTGGCGGTCTGCCGCTGGCGGTGATGGTGATGGCGGCCGCCGCGCCGGTGGGCAGCAATGCACTGATCTTCGCGCAGCGCTACATGACGCTGCAGGCCGAGGCCACGGCGGCCATCGTCTTCTCCACGCTGGCCTTCATGGCGACGGCGCCGCTGTGGCTGGCCGTGCTGGGACGCCTGGGCAGCTGAAGCCGGGTTCTGGGAAAATCGCCCGATGAACCCAAGCGAGATCCCCGGCTACATGGCCCACGTAGGCGTGGCCGCACGTGCCGCGGCCACCGTGATGGCGGCGGCCGGCACCGCCGCCAGAAACCAGGCACTGCGCCGGCTGGCCGAGCGGCTGCGCGGGCAGGTCGGCACGCTGCAGCAGGCCAATGCACTGGACCTGGAAGCCGCACGCGCCGCCGGCCTGGCCGCGCCGCTGCTCGACCGCTTGAAGCTCACGCCGCAGATCATCGAGACGGTGGCCGAAGGCTGCGAGCAGATCGCCGCGATGCCCGACCCGGTGGGCGAGATCAGCGAGCTGAAGCGTCAGCCCAGCGGCATCAGCGTCGGGCGCATGCGCGTGCCGCTGGGCGTGTTCGGCATGATCTACGAGAGCCGTCCCAACGTCACCATCGAAGCCGCGTCGCTGGCCATCAAGTCGGGCAACGCCTGCATCCTGCGCGGCGGCTCCGAGGCACTGCAGTCGAATCTGGCGCTGTGGCGCGAGGTGCAAGGCGCGCTGGTCGACGCCGGCCTGCCGGCGGATGCGGTGCAGTTGGTGGCCACCGCCGACCGCGCGGCGGTCGGCCGGCTGATCGCCATGCCCGAGTACGTGGACGTGATCATCCCGCGCGGCGGCAAGTCATTGATCGAGCGCATCAGCGCCGAAGCCCGCGTGCCGGTGATCAAGCACCTCGACGGCAACTGCCATGTCTATGTGGATGCAACGGTCGACCTGGACCTGGCGGTGGCCGTCACCGACAACGCCAAGACGCAGAAATACAGCCCCTGCAATGCGGCCGAATCGCTGCTCGTGCATGGCGAGGTGGCGGCGCAGTTTCTGCCACGCATTGGTGCGGTCTTCGCGGCCAAGGGCGTGCAGATGCGCTGCGATGCCGGCAGCAAGGCGCTGCTCGCGCCGCTGATCGGCGCCGACGTGATCGACGCGGTCGAGGCCGACTGGTCCGAGGAGTACCTGGCGCCGGTCATCAGCATCAAGCTGGTGGACAGCCTGGATGTGGCCATTGCCCACATCAACCGCTACGGCTCGCACCACACCGACGCGATCCTGACGACGAACCACCCGCACGCGATGCGCTTCCTGCGCGAGGTCGATTCGGCCAGCGTGATGGTCAACGCCAGCACCCGCTTCGCCGACGGCTTCGAGTACGGCCTGGGCGCCGAGATCGGCATCAGCACCGACAAGTTCCACGCCCGCGGACCCGTCGGGCTGGAAGGGCTGACCTCGCTGAAGTGGGTGGTGCTGGGCCAGGGCGAGGTGCGCGGCTGAGGCGGCGCCAGCAGCGTCGGCCCGCGGCGAGCATGCAGCTATCATGCTGCACTGCACAACGACCGAGTCGCCCATGCCTGCCTCCGCCTCCAATCCGCTGCTCATCGACCTGGCCCTGCAAGGCGGCGGCTCGCACGGCGCCTTCACCTGGGGCGTGCTCGACCGGCTGATCGAAGAGCCCTGGCTGAAGATCGACGGCATTTCCGGCACCTCGGCCGGGGCGATGAACGCGGCGGTGATGGCCAGCGGCCTGGAGCACGGCGGCGTCGACGGCGCGAAGGCCGCGCTCGAGACCTTCTGGAAGGCGGTGTCCGAGGCGGCGCGCTTCAGCCCGATGCAGCGCAGCCCGTGGGACCTGCTGTCCGGCCGCTGGACGCTGGAGAACTCGCCGATGTACATGGCCACCGAGCTGATGACGCGCATGTTCTCGCCCTACGACCTGAACCCGCTCAACGCGCACCCGCTGCGCGGCATCCTGGCCGAAACGGTGGACTTCGAGTGCCTGGCGAAGGCCCCGCTGCGCCTGTTCATCACCGCCACCAACGTGCGCACCGGCACCGGCCGCGTGTTCCGCAATGCCGAGATCACGCCCGACGTGCTGCTGGCCTCGGCCTGCCTGCCGACGATGTTCCAGGCGGTGCAGATCGACGGCGAGCACTACTGGGACGGCGGCTACGTCGGCAACCCGACGATCACGCCGCTGGTGCGCGAGTGCGATTCGAACGACACGATCCTGGTGCAGATCAACCCAATCGTGCGCGACGAGGTGCCGAAGACCGCGCGCGACATCATGAACCGGCTCAACGAGGTGGCTTTCAACTCGCCGCTGGTCAAGGAGCTGCGCATGATCGCGCTGCTGCACAAGGTGGCCGACCCCGGCCACGGCGAGGGCGCGCAGTGGGCGCGCATGCGCCTGCACCGCATCGCCTCGGACCGCGTCACCGAGGTCGATTCCACCTCGAAGCTGATCACCGAATGGCCGTTCCTGCTGGGGCTGCGCAACGAGGGGCGGCGCAGCGCCGAGCTGTTCCTCGAGGCCCATGGCGCGGATCTGGGCAAGCGCTCGACACTGGACCTGGACGCCATGCTGGCGGCCTGCTGACCATGGGCCTGCTCGGCATCCTTCTCGGTCTTGGCCTGCTGGTCGGGCTGGCCTTTCGCGGCTGGAGCGTGCTCGGCCTGGCGCCGCTGGCGGCGCTGGTCGCCGCGGCCTTTTCTGGCGAACCGCTGCTGGCGCATTGGACGCAGACCTTCATGGGCTCGGCGGCCGGCTTCTTCGCGCAGTTCTTCCCGCTGTTCCTGCTGGGTGCGCTGTTCGGCAAGCTGATGGACGACAGCGGCTCGGTCAGCGCCATCGCCAACTTCATGACCGAAAAGCTCGGCCCCAGCCGCTCGGTGCTGGCCGTGGTGCTGGCCGGCGCGCTGGTCACCTACGGTGGCGTCAGCCTGTTCGTGGCGATGTTCGTCATCGCGCCGATGGGCCAGGCGCTCTTCCGCGCTGCCGACATCCCCAACCGGTTGCTGCCGGCCGCCGTGGCGTTGGGCACCACCACCTTCACGATGACGGCAATGCCCGGCACGCCGGCGATCCAGAACGCGATCCCGATGCCGTTTTTCGGCACCACGCCCTTTGCGGCGCCGGGGCTGGGCATCATCGCCTCGGCGGTGATGCTCGGCTTCGGCCTGTGGTGGCTGGCGCGCGCCGAAAAAGCGGCACGCCGTGCCGGCGAAGGCTTCGGCGGGCCGTCGCCCTGCGCCGCCGCTGACGCCGCGCACGACCCGGTGGTGCGCGAGCGTGCCACTACGGCACAGAGCTTCGACCCGGCCGAGGCCGAGCACGGCCAGCGCAGCACCGAGCTGCCCGGCATCTTTGTCGCAGTGCTGCCGCTGGCGGTGGTGATGGTCGTCAACCTGACGATGTCGATCGGGATCCTGCCCGAAATGGACACCGGCTTCCTGGCCGAGCCCGAATGGGGTGCCACCTCGCTGGCCGGCGTCGGCGGCGTGTGGTCGGTGATCGTCGCGTTGTCGGCGGCCATCGGCGTGCTCTATGCCTTCAACCGCGGCCGGCTGAACTCGCTGCGCGAGACCGTCGATGCTGGGTTGAATGCCTCGGCGCTGCCGGTGATCAGCGTCGCCAGCCTGGTCGGCTTCGGCGCGGTGGTCGCTGCGCTGCCGGCATTCCAGGGCGTCAGCGACTGGGTGCTGGGCATCGAGGGCGGCCCGCTGGTCGGCTTGGCGCTGTCCACCAACGTGCTGTCGGCGCTGACCGGCTCGGCCTCCGGTGGCCTGACCATCGCGCTCGGTGCGCTGGGCGAGACCTACATGCAACTGGCCGCCAGCTACGGCATCGACCCGGCGTTGATGCACCGCGTGGCCGCCATCGGTGCCGGCTCGCTCGACAGCCTGCCGCACAACGGCGCGGTGGTCACGCTGCTGGCGGTGTGCGGTGCCACGCACAAGGAAAGCTACTTCGACATCGTCATGGTCGGCATCGTCAGCGCGCTGCTGGCGCTGGTGGCGGTGATCGTGCTGGGCACGGCCTTCGGCTCGTTCTAGGCCTGTCGGGCTCTTGGGGCGGGCCCGATCCCAAGCCCAACAGGCTCCTGGGCGGCAAGACCGCGTCTATAGTCGGCGCATGAGCCCGCCCGGCCGCCCGAAGGGCGAATACCGCAGTGCGCAGCACGAAGGTACTCCAGTGAGAGCGCAAGGCCGCTCCAAAGCGCTCATCCCGGGGCGCGCAGCGCGGAGGATGGTCCAGTGAGGCGCCGGGCCGTTCCCAAGGCGAAACCCGCAGTGCGCAGCACGCAGCTTGCCTGATGAGCACCGATCAACTGCTGCTGGTGGCCGGCGCCGCACTGCTGGTCTTCTGGATGCTCGGCGCGCACAACCGGCTGGTCGCGCTGCGCAACGACATCATCGCCGCCTGGGCGCAGGTGGACGAGCCGCTGCAGCGGCGCGGCGCCGCGCTGGTGCCGCTGGTGCTCGCGCTGCGCACCCACCTGCCCGACGAACAGAGCGCGCTGGACACCGCGCTGGCGGCACAGGTCCAGCTGCAGTCGGCCGCCGATGCACTGCGCGCCCGTCCGGCGCAGGCGCCCCGTGCCGCGGCCCTGGCGGGCGCCGAAGCCACGCTGCACGCGGCCTTGTCGCGTCTGCTGGCGCTGGTCGAGCAGCGCGGCGATCTGGCGGGCGCCGACGACCTGGCGGCGCATCTGGCTGCGCTGCGCGACACGACCCAGCGTCTTGGCTTCGCGCGCCAGATGTTCAACGATGCGGTGCGCCGCTACAACGAGGCCGCGCACCAGTTTCCCACACGCCTGCTGTCCAGCTTGTTCGGGTTCGGCGCGGCGGGCACGCTGTAGGACACAGAGGCACGTCGTGCTGCCCTGGGGCCGACGCTGGAGCGCGCGGATGCGGCACACTGCGGCCCATGGTGCCCCCCACTGCCACGGTCGAGGCCGCGCCGCCGACCGCGCTCGCCACGGCAACCGAGTTGCCGCAGCGTCGCTTGCGCGCGGTGGCGCTGCTGCTGAACGTCGGGCACGCGATCGACCACATGTTCCTGCTGATCTTCGCCACCGCGGTCGCGACCGATCGCGGCCGAGTTCGGCTTCGACGCGCTGGGAAGACCTGATGCCCTACGGCGTCGGCGCCTTCGTGCTGTTCGGCCTGGGCTCGCTGCCCTCGGGCCGGCTCGGCGACCTGTGGGGGCGGCGGCGCATGATGCTGGTGTTCTTCTTCGGCATCGGCGCTGTCGGCGCTGCTGGCCGCGGCCACGCGCAACGCCGTGGCAGCTGGCCGCCGCGCTGACGCTGCTCGGCGCCTTCGCGTCGATCTACCACCCGGTGGGCATCCCGATGCTGGTGCAGCGTGCGCCGCAACCCGGGCGCGATCATCGGCGTCAACGGCCTGGCCGGCAACCTGGGCATCGCGGTGGCGGCGCTGCGTCACCGGCTTCCTGGTGCAGTGGTTCGGCTGGCGCGCGGCCTTCGCGCTGCCCGGGCTGCTGGCCATCGGCTGCGGGCTCGCTGTTCGCGCGGCTGCGCGCCGCAGGAGACCGAGGCGCCGGCCAGGCGCAGCAGCAAGGCGCGCGTGGAGCTGCCGCCGGCGCTGCTGGCGCGCGTGTTCGCGGTCATGACCGCCGCCGCGGTCACCGGCAGCCTGCTCTTCAACTTCACCACCAACGGCAACGGCGCAGCTGCTGGCCGAGCGCTTCGCGCGGCATCGTCGACGACCCGGCGACTGCTCGGCCTGCTGCTGGCCGCGGTCTATGCGCTGGCCTCGCTGGCGCAGGTCGTGGTCGGCCGGCTGATCGACCGCGTGCCGCTCAAGCCGCTGTACCTGGGCATCGCGCTGGCGCAGGTGCCGCTGCTGGCGCTGGCCGCACAGGCCCAGGGCTGGTGGCTGTTCGTCGCTGCTGCTGGCGGTCGATGATCCTGATCTTCGGCGCGATCCCGTTCACCGACGCGATGATCGTGCGCTACGTCGACGACCGCATGCGCTCGCGCGTGGCCGGCATGCGGCTCACGGTGTCGATCGGCATCAGCTCGCTGGCCGGTGTGGCTGCTCGGCCCGGTGGTCAAGGCCGCCGGTTTCGCCACGCTGCTGTGGGCCATGGCGCTGATCGCCGGCTGCACCGTGCTGATGGTGCTGGCCTTGCCGCGCGAGGACGCAGCAGGCTGAGTTGCGGCTACGGCTGGCAGACGATCGAGGCCGTGGCCGCCAGCTCTTCCAGCAACGCCAGCGCGACGCTGCCCGACATCGCATAGGGGTCGAGCCGGGCGGTGGCCGAATACTTCAGCAGCAGCGACGGGTTCAAGCGCGACATGTTGACCTGGCCGATCGACCAGCCGGCGAAGCGGCGCTCGCCGATCTGCTGATAGCTGAGCAGCTCGACATCCTTGTGGCGCGGGTCGGCGACGATGCGCTTGTACAGCCGGTTGACCGCGGTGCGGCCGCCTTCCAGCACCTGCAGGTACATGTCGTCCGAGCAGCACAGCACGCCGGTGATGCCCTGCGTCGGGTTGTTGGCCTTGCACTGGCGCAGGATCGTGCCCAGTTCGTCGGCCGCGGTGGGCGCGATAGCGCGGCTGGCATAGAGAAGTCGGACGAGCATCTTGGAGCCTTCAGTCGGTCTTGCGGGGCAGCAGCGAGAGGAATTCGCGGCGCAGGTTCGGATCCTTCAGGAACGCACCACGCATCACGCTGTTGACCATCGCCGAGTCGGTGTCCTTGACGCCGCGCCAGTGCATGCAGAAGTGGTCGGCCTCCATCACGATCGCCAGGCCGTCGGGGCGCACCCGGTCCATCAGCTCGTCGGCCAGCATCGTCACCGCCTCTTCCTGGATCTGCGGGCGGCTCATCACCCAGTCGCAGATGCGCGCGTACTTGCTCAGGCCGATCAGGTTGGAATGCTCGTTGGGCAGGATGCCGATCCAGACCTTGCCGAAGATCGGGCAGAAGTGGTGGCTGCAGGCGCTGCGCACGGTGATCGGGCCGACGATCATCAGCTCGTTCAGCCGCTCGGCGTTGGGGAACTCGGTCACCGCCGGCATCGGCACGTAGCGGCCGCGGAACACCTCCTCGACGAACATCTTGGCCACCCGCTTGGCGGTGTCCTGGGTGTTGTGGTCGTTGTCGGTGTCGATGACCAGGGCGTCGCAGCACCTCATGCATCTGGCCTGCACCTCGGCCTTCAGTTCGGCCATCTCGCCGTCGCGGATGTGGTCGGCGATGTTGTCGTTGGCGTGGTAGCGGCAGTCGGCGGCCACCAGCCGATAGCGGATGCGCTCGGAGGCCGGCAGCTGCGCCAACTCGTCCTCGCCGCGCAGCGCGCGAGCTGCCGTGGCGACCGAGCTGAGTTGGGTGGTGGACATGGATTTGCGGGTCGGCTGAAAGCACGCATTGTGCGCGCGCCTCTGCGCGCGCTGGGTGAGGGCACAAGACCGACCTGACGCCGAGGATCCTCACCGCCCTCGCCGCCGCCCTTGCGACCCGTGTCCGTGTCTGGCGCGGCCGCTGCTCAGCGCGACCGCGCAGGCATCGGCCAGCATCGGCGGCAACCTGAGCGCACCCGCGGCAGCTGCTGGACCAGGGCGCGAGTGCGGCAGCAGCCTGGCTGCGGCACGCGTTCGCTGAACGACGCGCTGGCGCGTGCCGGTGCTGCAGCGCCGGGTGCGCAAGGGCGCCGGCTTCGACGGCCTGCGCCTGGGCCGGGCAGTGCCACCGAGCCGCGCACGCCGCTCGCGCCGAGGGCAGCAGCTGGTGCTGCTGTTCGACGACTGCTGGTGCTGGCCTGGGCCTGGCTGTGGCCGGGCGAGCCTGCGCCTGACGCCGAACAGCACCCTGGTCGACCAGGCCGTCACCGCGCGTGCGCCACTGCGCGCCCCAGGTGGCGGCTTCGTCAACGCCGCGCTGGTGCGCTTCCGCGAGCGCGACGCACGGCGGCGGCCGAGGCCTGACAGCGCGCTCGGGCGCCTTCAACCACCCGGCCTGGCTGGCCTACGCTGAGCGTGGACTGGCCCAGGCTGGCAGGCGCTGCTGGAGGCCGCCAACCAGCGCCTGCTGATCGGCCTGCGCGCTGATGCTGGTGAACAGCCAGTGCGCCGTAGCCCAGGCGCGCGCCCCCCCCCTCGCCGGCCAGGGGTGGATGGTGCAGGGGGTGCCGGTGCCGGGAGTGCCGGGTTTTGCCGAGGGCGATGTGTCGGCGCAGGACGCCGCCGCCGAGCAGGGCCTCGTGACGCTGCTGCTGGGCGGCGGCAAGAGGTGCTGATGGCGCTGTGCCTGGGCGCGCTGTCGACGCCTGCTGCTGCGGCGGCAAGACGGCGAGCTGGCCTGGAGCAGGCCGACCTGGACCTGCTGGCCTGGACAGTGAACGCCCAGCGCCTGCAGCGGGGGCGGAGGAATCTGGTCTCGGGTGGGCCTCCTGCGCCCGGCGCCGGCCAGGCCGAGCCGCGCCTGCTGATGCCGCGAGCGACGCGGCTGGTGGGACGGGCGGCTTTCGACGCGATCTGCTGGACGTGCTGGACGGCGGCATCGTGCGCCGCGACCGACATCGTGGCCGCGCCGCCCCGACGACATCGGCGCCCTGGCCCGCGTGCAGGCCGAAGTCCGCCTACGCGCCTGCGGCCGCTGCCGGCCCGGGTGCGGTGCGACGTGATCCGCCGCTGTTCGGCGCCGAGGGCAGGACGAGATCGACGAACTTCGGAACGCCTGCCGGCTGGGGCGGCCCGCGTCGATCCTGCTCCGCCTGGCACCGCCTGCCTGGCTGAAATCACCGAGGAAGTCGATGCCAGCCCGCGCCGACCACGGTCGCGACCTAGCCGCTGCACAAGACCTGACGCCCACCGCCGAAATCGATGCACCCGCCGCTGGTCCGACGACTGCAGGGCCTGGGTCCTGCTGGCCTGGGCATGGCTCGCGCGGGCTTCGGGCTTGCTGCAAGCGGCGCAGGCCCAGGGTGGACTCGTCGGACCTTGAAGCACCAGCTGCGGGCCCAGGCGCGCCGGCCCTCGACTCGCTGGCGCGGCGGAAACCCTGCCGAAGACCGTGGAAGATGCGCTGCAGCATGGTGCGCCCATTGACCGTGGCCGAGGCCAACGAAGTGGTCGCTGGCAACTGGTGATGCGCGCCTGGCGGCGCGGTGCACGGCGGCACGGGCTGGCCTACCAGCCGCTCACGTCCACATGGCGGGTCGGCTTCGGCGGCTTCAACCAGAGCTTCCAGACGCTGGGCGAGGCGTTGACGGTGGTGTCGCGCAGCACGCGCTGGAAGGTGGCCGAGCTGTCGCAGCTGGACGCCGATTCGCGCCACTACCTGGAGTTCAGCTACCGGCTGGACAGCTCCAGCTGCCGAGCCCGTTGCAACTGGGCCTGGGCGCCCAGGCCGACTGGGTGCTGGGCGTCGAGCGCACCCTGCGCGTCGAATGAGCCGTCGCTTGCGCGTGCCGCCACGTTCGTGAATCGCAACGCGCGCTGGGTCTGGGTCGTTTCTGCGGTGGCCGTGGTCGGCGCGGCGTTGGTGCTGGCCTTCGTCATCTCGCTCACCGGCCAGAGCGAAGGCTTCTACGAACGCAACTTCATCTGGCTGTTCTGGCTGAACGTGGCCGTGGCGGGCGTGCTGTTCGTGGTCATCGGCATCGCGGTGGTGCGCTGATGCTGCGCCAGCGGCGCGGCAAGTTCGGCACGCGGCTGCTCGCCAAGCTGGCGGGCATCTTCGCGCTGGTGGGCCTGCTGCCCGGGCTGGTGATCTACACCGTGTCGTACCAGTTCGTTTCGCGCA
>CAWFQP010000044.1:0-41116 GCA_963818005.1 uncultured Pseudomonadota bacterium
CGTGAAGCCGGTTTCCTTGTAGACCGACTGGATCGTCTCCTTGCCGATGCGCGACTCCATCTCCTTGTGCACCGGCACCATGGCCTTCTTCCAGCGCCGCCCGCTCCTGCGCCGTGGGCACGACCACGGCGGTCTTGCCCGAGGCCTTGATCTTCTCCAGCGACTGGTCGTTCTCCTGCTTGGCGATGGTGTTGGCGTAGACCGTGGCCTCCTTCATCGCCGCTTCCAGCCCGCTGCGCACGTCGGCGGGCAGGCCGTCCCAGAACTTCTTGTTCACGATCACCGCGTAGCCGAGGTAGCCGTGCTCGGTCTGGATGGCGTGCTTCTGCACCTCGTGCATCTTCTGCGTGTACATGTTCGACGGCGGGTTCTCGGTGCCGTCGACCACGCCGGTCTGCAGCGCCTGGTAGACCTCGGAGAAGGCCATCACCTGCGGCAGCGCGCCGAGCGCGCGCATCTGCGCCTCCAGCACCTTGGACGACTGGATGCGCATCTTCTGGCCCTTGACAGTCGTCCGGCGGCTTCAGCGGCTTGTTCGACGACAGCACTTGAAGCCGTTGTCCCAGTACGCCAGGCCGGTGATGCCCTTGGGCTCGCAGCTTGTTCAGCAGCGCTTGCCCGACCGGCCCGCTGGTGACCTTGTGCAGTTCGTCGTAGTTGTCGAAGATGTAGGGCAGGTCGAAGACCTCGAACTCGCGCACGCCCAGCGGCCCGAACTTGGCCAGCGACGGTGCCAGCATCTGCACCGCGCCGAGCTGCAGCGCTTCCATCTCCTCGCCGTCCTTGTACAGCTGCGAGTTCGGGTAGACCTCGATCTTGACCTTGCCGGCCAGGCGCTTCTCGGCCAGCTCCTTGAACTTCTCGGCGCCCTTGCCCTTGGGCGTGTCGGGCGCCACCACGTGGCTGAACTTGATGACGATCGGCGCCTGCGCCAGGGCCGGGCCGGCTGCCGCCAGGCAAGCCGGCAGCGGCCGCCGCGGCCAAGCTCAGGACATGTCGACGATCGAAACGAATGCCATTCATTGCAGTCTCCTTTGCAAAGTCATTTCCAAGCCATCGAAAACCATCTTGCGGCGCAGCAACGCGATCCGCGTCGGCAGCGGCAAGGGCTTCGGGCACACGTCGCGGCAACGCGGCAGCGAAGCGGGCACGCCCACATCGCGTCCTTGCCGAGCAGGATCGACGAGACCAAGAACACGTGGCCCCGCATGAACGGCGCCGGCACCAGGCCAGCTGACGGTCTGCAGCCAGTCGAGGCGCGCCGGCCGCGCGACTGGCAGTCGACCTCGATCGGCTTCGCGGCCGTGCGCTGGGCTCGGCTGGCACGGCTGGCAAGCGGCTGTTCATGCGCGGTGTCTCCTCGACCGGTGCTTCTTCTGGTTGGCGAAGTCGTACCCGTTGCGGGCGACGGCCATCTTCTGTCTCCGGGTCAGCCGCGGGCTTGATGCGCATCAATCCTGTGACCGGGTACCGACATCCAGTCCCACCCCCGGCCCCCCAGTGCCGCGAACACGCCGGTGCGGCGTCCGGCGGGTTGCGCGCAGGGCTCGCGTCCGACGGCCAAAGCTTGATGCAGCGCAAATCGCCCGCCCCACCCGGGCCGAAGAATGGCATGCATCGGGACTTCGCGAGGCACTGCTCATGCTGCAGATTCGTATTCATGGCCGTGGCGGCCAGGGGGTCGTGACGGCGGCGGAGATGCTGTCGATTGCCGCGTTCGAGCAAGGCCGCCATGCGCAGGCCTTTCCGAGCTTCGGCTCCGAACGCACCGGCGCGCCGGTGGTCGCCTTCTGCCGCATCGACGACCACGACATCCGCCTGCGCGAGCCGATCCTGGCGCCCGACGTGCTGATCGTGCAGGACCCGACGCTGCTGCACCAGGTGGACGTGTTCCAGGGCCTGCAGCCCGACGGCTACGTGCTGATCAACAGCCGGCGCAGCTTCGACGAGCTGGGCCTGGCCGAGATCGAGCAGCGCTTCCGCCGCGAGCGCCTGGTCACCGTGCCGGCCACCGAGATCGCGCTCAAGCACCTGGGCCGGCCGCTGCCCAATGCCGTGCTGCTGGGCGGCTTTGCCGCGCTGTCGGGGCTGATCACGCTGGACGCGGTGGCGCACGCCATCCGCGCCAAGTTCGGCGGCCGGGTGGCCGACGGCAACGTGGCCGCCGCGGGCGAGGCCTTCGACTTCGTGAAGAACGAGATGCAGGAGATGGCCCATGCTCAAGCAGATTGAAGGCTCCAAGGCCGTGGCCGAGGCGGTGGCGCTGTGCCGCCCCGAGGTGATCTGCGCCTACCCGATCAGCCCGCAGACGCACATCGTCGAAGGCCTGGGCGAGCTGGTCAAGGACGGCACGCTGGCGCCCTGCGAGTTCATCAACGTCGAGAGCGAATTCGCGGCGATGAGCGTGGCCATCGGCTCCAGCGCCGCCGGCGCGCGCAGCTACACCGCCACCGCCAGCCAGGGCCTGCTGTTCATGGCCGAGGCGGTCTACAACGCCAGCGGCCTGGGTCTGCCGATCGTCATGACGGTGGCCAACCGCGCCATCGGCGCGCCGATCAACATCTGGAACGACCACAGCGACAGCATGAGCCAGCGCGACTGCGGCTGGATCCAGCTGTTCGCCGCGCACAACCAGGAGGCGCTGGACCTGCACATCCAGGCCTTCAAGCTGGCCGAGGAGCTGAGCATGCCGGTGATGGTGTGCATGGACGGCTTCATCCTGACGCATGCCTACGAGCGCGTGGACATGCCCACGCAGGCCCAGGTCGACGGCTTCCTGCCACCCTACGAGCCGCGCCAGGTGCTCGACGTGGCCGAGCCGGTGTCGATCGGCGCGATGGTCGGGCCCGAGGCCTTCATGGAGGTGCGCTACCTGGCGCATGCCAAGCAGCTGATGGCGCTGGAGCGCATCCCGCAGATCGCGGCCGAGTTCGAGCAGCGCTTCGGCCGCAACACCGGCGGGCTGGTGCGCGGCTACCACCTCGACGACGCCGAGACGGTGGTGGTGGCGCTGGGCTCGGTGCTGGGCACGCTGCGCGAGACGGTCGAGGAACTGCGCCGCGACGGCCAGCGCATCGGCGTGCTCGGCATCAGCTCCTTCCGCCCGTTCCCGCTGGCCGCGGTGCGCGCCGCGCTGCAGGGCGCCAAGCGCGTGGTGGTGCTGGAAAAGAGCTTCTCGGTGGGCCTGGGCGGCGTGGTCTCCACCGACGTGCGGCTGGCGCTGTCGGGCCTGCAGCTGCACGGCTACACCGTGGTGGCCGGCCTGGGCGGGCGCGCCATCACGCAGGCCTCGCTGCGACGCATGCTGCTCGAGGCGGTGGCCGACCAGTTGCCGCCGTTGAGCTTCCTGGACCTCGACTGGCGCATCGTCAACCGCCAGCTCGAACGCGAAACGCAGATGCGGCGCAGCGGGCCGATCGCCGAGAACCTGCTGCGCGACGTCGGCACCGTGGCCTCCAAGGTGAGCTGACATGACAACCCCACGCTATTTCATTCGCTGCCCCCCGAGGGGGCTCGGCCTCCCTTGGGGCGGCCCAGCAGGAGGCCGCATGAACGCCCCCGTCAAGTTCTACCAGACCGGCACCTTCACCGTCGGCAACCGCCTGCTCGCGCCCGAGCAGCGCAGCGTGCAGGCCAGCACCGAGCGCAGCAACTCGCTGAACTCCGGCCACCGCGCCTGCCAGGGCTGCGGCGAGGCGCTGGGCGCGCGCTATGCGGTCGATGCCGCGATGCGCGCCACCGGCAACCGGCTGATCGCCGCCAACGCCACCGGCTGCCTGGAGGTGTTTTCGACGCCCTACCCCGAGACCTCCTGGCAGCTGCCGTGGATCCACTTCGCTGTTCGGCAACGCCGCGGCGGTGGGCACCGGCATCGCCGCGGCGCTGAAGGTCAAGGCGATCAAGGCCGGGCACGCGCGCAGCGCGGTGCGCGTGATCGCCCAGGGCGGCGACGGCGGCACCACCGACATCGGCTTCGGCTGCCTGTCGGGCATGTTCGAGCGCAACGACGACGTGCTCTACATCTGCTACGACAACGAGGCCTACATGAACACCGGCGTGCAGCGCAGCAGCGCCACGCCGCCGGCGGCGCGCACCGCCACCACGATGGCGGTGGGCGCGGAGCCGGGCGCGCGAGTTCGGCCAGGGCAAGAACCTGCCGCTGATCGCGATGGCGCACGAGATCCCCTACGTGGCCACCGCCACCGTGGCCGACCTGCGCGACCTGGAAGCCAAGGTCGAGACGGCGATGAGCCTGCACGGCGCGCGCTACCTGCACATCCTGGTGCCCTGCCCGCTGGGCTGGGGCTCGGCCAGCCACGACACCATCCGGCTGGCGCGGCTGGCGCGCGAGACCGGCATCTTCCCGGTGTTCGAGGCCGAACACGGCGAGGTCACCGCGGTCACGAAGATCCGCCACCGCGTGCCGGTGGACGAGTACCTGAAGCCGCAGAAGCGCTTTGCGCACCTTTTTGCCGGCAGCGGCCAGCCGCAGATGCTGGCGCAGATCCAGGCCGAGGCCGACCGCAACATCCGCCGCTTCAACCTGCTCGACGCCGAGGGGGCGCACTGACATGGAAAAACCCTTCGCCATCACGCTCGACCCCGGCTCGTCGCTGGCCAACAAGACCGGCAGCTGGCGCACCGAGCGCCCGGTGTATGTCGACCGGCTGCCGCCGTGCAACGCACAGTGCCCGGCGGGTGAGGACATCCAGGGCTGGCTGTTCCATGCCGAAAGCGGCGACTACGAAGCGGCCTGGCGCCACCTGACGCGCGACAACCCGTTCCCGGCGATCATGGGGCGCGTGTGCTACCACTCCTGCGAAGGCGCGTGCAACCGCGGCCAGATCGACTCGGCCGTGGGCATCAACTCGGTCGAGCGTTTCCTCGGCGACGAGGCGCTGAAGCAGGGCTGGCGCTTCGCTGCGCCGGCGCAGCCATCGGGCAAGCAGGTGCTGGTGGTCGGCGCCGGGCCGTCGGGCATGTCGGCGGCCTACCACCTGCGCCGCCTGGGCCACGGCGTGACGGTGATGGAGGCCGGCCCGATGGTCGGCGGCATGATGCGCTTCGGCATTCCCAAGTACCGGCTGCCGCGCGACGTGCTCGATGCCGAGATGCAGCGCATCGTCGACATGGGCGTGACCGTGCAACTGAATGCCAAGGTCGCCGATATCGCGCAGACCATGACCGACGGAGGCTATCGACGCCGCCTTCCTGGCCGTCGGCGCGCACATCGCCAAGCGCGCCTTCATCCCGGCCAAGGACAGCTCGCGCATCCTCGACGCGGTGCAGGTGCTGCGCAGCATGGAAGGCGAGGAGCAGCCGATGCTCGGCCGCCGCGTGGTGGTCTACGGCGGCGGCAACACCGCCATCGACGTGGCGCGCACCGCCAAGCGCCTGGGCGCCACCGAGGCCATCATCGTCTACCGGCGCACCCGCGAACGCATGCCGGCGCATGACTTCGAGGTCGAGGAGGCGCTGCAGGAAGGCGTGATGGTCAAGTGGCTGTCGACCATCAAGCAGGCCGGCGACGGCGGCGCGCTGACGATCGAGAAGATGATGCTCGATGCCAAGGGCAACCCGCAGCCGACCGGCGAATTCGAGACGCTCGAGGCCGATTCGCTGGTGCTGGCGCTGGGCCAGGACGTGGATCTGTCGCTGCTCGACAACGTGCCCGGCCTGAGCGTGACCGATGGCGTGGTGCAGGTCGATCCGGCGACGATGATGACCGGCCACCCGGGCCTGTTTGCCGGCGGCGACATGGTGCCCGCCGAGCGCAACGTGACGGTCGCCGTCGGCCATGGCAAGAAGGCCGCGCGGCACATCGACGCGTGGCTGCGCGGCACGCAGCTCGCGCCGGTCGTCCAAGCACGCAGCCGCCACCTTCGACCGCCTGAACCCCTGGTACTACAGCGACGCGCCCAAGACCGTGCGCCCGCAGCTCGACCTGGCGCGGCGCACCAGCAGCTTCGACGAGGTGCAAGGCGGCCTGAGCGCCGACAACGCGCTGTTCGAGGCGCGCCGCTGCCTGAGCTGCGGCAACTGCTTCGAGTGCGACAACTGCTACGGCGTGTGCCCCGACAATGCCGTCATCAAGCTCGGCCCCGGCAAACGCTTCGAGTTCAACTACGACTACTGCAAGGGCTGCGGCATCTGCGTGGCCGAGTGCCCTTGCGGCGCGATCGACATGGTCAAGGAAGACGTCTAGCCCGCCATGGCGTCCCGCCCCGACCCTTGCCATCGGCTCACGCGCGGGCTCGACCTGCCGCTGGCCGGCGAGCCCGAGCAGACCGTGCATGCCGCCGCGCCGGTGCGGCATGTGGCGGTGCTGGGCGACGACCAGATCGGACTGAAGCCCAGCCTTCTCGTGCAGCCGGGCGAGCGGGTGCGCCGCGGACAAGCGCTGTTCGAGGACAAGGCGAGGCCCGGCGTGCTCCAGACCGCACCGGCCGCCGGCACCGTGCTGGCCGTGCACCGCGGCGAGCGGCGTGCCTTCCAGTCGCTGGTGATCCGGATCGACGGCGACGAGGATCCCGCGGCGCAGCAGGGCTTCGCCAGCTACCGCGGCGGCGCCCCCGAGCAGCCTGTCGGACGCCGAGGTGCGCGCGCTGCTGCTCGAATCGGGCCTGTGGACCGCGCTGCGCACGCGGCCGTTCTCGCGCGTGCCGGCCGCGGACGCGTCGCCGCGCGCGCTGTTCGTCACCGCGATGGACACGCGCCCGCATGCCCCCTCGGTGGACGTGGTGCTGGCCGGGCGCCGGGCCGATTTCGAGGCCGGCGTCACCTGCCTGGCCAAGCTGAGCCGCGGCCCCACCTATGTCTGCGTGGCGCCGGACTCGACGCTCGACCTGCCCGCCGCCAGCGGCGTCACACGCGTGGCCTTCGACGGCCCGCACCCGGCCGGCCAGGCCGGCACGCACATCCACGTCCTCAGCCCGGTCGACCTGGAGCGCACCGTCTGGCACATCGGCTACCAGGACGTGGCGGCGATCGGCCGCCTGTTCCTGCACGGCCGGCTCGACGTGGAGCGCGTGGTCGCGCTGGCCGGGCCGAGCGTGCTGCGCCCGCGCCTGCTGCGCACGCGGCTGGGCGCCTCGATCGACGAACTGGTGCGCGGCGAGATCGCGCCGGGTGCGCAGCGGGTGATCTCCGGCTCGGTGCTCGACGGGCGCATCGCGATGGGCGAGGCGCTCGGCTACCTGGGCCGCCACCACCAGCAGGTCTCGGTGCTGGCCGAAGCCGTCGAGCGCGAACTCTTCGGCTGGATCATGCCCGGCTTCGACAAGTTCTCGATCTGGGGCGTGGTGGCCGGCGCCTTCACCGGCCGCGCCCAGGCGCTGAACACCACCACCAACGGCGGCACCCGCGCGATGGTGCCGATCGGCTCCTTCGAGCGCGTGATGCCGCTGGACCTGATGCCCACCTTCCTGCTGCGCGCGCTGCTGATGGGCAACGACGAACGCGCCGAGGCGCTGGGCGCGCTGGAACTCGACGAGGACGACCTGGCGCTGTGCACCTTCGTCTGCCCCGGCAAGGCCGAGTACGGCCCGCTGCTGCGCGCGGCGCTGTCGCGCATCGAGAAGGAGGCCGCCTGATGCGCGCATTGAGGCAGCTTCTCGACCGCATCGGCAAGCCCTTCCACCCGGGCGGCCGGCTGGAGCGCTTCTACCCGCTGTACGAGGCCGCCGACACCTTCTTCTACGCGCCGGCCAAGGTCACCACCACCGGCGCGCACGTGCGCGACGCGATGGACCTGAAGCGCATGATGATCCTGGTGTGCATCGCGGCCCTGCCCTGCGTGTTCATGGCGATGTTCAACACCGGGCTGCAGGCCAACCTGGCGCTCGACCCGGCCAAGGCGGCGCTGCTCACCGGCTGGCGCCACGACCTGATCGCGCTGCTCGGCGTGGGCTATTCGCCGGCCAGCTTCACGGCCAACATGATCCACGGCGCGCTCTACTTCGTGCCGCTGTATGTCGTGACCATGGTCGTCGGCTTGAGCTGGGAGGTGGGCTTCGCGATCGTGCGCAAGCTGGAGGTGAACGAAGGCTTCTTCGTCACCGGGCTGCTGTTCCCGCTGATCTGCCCGCCCGACACGCCGCTGTGGCAGGCCGCGCTGGCGATCAGCTTCGGCGTCGTGCTGGGCAAGGAGGTCTTCGGCGGCACCGGCATGAACTTCATGAACCCGGCGCTGGTGGCGCGCGCCTTCCTGTTCTTCGCCTACCCGGCCAGCATGTCGGGCGACACGGTCTGGACCGCGATGCCCGCGGCCGCGGCGCACGACGGCTTTTCCGGCGCCACGCTGCTGTCGCAGTTCCGGCAGATGCAGCCGCCGGCCACGCACCAGGACTTCCCGTGGATGGTGGCCTTCGGCGGCCTCGAGCCCGGCAGCATGGGCGAGACCTCGGCGCTGGCCTGCCTGATCGGCGCGCGTGATCCTCATCGTCACCGGCGTCGGCTCGTGGCGCATCATGGCCGGCGTGGCGCTCGGCACCATCGGCATGGCCTCGCTGTTCAACGCGATCGGTTCGGCCACCAACCCGTACTTCGCCGTGCCCTTCTGGTGGCACATGGTGGCCGGCGGCTGGGCCTTCGCCACGGTGTTCATGGCCACCGACCCGGTGACGGCGCCCTTCTCCAACACCGGGCGCTGGATCTACGGGCTGATGATCGGCGCGCTGATCGTGCTGATCCGCGTGGTCAACCCGGCCTACCCGGAATCGGTGATGCTGGTGATCCTGTTCATGAACGTGGTGGCACCGTTCATCGACTACCTGCTGGTGCAGGCCAACCTGCGCCGCAGAGGCAAACGCCGTGCCGAGACTTGAGTCCACCCGCTACACGGTGCTCTTCGCCACCGCGGTGAGCGTGGTCTGCGCGCTGCTGGTGGCCACCGCGGCGGTGGGCCTGCGCGAGCGGCAGGAGGCCAACGCCCTGCTCTACAAGCAGAAGAACGTGCTGCTGGCGGCCGGCCTGGTCAAGCCCGGCGAATCGGCATCGCGCGACGAGTTGCTGGCGATCTTCGACAAGCGCATCCGCGTGCGCGCCGTCGACCTGAAGACCGGCAAGCTCGTTCGCCGAGGACCAGTTCGACGCCAAGGGCTACGACCAGCGCAAGGCGCGCAACGATCCGGCGCAGTCGCGCGCCGCGCCGCCCAACGACGCCCAGGTGGCCCGGCTGCCGCTGCGTGGCACGGTCTACCAGGTGCTGGGCGCCGACGGCAAGGTCGAGCAGCTGGTGCTGCCGATCGAAGGCATGGGCATGTGGGGCACGGTCTACGGCTTCCTGTCGATGGACCGCGACGGCAACACCGTGCGCGGCCTGACCTTCTACGAGCAGAAGGAAACGCCGGGCCTGGGCGGCGAGATCTCCAACCCGAAGTGGCAGGCGCTGTGGGTCGGCCGCAAGGCCTACGACGCCAACTGGACGCCGCAACTGGCCGTGATCAAGGGGCAGGCCGGCCCGCCCGACAAGGCGCCGCACCATGTCGACGGCCTGTCCGGCGCCACCATCACCAGCAACGGCATCACCCGCGTCGTGCGCTTCTGGCTGTCGGACGACGGCTACGGCCCCTTCCTGAAGACCCTTCGCAGCGGAGACCCCACATGAGCGCCACAGCCGCTCTGTTCGGCAGGAACGAGAGGACCGCGCTGTTCAGCCCGGTGGTCAGCGTCAACCCGATCGCCGTGCAGGTGCTGGGCATCTGCTCGGCGCTGGCCGTGACCACGCGCATGGACAAGGCGCTGGTGATGGGCATCGGCGTCACGCTCGTCGCCGCGCTGGCCAACCTGGCCGTCAGCCTGGTGCGCAACCACACGCCCAGCAGCATCCGCATCATCGTGCAGCTGGCCATCATCGCCTCGCTGGTGATCGTGGTCGACCAGGTGCTCAAGGCCTACCTGTACGAGCTGTCGCTGGAGCTGTCGGTGTTCGTCGGCCTGATCATCACCAACTGCATCGTGATGGGCCGGGCCGAGGGCTTCGCGATGCAGAACCCGCCGTGGATCAGCTTCCTCGACGGCATCGGCAACGGCCTGGGCTACGCGCTGATCCTGCTGCTGGTGGGCTTCGTGCGCGAGCTCACCGGCGCCGGCACGCTGTTCGGCGTCGAGGTCCTGCCGCTGACCAAGGACGGCGGCTGGTACGAGCCCAACGGCCTGATGCTGCTGGCGCCGTCGGGCCTGTTCCTGATCGCGCTGATCATCTGGGGCTGCGCACCTGGAAGCCCGAGCTGCAGGAGCAGGACTGAGGTTGCCGCGATGGAGCACTGCTGAACATCGCCATCCGCTCCATCTTCCTGGAGAACATGGCGCTGGCCTTCTTCCTGGGCATGTGCTCGTTCCTGGCCTGCTCGAAGAAGGTCGAGACGGCCATCGGCCTGGGCGTCGCGGTGGTCTTCGTGCAGACGCTGACGGTGCCGCTGAACAACCTGATCCTGCGCTACCTGCTGGCCGAAGGCGCGCTGTCCGGGCTGTCGCCGGCGCTGGCCAAGGTGGACCTCAGCTTCCTGGCCTTCATCCTCTTCATCGGCACCATCGCCGCGGCGACCCAGGTGGTGGAGATGACGGTCGACCGCTTCCTGCCGGGGCTGTACACGACGCTGGGCGTGTTCCTGCCGCTGATCGCGGTGAACTGCGTCATCCTCGGCGGCTCGCTGTTCATGCAGGAGCGCAACTACACGTTCGGCGAGAGCGTGGTCTTCGGCTTCGGCTCGGGCTTGGGCTTCATGATCGCCATCGTCGCCATCGCCGCGATCCGCGAGAAGATGAACTACTCCGACGTGCCGGCCGGCCTGCGCGGCCTGGGCATCACCTTCGTCACCGCGGGGCTGATGTCGATCGCCTTCATGATGTTCTCGGGCATCCAGCTCTAGGGGCGCGGCGACATGATCGAAGTCCTCTCCGGCGTCGCGATGTTCACCGTGGTCGTGCTGGCGCTGGTGGCGCTGCTGCTGGGCGCGCGGCGCCGGCTGGTGCAGTCGGGCGACGTCACGATCACGATCAACGACGATCCGGCCAAGGCGCTGAAGGTGGCCGCCGGCAACACCCTGCTGGGCACGCTGTCGAACCACAAGATCTTCATCCCCTCGGCCTGCGGCGGCAAGGGCGCCTGCGGCGTGTGCGAGGTCATCGTCAAGTCGGGCGGCGGCACGCTGCTGCCCACCGAGACCGGCTTCATCAACCGCGGCGAGGCCAAGCGCGGCTGCCGGCTGGCCTGCCAGGTCAAGGTCAAGCGCGACATGGCGATCGAGATCGCGCCGGAGATCTTCGACGTGCGCAAGTGGCGCTGCAAGGTCATCTCCAACCGCAACGTCGCCACCTTCATCAAGGAACTGAAGCTGGCGCTGCCCGAGGGCGAGGAGGTGCCCTTCCGCGCCGGCGGCTACGTGCAGCTCGAGTGCCCGCCGCACCAGATCGACTTCAAGAGCTTCGACATCGAGCCACCGTACCGCGAGGACTGGGACAAGTTCGACCTCTGGCGCTTCAAGTCGGTGCTCACCGAGCCGATCGAACGCGCCTACTCGATGGCCAACTTCCCGCTGGAGAAGGGGCAGCTGCTGTTCACCATCCGCATCGCCTTCCCGCCCGGCTACAAGGCCGAGATCCCGCCCGGCATCATGAGCTCGTACATCTTCAACCTGAAGCCGGGCGACGAGCTCACCGTGTCCGGCCCCTTCGGCGAGTTCTTCGCGCGCGACACGAACAAGGAGATGTGCTTCATCGGCGGCGGCGCCGGCATGGCGCCGATGCGCTCGCACATCTTCGACCAGTTGAAGCGCCTGAAGACGCACGCGCAAGATGAGCTTCTGGTACGGCGCGCGCAGCCTGAAGGAGGCCTTCTACGTCGAGGAGTTCGACGCGCTGGCCGCGGCCAACCCCAACTTCGAGTGGCACCTGGCGCTGTCGGAGCCGCTGCCCGAGGACCAACTGGAGCGGCGCCACCGGCTTCATCCACAACGTGCTGCGCGAGCAGTACCTGAGCCAGCACCCGGCGCCCGAGGACATCGAGTACTACATGTGCGGCCCGGGCGTGATGAACAAGGCCGTGATCGACATGCTGTTGTCGCTGGGCGTCGACCGCGAGAACATCCTGCTCGACGACTTCGGTTGACGCACCACGAACACGCGCGAGGAACCCAAGATGCCCCACCAGATGCTGATCGAGGAAGTGGTGCGCGACCGCGGCAGCGACGAGCTCTTCACGGTGCCGGCGTCGGCGACGGTCGGCGAGGCGGTGGCACTGATGGCCGAGCGCGAGATCGGCGCCGTGCTGGTGATGACCGAGGACGGCCTCGTCGCCGGCATCTTCACCGAGCGCGACCTGCTGATGCGCGTGGTGCATGCCCGCGCTCACACCCGGACACGCCGATCTCGCTGGTGATGACGCGCAACGTGCGCTTCGTCTCGCCCGGCACCACGGTCGAGGCGGCGATGGCGCTGATGCATGTCAACCGGCACCGCCACCTGCTGGTGATCGACGGCCCCACGGTGCACGGGCTGGTGTCGATGCGCGACCTGGTCTACCAGCTCGTGCGCCGCGGCCCGCAGGGCTTTGCCGCCGCGCTGCAGAACATCGGAGGATTCCCCATGAGCACATTGCCCTCGCCTGCCCGCCGCGCCGCGCTCGCCGCCGGGCTCGGTTCATTCGCGCTGCTGGCCGCCGGTTGCGGCGAGCGCGGGCGCTTCTTCGCCCTGCCAGCCGGCCGCGCGCAGACTTTCCACGGCCTGACGATGGGTTCGTCCTACACGGTGAAGATCGCCGGGCCGGCGCTGTCCGCCACGGCGCTGGCGGCGGCGCAGTCCGCAGTGGCCCAGGCGCTGGGCGAGGTGGTCGCCCGCATGTCGCACTACGACGCCGACTCCGAGGTCTCGCGCCTGAACCGGCAGCCGCTCGGCCGGCCGCTGGCCGTTTCGGCGCCGACGCTGCAGGTGTTCGAGGTGGCCCAGGCGGTGCGCGCGGCCTCCGACGGCGCCTTCGACGTGGCCGTCGG
Source organism: uncultured Pseudomonadota bacterium (assembly GCA_963818005.1). Lineage (GTDB taxonomy): Bacteria > Pseudomonadota > Gammaproteobacteria > Burkholderiales > Burkholderiaceae_C > Rubrivivax. Next base: position 12,990 of record CAWFQP010000044.1, read on the forward strand.
CCGCGCGGTGGACGAATGGGGCTTCGGCCCGTCCGAGCCGAGCGCCCGCCGTGCTGCCGGCTGAGTGCGCTGCAACGCCTGCAGGGCCAGCACCGCGCCGGCGCGCTCGCGCTCGACCCCCAGGCCGGCACCGTGACGCGCCATGCCGCGGTGCTGGGCCAACCTGTCGGGCATTGCCAAGGGCTACGGCGTCGACCGCGCGGCCGACGCGCTCGAGCGGCTGGGGCTGGCCGACTACATGGTCGAAGTCGGCGGCGAGATCCGCACCCGCGGCCGCAACGGCGAAGGCCGCGCCTGGCAGCTGGCCATCGAGCGCCCCGACGCGATGCCGCAGCGCGCGCTGCGCATCCTGCCGCTCGACGGCAAGTCGCTGGCCACCTCGGGCGACTACCGCAACTTCTTCATGCACCAGGGACGGCGCTATTCGCACGAGATCGACCCGGCCAGCGCCGCGCCGGTGGCCCATGCACTGGCCTCGGTCAGCGTGGTGGCCGACGACTGCACGCTGGCCGACGCCTGGTCCACCGCGCTGTTCGTGCTCGGGCCCGAGCGCGGTTGGGCCGTCGCCAGGCGGCACGGCCTGGCGGCGTACTTCGTCGTGCGCCAGGGCCATCAGTCTTCAGCGAACGGCAGACCGAGGCCTTCGCCGCGCTCGGCAGCTACGCCGTCGGCTGAAACGTTCATCCCGATGAGCCTCGCCACGCTGCTGCCGGTGTTCCTGCTCGCGCTGGCCGCGATCGGCATCGCCGTCGCGGCCATGGCCGTGGGCGTGATGTTCAAGCGCCCCTGCCTGCGCGGCTCCTGCGGCGGCGCCGCGCGTGCTCGGACCCGATGGCAACAAGTTGTCTTGCGCGACCTGCCCGAACCGCAAGCGCCAGCCGCCTCGCGCAGAGCCTGCAGCGCAAGGCAGCCGCGGCGAAGCGCAGCGCCCGCGCCGCTGACGGCGCAGGCCGTCAACCGTCGATCAGTTCCTGCAGGCCGACGGGGTCGGTCACCTGGATCTGGCGGTGGCGCACGAAGAGCAGGCCATTGGCCTGGAACTTGGAGAAGGTGCGGCTGACGGTCTCCAGCTTCAAGCCCAGGTAGCTGCCGATCTCTTCGCGGCTCATGCGCAGCACGATGGCCGCGGACGAATAGCCGCGCGCACGCTGGCGGTGGATCAGGTTCAGGATGAAGGCGGCCACCCGTTCGTCGGCGTGCATGCTGCCCAGCATCAGCATGACGCCCTGGTTGCGCACGATCTCGCGGCTCATGACGCGGTGGACACTGCTGCTGAAGGGCGCTGATCTCGCGCGCCAGCGCCTCCAGCTCGTGGTAGCGGATGACGCAGACCAGCGAGTCTTCCAACGCCACCGCATCCACCTGGTGGCTGCGGCTGCCAAAGCCGTCCAGCCCGATCAACTCGCCCGCCATCTGGAAGCCGGTGACCTGTTCACGCCCGTCCTTCGACGCGATGGCGGTCTTGAAGAAGCCGGTCCATACGGCAAACACGGAGGCGAACGGATCGCCGGCCTGGAACAAGCGTTCGCCGCGTGCCACCTTCTGCCGCGCGGTCACGAGGCGGGCGTCGATGAACTCCAGCTCGTGCTTGCTCAGCCCGACCGGCAGGCAGATCTCGCGCAGATTGCAGGTCGAGCACACGACCGCGCAGTGTGGCTCGTGCAGCGGTTTGTGGACGGATTGATCCATGCTCGGGGACTCGGCGCTCCCGCGCATTATGCGCACCGGACGGCTGCGTCCATGGGGGTTTCCTGCAGCGCCTGAAATGGCTGGCCTGGGTTGGCTGCAACCCGAACGACACTTTCCACCGAGGACCCGTCTGATCTGCATCAAACTGCAACGCATCCGTCGAAGTAGAGTCGCCGCAACAGGCCCAGCCTAGGCGGCATCGGCCCAGAACGTTGAGGGGACAAGCTTGAGCCAAGGCGAAGCAAGGCGAGTCGGTCTTTTTGTCACCTGTCTGGCCGACCTGATGCGGCCCAGCGTCGCCTTCGCCGCCGTCAAGCTGCTCGAAGACGCCGGCTGCAAGGTCGAGGTGCCGGCAGCGCAGACCTGTTGCGGCCAGCCGGCACTGAACAGCGGCGACAGCGTGGATGCGCGCGACATTGCCCGGCGCGTGATCGAGGCCTTCGAAGGCTTCGACGCCGTGGTCGGCCCTTCCGGTTCGTGCATGGGCACGCTTCGGCAGGACTATCCAGCCCTCTTCGCCGACGAGCCCGCCTGGCGCGCGCGCGCCGAGGCACTCTCGCTGCGCAGCCACGAACTGCTCAGTTTCCTGGTCGACGTGCTGAAGGTCGAGGGTGTCGCAGGCCCGCTACGACGGCCAGGTCACCTACCACGACAGCTGCGCCGGCCTGCGCGAGATGGGCGTCAAGGGCCAGCCGCGCAAGCTGCTGGGCAGCGTGACGGGCCTGGACCTGGTGGAGATGCGCGGCACCGAGGAATGCTGCGGTTTCGGCGGCACCTTCTGCGTCAAGTACCCGGAGATCTCGACCAAGATGGTGGACGACAAGATCGCCCACATCCAGGCCAGCGGCGCCACCGCCGTGCTCGGCGGCGACCTCGGCTGCCTGCTCAACATCGCCGGGCGCATCAAGCGCCGCGGGCTGCCCATCCGCGTGCTGCACACCGCCGAAGTGCTGGCCGGCATGGGCGCCAAGCCCGCCATCGGCGAGCCGGAGCAAACGTGATGCACGCGCCCACCAACACCTTCCCCGAGCGCGTCTCGATCGCCATCCTCGACAAGCGGCTGCAGGCCGCGCTCGACCATGCCAGCGGCGGCTTCGTGCAGAAGCGCGCCGCGCTGGTGGAAGCACTGCCGGAGTTCGAGGCGCTGCGCGAACGCGCGCGCAGCGTCAAGGAGCATGTGCTGGCCCACCTGGACAGCTACCTCGAACGCTACGAAGAGCAGGTCAAGCGCCACGGCGGCCACGTGCACTGGGCGGCCAGCGCCGAAGAGGCGCGCGAGATCATCCTCGAGATCTGCCGCAAGGCCAACGCCAGGACCATCACCAAGGGCAAGTCGATGGTCAGCGAGGAGATCGGCCTGAACGACGCGCTCGAGGCCGCCGGCTACCACGTGGTCGAGACCGACCTCGGCGAATACATCATCCAGCTCGCCAAGGAACCACCCAGCCACATCATCGTGCCCGCCGTGCACAAGACGCGCGCGCAGGTGGCCGACCTGTTCGACGAGTTCCACCGCCCGCTCGGCTACACCAAGCACCTGACCGAGGTCAGCGAGATGGTCAACGAGGCGCGCCAGGTGCTGCGCGAGCACTACTTCAAGGCCGATGTCGGCATCACCGGCGGCAACTTCCTCATTGCCGAAACCGGCTCGAGCATCATCGTCACCAACGAAGGCAACGGCGACCTGACGCAGACGCTGGCGCGCGTGCACATCGTCACCAGCGGCATCGAACGCGTGGTGCCGACGCTCGACGACGCCACCACCTTCCTGCGCCTGCTGGCGCGCAGCGCCACCGGCCAGGAGACCGAGACCTACACCACCGTCAGCACCGGGCCGCGCCGCGCCGACGACCTCGACGGCCCGCAGGAGTACCACGTGGTGCTGGTCGACAACGGGCGCTCGAAGATGCTCGGCGGGCCGTTCCGCGAGATGCTGCGCTGCATCCGCTGCGGCGCCTGCCTGAACCACTGCCCGGTCTACACCTCGATCGGCGGCCATGCCTACGGCTGGGTCTACCCAGGCCCGATGGGCTCGGTGCTGACGCCGCTGATCAACGGCATCGACACCGCCTACGACCTGCCCAACGCCTGCACCCTGAACGGCCGCTGCCAGACGGTGTGCCCGGTGAAGATCCCGCTGCCCGGGCTGCTGCGCGAACTGCGACGCCAGCAGTTCGAGACCGGGCTGACGCCGGCACCGATCCGCTGGGCGCTGCAGGCCTGGGCGGCGCTGGCCAAACGCGCTGCGCTGTACCACCTGGCGATGCGCGTCGGCATCCCGCTGCTCAGCCGCTTCGGCCGGCGCCGCGGCGCGCTCGGCTGGCTGCCGCTGGCCGGTGGCTGGACCGACACGCGCGACCTGCCGGCGCCGCAAGGCCGCACCTTCCAGCAGGCCTGGAAGGCGGGCCGCAGGAGCGTGCGATGAGCAGCGCCGCCGCAGGTGGCCGCGAGCGCGTGCTCGCACAGATCCGCCAGTCACTCGGCCGCGCAACCTCAGTGGCAGCCAGCCCCGCGATCGTGCCGCTGGCGGGCAACGGTCCGCGCCCCGCCTACGACGGCGACCTGGTCGAACACTTCGTCGCGAAGATGCAGCAGAAGGCGGCCACGGTGGAGCGCCTGGACACGCTGGCCGAAGTCGGGCCTGCGGTCGCGCGCTTCGTCGCGGCGATGCGGGCCGCGCCGCGTGTGCGTGTCTCGCGGGCACTGGACGGCATCGCGTGGCCGCCCGGCCTCGAGGTGATGCACGGCGCTTCGGTGCGCGAGGACCCGACCAGTGTCACGCCCTGCTTCGCCGCGGTGGCCGAGTCCGGCGGCATCGTCACGCTGTCGGGGCCCGACACGCCGAGCACGCTGAACTTCGTGCCCGACAACCATGTCGTCATCGTGCGCGCGGCCCAGGTGCTGCGGCACTTCGAGGATGTCTGGTCGTTGTGGCGGGCCACCGGCCGGCCGTTGCCGCGCACCCTGAACATCATCTCCGGTCCGTCGCGCACAGCCGACATCGAGCAGACCATCCAGCTCGGCGCGCACGGCCCGCGGCGGCTGCATATCCTGTTGTGCACCGCCTGATCACGCGCCCCTTGCCAGTCCGGCCGCAATCGCGACAATCGTTTCACAACGACAACGGAGACCGGCGATGAATCTAGGGATGCAGGCGCTGCTGGCGTTCACTCCGATCGGGCTTTCGGGCGTCCTGCTGGTCGGCCTGGCCTGGCCGGCCAAGCGGGCCATGCCGCTGGTCTATGCGGTCACCGTGGCGATCGCGCTGCTCGCCTGGGGCGTCGCCCTCAACCGCGTGGCGGCAGCCACGCTCGAAGGTTTGATCATCACCGCGCAGGTGCTGTGGATCATCTTCGGCGCGCTGCTGCTGCTGAACACGCTCAAGCATTCCGGCGGCATCGCCAGCATCCGCAGCGGCTTCGCGCGAATCAGCTCCGACCGGCGCGTGCAGGTGATCCTGATCGCCTGGCTCTTCGGCTCGTTCATAGAAGGCGCCTCGGGCTTCGGCACGCCGGCCGCGGTGGCCGCGCCGCTGCTGGTGGCGGTGGGTTTCCCGGCGCTTTCGGCGGTCATGTTCGGCATGATGATCCAGTCCACGCCGGTGTCCTTCGGCGCCGTCGGCACACCGATGCTCGTCGGCGCGCAGGGCGGCCTGCAGCGCGAGGCCATGACCGCCGCGCTGCAGGCGCAGGGCCAGACCTGGCCGGACTTCTTCAACCTGCTGGTCAGTCAGGTGGCGATCGGCCACGCGATCTGCGGCACCTTGATGCCGCTGTTGCTGGTGGTCTTCATGACGCGTTTCTTCGGCCGCAATCAGTCCTGGACCGAGGGCCTGGCGATCCTGCCCTTCGCCTTGTTTGCAGCGCTGGCCTTCACCGTGCCCTACGCGCTGGCCGGCGTGTTCCTGGGCCCGGAGTTCCCGTCGCTGCTGGGTGCGCTGTTCGGCCTCGGGCTGGTGTCCTTCGCGGCGCGCGCCGGCTTCCTGGTACCGAAGTCCACCTGGGATTTCGCCGACCCCGCGGAATGGCCGGCGCAGTGGATGGGCACGCTGGAGATGAAGCTCGACCAGCTCGGCAGCCGGAAGATCCCGCCGATGCTGGCCTGGCTGCCCTACGTGCTGCTGGCCGCGGTGCTTGTGCTCAGCCGCACCGTCGAGCCCTTCAAGCGCATGCTGCTGTCGGTCAGCATCGGCGCCACCGACATCCTCGGTGAAGCCGGCATCAGCGGCCGCTTCGAGCCGCTGTACCTGCCCGGCGGCGTGCTGGTCGCGGTGTGCCTGGTGACGGTGGTCCTGCACCGAGTGCGCCTGCCGGACTTCGGCCTGGCCATCAAGGAATCCGGCGGCACGCTGTTCAGCGCGGGCTTCGTGCTGGTGTTCACCGTGCCGATGGTGCGCATCATGATCCAGTCGGGCGTCAACGCCAACGACCTGGCGAGCATGCCGATCGCGATGGCGCGCTGGGTGGCCAGCGCAGTCGGCGAGGTGTATCCCTTCTTCGCGCCGACGGTGGGCGCACTCGGCGCGTTCCTGGCCGGGTCGAACACCGTGTCCAACCTGATGCTCAGCCAGTTCCAGTACAGCGTGGCGCAGGCGCTGGGCGTCAGCGGCGCGACGATGGTCGCAGCACAGGCCGTCGGCGCGGCAGCCGGCAACATGATCGCGATCCACAACGTGGTCGCGGCGTCCGCCACCGTCGGCTTGATGGGACGCGAGGGGCTGACGTTGCGCCGTACCGTGATCCCGACGATCTACTACGTGGTGCTGGCCGGCACGCTGACCATGCTGGCGATGTACGTGTTCCACGTCACCGACCCGCTCGTGGGCGTGGCGCTGCGCTGACACCTCGACACCCTGCCCGTGCAGACAGATTCGCCCAACGCCATGACGACACCCGACTATGCCCGGTTGCAGCGCGAGCTCGCTGCCTCGATCCCGGTCGAGCGGCTGGTGCGCGACCCGCTGCGCCTGCTCGCCTGGGGCACCGATGCCAGCTTCTACCGGCTGGTGCCGAAGATCGTGGTGCAGGCCGAGAGCGAGGCCGAAGTGCGGCACGTGCTCGATTGCTGCGCCCGGCTGCAGGCGCCGGTGACCTTCCGCGCCGCCGGCACCAGCCTGTCGGGCCAGGCGCTGAGCGACTCGGTGCTGGTGCTGCTGGGCGACGGCTGGCGCGGCATGCGCGTGGCCGACGACGCGCGCGACGATCACGCTGCAGCCCGGCGTGATCGGCGCGGCCGCCAACCGCGCGCTCGCGCCGCTCGGCCGCAAGATCGGCCCCGACCCGGCCTCGATCGACGCGGCGATGATCGGCGGCATCGCCGCCAACAACGCCAGCGGCATGTGCTGCGGCACGGCGCAGAACAGCTACCACACGCTGGCCGGCCTGCGCGTGGTGCTGGCCGACGGCACGCGTGCTCGACACCCGCGATGCCGCCAGCCGCGCCGCCTTCGCTGCAGCAGCGGCCCGAGCTCGCCGCGGGGCCTGGCCGAACTGGCGCGCGCGCACGCGCGACGACGCGGCACTGGCCAGCCGCATCCGCCACAAGTTCCGCATGAAGAACACCACCGGCTACAGCCTGAACGCGCTGGTCGATTTCGACGACCCGGTGGACATCCTGGCGCACCTGATGATCGGCTCGGAAGGCACGCTCGGCTTCATCAGCGAGATCAGCTACTTCACGGTCGAAGAGCATGCGCACAAGGCCAGCGCGCTGATCCTGTTCGACCATCTGGAGACCGCCTGCAGCGCGGTCAGCGCTGCTCAAGCACCACGCCGGTGGCCGCGGTCGAACTGCTCGACCGCGCCTCGCTGCGCTCGGTGCAGGACAAGCCGGGCATGCCGGCGACGCTGCGCGCGCTGCCGGGCGACGGCGCCGCGCTGCTGGTCGAGATCCGCGCCGAGACGCCGGCGGCGCTGTCCGTGAAGATCGACGCCGTCGCGGCGCCGCTGGCGGCACTCGATCTGGCCGCGCCGCTGCGCTTCACCACCGACGCCGCCGAATCCGCGGCGCTGTGGAACGTGCGCAAGGGCATGTTCCCGGCCATCGGCGCGATGCGCCCCACCGGCACCACGGTGATCATCGAGGACGTGGCCTTCCCGGTGCCGCGGCTGGCCGAGGCCACGCTCGACCTGCAGCAGCATGCTGCAGGCGCACGGCTACCGCGAGGCCATCATCTACGGCCACGCGCTCGAGGGCAACCTGCACTTCGTCTTCACGCAGGACTTCGGCAGCGCCGGCCGAGGTCGAGCGCTACAGCCGCTTCATGGACGCCGTGTGCGCGCATGGTCGTGCACAAGTACGACGGCTCGCTGAAGGCCGAGCACGGCACCGGCCGCAACATGGCGCCCTTCGTCGAGATGGAATGGGGCGCGCCGGCCTTCGCGCTGATGCAGCGCATCAAGGCGCTGTTCGACCCGCAGGGGCTGCTCAATCCCGGGCGTGATCCTCAACCCCGACCCGAAGTCGCACCTGAAGAACCTGAAGCCGCTGCCCGCCGCCGACGCGCTGGTCGACAAGTGCATCGAGTGCGGTTTCTGCGAGCCCAAGTGCCCGTCGCGCGGGCTGACGCTGTCGCCGCGCCAGCGCATCGTCGGCTGGCGCGAGATCGCCCGGCTCGATGCCGCGGCGGACGAGCCGCAGCGCTCGGCCGAGCTGAAGACGCTGTACGACTACCACGGCATCGAGACCTGCGCCGCCTGCGGCCTGTGCGCCACCGCCTGCCCGGTGGGCATCGAGACCGGCCTGCTGATCAAGGCGCTGCGCGGGCGCCGCGCCGGCCCGCGGCGAAGAAGGTGGCCGACGTCGCCGCCCGGCACTACGGCGCGCTGACCGCCGGCGTGCGCCTCGGCCTGGGCGCCGCCGACCTGGTGCACGGCCTCGTCGGCACCGGCGTCATGAAGGGCACGCTCGACGGCCTGCGCAAGGCCTCGCGGCGGGCGCTTGCCGAAGTGGTCGCCGGCGCTGGCGCGGCCGGTGCACTTCGTGCCGCGGCCGACGCCGCCGCAGCGCGCCGAGCGCGTCGTCTACTTTCCCAGCTGCGCGGCGCGCAACATGGGCGCCGCAGCGCGGCCACGACGGCGTGGAGATGCTGCCCAGCGTGGCCGAGCGGCTGTTCCAGCGCGCCGGCTTCGACGTGCGTCTATCCCGCGGCGCTGGCCGGCCAGTGCTGCGGCCAGCCCTTCGAGAGCAAGGGCCTGGTCGATGCGGCCGACCTGAAGTCGGCCGAGCTCGAAGCCGCGCTGCGCGAGGCCAGCGAGGGCGGCCGCTGGCCGATCGTCTTCGACACCAGCCCCTGCGCCTACCGCATGAAGAAGTTCGTCGCCGGCCGGCTGGCCATGCACGACAGCATCGAGTTCGTGCACGACGCGCTGCTGCCGCGCCTGCACCTCACGCCGCAGCCGCAGGCCGTGGCCGTGCACCCGGTGTGCAGCGTGCGCAAGATGGGCAGCGTCGACAAGCTGATGGCGATCGCCGCGCGCTGCAGCGCCGAGGTGGTGACGGTGCGACGAGGTGCAGTGCTGCGGCTTTGCCGGCGAGCGCGGCTTCATGCGGCCCGAGCTGAACGAGCACGCGCTGCGCCACCTGAAGGCCGCGCTGCCCGCGGGCTGCAGGCCGGCTATTCGAGCAGCCGCACCTGCGAGATCGGGCTGTCGGAGATGGCCGGCATGCCGTACCAGTCGATCCTGTACCTGGTCGAGCGCTGCAGCGCCGGCGCCGCGCCGCGCTGAGGATCAGCGGCCCGCCTCAGACCGCCGCAGGCTGGCCGGGCATGGGCTCGTCCGCTCTCGGTGGCACGCCGCCCGGCGCCAGGCGCGGCTCGGCGCCCAGCCAGTACAGGCCGTTGGCCATGATGCAGAAACCGGTCAGCGCGAACCAGACCATGGCGCCGCCGACAAAGCCGGTGAAGGCCAGCCACCAGGGGCTGTGCAGCAGCGACAGGGCCGAACCCAGGCACAGGTTGATGCCCACCGCCAGGTAGATGCGGCGCTCCAGGAACCAGCGGTCGGTCTGCATGAAGTACCACTGGCCCGGTGACCAGCCAGGCCGAGCGAGCAGCGGCCGCATGCCCAGCCGCGCCAGCACGTTGCCCACCGGGCAGAAGCCGGTGAAGGCCACGCCGATGGAGACGATGGCGGTGGCCACCACCGCCAGCACCCACAGCGGATGGAGCAGCACCGCCATGCCGGTGGCCGCCAGCAGCACGACGCCGGCGATCAGCCAGACCGTGCGCTCGATGTACCAGCGATGGGTAGGTACGATGTAGATGCCGCGGCGTGGGGACATGGCGGGCTGCCTCGTTGGCCAGTGCGTGATGTCCAAGCCTGTCCCAATGCCCACCGGTGCGCATTGATCCGAAGCAAAGAAGCAGCAAAACCCGTGGCGGCACGACCTTGCGCTGCCCTCGACCGGTGGCGCGCGCCGCGCGGTGTCAACGCGCCGGCGGCAGGGCGAAGCGCGCGCGCTGCTCGGCGCGCTGGATGGCGCTGAACAGTTGCACGTGGCGAGGGCTGCCCTCGGGGATCTGCGCCAGCAGTCGCCTCCAGCGGCTGGAGGCCAGCGTGAAGTCGCCAGCCTCCCAGGCCGCGCTGCCGGCCAGGTCCAGCGCCTGCGGATGATCGGGGTCGATCGACAGCGCCTTGTCCACCAGTTGGCGCGGCGCCCCAGCCAGTGTGCCGCCTTGCTGCATGCCGCGCGCCTCGGCGTACTCGACCCAGATGCCCGCATCGCCGATCGCCTTCGACTTGCCTTGCAAGGCGCGCTCGAACCCCGCCGCGGCCTGCTCGTAACGCTGCGCCTGCATGTCCAGGCGCGCCTTCATGACCCAGGCGCGCGCGTCCCCCGGCTGACGCTGCAGGTGCTGCTGCAGTTCGGCCAGCGCATGCTCGGCAGCGGCCCCGTCGAGCGGCGCATCCGGGTCGCGCAGCTGCGCGGACAAGGCGGAGCGCGACGGATCGAGCGCACCTGGATCACCGAGCCACAGGTACAACGCGCCGGCCAGCGCCGTCAGCGCCAGCCACGGCAGCGCGCGCCGCCCGCGCGGCGGCGGCCGCGGCGCACCGTCAGGCATGCGGGCATCGGTGCCACCGCCGGCCAGGCCCCGAGGCCGCGGCAGCACGAAAAGTGCCGCCACGGCCACCATCACGACCGCCACGGCGGCGAATGCCCAGGGCGTGCCGAGCAGTCCGCTCATCGCCCGCGCGCCGGCTCGGCCTACTTGCTGGCCGCCGCCACCGGCACCGCCGCGGCAGGCGTGGCGCTGGTCGGGCCGGATGCGGGCGCGCCCGACGCAGTGCGCTTCTTGGCCATCCCATCGTCGAGCAACTTGATGCCGGCCTGCGAGGCCACCATGCCCTTGTTGATCGAGGCCTCGAACTGCTGCGGGTTGTGGAAGTGCGCCCCGTTGGTGGCCGACCACCATTCATAGTGGATGTGCGCTTCGGCGTGCTTCAGCCGCACCTCGTTCAGCACCGCCGGGTCCACGCCCATGTTCTGCGCCGCCTCGAACTTGTCGATCAGCCGCGTCAGCCAGAACTCGGCCTTGCGCATCTTGCCGGTCCACTTGTTCTTCAGCGAATCGATGGTGTAGATCGCCTGCTGTTCGCTCCAGGTCTTGTGGCAGGTCAGGCAGGTTTCCTTGATGTAGTGGCGCGGCGAAGTCTGCCAGTGCGAGGTGAAGGTCTTGCCCGTCTTCGGGTCCTTGACCTTGGGCATGTGGCAGGAACTGCACTCCACGCCCGCCTTCTGGTGGGTGCTGTTGTAGAAGGTCTCGACGTCGGCGTGCTGCCCCTTCCACAGCGTGGCGCCGGTGATGCCGTGCTTGAAGTCGCCGAACTTCAGGTCCTTGTAGTGCTGCTGGATCTCGTCGACCGGCTTGAACGGGAAGTGGTTGGTGCGGGCGTCGGCCATGCCGATGGGCTGCCCGGTGACGGGATCGGTGCCGGGGTTGCAGTTGTATTCCACGTGACACTGGCCGCACTGCAGCTTGGTGTCGTAACGGCTGAGCATCGCGATCTTGCGCGTGTAGCCGCGTTCGCCCAGATCCTTGACCTCGATCTTCGCGCCCTTCGGGTCCTTGTGCCACAGCGTGTCCTTCTCCGGCCGCGTCAGCGCCTGGATCAGACCGTCGCGGATGACCCGCGGCTGGGCCGAGTGCGGGTCATGACAGAAGTTGCAGTTCAGCGAGTGGTTGGTGTCCTTGACGAACTCGTTGACCTTCGACAGCCGGCTCCACTTGACGTCGGCCACCGGGTCGCCGAGGTAGGCCCAGTCGAGGATGTGGTCGGACGACTTGCAGGACATGCACACCGGGTTGGCGGCTGCGGCCGTGCCGGGCTTGAAGGCCTTGTGCGGCTCGCCTGGATACACGTCAACGAGCACGTCCCAGATCTTGAAGTTGCCGCCCATGCGCGCCAGCCCGGCCTTGCCTTCCTTGTTCTCGAAGCGGCCACCGAAGGCGCGGTCGACGACCACCTGGTCGTACAGCGCAAAGGCGTGCGAGCGCGGCTCGTTGTGCTCGCGCGTGAAGCCGTGCGGCATGAGGATCTTGTCCATCGCGGTGAAGGTGGCGACCGACTTCTCCTTGTTCGCCGTCTTCTCCGTGTTCATCGTGTACAGCGTGCGGTACTGGTTCTGATGGCAGCTGCCGCAGTTGGCCGGATCCATGTTCGTCGTCGGCTGGCCCTTGCCCTTGGCCTTGTGCGTGTCCAGGCCGCCGTGGCAGGAATCGCAGCCCACTGTCTTGTGCGCGCTGCCGGTGTGGAAGTCCTTGATCGCCTCGTGGCACTCGTAGCAGGTGCCGGCGTCGAAGGCCGGCGACTTGGCCTTGGCCTGCACGGCCGGCTTGGCCGCCTGCGCGAAGACCTCGGTGCCGGTGAACACCAGCGCCATCGCGGTCAGAAAGCCCGCCACCGGAAACGCCCACCGCAAATGCCCTGTCCCACGCATGGTCGACTCCCGTATGAATGAACTCACCCCCACCCCAGCGTCTTGCGGTGAGTGCACGCCGCATGCTGCCGATGCATTCCCTCACAGCCCTTGACTCATGTCAACTTTGGGCTGCTTGGGTCGGAGCCGGTCATCCGTGGGCCTGGCGCTCGGCTGCCCGGCTCGGTCGCCGGGCCGGAAGCTTGCCGTGCGGGGCGCGCCCGGTAGCGCCGGTCCAGGGCCGCGACCCCTGCGCCCAAGGCCATCAGCACGCACCCGCCCCAGATCCAGGTGACGAAGGGCTTGTGGTGCACGCGCACGCTCCAGGCGCCGTCGCCAGCCGCTTCGCCCAGCGACACGTAGACGTCACCGAACCAGCCGCTGTCGATGGCGGCCTCGGTCATCGGCGTGGCCGGCAGCGACAGGTAGCGGCGCTTCTCCGGCTGCAGTACGCCCACCGCCTGGCCCTGGCGGGTCAGCACGAAGCGGCCGCGCTCGGCCTCGTAGTTCGGGCCGTGCACCCGGGTGACGCCCTCGAAGCGCAGCGCATGGCGGCCCGCCGCCACGCTCGACCCCGGCGACATGCGCAGCTCGGTTTCGCTCTGGTAGCCGCGCACCACGGTCACGCCGAGCACGAACACGGCCACGCCCAGGTGTGCCAGCCCCATGCCCCACCATGCCAGCGAGGGCTGCGCCAGGGCGCGCCAACCGCGCTGCGGCGCGGCGCGCAGCCGCTCGTGCAGCGCCCTGGCCATGGCCAGCAGCACCCAGCAACCCAGGCCCAGGCCCAGCGCCAGCAGCGGCGACCAGCGGCCGCCGGCGAAAGGCAGCGTGACGCCCAGCAGTGCCGCGCACCCCAAGGCCCAGCGCAGCCGTGTCCACAGCTCGGGCAGCGGCATGCGGCGCCAGCGCGCCAGCGGACCCACCCCCATCAGGAAGACGGCCGGCGCCATCAGCGGCACGAACACCGTGTCGAAGTAGGGTGGCCCGACCGACAGGCGGCCCAGACCGAGCACCTCGACCAGCAGCGGATAGAAGGTGCCCAGCAGCACCGTCGCCGCGGCGACGGTGAGCAGCAGCGTGTTGGCCAGCAGCAGGCTTTCGCGCGACGCGGCATCGAAGCCCTCGCGAGCGGCCAGGCGGCCGGCGCGCAGCGCGAACAGCGCCAGCGAGCCACCGACCACGGACAGCAGCAGCCCAAGGATGAACAGGCCGCGCCGCGGGTCGATGGCGAAGGCGTGCACCGAGCTCAGCACGCCCGAGCGCACGAGGAAGGTGCCGAGCAGCGACAACGAGAAACACAGGATCGCCAGCAGCACCGTCCAGGCGCCGAACAGGCCGCGCCGGTCGCTGAGCGCCAGCGCATGGATCAGCGCCGTGCCCACCAGCCACGGCATCAGCGCCGCGTTCTCCACGGGGTCCCAGAACCACCACCCGCCCCAGCCCAGCTCGTAGTACGCCCACCAGCTGCCGAGCATCACGCCCAGGGTCAGAAAGCACCAGGCGGCAAGGGTCCACGGCCGGGCGCGCCGCGCCCAGTCGGCATCCGGCCGCCCGCCCAGCAGCGCGGCCAGGGCGAAGGCGAAGGCCACCGAGAAGCCGACGTAGCCCATGTACAGCAAGGGCGGGTGGAACACCATGCCCGGGTCCTGCAGCAGCGGGTTCAGGTCGCGCCCCTGCGCGGGCACGGGAAACAGCCGCAGGAACGGATTCGACGCCAGCAGCACGAACAGCATGAATCCCGCCGCCAGCAGGCCCATCACGCCGAGCACGCGGGCGCGCACCGGCGCGGCATGTGGCGGCCGAAGCCGGCCACGGCCAGCATCCACAACGACTGCATCAGCACCCACAGCAGCATCGAGCCCTCGTGCGAGCCCCAGGCCGCGGTGAAGCGGTACAGCGCCGGCAGCATCGAGTTGGAGTTCTCGGCCACGTTGCGCACCGAGAAGTCGTTCTGCAGGAACGAGGCCACCAGGCAGGCCCACGACAGCGCCACGAACAGCGCCTGCCCGCAGGCCAGCGGGCGCGCCATCGCCATCCACGGCGCATGGTCGCGCCAGGCGCCGGCCAGCGGCAGCACACCGAGCAGCAGCGCCAGCAGGCAAGCGAGGATCAATCCGAAGTGGCCGATTTCAGGAAGCATCGAAGCAGTCGCGGCCACGAATCGGCGTGGCGCGCGAGACTACCGCAACCCGCTCGTCACAGAAGCGCGGCATGCACCGACAGGTTCCACAGGTTGTTGCACCAGGATCGGCATCACCAGGTTGCCGGTGCGCTGGCGCAGCCACAGGAACAGCAGCGCGGCCGGCAGGATGCCGGTCAGCTGGCCGATGCGCACGCTGTGCAGGGCCAGGAGCACCAGCGTGACCACGACCGCACCCAGCCGAACGACGGCCAGCGCGAACTGGGCCGAGCCGGGACCCATCTAGGTTGCACCCCGGCTGCCCAGCCACGCCTCGACGGCCTCGGCCTCGAGATGGCCATTGCGGATGCAGTCGCCGACCGACACGCCGCCCTTCCAGTTGGCGCAGAAGAACAGGCCCGGCAGCACGCGCTGCGCCGCTTCGGCACGCGCCACCCGGCCCAGGTGCCCGAGCGTGTACTGCGGGATCGCACGCGGCCAGCGGGTCACGACCTGGAACGACGGCCGGCCGCGGGCGCCGAGCAGCACCGCGTGTTCCTGGTGCGCCAGGTCGGCAATGTCGCCTTCCGGCAGCTGCGCCAGCTGCGGATGGCGTTGTCCACCGACAAAGGTGGTCAGCAGTGCCGTGCCTGCCGGCGCACGGCCTTCGAACATGCTGCTGGAGAACAGCACGCCGAGCACGCGGCGCCCTTCCTTGCGCGGCACCAGGCAGCCGAAGCCGTCGAGCGCATGCCCGACATCGCGGGCCGCATAGGCCGAGGCCACGGTGGCCACCGGCGCATAGGCTATCGAGCACAGCGCTGCGGCCGCATCGGCGCAATGCGCCTGAAGCAGCGCCGCCGCTTCATCGGCAGGCACGGCCAGCACCAGCGTGCGTGCACGCCACTGGCGCGGCGCACCGGCCTGCTCGGCGTGCAGCATGAACAGACCGGCCGCGTCGCGCTCGATGCGCAAGGCGCGGGCCTGCAGCTGCAGGCCGCCCAGCGCCGCGGCAAGTGCGTCGGTGAGCTGCTGCATGCCCAGCGCAAAGGAGAAGCTCTTCGCCGTGTTCTTGGCCACGCTGCGCTGCCGCCGCCGCTCTCGGGCGCCGAGGACCTGGCCGCGGATCAGGCTGCCGTAGCGCTGCTCCAGTGCATGCAGCCTCGGGAAGGCCGCGCGCACCGAGATCGCCTCGGGGTCGCCGGCATAGATGCCGGCCACGAAGGGATCGATGGCGTAGTCCAGGAACTCGCTGCCCAGTCGCCGGCGCACGAACTCGGCGATCGACTCCTCGGCCTGGGCCGGAGCCGCCGCGATGAAGACCTCGCGCAGCAGCGCCAGCTTGGCCGAGGCCGAGAACAGCGGCGTCGAGAAGAACGCGCCCGGCGAGGTCGGCAGCGCCGTGAGCCGGCCATTGCGCACGACGTAGCGCGTGTCGGCGGTCTTCGAGGCCATGCGCATCTGCGAACCCAGCCCCAGGTCGGCGACCAGCTCGCCGATCAGCGGCGTGGTGTCGAGCGCGCTGTTCGGCCCGCGCTCGAACAGACAACCGTCGCGCAGCACGCTGCCAATGACGCCGCCCGGCCGCGCGGCCGCATCGAGCAGTTGCACCGATCGGCCGGCGCACTGCAGCCGGTAGGCCGCGGTCAGCCCGCTGATGCCTGCACCGACGACCACGGCGTCGAACAGCGGCGCCGCCGCGGTCGGCGCCGCGCCGGGCTCGGCAGTCGGCTGTGGGGCGGGTGGATCGAACACGTCGAGCGGCTTTCGGTCAATCAGGACAGCGGCGCCCGATCATGCTGCCTTCCGCCTGATCTCGGCGCCCTGTGCGTCCTTGAAGTCAGCGCGATGGGTCGGCGGGTCAGCGGCCCCCCTGGGCCGCGAACCGCCGCCGTCTTCGATGCATCCGGCCGCGCGTCGGCATCAGACCGGCTCGTGCAGCATGGCCTCGGCCACGAGTTCGGCGATGTCCTGCGACACGGTGGCGCCGTCGGGACGGACCGCACCCAGCCCGTCGGCGACCATCACCGCACAGTAGGGGCAGGCGGTGGCAATGGTGTCGGGGTGCACCTCCAGCGCCTGCTCCACGCGCGTGATGTTGATGCGCTTGCCGATCGTCTCCTCCAGCCACATGCGCCCGCCGCCCGCGCCGCAGCACATCGCCTTCTCGCGCGACAGCGCCATCTCCAGCGGCGCGTCGCCGCACAGCTGCTGCAGCACCTGGCGCGGCGCGTCGAACTCGCCGTTGTGGCGGCCCAGGTAGCAAGGGTCGTGGAAGACCACGCGGCGCGGCGCGGCCTTCACGCGGATGCGGCCCTGCGCCAGCAGCTCGGCGATGAGCTGGGTGTGGTGCAGGACCTGGTAGTGGCCACCAAACTCGGGGTACTCGTGGCGCAGCGAGTTCAGCGCGTGCGGATCACAGGTGACGATGCGCGTCACGGCCAATTCGCCCAGCGTGCCCACCAGCGAGGCGGCCAGTTGCTGGAAAAGCATCTCGTTGCCGACGCGGCGCACGCACTCGCCGGTGGAGCCTTCGCGCGCGCCGAGGATGCCGAAGCGCACGCCGGCACGCTGCAGGATGGCGACGAAGGCTCGCGCGATCTTCTGCCCGCGCGGGTCGAAAGACATCGCCGAGCCGACATAGAACAGGCAGTCCAGGGCGGCCGCATCGGCCGCGGTGGCGACGATCGGCACGCCCAGACCGTCGGCCCAGTCGCCGCGTTGCCGCGCCTGCAGGCCCCAGGGGTTGCCCTGCGACTCGTAGGCCTCGAACACCTTCTTCAGCTCGTGCGGAAACTCGCCGGCGATCATCACCTGGTGCTGGCGCATGCGGAAGAACTTGTCCAGGTGCTCGAGCTCGATCGGGCACGCCGCCTCGCAATAGCCGCAGCTGGTGCAGGCCCACAGCGTGTCCTGGCTGATCACCGGGCCGACCAGCGCGGGCAATTGATTCAACGGATCACCGGTGACAAGCGTCCCGCGCTGTGCCAGCAGGTGATGCTTGAGGCTGTCGTTCACCGCCTTCAGCGACAGCGGCTTGCCGGTCAGGTGCGTCGGGCAGGCGTCCTTGCAACGGCCGCATTCGGTGCAGGTGAAGGCGTCCAGACCTTCCTTCCAGTTCAGGTCGAGCGCGGTGCGCACGCCGGCCTTCATGTCGGCCTCGTCGGTGGCTTCCATCAGCTTGTCGATGTCGACGCCGGGTACGCGGTTCGCCGCACGGCCACGACGAAAGTACAGCACCGGCAAGGCGGTGACGATGTGGAAGTGCTCGCCCGCCGGCAACAGGACGAGGAAGCAGAACACCACCACCATCTGCGTCCAGTACGACAGCACGTAGCCGGCCGACACCACCGCCGGCGACAGGCCCGCAAGGACCTGGGCGGCTGCGCGGCCGAGGAAGGCCTGGTCGCGCTCGTGCGCGATGCCGGGCACCGCGTCGGCCAGCCGCACGAAGCGAAAGCCGTCGAAGGCGATGTCGGTGAGCATGATCGCCAGGATCAGCGCCAGCACCAGCACCGCTTCGCGATTCGGCTCCAGCCGCGCCGGCCGCAGCACAAAGCGCCGCCAGAAGGCATACAGCACGGCCAGTGTCACCGCCAGTTCAATCGCGTCCTTGAAGGCCGCGAACGGCCCGCCGAAGGCCGCCGCAAAGGCGAAGGTCTCGTCGTAGCCGATGGCAATGAGCTGCAGCTTGCGCAGCAGCAGCGACATGAAGCCCAGGAAGATGATCGCGTGCATCAGCCCGGCGCGCCACTCGCGCCGCAGCATGCGCTGCTGCAGCAGGCCGTTGACGAGCACCGTGCGTGCACGCTGCCAGGGCTGCTCCCAGCGGACTTCGGGCTGCAGCGCCTGCACGATCTGCAGCTTGCGCCAGACCAGGGCCGCGAATCCGGCCAGGGCCAGCAACATCAGCAGGGTGATTCCAAGCGGGCCCATGGCAGCGCGACTGTAGGCACGGCGACGGCTGCAGCGCCTGACGCAGGTCAAGCATCGAGGCGGTTCGCCGCGGCCCGCCCGCCGCCTCGACCCCGCAAGTTCAGCCTGAACTTGATATGAACACACTGCAATTCTTCATACATTTGTGATACTCGGCGTACCGCGGCCCTCGATGCAGCCGCGGCGGAGGTTTGCAATGCACATGGCCGATGCGCTGCTGTCGCCGGGTACCGGCGTGTTGACGTGGGTGGCCTCCTGCGCCGTGATGAGCGTGGCGGCGCGGCGTGTGCAGCAGCGGGCCGACGACCGGCTGTTGCCCTTGATGGGCATGCTCGGCGCCTTCGTGTTCGCTGCACAGATGGTCAACTTCAGCATTCCAGGCACCGGCTCCAGCGGCCACCTGGGCGGCGGGTTGCTGCTGGCCATCCTGCTCGGACCGCACGCGGCCTTCGTCGTCGTGGCCTCGGTGCTGACGGTGCAGGCCTTGTTCTTCGCCGATGGCGGCCTGCTGGCGCTGGGCGCCAACATGTTCAACCTGGGCGTGCTGCCGTGCTACCTGGCCTACCCGCTGGTCTACCGGCCGCTGGCCGGCAGGTCACCTTCGCCACGGCGCGCAACATTCGCGGCCGTGCTCGCGGCCGTGTTCGCTTTGCAGCTCGGTGCGCTGGCCGTGGTGCTGCAGACCGTGGCCTCGGGCATCTCCAGCCTGCCGGCGGCGGCCTTCCTGGGCCTCATGCTGCCGATCCACCTGGCCATCGGCGTGGTCGAGGGGCTGGCCACGGCCGCCCTGCTGGGCTTCCTGCGCCGCGCCCGGCCCGAACTGCTCGACCTGGCGGCGTCGGCTGGGGTGCCAGGCCGGCGGGCGTTGCCGGCGCCGCTGATCCTGGCGGCTGCGCTCACCGGCGGGGTGCTGTCCTGGTTTGCATCGACCCAGCCCGACGGGCTGGAATGGTCGGTGGCGCGCGTGGCCGGCACGGCGCAACCGGCCGCACCCACGTCAGACCTGCATGCCGTGCTCCACGTCGTGCAGCAACGCCTGGCCTGGCTGCCCGGCTATACGCTGAGCGTTGCCGCTGCACCCGAACCGGCGCCGGAGCACCCGGCAGCGGCTGCCTGGCCCGAGGTGAACGCTGTCACCACGCTTGGCAGGGCTGGTGGGCGGCACCGTGACCTTGGCGCTGGTGATGCTGGTCGGCCTGGGCCTGCGGCGGCGCCGCGCCCGGCACCGAGCCGTCCCGCCATGAGCCGCCGGGCCGCTCCCAAGGTGAATACCGCAGTGCGCAGCACGGAGCTTGCCTGATGAGCCGTCTGGCCGCCGCGCTGCAGGATCTGCGCGCGCTCGAATCGCTGGCCCAGCGCGAAACCGAACTGGCGCGGCGCGACCCACGCGCCAAGCTGGCAGTCACGCTGTGTTTCATCGTCACGGTGCTGTCCTTTGGTCGCTATCAGGTGGCGGCTCTGCTGCCGCTGGCGCTGTTCCCTGTGATGCTGTCGGCGCAGGCCGAGGTGCCGGCTCGCGTGCTGCGGCGCACGCTGTGGCTGGCCTCGCCCTTCGCGTTGATGGTCGGCCTGGCCAACCCCTGGTTCGATCGCACCCCGATGCTGGCACTTGGCGGCATCGAGTTCAGCGCCGGCTGGGTTTCCTTCGCTTCCATCGTGCTGCGGGTCACGCTCACGGTCAGCGCCAGCGTGGTGTTGCTGGGCAGCACCGGCATGCATGCGCTGTGCATCGGCCTGTCGCGCCTGGGCGTGCCGCGGGTGTTCACCGCGCAGTTGCTGTTTCTGCAGCGTTACCTCCACGTGCTTGCCGAAGAGGCGCTGCGCATGAGCACGGCACAGCATCTGCGCGCCGCGCCGGGCCGACGCCTGCCGCTGACGCTGTATGCCTCGCTGATGGGCCAGCTGCTGCTGCGCGCCTTCGACCGCGCCGCCCGCGTGCACCAGGCCATGCTGGCGCGCGGCTTCGACGGCGAGTTGCGCCTGGCCGCGCCTTGGCGCTGGCAACGCGCCGACACGATGTTCGTCGGCCTGTGGTGCGGTTATTTCGCGCTGGTGCGCGCGGTGGACCTGCCGCTGGCGCTGGGGCGCCTGATCACCAGCGCCTGGGCATGAGCCGGTGAGCGTGCCGACCATCGACATCCGCGCGCTGGTGCACGCCTACGCCGACGGCACCCAGGCGTTGCGCGGCGTGGACCTGTGCATCGAGGCGGGCGAAATGGTCGCGATCGTCGGCGCCAACGGCGCGGGCAAGTCCACGCTGCTCAAGCACCTCAACGGGCTGTTGCTGGCCAGCGGCGGCAGCGTGCACATCGAGGGCATCGTCTTGACGCGTGCCAGCCTGGCCGAGGTGCGGCGCCGGGTGGGCTATGTGTTCCAGGACGCCGACGACCAGCTGTTCATGCCCACGGTGCAGGACGACGTGGCCTTCGGGCCGATGAACCTCGGGCTGGCATCGGGCGAGGTACGCGCCCGCGTGTTGGCGGCACTGGATGCGGTGGGTGCATCCCAACTGGCGCCGCGCGCGCCCTATCGCTTGTCCGGCGGCGAGAAGCGCGCCGTGGCGATTGCCGGCGTGCTGGCCATGGCCCCGTCTATCCTGGTGCTGGACGAGCCGTCGAGCGGGCTCGACCCCGCCGGGCGGCGCCGCTTGATCGAACTGCTGGACCGCCTGCCGCAGACCCGCATCGTCGCTACGCACGACCTGAGTCTGGTGCTGCAGCTGTGCCCGCGCGCCCTGGTGCTGCACGCAGGGCGCGTGGTCGCCGACGGTGCACCGGCGCGCCTGTTTGCCGACGCCGAGCTGTTGCGGCGCTGCCAGCTGGAGTCGCCCAACGAAGGCCTGACGCCTGCGCGAACGCCTGGCGCGAATTGAGCGAGTTGAGTGCGTCGAGTACCTGTGCGCGCGTCAATACCGGCCGTGCTGCTTGACGATGTAGTTCGTCAGTTCGCTGGCCTGCATCGACAGGCGCGTCTGGACACGGTGTACGGTGCGCACGATCGCGCACATGACGCCGTACAGAATGCGCGGATGGCTGTCGATCAGGCTTTCCAGACCTTCGCGTTCGAGCACCAGCACCTGGCCCGGCCCGGCGGCCATCAGCGACGCATAGCGCGGCGCGCCGTCGAGAAAGCCGAGTTCATGCGCGAAGTCGCCGGCCCCCAGCGTCACCAATGTGGTCTCGTCCAGCGTGCCCGCGTGCTTGACGATGACCAGCGAGCCCGTCACGATCGCGTACAGGCGGTTGTCGGCGTCACCTTCACGGGCCAGCACCTGCTGTGGCTCGACCGACTCCAGCCTGAGCACACGCGCCAGGACGCCGATCTGTTCGTCGCTGAGCCCTTCGGCAAGGCGGGACGCCTTGACGGCGTCGTGCAGGGACAGGGCGGGCGTGTTCATGGTGCTCCTTTGCGAATGCGCAGCGCGCTCGGGCCGCGTGTCAGGAACGATAGCGAGGCGCCATGGCGCTCGCTTGACCCAGGTCAAGCGCCGCGGGCCGCCCCCGCCACAGCATGGTCGCCAGACGGCAACGGCTGCCACGCCTGCGGGCGTCGGCGAGAATGGCCGCCATGGCACGCCCGTCGGCGTAAACCCTAGGCGTGCGCCTCGAGCCGGCACAAGTCGACACCCGCAGAATGCGGCGCCATGCACCCTCCACGCACCACTCTCCGTCACGAAGCAGCATGACAGCAAACCGCGGTATCGCCAACGCCTCGCAGACCGTGCGTTCGGGGTCGGTCGCCGCCTGGATGGTGGCGATCCGTCCGAGCACCCTGCTCGTGGCCTTCAGCCCGGTGCTCGTCGGCGCCACCCTGGGCTTCGCACGCACCGGGGCGATCGATCCGCTGGCGACCCTGCTCGTGCTGGGTTCGGCCCTGCTGGTGCAGGTGATCACGAACATGCAGAACGACGTCGGCTATACCGTGCGCGGCGGCGACAGCAGCGGCACGCGCACCGGCCTGCCGCGCGCCACCGCCAACGGCTGGCTCAGCGTGCGCCACGTGCGCGCGGGCATCGTGCTTGCGGCCCTGGTCGCTACGGCGCTCGGGCTGGCCCTGGTGGCCTACCGCGGCTGGCCGGTGCTGGCCATCGGGACGGCGTCGCTGCTGGCCGCGCTGGCCTACATGGGCGGCCCCAGGCCGATTGCCTACACCGCGTTCGGCGAACTCACGGTGTTCGTGTTCTTCGGACTCGTCGCGGTGATCGGCACCGACTGGGTGCTGACCGGCACGGCCGGCACCGTGACCCTGCTGGCATCGATCGCCATCGGCGCGCTGGCGGCCGCCGCACTGGCCGTCAACAACCACCGCGACGTGGCCCATGACCGGCTGGTGGGGCGTCGCACCTTCGCCGCGACCTTCGGCGAACAGGCCTCGCGCGGCCTGTACACGCTGCTGCTGCTGGGGCCGATGGCCCTGGTGCCGTTGATGGCCCTGCAGGCGCGCACGGCGGCGCTGCTGCTGCCGCTGCTGCTGCTGCCCAGCGCGCTGACGCTGCGCCGCGACTTCGGCCGCTGCCCTCCGGGCATTGCCTTCAACGAGATCCTGTTCAGGACCTTCAGGTTCGAACTGTGGTTTGCCGCGTTGTTGTCGGCCGGTGCCCTGCTCGGGCGCGCGCTGGGCTGAGGCGCCTGTGACGAGCACCAGCTCCAGCCGACGCGCCTTCCTTGCCGCCAGCGCGGCGCTGCTGCACGGCAGCCCGTCCCGGGCGGCGCGGCCGACGGGCGAGTTTCCCGCGCGACCGGTCCGGCTGGTGGTGCCCTATTCGGTGGGCGTCGGCCCGGACGTCGTGGCACGCAGCGTGGCCGAGCAGCTGTCGCTGCTGTGGGACCAGACCGTGCTGGTGGACAACAAGCCGGGTGCCTCGGGCATCGTCGCCTTCGCCGACGTGCCCCGCACCGCCGCCGACGGCCACACGCTGTTCCTGGCCGACTCGGCCACGCTGGTCGTCAATCCGCTGCTGCATGCCAGCCTGCCCTACGACCCGGTGCGTGACCTCGAGCCACTGACGCTGCTGTTCCGGGCCACCTTCGTGCTGTGGGTGGGCGGCGGCAGCCGCTATCGCAGTCTGGTCGAGCTGCAGGACGCGGCACGCCGTGCACCCGGCAGCATCAGCTACGCGTCGCTGGGCAACGGCCACCCCAGCCAGGTGGCGGTGGAGAGCTTTGCGCATGCCGCCGGCCTGCAGCTGCTGCACGTGCCCTTCAAGGACGGCGGTACGCTGTTCGCGGCGGTGGCCTCGGGCGAGGTGGACTTCACCACCTTCAGCATCAACACCATGGCCCCGCTGATGGCCGGCGGCAAAGTGCGGCCGCTGGCCGTCGCGGCGCGCGCGCGCCTGTCCAGCCACCCCTCGATCCCGACCCTGGTCGAGGCCGGCGGCCCACCGGTGGAAATGCACCCCTGGGCCGCGCTGGTGGCCGTGGCCGCAACGCCGGCCCCGGTGCTGGCCGCGTTGCGGCAGGGCATCGGCCAGGCCCTGGCCAGCGACGCCGTGCGCAAGCGCGCCGAGAACACCGGCTTCGAGATCACACCGTCCTCGCCGCAGGCGGTGCGCGAGCGCATGCAGGCCGACAGCGCGATGGTTCTGCCGCTGATTGCTGCCGGGCGCATCGCCCGCTACTGACCGCATCGCCAGCCGCGCAGGACCGCCGGCCGACCCGGGCTGCCGGCCCGGCATTCAGCCTCGCTGTAGGCAAGGCGTGGCGGCACCTTCCTCCAGCTTGGATTGAACCCGCCCGGGTCAGATTGCACGCGGCTTGACGTGGATCAGCACGGCCGATCGGGATCGGGACAGACTCCGTCTCGTCTCGAGGCTGCGCCAACCGGTCCGGGCTCGGGAGCCGCACCACGACCGAGGACCTCCCCATGATCGAGACCTTCTACGACGTCATGCGCCGGCAGGGCATCACCCGGCGCAGCTACCTCAAGTTCTGCAGCCTGACCGCCGCCTCGCTCGGCCTGGCGCCGGCCTTCGCGCCACGCATCGCCCACGCGCTGGAGACCAAGCCGCGCACGCCCGTGCTGTGGCTGCACGGCCTGGAGTGCACCTGCTGCACCGAATCGTTCATCCGCTCGGCGCACCCGCTGGCCAAGGACGTGATCCTGTCGATGATCTCGCTCGACTACGACGACACCATCATGGCCGCGGCCGGCCACCAGGCCGAGGCGGCGCTCGAGCAGGTGATGAAGGACTACA
This sequence comes from uncultured Pseudomonadota bacterium, assembly GCA_963818005.1. Classification (GTDB taxonomy): domain Bacteria; phylum Pseudomonadota; class Gammaproteobacteria; order Burkholderiales; family Burkholderiaceae_C; genus Rubrivivax. The sequence continues at coordinate 37,856 of CAWFQP010000044.1, forward strand.
AGGGCAACTACATCCTGGCCGTGGAAGGCAACCCGCCGCTGGGCAACGACGGCATGTACTGCATGCCGGGCGGGCGCCCCTTCGTCGACAAGCTCAAGCACGTGGCCAAGGATGCCGCGGCGGTGATCGCCTGGGGTTCGTGCGCGTCCTGGGGCTGTGTGCAGGCGGCCAAGCCGAACCCGACCACCGCGGTGCCGATCAACAGGGTCATCGTCGACAAGCCGATCATCAAGGTGCCCGGCTGCCCGCCGATCGCCGAGGTCATGACCGCCGTGGTCACCTACTTCGTCACCTTCGGGCGCCTGCCCGAGATGGACCGCCAGGGCCGGCCGAAGATGTTCTACAACCAGCGCATCCACGACAAGTGCTACCGCCGCGGCCACTTCGACGCCGGGCAGTTCGTCGAGAAGTGGGACGACGCCGGCGCCAAGGCCGGCTACTGTCTGTACAAGATGGGCTGCAAAGGCCCGACCACCTACAACGCCTGTTCCACCACGCGCTGGAACGAAGGCGTGTCCTTCCCCATCGGCTCGGGCCACGGCTGCATCGGCTGCTCGGAAGACGGCTTCTGGGACAAGGGTTCGTTCTACGACCGGCTCAGCAACATCACGCAGTTCGGCGTCGAGGCCAATGCCGACCGCATCGGCCTGGTGGCTGCCGGGGTGACCGGCGCCGCGGTGGTGGCGCACGCCGCGGTGAGCGCGATCAAGCGTGCCGCCGACCGCAACAAGACGCAGGCCGATAACACGCAAAGGGTGGAGAACTGATCATGGCCGTCATCGAAACCCAAGGCTTCAAGCTCGACAACAGCGGCAAGCGCATCGTCGTCGACCCGGTCACGCGCATCGAGGGGCACCTGCGCATCGAGGCCAACCTGGACGACAAGAACGTCATCCGCAATGCCGTGTCCACCGGCACGATGTGGCGCGGCCTCGAGGTCATCCTCAAGGGCCGCGACCCGCGCGACGCCTGGGCCTTCGTCGAGCGCATCTGCGGCGTGTGCACCGGCACGCACGCGCTGGTGTCGGTGCGCGCGGTCGAAGACGCGCTGAAGATCAAGATCCCGCGACAACGCGAACATCATCCGCAACCTGATGCACGCGACGCTGTATGCGCACGACCACCTGGTGCACTTCTATCACCTGCATGCGCTGGACTGGGTCGACGTGGTCAGCGCGCTGCAGTGCCGACCCGAAGAAGACCTCCGAGCTGGCGCAGTCGATCAGCAGCTGGCCGATGTCCTCGCCGGGCTACTTCCGCGACCTGCAGAGCCGACTGAAGAAGTTCGTCGCCTCCGGCCAGCTGGGACCCTTCCGCAACGGCTACTGGGGCCACCCGGCCTACAAGCTGCCGGCCGAGGCCAACCTGATGGCCGTGGCGCACTACCTCGAAGCGCTCGACTTCCAGAAGGAGATCGTGAAGATCCAGACCGTGTTCGGCGGCAAGAACCCGCACCCGAACTGGCTGGTCGGCGGCGTGCCCTGCTCGATCAACATGGAGGGCATCGGCGGCATCAACAAGGAGCGGCTGAACATGGTGTCGAAGGTCATCGACGCCACCATCGCCTTCATCGACAACGTCTACGTGCCCGGACCTGCTGGCCATCGCCTCGTTCTACAAGGACTGGGGCGCCATCGGCGGCGGCATCTCCAGCCAGAACCTGATGTCCTACGGCGAGTTCCCCGACATCGCCAATGACGACAGCGACAAGAGCCTGCTGATGCCGCGCGGCGCCATCATCAACGGCAAGCTCAGCGAGATCCTGCCGGTGGACCTGAAGGATGCGGCGCAGATCCAGGAGTTCGTGCCCCACAGCTGGTACAAGTACGCCGACGAGGCCAAGGGGCTGCACCCCTTCGACGGCGTCACCGAAGCCAATTTCGTGCTCGGCAAGGACATCAAGGGCACGCACACCGCCATCGACCAGCTCGACGAGAGCGCCAAGTACTCGTGGGTCAAGTCGCCGCGCTGGCGCGGCCACGCCATGGAGGTCGGCCCGCTGGCGCGTTATGTCATCGGCTACGCCATGGGCAAGCCCGAGTTCAAGGAACCGGTGGACAGGGTTCTCAAGACGCTCGACGTGCCGTTGACGGCGCTGTTCTCCACGCTCGGCCGCACGGCCGCGCGCGGGCTCGAGGCGTCGTGGGCGGCGCACAAGATGCGCTACTTCTTCGACAAGCTGATGGCCAACCTCGAGGCCGGCGACTTCTCCACCGCCAACGTCGACAGCTGGGAGCCGAGCACCTGGCCCGCAACGGCCCAGGGCGCCGGCTATTGCGAGGCGCCGCGCGGCGCGCTCGGCCACTGGATCAAGATCAAGGACACGCGCATCGACAACTACCAGTGCGTGGTGCCGACCACCTGGAATGCCAGCCCGCGCGACACCAAGAACCAGATCGGCGCCTACGAGGCCGCGCTGATGAACACGCCGATGGCCAAGCCCGACGAGCCGCTGGAGATCCTGCGCACGATCCACAGCTTCGACCCCTGCCTGGCCTGCGCCACCCACGTGATCTCGCCCGAAGGCGAGGAGATCACGCGCGTCACGGTCCGCTGAAACCCTGGGAGACCCGCATGAGCGACAGGCAACACAGGATCCGTCCTACCTATGTCTGGGAGGCGCCGGTGCGCATCTGGCACTGGCTCATGGTCGTGGCCATGGTGGTGCTGGCCATCACCGGCTACCTGATCGGCACGCCGACGCCGTCGATCGGCGGCGAGGCTTACGACCACTTCATGCTCGGCTACATCCGCTTTGCCCACTTCGCGGCAGCCTATGTGTTTGCCGTGACTTTCGTGCTGAGGGTCGTCTGGGCATTCTTCGGCAACCGTTATTCGCGCGAGATCTTCCTCGTACCACTGAAGATGTTCACGCCCTCGTGGTGGAGTGGCTTCATCAAGCAGACGATGCATTACCTGTTCCTGCGGCGCGAGGTGCAGCCCGGGCTCGGGCACAACCCGCTGGCCATGTCGGCGATGTTCTTCATGTACGTGCTGGGCACGGTGTTCATGATCTGCACCGGCTTCGCGCTCTACGGCGAGGGCCTGGGCATGCACAGCTGGGCCTACATCCTGTTCTAGTGGTGGGTGCTGCCGCTGCTGGGCTACAGCCAGAACGTGCATACGCTGCACCACCTGGGCATGTGGTATTTGCTGATCTTCAGCTTGGTGCACATGTACATGGTGGTGCGCGAGGACATCATGTCCGGCGAGACCGTCATCAGCACCATGATCAATGGCTGGCGGGTGTCGACCAAATGA
>CAWFQP010000045.1:0-69257 GCA_963818005.1 uncultured Pseudomonadota bacterium
CGTGCCCCACCGGCTCGATCGACAACTGGCGCCACGTGCCGCGCATCAAGGCCTACAGCGTCGAGGAACAACTGCAATGGGACGTGCTGCCGGCCGAGCTGACGCCGGAGATGCTGGCGGCCGAGGGCGTCGAGGCGGTGGCCGACGCGCCGGCCGCGCAGGCCGTTCCCGAGCCAGCCGCTGCCGCGACGTTCAGCTCCACCACCTATGCGGCCACGCTGCCGCCGTGGTCGGCTGCGCATGCCTACACCAACCTGTACGGGCCGAAGGCGTCGGCGACGGCCAGCGTGGTCGGCAACTTCAACTGCACCGAAGCCGGCTTCGACAGCCAGACGCACCACATCGTGCTGGACATGGGCGCGATGCCCTTCCCGGTGCTGGAGGGCCAGTCCATCGGCGTCGTGCCGCCGGGCGTCGACGGGAACGGCAGGCCGCACCACGCGCGGCAGTATTCGATCGCCAGCCCGCGCAACGGCGAGCGGCCGGGCTACAACAACATCTCGCTGACGGTCAAGCGCGTCACCGAAGACCACCAGGGCAAGCCGGTGCGTGGCGTGGCCTCCAACTACCTGTGCGACCTGAAGGTCGGTGACAAGGTGCAGGTCATCGGCCCGTTCGGCGCCAGTTTCCTGATGCCGAACCACCCGCGTTCGAACATCGTCATGGTCTGCACCGGCACGGGCAGCGCGCCGATGCGCGCCATGACCGAATGGCGCCGCCGGCTGCGCCAGACCGCCAAGTTCGAAGGCGGCAAGCTGATGCTGTTCTTCGGCGCGCGCACGCAGCAGGAGTTGCCGTACTTCGGCCCGCTGCAAAGCCTGCCCAAGGACTTCATCGACATCAACCTGGCCTTCTCGCGCACGCCGGGGCAGCCCAAGCGCTATGTGCAGGACCTGATGCGCGAGCGCGCCGCCGACCTGGTGGCGCTGCTGCGCGATGCCAACACATGCATCTACGTGTGCGGGCTGAAGAGCATGGAAGAGGGCGTGGTGCTGGCGCTGCGCGACGTCGCCGAAGAAGCCGGCATCGACTGGGAGCTGCTCGGCGCCTCGCTCAAGCGCGAAGGCCGGCTGCACCTGGAAACCTACTGACGGACGTTCAGCCCTTGTAGCCGGCCAGTCGCGGCAGGTACAGCACGGCGTCGGGCCACAGCGTGATCAGCGCCAGCGCCACCAGCATCACGCCCAGGTAGGGCATCACCTCGCGCACCAGCGCGGCGAGGCTGACATCGGCGATCTTGGCCATCATGAACAGCAGCAGCCCGTAGGGCGGCGTGATCAGCCCGAGCATGATGTTGAACACCGCCATCACGCCGAAGTGCACCGGGTCGATGCCCAGCGCCTGTGCGGCGGGCAGCATCACCGGCAGCACCACCAGGATGATGGTGCTGCCTTCGAGAAAGCAGCCCAGCAGCAGCAGGACGATGTTGACGGCCAGCAGGAAGAACAGCGGCGACAGCTCATAGGTCCTGAGCGCGCCACTGACCGTCTGCGGAATGTTCTCCACCGTGATGACGTAGTTGAACACCAGCGCGCCGGCGATCAGCATGCCGATGGAAATGCTGATGCGCGCGCTGGACACCAGTGACGCGTAGATGCCACGCCAGCTCAGGCTGCGGTACAGCACGCCCGACACCAGTAGCGCGTAGGCGGCGGCCACGCCCGCGGCCTCGGTGGGCGTGGTCACGCCGCTGTACAGGCAGCCGAGCAGGATCACCGGCAGCAGCAGCGCCGGAAAGGCCTCGCGCGTGATGCGCGGCAGCTCGCGCAGCGGCACCGGCTCTTCGACCGCGAAGTGGCGCCGCCTGGCCTGCAGGTAGACCAGGCCCATCTGCACCGCGCCGATCAGCAGGCCGGGCATCACACCGGCCAGGAACAGGTAGCCGATGGAGGCGTCGGACACCAGCGCATACAGCACCAGCGGGATCGACGGCGGCAGGATCGGCCCGATCACCGACGACACCGCCGACAGCGCCGCGGCGAACTCCGGCGTGTACTTGTTGCCGCGGGTCATCAGCGCCTGCATCAGCTTGCCGGAGCCGGCGGCATCGGCCAGCGCCGAGCCGGACATGCTGGCGAACACGATGCTCTGCAGGACGTTGACCTGCGCCAGCCCGCCGGGGAAGCGTCCGACGATGGCATTGCAGAAGCGCAGCAGCCTGTCCATGATGCTGCCGGTGCTCATGAAGGTGGCGGCCAGGATGAACAGCGGGATCGCCAGCAGCAGGTAGCTGCCGTAGGTGCCGTTGAGCAGCTGCTCGGCGGCGGTGCCCATGTCCGCACCCTTCAGGTACAGGTACAGCACCGACGCGCCGATCATGGCCAGACCGATGGGCAGGCCGAGCAGGCTGAGGGTGACGATCGCCAGCACGGCGATCGCGAACGGGCTCGTCAGGTTCACAGCGCCGAGTTGCTCTTCGTGATGTCGATCGTGCGCCGGCTCACGCCCACGCAGCAGGAAGGCGAGCTTCCACAGGTAGCGCCCGATCACGGCAACGGCGAAAACGATGTAGATCGAGTACATCCAGTCGAAGCGGATCTTCAGGTAGGAGCTGCGCTCCACCTTCATGAAGCTGACATAGTCGTAGGCGGCCGGCAACGACATTGCAAACAGCAGCACGAGGGCGGCGGCGCCGACGATGCCCATGCCGATGCGCGCACGCCGCCCCACCGAGCTGCTCAGCAGGTCGAAGCGGATCTCGTCTTCGTCCTTGAGCACGAAGGCCGCGCCCCACAGCACCAGCCACAGCCAGGCGGCCACGGCCAGGTCCGAAGTCCAGCCCACCGGGAAGTTGAAGGCGTAGCGAAAGACCACCTGGATGATGAAGGCGACGAAGATCAGCGCCAGCAGCAGCGCGGCCACGGCCTCGGCGACGCGGTGCGCGCGCCGGGCCAGCGTGCGCAGCGGGTGAGGCCCGGCCATCACTTCATCGCATTGATCTTGTCCAGCAGCCCGCTCGGCCAGGCCTTGGCCTCGTCGGAGGCCAGGTAGACCTTCTGCGCGTGTTCGCGGAAGGCGTTGATGTTGGGCACGTAGACCTCCAGCCCCTGCTTGCGGAAGCCTTCGGCCAGCTCGGCCTCGCGCTTGGTGTGCTCGGCCGCGCTCCAGGCGATGGCCTTGTCGGCCGCGGCCTGCACCTTGGCCTGCTGCGACGGCGACATCGATTGCCAGGTCTTCAGGTTGATGGTCAACAGGTCGAAGGCCACCAGGTGCGAGGTCAGCACGATCTGCGACATGACCTCGTAGAACTTCATGTTCTGCACGTTCGGCAGCGGGTTGTCCTGGCCATCGATGGCGCCGGTCTGCAGCCCGGTGTAGGTCTCGGCATAGGCCATCGGCGTGGGGTTGGCGCCGAGCGAGCGGCCCAGCAGCTGCCAGGCGTCGCCGGGCGGCATGCGCAGCTTGACGCCGGACAGGTCGGCCGGCGTGGCGACCTTCTTCTTCGGCTTCAACCCCACCTGGCGCGTGCCGAAGAAGGTGGGTCCGAGGATCTTCACCTTGACCTGGTCCTCGACCATCTTCTTCATCATCGCGCCCGTCTCGCTGGCGAAGAAGGCGTTCAGGTGGTTGGCGTCGCGGAACAGGTAGGCGGAAGTCAGGATCGACCAGGCCGGCACCTGCTTGGAAAAGTCCTGCGGCGCGATGTTGCCGATCTCCAGGTTGTCGCGCTGCAGCGCCACCAGTTCGGTGCCCTGCTTGAACAAGGTGGAGTTGAGGAACAGCTCCACCTTGTAGTCGGCTTCGATGTCCTTGGCGAACATCGTCATCATCTCCGCGCGGATGTCCTTGTCGGAAAACACCGCGGCAAAACGCAGCGTCTTCGGCTGCGCCCAGGCCGGGACCATCGTCGTTGCGGCCAGCGCGGCGGCCGAGGCCAGCGTCGCGCGGCGATTGAGGGTGAAGCTCATGGGGTTGTCTCCTGTGGGGTGGTTCGTGATTCGGCGGCCAGCTCGGCGATGACGCGCAGCGCGGCGGTGTACGAGCGCCAGCCCAGGCCCTGGACCGTGCCGCGCACGGCCGGCGAGATGATCGAGTGGGTGCGCCAGGGCTCGCGCGCCGCGATGTTGCTCATGTGCACCTCGATCACCGGGAAGGGCATCGCCTTGATGGCGTCGTGCAGCGGCACGCCGTGCTGCGTCAGCCCGGCGGGGTTGACCAGCGCGCCCTGCACGGTGTCGATGTTGGCGTGCAGCTTGTCGATCAGCGCACCTTCGTGGTTGGACTGGAAGCACTCCAGCGTCACGTTCAGCTCGCGCGCCAGCGCCTGCAGCGCCGCGTCGATCTGCGCCAGCGTGGTGGTGCCGTAGATATGGGGTTCACGCCGGCCGAACAGGTTGAGGTTCGGCCCGTGCAGGACCAGCAGCTTTGTCATGCCGCATCGTAGCAAAGTGGAAAGATTTTCCATTATGGAAACTACTGACGGATCGGTATAGGATGCAGCGCATGAGCAGCCTTCTGGAACGTGGCATCAAGGTCCTGGAACTGCTGGCCGCGCACCCGCAGGGGCTGCCCCTGTCGGCCATCGCCGCGGCTGGCGACATGCCGCTCAGCGCCACCCATCGCCTGCTGGCCGAGCTGGTGCGCGTGGGCTACGTGCGCCAGCTGCGCGGCCAGGGCGACTACGTGCTGACGATCAAGCTGGCTTCGCTGGGCCTGGCCTTCCTCAGCGCGTCGGGCATGGTCGACGTGGCCCAGCCTTCGCTGGACGCGCTGGCCGAAACCTCGCGCGAGCTGGTGCGGCTGGCCATCGTCGACGGCGACGAGCTGGTGTTCGTGGCCAAGGCGCAGGGCGCCACCCGCGGCCTGCGCTACGACCCCGATATGGGTTTGTCGGTCAGCCTGTCCTGCAGCGCGGCCGGCCACGCCTGGCTGTCGACACTGAGCGACGACGAGGCCACGACGCTGGTCGCCAGGCAGGGCCTGGGCAGCCCGCAGGAACACGGGCCGCGCGCGCCGACCACGCTGGCCGCGGTGCTGGCCTGCGTGCGCGCGGCGCGCCGCCGCGGCTACGCGATGATCAGCGACATGTTCGCGCCGGGCATGGCCTCGATGGCGGCGCCGCTGGTCTACCGCGGCAGCACGCTGGGCGTGATCACCATCGCCGGGCCGACGGTGCGCATGACCGAGGAGCGCATGGTCGCGTTGAGCGATGCGCTGCTGCACACGGCGCAGGAGGTCGCGGCCTTGAGCGTTTCGTCGACGCTGTTTCGCCGGCGTGCGGCCTGAAACGCCGCTACAACCGCCCGGTACAGCCCGGCGCGCCGCAGCGGCAGGCCAGCTGCCCCTGGTGGTGGGTTTCGCCGTAGTGCACGGTGATCTCCTCGCCCACCGCGATGGCGCGCAACGCATAGAACTCGACGCGGCCCTGGCCGATGTCCAGCCGCGCGTTGGGCTGGCAGGAATGGTTGGTGTAGCGCATCGGGTCGTTCGACCGGCTGAAGTCGATGGCGCGCCGCGGCGACAGCTCGACGATCATGATGCGCTCGCTGCGCGTGGCGCGGATGCGCGCGGTGTCGACGCTGATTGATTCGCCGCGGATCTCGCCGATCTTGCGTGCCGCGGCGATGGCCTGCGCGGCGAACACGCCCTGGCCGTCGATGCGGCTGGGCCGCACCTCCAGGTCGTACTTCTGGTAGGCCGGGCGCGGAGCAGCCGCCGTCACAAGTGTCAGCCACTCAGACCCGTGGCCGTGCCGGTGGGCGGCAGCGTCACCGGTGAAGCAGGCTTCCAGCCCTTCTTGCGGTGCTCGACCACCACGTCGGTGTAGATGCCGCCGCGCACGTACCAGCGCGCGGTGATGCGCGCGAAACGCGGCGACGCGGCCTTGACGATGTCGTCGAGCACGTTGTTCGTCACCTTCTCGTGGAACGCACCTTCGTTGCGGTAGCTCCAGAAGTACAGCTTCAGGCTCTTCAGCTCGATGCACAGCTTGTCGCACACCATGTCGATGCTGAAGTGCGCAAAGTCCGGCTGCCCGGTCAGCGGGCACAGGCAGGTGAATTCGGGCAGTTGGAAGCGGATCAGGTAGTCGCGCTCCGATGCCGGGTTCGCAAAGACCTGCAGTTCCTTGCTCGGCTCGGTGGGCGGCTTCGCGGGTGCCCGGCGCTGGCGGGCGGCAGGCGGCTTGACGGGCTTGCGCGGCATGGCAGGGCGGTGAAAAAGGGGCCGCGATGCTACCATCCGCGCCCCTTGGACATGCCCGCTTCTGCCACCGGCTTGTGTAGGAATGGCCTCCGTGGGAGCCGTGGTTGCGCGCTGCTGCTGGCCTGGGCCCTGGCCGGCTGCATGGCGCTGCCCGACGTGTCGCAGCGTCCCTGGGACCGCGGCCTGCCCACCCGGGCGGACAGCCCGCTGGTGCAGCAGGCCGCAGCCTCGGTGCCACAAGGTGAACTCAGCGGCTTCATGCTCGTGAGCTCCGGCGCCCAGGCGTTGCAGTTGCGGCTGATGCTGATCGAGCGTGCGACGCACTCGATCGACCTGCAGGTCTATCAGTTCAAGAGCGACGCCAGCGGCCGTGCGCTGATGCGTGCGCTGCGCGATGCCGCGGCGCGTGGTGTGCGGGTGCGGCTGCTGCTCGATGACCTGTACACCGCGGGTGACGACGCGCTGTGGTTGGGCCTGGCCGCGACGCCCGGCGTGGAACTGCGGCTGTTCAACCCCTTTCTCGCCGGGCGCGACAGCTTGCCGGGCCGCCTGATCGACTCGGCGCTGGGCGAAGAGCGGCTGCACCGTCGCATGCACAACAAGCTGCTGGTGGCCGATGGTGCGTGGGCCATGGCCGGCGGGCGCAACATCGCCGACGCCTACTTTCTGCCGGCGGCGCAGGGCTCCTTCGTCGACATCGACGTGCTCGGGGCCGGCGCGCTGGTGCCGCAGATGACGCAGGCCTTCGACCTGTACTGGAACAGCGACTACAGCCACGATCTGCGCAGCGTCGTCGACGAGCCTCTGGACACTACGGCCCGGCGCGCCGCTTTCGCGCAGGCGCTGGGCCGCAGCTGCCTGTCGGCCGAGTGCGCGGCGGTGGCGCAGGCGCGGCAGGCCGACGCGGCGCTCACGCTGGCCTTCGACCAGGGCCGCCTGCCGCTGCGACTGGCCCGGGCCAGCGTGGCCTACGACTCGCCGGCCAAGATCGAGAACGACGAAGTCGCGACGGACATCGCCATGCTGGCCAGCAGCGGCGCGCAGGTGCGCCTGCTGGTGGCACAAGCCATCCGCCAGGCGCAGCGCGAGCTGGTGATCGTCTCGCCCTATCTGATTCCCGGGCCGGTGGGCGTGGCCGGGCTGGGCGCGCTGCGCCAGCGCGGCGTGCAGGTGACGATGCTGACCAACTCGCTCGCCGCCACCGACGAGCCGATGGTGCACCTGGGCTACCGCAAGTACCGTGCGGCCCTGCTGCGCGAAGGGGTCGCGCTCTACGAATGGAGTCCGGCGCGCGGCGGCCGCGTGCTGCGCGAGCTGCTGGCCGGCGGCACGGTGCTGCGCCTGCACGCCAAGGCGGCGCTGATCGACCGCGAACTGGTGTTCCTGGGGTCGATGAACTTCGACCCGCGCTCGCGCGACCTGAACACCGAATTCGGCCTGCTGATCCGCAGCCCGGAACTGGCGGAGGAACTGCATGCCTTGTTGCAGCGGCTGCTGCACGAAGGGGCCTACCGGCTGCACCTGGGCGAGGACGGCCGCACGCTGCACTGGAGCGCCGGCGACAGCGACCGGCACATCGACGTGGTCGAGCCCGACACCGACTTCGGCAGCCGCTTGCTGCTCGATCTGCTGGAGCCCTTCGTGCCCGAGGAGATGCTCTAGCGGATGTTATGATCCCGACTCGCGGCTACGCTGAATAGTCGTTCTGAATCAAATACTTAGCTTGATTCTTCAGGCTCGAAACGCCGCTGCCGGACCGCCATGCGCCTCAACCAGATCAAGCTCTCCGGCTTCAAGTCCTTCTCCGATCCGACCACCTTCTCGCTGCCCGGGCAGCGTGTCGGCGTGGTCGGCCCCAACGGCTGCGGCAAGTCCAACATCATGGACGCGGTGCGCTGGGTGCTGGGCGAAAGCAAGGCCAGCGAGCTGCGCGGCGAGTCGATGCAGGACGTGATCTTCAACGGCTCGGGCCTGCGCAAGCCGGCCGGCCGGGCCAGCGTGGAGCTGGTCTTCGACAACAGCGATGCGCGCGCCGGCGGGCCGTGGAACCAGTTCGGCGAAATCGCCGTCAAGCGTGTGCTGACGCGCGACGGCGGCTCCAGCTACTACATCAACAACCAGCCGGTGCGCCGCCGCGACGTGCAGGACGTGTTCATGGGCACGGGCCTGGGGCCGCGCGCCTACGCCATCATCGGCCAGGGCACGATCAGCCGCATCATCGAATCGCGTCCCGAGGAACTGCGGCTGTTCCTCGAAGAAGCCGCCGGCGTGTCCAAGTACAAGGAACGCCGCCGCGAGACCGAGAACCGGCTGAAGGACACGCGCGAGAACCTGACGCGCGTCGACGACATCCTGCGCGAGCTGAACGCCAACCTCGAGAAGCTGGAGAAGCAGGCCGAGGTGGCCCAGACCTACCGCCAGCTGCAGGAGCAGGGCACGCTGAAGCTGCACCAGTTCTGGTTCCTGAAGCACCGCGATGCCGCGCAGGAAGAGCAGCGTGTGCATGCGGCGCTGCTGGAAGCCACCAACGCGCTGGAAGCGCGTGTGGCCGAGTTGCGCCACGTCGAGGCCGAACTGGAGGCGGTGCGCCAGTCGCACTACGCTGCCGGCGACGGGCTGCACCAGCGCCAGGGCGAGCTGGCCGAGGCGGCGCTGGAAGTCAGCCGGCTGGAAGAGCGCATCCGCTACGTGGTCGAAGGCCGTGAGCGCGCGCAAGCCCGCTTGAACGAGCTGCAGGCGCAGAACGAACAATGGGCCACGCGCCAGGCCGATGCCGATGCCGAACTGGAACGCATCGCCATTGCGATGCAGGCCGCGCAGGAACAGTCCGAGCTGCAGGCTGCGCAGGCCGAAGAGCAGGCGATGCAGTTGCCGGGCCTGGAAGACGCGCTGCGCGATGCGCAGCAGCGCAGCAACCAGCAGCGCGGCGCGGTGTCCGAGGTGCAGCAGCAGATCCAGGTGCTGGCGGCAGAGAGCCGCAACCTGGACGATCAGACGCGCCAGCTGCAGCAGCGCAACGAGCGGCTGGGCAGCGAGCGCCAGGGCCTGGTTCTGCCCGATCTGCACAAGCTCGAACAGCTGCAGCGCGACAGCGCCGCCCTGCATGAACGCCAGGCGCTTGCCGACACACAGCAGCACGAGCTGGACGAGCAGGTGCTTTCGCTGGACGAGCAGCGGCGCGCGCTGGCCCAGGCGGCCGCCACCGAAGCCTCGCGCCAGGCCGAGCTGGGTGCGCGGCTGGAGGCACTGCGTGCACTGCAGGACAAGGTGCAAAGCAGCGGCAAGCTCAAGCCCTGGCTGCTCAAGCACGGCCTGGACAGTCTGCAGGGCCTGTGGACCCGGGTGCATATCGAGCCCGGCTGGGAAACCGCGTTGGAAGCCGCACTGCGCGAGCGCTTGAACGCGCTGGAGGTCGGGCGCTTGGAGACGGTGCGCGCTTTCGCCACCGACGCGCCGCCGACGCGGCTGGCCTTCTATTCGTCGAATGCCGGTGCCATCGCCAGCACGCACCGCACGCTGCCGCGCTTGTCGGAGCTGCTGCGGCTGAACGATGCCGGGTTGCAGGCGCTGCTCGACGACTGGCTCGAAGGCGTGTACACCGCGCCCAGCCTCGACGAAGCGCTGGCCGCGCGCGACCAGCTGACGCATGGCGAAGTGGTCATGTCGCGCGAAGGCCATGCGGTGTCGCAGTACGCGGTGAGCTTTTACGCGCCCGATTCCGAGCAAGCCGGCATGCTGGCGCGGCAGCAGGAAATCGAGAACCTGGAGCGCCAGCTCCGCGCGCAAGGGCTGATCGCCGACGAAGCGCGCAGCGCCAGCGTGCGTGTCGAGGCGGCCCACACCGAAGCCTCGCTGCGCCTGGCCAGCGCCCGGCGCGAGGCCGCCGAGGCACAGACCCGCGCCCACCAGACGCAGGTGGAGCTGCTGCGCCTATCGCAGCAGGCCGAGGCCAGCCAGGCGCGGCGCAGCCAGCTCGACGGCGAGCTGTCCGAAGTGGGCGCGCTGCTCGACGCGCTGCGCGAACGCCGCAGCCAGAGCGAGGCGCGTTTCGAGGAGCTGGACCAGCAACTGGCCGACGCGCAGCAGCGTCACAGCGAGCTGGACGATGCGGTCATCGATGCCGAGCGCGGGCTCAACGCCGCGCGCGAGCAGTTGCGCACGCTGGAACGCCAGGCCCAGGAGGCCACCTTCCAGTCGCGCACGCTGGCGGCGCGCCAAGGCGAACTGCGGCGCGCCATCGAAACGGCGCAGCAGCAGGTCGCCACCAACGTGCAGGCCGCCGCGCAGGTCGACGAGGAACTGGCCGGTCTCAACGACGCCGCCGCGCAGGCCGGGCTGCAGACCGCACTGGGCTTGCGCCTGCAGCGCGAACAGGCGCTGTCCGCCACGCGCAGCCAGTACGACGAGCTGAGCGCGAAGCTGCGCGCCGCCGAGGAGCAGCGGCTGACGCTGGAGCGCAGCCTGGAGCCGATGCGCGAGAGCCTGACCAGGCTGCAGCTGGAGCAGCAGGCGGCGATGCTGGGCGGTGCGCAGTATCTGGAGCAACTGACGGCCGCGCAGGCGGATCTGCAAGTGCTGCAGCAGGGCATCGAACAAGGCGGCGTCAAGCTGTGGGGCCTGCAGGGCGAGATCGACCGGCTGAATCGCGAGTTGGCGGCGCTGGGTGCGGTGAACCTGGCCGCGCTGGAGGAGCTGAGCGCGGCGCGCGAGCGCAAGAGCTTCCTCGACGCGCAGAATGCCGACCTGCTGGAGGCGATGAACACGCTCGAAGACGCGATCCGCAAGATCGACCTGGAAACACGCGAGCTGCTGGGGCAGACCTTCACGCAGGTGAACGAACATTTTGGCCGCATGTTCCCGAGCCTGTTCGGCGGTGGCAGCGCGCGGCTGGTGATGACCGGCGACGAGATCCTCGACGCGGGTGTGCAGGTGCTGGCGCAGCCGCCGGGCAAGAAGAACAGCACCATCCACCTGCTGTCCGGCGGCGAGAAGGCGCTGACCGCGATCGCGCTGGTGTTCGCGATCTTCCAGCTCAACCCTGCGCCGTTCTGTCTGCTCGACGAAGTGGACGCGCCGCTGGACGACGCCAACACCGAGCGCTACTGCAAGCTGGTCACCGAGATGAGCATGGGCACACAGTTCCTGTTCATCAGCCACAACAAGATCGCGATGGAGATGGCCGAGCAGCTGATCGGCGTCACGATGCAGGAGCAGGGCGTGTCGCGCATCGTCGCAGTGGACATGGACGCGGCGCTGTCCATGGCCGAGGCGGCATGAACGGGCCCACCCCCTGCGGCCTTCGCCCGCCCCGTCCAGGGGGGCGAGACGGCGCCGGGCAAGCGCCTGCACGCTTGCGCGCGGCTGCCGGGCGCAATGCGCCGTGCAAGACGCACTGCAGCGCTGGCGGCCCGGCAAAGCCGGTCCCGCGGCGCTTGCTCGAAGGGCGTATCGCGATTCGCGCGGCGTGCTTGTCATGAGCCTGACTGTTGCGCTGTCGATACTGGGTGCGCTGTTGCTGGTGGCGCTGCTGGCCCATGGCTGGTGGAGCGCGCGCCGCGCCAGCCCGCGCCAGGCCGATGCGCCGCTGCCCGCGCCGCAGCGGGTCGAGCCGGGCTTCAGCGAGGTGCCGAGCGTGCCTGCCGGCCCCGCGGCCGACCCGAACGAGCGGCGTGCTCCGGCCGCGCGGCGCCAGGCGCGGCTGGACGCGCTGGTCGATGCCATCGTGCCGCTGTCTCTGGAAGCACCGGTCAGCGGCGAGGCCATCATGGCCCACTGGCCGGCCACCCGCCGCGCAGGCACCAAGCCCTTCCATATCGAAGGCCTCGACATCGACAGCGGCGATTGGGAGCTGCCCGCTGCCGGTCATCGCTACAGCGAGTTGCAGGCGGGCGTGCAGTTGGCCAACCGCAGCGGTGCGCTGAACGAGATCGAGTACTCCGAATTCGTGCACAAGCTGCAGGCCTTTGCCGAAGGCGTCGGCGCGATGCCCGACTTTCCCGACATGCTCGACGTGGTGGCCCGCGCCCGCGAGCTCGATGGCTTTGCAGGCCCGCTCGATGCGCAGCTCGCGGTGCGCCTGGTGGCGCGCTCGGTCGCCTGGTCGGTCGGCTATGTGCAGCAGCGTGCCGGCCGCCAGGGCCTGGTGCCCGGCGCGGTGGCCGGCCGCCTGGTGCTGCCGGCGGCAGACGAAGGCGCGCCGCCGGTGCTGGTGCTGGAGTTCGACGCCCAGGCCGCGCTGGCCGACGACCCGCAGGCCGCAGCGCTGCGCGAGGTGATTCTCAGCCTGGACGTGCCGCAGACGCCGGCCGCGGTCGAGCCTTTCCCCACTTGGCACAAGGTGGCGCATGCATTGGCCGAGGACATGGATGCCGAGTTGCTGGACGACGCCGGCCGGCCGATCACGCTGCATGCCTTCGACGCCATCGGCAGGGACCTGGATCAGCTGTATGCCGCGCTGGACACCCACGACCTGGCGGCAGGCTCGCCGGCCGCGCGGCGGCTGTTTGCGGGTTGAAGCGCGCCGGTTCCTGTCGCAAGAGCATGCGGCAAGGCGATCTTGTCGAGTCGCATTGGCGACAGGCATTCAAGGCAACCCTGGATTGACGGCGGCGGCGCGCACGGCCGACACTTCCGGCGCTGCGTTCGCAGTCGAGCGCCCTCATCGGACACTCGCTTGAGATTTCCGCGCAATGCCCCAACTATGCAAGGTTTGAGGATCCGCCAATGCAGCAAACTGTAGACATGCAGGACTACGACTTCGAGTCCCCGCAAGGCGTGCGTCCGCCTGGCTCGCACGCGCGTGCGCTCGAAGCGCGCGCACCTTTCGAGGCGCTGTCCAGCCTGGGCCTGTGGCCGCTGTTGCTGGCCGGCCCACGCGGCGACGGACACCCGGTGCTGGTGCTGCCGGGGCTGGTGGCGCATGATTCTTCGACACGCATGCTGCGAAACTTCCTCATCCAGCGCGGCTTCGCTGCGCACGGCTGGGGCCAGGGCATCAACTTCGGACCGCGCCCGCACGTGGTCGAGGCCTGCGTCGAGCGCGTGCGCTTTCTTTACCGCCAGTCGGGCGGACGCAAGGTCAGCCTGGTCGGCCAGAGCCTGGGCGGCATCTATGCGCGCGTGCTGGCCTGGCTGGCCGAAGACCAGGTGCGCAGCGTCATCACGCTCGGCAGCCCGATCACCGGGCCGGCCTCGGCCAGCAACGCGCGCCGGCTGTACGAAGCGGTGAGCGGGCGGCATGCCCACCAGCCGGCCTACCAGACGCTGCTGCGGCGGCCGCCGCACGTGCCGACGACGTCGATCTTCAGCCGCAGCGACGGCGTGGTCGCCTGGCAGGCCAGCCTGATGGACGAGCACCCGCTGGCCGAGAACATCGAGGTGTCGACCAGCCACACCGGCATGGCGCTGGCGCCGGCGGTGCTGCATGCCGTCGGCGACCGACTGGCGCAGCCCGAGGGCCAGTGGCAGCCGTTCCGGCGCGACGGCCTGCTGCAATGGATCTACGGCGACACGCAGCGGCTGCGCGAAGCCGCCCCGCAACGCCAATGAACACCAACGTCTTGCGCACCGCGCCGGCCACTGCACAGGCCAACGGCATCGAACTGTGCTACGACACCTTCGGCGACACGCAGGCGCCGCCGCTGCTGCTGATCATGGGCCTGGCGGCGCAGATGATCGCCTGGGACGACGATTTCTGCGCCGCGCTGGCGGGGCGCGGCTTTCGCGTCATCCGCTTCGACAACCGCGACATCGGCTTGTCCACGCGGCTCGAAAGCGCGGGCGTGCCCAACGTGCCGCAGCTGCTGCAGGCACATCTGATGGGCCAGCCGGTGAAGGCTGCCTACACGCTCGGCGACATGGCGCGCGACTGCGTCGGCCTGCTCGATGCGCTGGGCATCGACAGCGCGCACATCGTCGGCGCGTCGATGGGCGGCGCCATCGCGCAGACGCTGGCCATCGAACACCCGCAACGCGTGCGCAGCCTGACGTCGATCATGGCCACCAGCGGCGACCCGTCGCTGCCGCCGCCCAAGCCCGAGGCGCTGCAACTGCTGATGACGCCCACGCCCACCGACCAGGCCGGCTACTACCAGCGTTACCTGCAGACCTGGAAGCTGCTGCGCGGCCCCGGCTTCCCGCTGGACGAGGCGCGCGACCTGGAGCGCGCCGCGCAGACCTTCACGCGCGGCCTGTACCCGGCCGGCGTGGCACGCCAGCTGATCGCCATCCTGGCCTCGGGCAGCCGCAAGGCGGCGCTGGCCAAGGTGCGCGTGCCCACGCTGGTGATCCACGGCGACGCCGACCCGCTGGTGCCACTGGCCTGCGGCATCGACGTCGCCGATACCGTGCCCGGCGCCGAGCGGTTGATTGTCGAAGGCATGGGCCACGCGCTGCCGATCACGCTGTGGCCGCCGATCATCGACGCCATTGCGGAGCATGCGGCGCGGGCACAGGCGTCGGCTGCCGAGCGCTGAGCGCGCCGCCCACGCGACGGCCGCACGTGACGGCCGCACACGGCGGCAGCTGTCGCTATGCCCTGCGCTTGCGCACCGGCGCCGGCTTGCCCTTGATCGCCTTCTTCGCAACGGCCTTGCGCCGAGCTGGCCCGGCCGGCAGGCTCGCCGTTTGGGCCACCAGTTCATCCAGCGCCGCGAGCAGCGCCGCCGACAGCTCGCGCGCATCCGGTATGGCCGAACGCGCGGTGGTGAAACCGAAACCCATGGCGCCGGCGTAGCTCATCACCGTGATGCTCAGCGCCTGGCCATGCTGCACGATGTTCAACGGCCAGTAGCCGTCCATCAATGCGCCGCCGGCGTACAGCGGCACCTGCGGCCCGGGCACGTTGGAGATCACCAGGTTCGCCGGGGTCGGGATGGCGTCGGCCACGCCCTTGCGCCCGTACAGCGATGCCATGGTCTGCATCAGCCAGGGAATGCCGATCGAAGGAAAGTCGGTCGGCGTCACACCGCGGGCGCGCTTGCTCTGTTCCTTGACGAGGGCCGAGGTGTCGCGGATGGCCAGCAGCCGCTGCACCGGATCCTTGATGTCGGTGTGCAGCTTGACCATGCCCATCGTCGCCTGCGTCGAGTAGTCGGTGTTGCCCGGATCGCGCAGCGAGATCGGCATGGCCGCGATCAGCGACTTCTTCGGCAGACCGCCGTGCTGGGCCAGGTAGGTGCGCAGCGCACCGCTGCACAGTGCGAGCACCACGTCGTTGAGCTTGACCGCGTGCGCCGCGGCGAGCTGCTTCAAGCCGTCCAGCGGGACGGACAGGGCTGCGAAACCGCGCTCGGCAGTGATTCGGCCGTTGAGCAGCGTCTTCGGGGCGAACTCGGCCTGTGCCGCGGGCTGCATCGGCCACTTGTCTCGGCGCGTCCCGAAGATTGCGGCCAGCGTCTGCGCGATGTCGGGCAGCTGCCTGAGCAGTTTTGCGTACTGGCCAGCGTCGTGCCTGAGCGCCGCCAAGGCGAGCTCGGCCGTGCCGGGATGTTCCGCGGCGGGCAACCTGGCCGTGGGGATGCGTCGCGGTTTGGGGCCGATGTCGAAAAGCGCCAGCGCCATCAGCACGCCAGCCTGCCCGTCCATCGTGGCATGGTGCACCTTGATGTAGCTGGCCACCCGGCCATCCTCCAGCCCATCGAGCAACGCGATGCGCCACAGCGGCCGGTTGCGGTCGAGCAGCTCCGAGTGCAGCCGGGCGATGCAGTCTTCGAGCTGCGCCTGCGTGCCGGGCCTGGGCAGGGTCAGGTCTTGCACGTGGTAGTCCCAGTCGATCCGGTCTTCGTCCACCCAGACCGGGTTGGCAAACTGCAGCGGCAT
Organism: uncultured Pseudomonadota bacterium; assembly: GCA_963818005.1. Lineage (GTDB taxonomy): Bacteria > Pseudomonadota > Gammaproteobacteria > Burkholderiales > Burkholderiaceae_C > Rubrivivax. The sequence continues at coordinate 15,964 of CAWFQP010000045.1, forward strand.
CGGCGCCAGCTTGCGCACGAACGCCGGCACCAGATGCAGCCGCTTGCCCAGTTCGCGCCTGAAGTCGGCGCGGAAGTCGCCCTTGTAGCCCTTGGGCAGGACATAGCGGCTCAGCGAGCCGACATGCTGCGGTGTTTCCGGCGACTCGATGTGCAGGAAGGTGCCATCGAGGCCGCTCACGGTCTTCATCTTGCGTCACTCCATCGACGGGCTGGGTCTGCACCGACTGCGGCCGAGCGATCGTTCCGCGGCGGCGCAGCGTCGCGCGACGCTAGCACAGACGCTTTGGCGCTCGACACGGCCCGAATCAAGGCGCGGTCGTGAGGGCCACGACACGCTGCGTCGGTGAGCTGCACTCACGCGGCATTCGCTGCCGCCAGCGAGCCCCGCCTGCCTACCTGGCGCAGCACATGAAAGTGGTGCGACCGCGATCGCATTGGATGCCGGGGCAGGACCCGGCATTGACACAGCCGGCATAGGCCGCGGTCGGCCTTCAGCCGACTCTGCGCGACGGCTCGCGCATCAGCACGAACTCCTCGGCCGCGGTCGGGTGCACGGCGATCGTGTGGTCGAACATCGCCTTGGTCGCGCCCGCAGTCAGCGCCACGGCCAGGCTCTGCACGATCTCGGGCGCGTCGGCGCCCATCATGTGCACCGCCAGCACCTTGTCGGTCTGCGCATCGACCAGCAGCTTCATGTAGCAGCGCTCGGCACCGTCGATGAAGGCCTGGCGCATCGGGCGGAAATCGGCCTCGAAGACCTTGAGCTTGTGGCCGGCGGCCAGTGCGTCGGCCTCGGTCGGCCCGATGGTGGCCAGCGGCGGCAGCATGAACACCGCCGCGGTGACCAGGCTCAGGTCGACCTCGCGCGGGTGCGGCCCGAACAGCGAATCGGCCAGCGCCCGCCCTTCGGCAATTGCCACCGGCGTCAGGTTCCACTGGTTGGTGACGTCGCCGATGGCGTAGACACCTTCGGCCGTGGTGTGCAGCCTCGCATCCACCGGCACGGCGCCGGCGGCGTCGAGCGCTGATGCCCAGGCGTTCCAGGCCCAGCCCGGCGGTGTTGGGGCGGCGGCCGGTGGCATTGAGCACGAACGGGAACTCGAGCAAACGCTCGTCGTCCAGGATCAGCAGCCACTCGCCGCCGGCACGCTGCAACTCGCGCGGTGCGGCCCCGGGATGCAGTGTCACGCCGGCGGCCTGCAGCGCGGCCGCAGCGCGGGTGCGCAGGTCCTCGTCGAAGCCGCGCAGCGGCAGCCGCGCCCGGTAGAACAGGCTCACCGCCACGCCCAGCCGCGCCAGGATGCTGGCGAATTCGAGCGCGATGAAGCCGCTGCCGACGATGGCGGCTTTCGGCGGCAGCACGTGCAGGTCGAGCAGCTCGTCGCTGGTCGGACAGTGTTCGATGCCCGCAATGCTGTCGCGTACCGGCGCCGCGCCGGTGGCGACGAGGATGTGCTTCGCCTGCAGCACCCGGTCGCCCACGCGCACGCGCTGCGGGCCGTCGATCACGGCGCGGCCTTCGACCAGCTCGACCTTCGATCCGGCCAGCAGCTGCCGGTAGATGTGCTCCAGGCGCTGCGTCTCCGCCGCCTTCGACGCCGCCCAGCGCGCCATCTCGAAGTGCGGATGGCCGAGACTCCAGCCATAGCCGGCGGCCTCGCGGAAGGCGTCGCCGTACTGCGCGGCATACATCAGCAGCTTCTTCGGCACGCAGCCGCGAATGACGCAGGTGCCGCCGACGCGGCTGCTCTCGATGATCGCCACCTTGGCGCCATGCGCCGCGGCGCGGCGCGAGGCGGCGACGCCGCCGGAGCCGGCGCCGATCACCACCAGGTCGAAGGTGTCGCTCATTTCTGCGGCGGAAAGACCACCTTCCAGTCGTTCTTCATGCTGATCAGCCCCCAGCCCATGGCCTGGTACTGGTCCAGGCCCTGCGCCAGGCGGCCGATGCTCGAGTTGCGGTCATAGGCGTACTCGCGCACGGCGTCGTCGTGATGCACGAGCATGCCCAGCCGCTGGCCCCCGGCCGTGGTGGTCCACTGCAGCATCTGGAAGTCGCCGTCGGAGTTGCCGAAGGCGGCGATCGGCCGGCGGCCGATGTGCAGGTTGATGCCGACGGGTTTGCCTTCCTTGTCGTCGATGAAGTTCAGCTGCGGCAGCCGCACGAGCGCCGGCTTGCCGTCGCGAACTTCGAACTGGGTCTTGATGCTGCTGCCGACGACCTGCTCGGGCGGGATGCCGTAGACCCTCTCTGTCCACGGGCGCATGAACTCGATGCCGCCGCCGGAGACGATGAAGGTCCTGAAGCCGTTGGCACGAAGATAGGCCAGGACTTCGAGCATCGGCTGGTAGACCATCTCGGTGAACAGGCGTTTGGTCGTGGGATGTCTGGCGGTGGCGGCCCAATCTCCGACGAGCTTCGCGTACTCATCGGTGGTCATGCCGGCGTGGGTCGCCATGACGATCTCGAGGATGGCGTGCTCGCCGCCGGCGAGCGCGCCCTTCACATCGCCCTTGAGCAGCGAGGCGAAGGGTTCCTTGTCCTTCCATTCGGGATGCTGCGGTGCCAGTACCTTGACACGGTCGAGCGCAAAGAAGAACTGGAAGTACATCGGCTGCTCGGCCCACAACGTACCGTCGTTGTCGAAGACCGCGATGCGCTGCGCGGGAGCGACATAGTCCTTGCCGCCTTCGGTGGTGACGGCACGCACGAAGCCGAGGATGCGCTGCTTGTTCGCGCCTTCGTTCCACGACGGCAGCGGGTCGCCCGAGGGCATCGCGCCGGGCATCGGCGCGCAGGCGGCGAGCAGGCCGGACAGCGCGACAGCGGTCAGCCAGCGCCTTCTGCAGATCACGGCTCCGAACAAGGTCATGGTGTGCCTCCAAGGCGGTGGTCCGGGTGCGGACGATTGTGCCAGCGGGTACGCCGTGCCACGTGGCATGCTATCGGCCGATGAACCCACCCGCCGAACGCGCCGCCGCCCTGCGAGCCACGCTGCAGCATCACGCGCACCAGTACTACGTGCTCGATGCGCCGCAGATCCCCGATGCCGAATACGACCGCCTGTTCCAGGAACTGCAGGCGATCGAGGCCGCGCACCCGCAGCTGCGCACGCCCGATTCGCCGACGCTGCGTGTCGGCGGTAGGGTGCTCGACGGCCTGGTGCCAGTGCGGCATGCGCTGCCGATGCTTTCGATCCGCACCGAGACCGACACCACGGCCGATGGCGCGCGCGCCTTCGATGCGCGTGTGCGCCGCGAGTTGGCGCTGCCGGCGGATGCGCCGCCGGTCGAATACAACGCCGAACTCAAGTTCGACGGCCTGGCCATCAACCTGCGCTATGAAGACGGTTTGCTGGTGCAGGCCACGACCCGCGGCGACGGCGAGACCGGCGAGGACGTGACGCAGAACGTGCGCACCATCGGCCGCATCCCGCTGCGACTGGTGGGCGAGGCACCGCCGCTGATCGAGATCCGCGGCGAGGCCTACATGCGCCGCGACGACTTCGAGCGGCTCAACGAACGCCAGCGCGACAAGGGCGGCAAGACCTTCATCAACCCGCGCAACACCGCGGCGGGCGCGATCCGCCAGCTCGACCCGGCGGGCATGGTGGACAAGAAGCTGAGCTTCTTTGCCTACGGCCTGGGCGAGACCCGCGGCTGGGTGCAGCCGCACACGCACAGCGGCACGCTGGACGCCATCGCCGCCTTCGGCGTGCCGGTCAATGGCGATCGACGCGTGGTGCAGGGCGCCGATGGGCTGGTGGCTTTTCACGAGGAGATCGCCGCCAAACGCGACCAGTTGCCCTTCGACATCGACGGCGTGGTCTACAAGGTCAATTCGATCGCCTTGCAGCAGCGCATGGGCTTCGTCACGCGCGAGCCGCGCTGGGCGGTGGCACACAAGTATCCGGCGCAGGAGCAGCTGACGCGCCTGAACGCCATCGGCATCCAGGTCGGTCGCACCGGCAAGTTGACGCCGGTGGCCAAGCTGGAGCCGGTATTTGTCGGCGGCACCACGGTCAGCAATGCCACGCTGCACAACCTGTTCGAGCTGCGGCGCAAGGGCGTGCGCGTCGGCGACACGGTGATCGTGCGCCGCGCCGGCGATGTCATTCCAGAGATCGTCGGCCGCATACCGGCGCCGCGCGAACACCACGTGGCCAACTTCCGCATGCCGCAGCAATGCCCGGTGTGCGGCAGCGCCGTGCAGCGCGAGAAGGGCGCCATCGATCACCGCTGCACGGGCGGGCTGTTCTGTGCCGCGCAGCGCAAGCAGGCGCTGCTGCACTTCGCCGGCCGGCGTGCGCTGGACATCGAGGGCCTGGGCGACAAGCTGGTCGATCAGCTCGTCGACGGCGGCCTGATCCGCACGCTGCCCGAGCTGTACAAGCTGGGCGTGGCCAAGTTGGCGGCGTTGGAGCGCATGGCCGACAAGAGCGCCGCCAACCTGGTCGCCGCGCTGGACAAGAGCAGGCACACGACGCTGGCGCGCTTTCTCTACGCGCTGGGCATTCGCCACGTCGGCGAGACCACCGCCAAGGACCTGGCGGCGCACTTCGGCTCGATCGACCGCGTGATGGATGCGAGCGAGGCGCAGCTGCTGGAAGTCAATGACGTCGGCCCGGTGGTGGCGAAGAGCATCCGCACCTTCTTCGAGCAGCCGCACAACCGCGAGGTGGTGGAGCAGCTGCGTGCCGCCGGCATTCAATGGAGCGAACACGACGGCGTGGCATCGGCCGAGGCGAAGCCGCTGGCCGGGCTGACCGTGGTGCTGACCGGCACGCTGCCGACCTTGACGCGCGACGAGGCCAAGGAGCGGCTCGAAGCCGCCGGCGCCAAGGTGGCGGGCTCGGTGTCGAAGAAGACCGCGTACGTGGTCGCCGGCGCCGAGGCCGGGTCCAAGCTCGACAAGGCACGCGAGCTGGGGGTGCCGGTGCTGGACGAAGCCGGGTTGCTGGCGCTGTTGAACGGCGAGCGCTGATCAGCCGCCGCGCAGTGCCTTGGCCGCGGCGACGATGTCGGCCACGCCGATGCGCGACTGCGCCTCCAGCACCGGCGCATAGCCCACCGGAATGCGCGGCGCGCCCAGGCGTTTGAGCTTGCAGTCGGTGGCCTCTGCCGCGCTGGCGGCGATCTCCGCACCGAAGCCGGCCACTTGCACCGCCTCGTGTACCAGCAGCAGGTGGCCGGTGCGGTCGCAGCATGGGTGCTGGGCGGTGCAGGGTGGGCGGCGAGCATAAACTCGCGTCTCTTCGACCACCCTAGAGCCCAGGAGATTTTTCTGATGCGTTGCCGCGCTCGCCGCGCCGCCCCCGCGCTCATGCTGAGTGCCGCGCTTGCCGCCATCACGAACCCGGCGGTGCAGAATTGCTTCAACGCCACGGCGCCGGTGTGGGGCGTGCCCTGCGAGCCGATGCTGCTGAAGGAAGGTGCCACGGTCGAGGCCGCCTTCGGCGCACGAGCGCTGTTCGAGGCCGACCTGCTGGTGCGCGTGTCCGACGCGCCGCATCAACCAGGCGAAGACGCCCGGGCAGGTGCTGCAATCCATCGAACAGCTGATCCCGGCGATCGAGCTGCCCGACCTGGTGGTCGAGGCGCCGTCCAAGCTCAACGGCGCGGGCGTGGCCGCGATCAACGTCGGCGCGCGCTACTTCGTCGCCGGCACGCCGATCGCGGTGAAGCGCACGCAGGCCTTCGCCGAATCGCTGGCCAGCATGAAGGTGCTGGTGATGGGCGGCGGCCTGGATCTGGACACCGGCTTCGGCCGCGACGTGCTCGACCACCCGTTCAACGCGCTGGCCTGGTTGGCGCAGGACCTGCAGAAGCGCGGCCTGGCATTGAAGAAGGGTGACCTGATCAGCGTCGGCTCGTTCGCCAAGCTCATGCCGTCCAAGGCCGGCCAGAAGGTCGAGGTTCAATACCAGGGCCTGCCCGACAACCCGACGGTGTCGGTGAAGACCCAGTTCGGCTGATACGGGGGCCAGCATGGCGATCCGCGAGATCCTGAAGATGGGCGACGAACGGCTGCTGCGTGTGGCCGTGCCGGTGACCGAGTTCGACACGCCTGACCTGCTCGCGCTGATCGAGGACATGTTCGACACGATGCGTGCGGCCAACGGCGCGGGCCTGGCCGCGCCGCAGATCGGCGAGGACCTGCAGCTGGTGATCTTCGGCTTCGAGCGCAATCAGCGCTATCCCGACGCACCGCCGGTGCCGCAGACGGTGTTGATCAACCCGGTGATCGAGCCGCTCGGCGACGAGAGGGTCGACGGCTGGGAAGGCTGCCTGTCGGTGCCGGGGCTGCGCGGCGTGGTGTCGCGCTTCGCGCGCATCCGCTACCGCGGCTTCGACCCGCAGGGCCGGCTGATCGAGCGCGAGGCCGACGGCTTCCACGCGCGCGTCGTGCAGCACGAATGCGACCACCTGATCGGCCGCTTGTACCCGACGCGCATGAGCGACCTGACGCGTTTCGGCTACACCAGCGTGCTGTTCCCCGACCTCGATCCGGGCGAGGCCGACGACTGACGCACTCAGCGCAGCTTCGACCCCGCATGGCAAGGGTCAACCCGGGTCCAGGTCATCCCGGCCGGCCGATGCTGCGTTGATTAGCGCATGGCCCGTCCGGGCCGGAGGGAGGAACGTCGATGCGTGGCTGTCTGGGGCGCGCACTGGGCCTGCTGGCGCTGTGGCTGCTGGCCGGTGTCGCACAGGCGCAGGACGATCCGCCCGGCCGTGTCGGCCGGCTCGCCGCACTGCACGGCGAGGTCTGGGTGCAGGAGGCGGGGCAGGGCGAATGGATCGAGGCGCTGCCGAACCGGCCCTTCACCGGCGGCGAGCGGCTGGCCACCGCGGCGGGAGCATCGGCCGAATTGCACATCGGCTCGACCACCGTGTTCCTCGGCGAACAGACCGAGTTCGAGGCGCTGCGCCTGGACGACGAGCGTTTGCAGTTCCGACTGCAGCGCGGCCGGATGGCCCTGCGGCTGCAGTCGCACGAGGTCGCGGCCGAACTGGAGGTGCTGCATCCCGAGGCGCGCTTCATGCTGCGGCGCGCCGGCTTCTACCGCGTCGACCGGCTGGCCGAAACCAGCGACGTCACTGTCTGGCGCGGCGAGATGCAGGTCGAGGCCCACAACCTGTCGCTGACGCTGCACGCCGGCCAGCGCGCCGCGTTCTGGCGCGAAGGCAGCCTGGGTGACACGACGCGGCAATGGCTGACACCGCAGCAGGACGACTTTGCGCTGACGGCGCAGCGCGAGGACCAGGCGCGCGCGCAGCTGATGCCATCGGAACTGGTGCCTGCGGAAATGACCGGGGTCGAGGACCTGCAGCGCTACGGCAGCTGGCAGCAGCATCCGGAAGTCGGTGCGGTGTGGATTCCCAGTGTGGTGGCCAGCGGCTGGGCGCCGTACCGCCATGGCCAGTGGGCCTGGGTCCGCCCCTGGGGCTGGACCTGGGTCGACGCGGCGCCGTGGGGCTTCGCACCGTTCCACTACGGCCGCTGGCTGTGGTGGGGCAACCGCTGGTGCTGGACGCCCGGGCCGCGTGTACAGCGGCCGGTGTACGCGCCGGCGCTGGTCGGCTGGGTCGGCGCACGGCCGCCGCCGGGCGGGGCCTGGGGCGGCCGTCCGCCGCCGGCGCATGGCTGGGTGCCGCTCGCGCCGCGCGAGGCCTACACGCCCGGCTATCGTGTCAGCCCCGGCCACCTGAAGCGGCTCAATCCGCATCTGCCGGCCGGCCCGCTGCCGGCGCCGGCCTTCGTCAACCGCGGCGTGCCGGATGCAGTGACGGCGTTGCCGTCACTGCACGGCGCGCCCCGTCCGCCAGCGGCGTCGCTGCGCCGCGGCGATCCGGCTCGCGGCCCCTGGCCCGTCGATCCGGACCTGGCGCAGCCACGGCCGCAGCGGCCGCAGGCCGACCGCCGCGAACATGTCGCGCCGCGCGCGGCGCTGCCGATCGAGGCCACGCTGGGTGAAGCGCCGCCGCGCAGGCCGCCGGTGCGCAGCGCGCCGCGATCGCGTCAGGCACAGCGGCGCCTGCCACCGCCGCAGTCCCCTCTGCGCACGCTCCCTTCGGCGGCCGGCCGCGCACGACGACGCCGCCGAACGCAGACCCCGGTCGCGAACGGCCGCCGTCGGCGGCGGTACAGCGCACAGGCACAGGCCGTGCGCCCTGCGCCCGCGGTGGCCTTGCCGCAGCCGACGCCGGCGGCCGTGCACAGGCCCGAGCGCAGCGGCGGCTGCAGCGCCCGGCGCTCGTCCCGGCGAGAACGCGGCGATGCGCCGCGACGCCGACCCGGGCGAGCGCCGGCGCACGCCGGAATCGCGCCAGCAGGGCCGCGAACGCTGAGCGGCGCGCGTCACTTCAGCAACGGCTTCAGCGTCGGCCAGACGTTGTCCAGCAGGCGCGCCTGCGCCTGAGCATTCGGATGGATGCGGTCGGCCTGGAACAGCTTGTCGGCATCCGGAGCGTCGGCCACGCCGGCCAGGAAGAAGGGCACCAGCGCCGCGCCTTCGGCCTTGGCCACGCCGGCGAACAGCTTGGCGAAGTCCTGCGCGTACTTCTGACCGTAGTTGGGCGGCACCTGCATGCCGAGCAGCAGCACGCGCGCGCCGGCGGTCTTGGCGGCCTGGGTCATCGCCGACAGGTTGGCCTGCGTCATGTTCAACGGCAGGCCGCGCAACGCGTCGTTGCCGCCGAGCTCGAGGATCACGACCGCCGGCTTGTGCTGCGCCAGCAGCTCGGGCAGGCGCGATCGCCCGCCCGAGGTGGTGTCGCCGCTGATGCTGGCATTGACCACCTTGATCGCGATCCTGTCGCGCGCCAGCCGCTGCTGCAGCAACGCCACCCAGCCGCTGCCGCGCTCCAGGCCGTATTCGGCCGACAGGCTGTCGCCCACCACCAGCAGCGGACCGCGCTGCGGCGTGCCCTGTGCAGCCGATTCACGTGCGCACAGCCCGGCCAGCGCAAGCAGGCTACAGTGCCGCAGCAGCGCGCGCCGCGTTAGCCCCGAACCAAGAAGACGCATGTCCGAACCGATCATCGCTGTCCAACACATCACCAAGCAGGTGGCCGATTCCACCGGGTCGCTGACCATTCTCCACGACATCAATTTCGAGCTGCGTGCGCAGGAGTCGGTGGCCGTCGTCGGTGCGTCGGGCTCGGGCAAGAGCACCTTGCTGTCGATCATCGCCGGGCTGGACGTGCCCACCAGCGGCCAGGTGCGGCTGGCCGGCACCGAGCTGTTCGCGCTCGACGAGGATGCGCGCGCCGCGGTGCGATCGCGCAAGTTGGGCTTCGTCTTCCAGAGCTTCCAGCTGCTGGCCAACCTGAACGCGCTGGAAAACGTCATGCTGCCGCTGGAACTGCTGGGGCAGGGCGACGCGCGCGCCCGCGCTGCCGAAATGCTGGGCCGCGTCGGCCTGGGCAGCCGGCTGGGCCACTATCCCAAGGTGCTGTCGGGCGGCGAGCAGCAGCGTGTGGCGCTGGCACGGGCCTTCGTGGTGCACCCGGCCGTGCTGCTGGCCGACGAGCCCACCGGCAGCCTGGACTTCGCCACCGGCGCCAAGGTGATGGAACTGATGTTCGAGATGAACCGCGAGGCCGGCACGACGCTGGTGCTGGTGACACACGACAGCGGTATCGCCGCGCGCTGCCAGCGTCAGCTGGGCATCGAGGCCGGCCGCCTGGTCAGCGACCGCGAAGCCTGACGCGCGCCGTGCAAGCCCGTTACTGCTGCGCGAACTTGTAGTCGGTCTTCGCGGCCTTGCGCAGGTCTTCCTGGTACTGCTGCAGCTTGCCCTGCTCCATGCGCTGCACGATCTGCGGCTTGACGTCGTCGAAGGCCGGGAACTCGGCCTCGCGCATGTCTTCCAGCTTGATGATGTGCCAGCCGAACTGGGTCTTCACCGGCACCTCGGTCATCTGGCCCTTCTTCAGCTGGGTCAGCGCCTGGCCGAACTCGGGCACGTAGGAATCGGCCTTGGCGAAGTCCAGGTCGCCGCCGTTGGCGCCGGAGCCCGGGTCCTTCGAGTTCTTCTTGGCCAGGTCCTCGAAGCTGGCGCCGCCCTTGATCTTGGCGATCAGTGCCTTGGCCTCGTCTTCCTTTTCCACCAGGATGTGGCGGGCGCGGTATTCGGTGCCGGTGAGCTGCGCCTTGAACTTGTCGTACTCGGCCTTGGCGTCGGCGTCGCTGACCGGATTGTTCTTCTTGAAATCCTCGAACAGCTCGCGGATCAGGATGCTCTGGCGCGCCAGCTCCATCTGCGCGCGGTAGTCGGCCGAGGCGGCGATGCCTTTCTTCTCGGCTTCCTGCGTGAAGATCTCGCGCAGCACCACCTGGTCCTTGGCCTGGGATTCCATTTCCGGGCCCACCTTCTGGCCGGCGCGGGAAGCTTGCTGCAGCAGATTGTCCACGCGCGACTTGGGTACGGCCTTGCCGTTGACCAGCGCGATGTTCTGTGCCTGCACCGCCATGGGCATCAGCAGCGCCGCGGACAGGGCGATGAATGCGGCGCGCACGGCCTGGGAGTTCGACTTCATGTCTTGGGGGCTTTCGTGGAGGTTGCGCAGGCCGCAGCGGCGCGGCGGGAGCGGGCTTCGATGCCCACCATCAGCAAAGGTTCACTGCGCGTGGTTTCAATGCTCGTCGGGCGCATGCGCCTCGATGGCCAGCGCGTGGATGCCCGCGGGCATCAACAAGCGCAGGGCATCATACACGAGGCGATGCCGCGCCACGCGGCCGCAGCCCGTGAATCGTGCGCTGGTGATGCGCACGCTGAAGTGCCGGCCCTCGCGCGCGCCGGCGTGCCCGACGTGCAGGTGGCTGTCGTCCTGCACTTCGAGCGCGATTGGCAACAATGCCTCGCGCAAGGCGGCCTCGATCGCCTCGCGGCTGACGCCGGGCGCGGGGTTCATGTCGAATCGGCAGGTGCCTTTTCGGCGCCCGCCTCCTCGTCCTTCACATAGCGGCTGAGGTACAGGCCCTGCGCCAGGGTGAAAAGCAGCATCAGCCCGATGCCGCCGAAGAGCTTGAAGTTGACCCAGGTGTCAGTGGAAAAGCCGTAGGCCACCCACAGGTTGAGCAGCCCCATCAGTGCGAAAAAGGCCACCCAGGCGAAGTTGAGCCGGTGCCACACCCGCTCGGGCAACTGCATCTGCTCGCCGAGCAGCGCGCGCAGAAGGTTCTTGCCGAAGAGCAATGGACTGAGCCAGAAGGACAGGCCCATCGCCCAATACAGCATGCTGGGCTTCCACTTGATGAAGGTCTCGCTGTGGAAGTAGATGGTCGCGCCGCCCAGCACGACCACCAGCACCAGGCTGACCCAGAGCATGGTGTCGACCTTGCGGCCGCGCAGCCTGATCCAGGCCACCTGTGCCAGCGTGGCGATGATCACCACCACGGTGGCCAGCAGGACCGGCGCCTCGTTCGCGCCGACCACGTTGCCCGACACCAGGAAACCCAGGTGGCTGGTGGCGAAGGCCGCGGCCCATTCCTTGTGACCCTCGGCGTATTTGAAGGCCGCGAAGAACAGAACGATCGGCAGGAAGTCGAAGAGGAATTTCATGCGCTCGGCGGGCGATCGCTTGGGGCAGCGCGCAGGCCTGCGCGCTTCAAGCCGCCGGCTCGAAGTTTATCGCGGCCGAGTTGATGCAGTAGCGCTCGCCGCTGGGTGCCGGCCCGTCGTCGAACACATGGCCGAGGTGCGTGCCGCAATTGCGGCAGCGCACTTCGACGCGCACCATGCCGTGGCTGGCGTCGCGCACGCGCTCGATGACCTCGCTGTTGATCGGCTCGGCGTAGCTGGGCCAACCGCAGCCGGCGTCGAACTTGCTGTCGGACTGGAACAGTGGCGTGCCGCAGCCGATGCAGTCGTAGCGGCCGGCTTCGAAGTGGTCCCAGTACTTGCCGGTGAAGGCGCGCTCGGTGGCGGCATGGCGTGCCACCTGGTATTGCATCGGGTCGAGCTGTTCGCGCCATTCGGCGTCGCTCTTGTGCACCGGGTACTTGTCGGTCTCAGCCGCGCCGGCCTGCGTGGAGCGCCCCACCGCGGGGGGGCGGGGCAGGCCGTCCGGCGCCTCGACGGGGGTCTTGTCTTTCGGATTCGAACTCATGATGGGCAGGACACCTTCAGTGGTTGCGCCCAGTCGCGCGGAAAGGTTCAGAGGGCCGCGTCACGACTGGCGAAGCAGTTGGAGCAGCGCAGCGCCGTCGGCTGGGCTGCGGCTGACGTCACGGCGCTCATTGCGCGCAGTGTAGTGAGCGTGCGGCCCTGGCCAGCCGGCCAGGGCCATAAGGGTTCGAACCGATACGGAGTCTCTGCGACAGGCACCCATCCAGTGCTAACCTTGCGCGCTATGCGCATAGCCGTGCACCGCGTTGGTGTAGCGCACGCGACAGGGACTGAGGTGCCGGTCTCGTAGCATGCCCGATGGTATGCCGGCAGTCCGATTCCAACTTGCCTATCCAGGAGTGACACAGCATGAAATCCGAACGCCCCCTGCACCTCCATGGTCTGCTTCCACTCGTCATCGGCACGGCGCTCGCCGTATCGGCTGCCTCGGCCTTCGCCCAGGCCAAGCCGCTCGCGGGACAGACCGTGAAGATCGTGCGGATCGACGCGCTGTCCGGCCTGATGGGGCCGGTGGGAACGAACCAGTCGAAGAACTACCAGTTCTTCGCCGAGAAGTTCAGCATCACCAATCCGGCCGGCGTCAAGTTCGAGTTCACGGCCATCGACAACAAGCTGAGCCCGACCGAAAGCCTGAACGCGCTGAAGGCGGCGATCGACCAGGGCGTGCGCTACATCGTGCAGGGCAACGGTTCGTCGGTGGCGCTGGCGCTGGTCGACGCGATCAACAAGCACAACGAGCGCAATCCGGGCAAGGAAGTGCTGTACCTCAACGACTCGGCGGTCGACCCCGACCTGACCAACAGCAAGTGCAGCTACTGGCACTTCCGGCTCGACGCCGACACGTCGATGAAGATGGAGGCGATGACCACCTTCATCAAGGATCAGCCGAGCGTCAAGAACGTCTACCTGCTGAACCAGAACTACTCGCACGGCCAGCAGGTCGCCAAGTTCGCGAAGGAGATGCTGGCGCAGCAAGCGGCCCGACATCAAGATCGTCGGCGAAGACCTGCACCCGCTGGCGCAGGTGCGCGACTTCGCGCCGTACATCGCCAAGATCAAGGCCTCGGGCGCCGACACGGTGATCACCGGCAACTGGGGCTCCGACCTGTCGCTGCTGATCAAGGCGGCCAACGAAGGCGGCTACGACGGCAAGTTCTTCACCTACTACACCGGCGTCACCGGCACGCCGACGGCGCTGGGCACCGGCGGCGCGGGCCGCGTCTTCCAGATCGCCTACAGCCACTACAACATGGGCGGGCAGATGGACAGCTGGATGAAGGAGTTCACGCACCAAGTACAACGACGACTTCTACACCGGCTCGGTGATCCATGCGTATGAGCTGCTCGGCGCAGCGATGGCCAAGGCCAAGTCGACCGACCCGGTCAAGGTGGCGGCGGCGATGGAGGGCCTGAAGTTCAAGAGCTTCAACGGCGAGGTCGAGATGCGCAAGACCGATCACCAGCTGCAGCAGCCGCTGTACATGACGGTGTGGCAGAAGGCCGACGCGAAGTACCCCTACAGCCCCGAGAACACCGGCATGACGCTGGTGCCGGTGAAGGAGTTCCCGCCGTACGTGTCGAGCACGCCGACCAGCTGCCAGATGAAGCGGCCGTCCTGAGCCGGGGCCTTGCCGCGCCGCGCCAGCGCGATCCTGCCGACGCGGCGGCGCGTCGTGCCTGTGTTCGCAAACCGAGCCTGAGCCATGGAGTTCTTCACCATCTCGATGCTCAACGGCCTGAGCTACGGGCTGTTGCTGTTCATGCTCAGCTCGGGGCTGACGCTGATCTTCAGCATGATGGGCGTGCTGAACTTCGCGCACGCCAGCTTCTACATGGTCGGCGCCTACGTCGGCTACAGCGTCGCCAAGCTGACCGGCTTCTGGCCGGCGCTGTTCGTCGCGCCGCTGGTCGTCGGCGCGCTCGGCGCGCTGTTCGAGCGCTTCTGCCTGCGCCGGGTGCACAAGTTCGGCCATGTGCCGGAGCTGCTGATCACCTTCGGCCTGGCCTACGTCATCCTCGAGCTGGTGCAGCTGATCTGGGGCCGCACCGCGGTCGAGTTCAAGCCGCCCGAGATCCTGCGCGGGCCGGTGTTCACGCTGATCAACTCGTCGGTCGATGGCCTGCGCTGGTGTGGGGCGCCGCGCCGGCGGCGATGTGCAAGGCCGCCGATGCCGCGGTGCGCCTGGTGTGCTCGCCGTTCCCGGCCACGCGCGGCTTCATGATGCTGGTCGCGCTGCTGATGCTGCTGGCGCTGTGGCTGCTGCTGACGCGCACGCGCATCGGCCTGGTGATCCAGAGCGCGCTGACGCACCCCGAGATGGTCGAGTCGCTGGGCCACAACGTGCCGCGCGTGTTCATGATGGTGTTCGGCGCCGGCGCGGCGCTGGCCGGGCTGGCCGGGGTGATCGGCGGCAGCACCTTCGTCACCGAGCCGGCGATGGCCGTCACCGTCGGCTCGGTGATCTTCGTCGTCGTCGTCGTCGGCGGCATGGGCTCGCTGGCCGGGGCCTTCCTGGCGTCGATCCTGATCGGCGTGATCCAGACCTTCGCCGTCGCGGTCGACGCCTCGCTGCTCGGGCTGGTCGAACAGATCGGCATCAGCCTGGCGCGAGCGCTGGCGGGCAACTCGCTGATGAAGCTGACCGTGTCGCAGGTCGCGCCGATCCTGCCGTACCTGTTCCTGGTGCTGATCCTGATCTTCCGGCCCAAGGGTCTGCTCGGCACGCGGGAGGGCTGAAGCCATGACAACTGTCGCCCAGGCCAAACCCTTCAATACCGGCCGGCTGCATCACCTGGGGCCTGTTCGCCCTGGTGCTGCTGGTCGCGCCGCTGGTCTTCACCAGCCCGTTCTCGCGCAGCATGCTGTCGCAGATGGGCATCGCCATCGTCGCCTGCCTGTCCTACAACATGCTGCTGGGCCAGGGCGGCATGCTCAGTTTCGGGCACGCGGTCTACACCGGCCTGGGCACCTTCGTGGCCGTGCACGCGATGAACAGCATCGGCGGCGGGCTGCCGATTCCGATCAGCCTGATCCCGCTGGTCGGCGGCCTGGCCGGCATCTTCTTCGCCGTGCTGCTGGGCTACGTGACGACCAAGAAGGCCGGCACGCCGTTCGCGATGATCACGCTCGGCCTGGGCGAGCTGGTGTTCGCGATGTCGCTGATGATTCCCGAGTTCTTCGGCGGCGAGGCCGGCGTGTCGGCCAACCGCGTGGTCGGCGACCCGGTGATGGGCATCACCTACGGGTCGGCGATGCAGGTCTACTACCTGCTGGCGATCTACACCTTCCTGTGCACGCTGGCGATGTTCGCCTTCACCGGCACGCCGCTCGGGCGCATGCTCAACGCCGTGCGCGACAACCCGGAGCGCGTCGAGTTCATCGGCTACGAGATGCAGCGCGTGCGCTACCTGTCGTTCATCATCGCCGGCTTCTTCGCCGGCGTGGCCGGCGGCATGTACGCGATGAACTTCGAGATCGCCACCGCCGAGGTGGTCGGCGCCGGGCGCTCGGGCGCCTACCTGCTGTTCACCTTCCTCGGCGGCGCGACCGTGTTCTTCGGGCCGATCATCGGCGCGGTGCTGATGGTGCTGGCCTTCGTGCTGCTGTCCGAGTTCACCAAGGCCTGGCTGCTGTACCTCGGGCTGATCTTCCTGTTCATGGTGATGTACGCGCCGGGCGGCATCGCCAGCCTGATCCTGATCAACGTGCGCGTCGCGCGCTTCGGCAAGCTCGGCCGGCTGGGGCCGTCCTACATCGGCCTGGCGCTGTCAGGGCTGCTGATGCTGGCCGGCGCGGCGGCGCTGATCGAGATGATCTACCACCTGCAGCTCAACATGGCGGCCGGCCCGGAAGTGCAGCTTCCTGGGCCTGGCGCTCAACGTGCAGAGTCGCGATGAGCTGGATCGGCGCCATCGTGGTGCTGCGGCATCGGCTTCGCGCTGTTCGAGCTGGCGCGGCGGCGCTTCGTGCGGCTGTGGAGCGATGTGCAGACCGAGATCGCCCAGGACGTCGCCCGGCTGCACCGGGAAGCGACCGAGGAGGCACCGGCATGAGCAGCACGGCAAGCCCCTCGCGCTACGCCGTCGAGCTGAAGGACCTGCGCAAGTCCTTCGGCAAGACCGAGATCATCCGCGGCGCCAACCTGGCGGTCGCGCCCGGCGAGCGGGTGGCGATCATCGGCCCCAACGGCGCCGGCAAGTCCACGCTGTTCAACCTGATCAGCGGGCGCTTCGGTCCGACCAGCGGCGAGATCCTGCTCAACGGCGAGCGCATCGACGACCTGCGGCCCTACGAGATCAGCCGCAAGGGCCTGGCGCGCAGCTTCCAGGTCTCCAACCTGTTCACGCGGCTGTCGGTGTTCGAGAACCTGCGCTGCGCGGTGCTGTGGTCGCTGGGCTACCGCTACTCGTTCTGGAAGTTCCTGGCCAACACTGCACGACGCCAACGCGCGCGCCGAGGAGCTGATGGCGATGATCAAGCTCGAGCACAAGCACGACACGCTGGCGATGAACCTGACCTACGCCGAGCAGCGCGCGCTCGAGATCGGCATCACCATTGCCGGCGGCGCCAACGTGATCCTGCTCGACGAGCCGACCGCCGGCATGAGCAAGAGCGAGACCAAGCGCTTCGTCGAGCTGATCCGCGAGGTCACGGTGGGCAAGACGCTGCTGACGGTGGAACACGACATGGGCGTGGTCTTCGGTCTGGCCGACAAGATCGCGGTGCTGGTCTACGGCGAGGTCATCGCCTTCGACGAGCCCGAGGCGGTGCGCGCCAATCCGCGCGTGCAGGAGGCCTACCTGGGCTCGGTGCTGGCCGACCAGCAGGCGGCCGAGGCCGGGCATTGAGCCGGGACATCGACATGAGCAGCCTGCTTCAACTCAAGGGCCTCAACGCCTTCTACGGCAAGAGCCACATCCTGCACGGCGTGGACTTGAACGTCGGCGAGGGCGAGATCGTCAGCGCTGCTCGGGCGCAACGGCTCGGGCCGCTCGACCACGGTGAAGACCATCATGGGCCTGGTGCAAGGGCAGGGCTCGGTGCGCTTCAAGGGCCAGGAGATCCTCGGCCACCATGCCTTCGACATCGCGCACCGCGGCATCGGCTACGTGCCCGAGAACCGCGACATCTTTCCCAAGCTGACGGTGCACCAGAACCTGATGCTCGGCGAGAAGCGCGGCAAGGCCAAGCCGCGCTGGACCTTCGACGACATGTACCGCATGTTCCCGCGGCTGAAGGAGCGCCAGCACACCGAAGCCGGCGTGATGTCGGGCGGCGAGCAGCAGATGCTGACGCTGTGCCGCACGCTGATGGGCGACCCCGACCTGATCATGATCGACGAGCCCACCGAGGGCCTGGCGCCGAAGATCGTCGAACTCGTCGCCGAGTACCTGAAGGAGCTGAAGAACCGCGGCGTCTCGGTGCTGCTGGTCGAGCAGAAGCTGACCATCGCGCTGGCCATCTCGGAGCGCTGCTACGTCATGGGCCACGGCAGCATCGTCTTCGAAGGCACGCCGGCCGAGCTGCGCGCCAACGACGAGGTGCGCAAGGAGTGGCTGGAGGTGTAGGCTCGGGCCTGCCGCACGGCCATTGTGGCGACGGAGTGTCGCTGCCTTTACAGCCAGCATGCCGGGTGCGTCCCTAGAATCGCACGACCGTTCGCTTTCTCCAGCCTCGAAGAGGAATGCCATGACAGCCAGCTACGAAGTCCGCGGCAACGTTGCCGTCGTCACCCTGAACAACCCGCCGGTCAACGGCCTGGGCTACGACACGCGGCGCGGCATTGCCGACGGCATCGACAAGGCCAACGCCGATGCAGCCGTCAAGGCCATCGTCATCACCGGCGCCGGCAAGGCCTTCTCGGGCGGTGCGGACATCCGCGAGTTCGGCTCGCCCAAGGCGATCGCCGAGCCCAACCTGCTGTCGCTGTGGCTGCAGTTCGAGGCCTCGGCCAAGCCGATCGTGGCGGCGATGCACAGCGTCGTCATGGGCGGCGGGCTGGAACTGGCGCTGGCCTGCCACTACCGCGTGGCCGCGCCCGGCACGCAGGTGGCGCTGCCCGAGGTCAAGCTCGGGCCTGGTGCCCGGCGCCGGCGGCACGCAGCGCCTGCCGCGCGTGCTGGGCGTGGAAACCGCGCTGAACATGATCGTCAGCGGCGAGCCGGTGAAGAGCGAGATGCTCGCCGCGATCCCGGGCCAGAAGCTGTTCGACAAGTTGATCGACGGCGACCTGATGGCCGGCGCGCTGGCCTTCGCCGCGGAGATTGCCGACCAGCGTCCGCTGCCGCTGGTGCGCAACCTGAAGGCCACGCATGCCAATGCCGACGGCTACTTCGCCTTCGCGCGCAACACCGTCAAGGCGATGGCGAAGAACTTCCCGGCGCCGGCCAAGTGCGTCGACTGCGTCGAGGCCGCGGTGAACATGACGTTCGACGACGGCATGCGCTTCGAGCGCGACACCTTCCTGGCGCTGATGCTGACGCCCGAGAGCAAGGCGCTGCGCCATGCCTTCTTCGGCGAGCGCGCGGCCAGCAAGATCCCCGACGTGGGCGAGGACACGCCGCAGCGCAAGATCGAGAAGGTGGCTGTCATCGGCGCCGGCACGATGGGTGGCGGCATCGCGATGAACTTCCTCAACGCCGGCATGCCGGTGACGATCCTCGAGATGAAGCAGGATGCGCTGGACCGCGGCATCGGCGTGATGCGCAAGAACTACGAGTCGCAGGTCAAACGCGGCAAGCTCAAGCAGGACAAGTACGAGCAGCGCATGGCGCTGCTGAAGACCACGCTGGCCTACGACGACATCAAGGACGCCGACCTGGTGATCGAGGCGGTGTTCGAGGAGATGGGCGTCAAGGAAAAGGTCTTCAAGACGCTCGACGAGGTGATGAAGCCCGGCGCCATCCTGGCCAGCAACACCAGCACGCTCGACGTCGACAAGATCGCCGCTTTCACCAGGCGGCCGCAGGACGTGGTCGGCATGCATTTCTTCAGCCCGGCCAACGTGATGAAGCTGCTCGAAGTGGTGCGCGGCGCCAAGACCGGCAAGGACGTGCTGGCCACGGTGATGGGCGTGGCCAAGAAGATCAGGAAGACCGCGGTGGTCTCCGGCGTGTGCGACGGCTTCATCGGCAACCGCATGATCGAGCAGTACAGCCGCCAGGCCGGCTTCCTGCTCGACGAAGGCTGCACGCCGGCGCAGGTCGACAAGGCGATCGAGAAGTTCGGCTTCGCGATGGGCCCGTTCCGCATGGGCGACCTGGCCGGCAACGACATCGGCTGGGCGATCCGCAAGCGCCGCAACGTCGACAAGCCCGGCATGCGCTACAGCAGATCAGCCGACCTGCTGTGCGAGATGGGCCGCTACGGCCAGAAGACGCAGGCCGGCTGGTACGACTACGTGGCCGGCAAGCGCGACGCCATCCCCAGCCCGGTGGTGGTGGAGATGATCGAGAAGCACCGCGCCAGCCTGGGCATCAAGCCGCGCAAGATCGGCGAGGACGAGATCGTGCATCGGCTGGTCTACGCGCTGGTCAACGAAGGCGCGAAGATCCTCGAAGAGGGCATCGCCAGCAAGGCCAGCGACATCGACATGGTCTACCTCACCGGCTACGGCTTCCCGCTGCACCGCGGCGGGCCGATGTGCTACGCCGACACGGTGGGCCTGTTCAACGTGGTGCAGGCGATGAAGCGCTTTGCCGCCAATCCGCAACGACGACCAGGCGTTCTGGCAGCCCGCGCCGCTGCTGGCCAAACTGGCGGCCGAAGGCAAGAGCTTCAGCTGAGTCCCAACCTCTTCAAGGAACCCTCATGACCCAAGCCCTGATCGTCTCCACCGCCCGCACGCCCCTGGCCAAGAGCTTCAAGGGCGCCTTCAACATGACGCATGGCGCCACGCTGGGCGGCTTCGCGATCAAGGCCGCGGTCGAGCGCGCCGGTGTCGAACCGGCCGCGATCGACGACGTGCTGATGGGCTGCGCCAACCCCGAAGGCGCCACCGGCATGAACATCGCGCGCCAGGCGGCATTGCGCGCCGGCATGCCGATCAGCGTCGGCGGCGTCACGATCAACCGCTTCTGCTCCAGCGGCCTGCAGACCATCGCCATGGCCGCGCAGCGCATCGTCGCCGGCGAGAGCGACCTGCTGGTCGCCGGCGGCGTGGAAAGCATCTCCTGCGTGCAGCAGGAAATGAACAGGCACATGATCGCCGACAGCTGGCTCAAGGAGCACAAGCCGGCGATCTACATGTCGATGCTCGAGACCGCGGAGAACGTGGCCAAGCGCTACGGCATCCCCAAGGAGCGCATGGACCACTACGGCGCCGAAAGCCAGCAGAAGGCCTGCGCGGCGCAGGAGGCCGGCAAGTTCAAGGACGAGATGGTGCTCGTGCACGGTCACCGCCGGCGTGGCCGACGCGCAGCTCGGCCTGCGCACCAAGGAAGTGACGATCAGCGCCGACGAGGGCCTGCGCCCGGGCACCACCTACGACGGCATCAAGGGCATCCGCTCGGCGCTGCCCGGCGGCGTGGTCACGGCCGGCAATGCCAGCCAGTTCAGCGACGGCGCCGGCGCCTGCGTGCTGGTCAGCGACACCTACGCGCAGCAGAAGAACCTGAAGCCGCTGGGCCGCTTCCTCGGCTTCGCGGTGGCTGGCTGCGAGCCCGACGAGATGGGCATCGGCCCGGTCTTCGCCGTGCCCAAGGTGCTGAAGCGCCTGGGCCTGAAGGTGGAGGACATCGACCTGTGGGAACTGAACGAGGCCTTCGCGGTGCAGGTGCTGTACTGCGCCGACACGCTGGGCATCCCGATGGACAGGCTCAATGTCAACGGCGGCGCCATCGCGGTGGGCCACCCCTACGGCGTCAGCGGCCAGCGCCTGACCGGCCACGCGCTGATCGAGGGCAAGCGCCGCGGCGCCAAGCGCGTGGTGGTGACGATGTGCGTCGGCGGCGGCATGGGCGCGGCCGGCGTGTTCGAGGTGCTGTGAGCGCCGCGCGGCCGTTGCGAAGCTGCTCGCGTCCGCTCGGGGGTCCGGCCCGCAGGGCCTGGGGGGCCCTGTGAACGGCGGAGCGCCGATGAGGGTGCTGCGCACCGACGAGTCGCGCTTTGCGCAGCTGCCCGACTTTCCGTACGCACCGCACTACCTCGCAGATCAATGGTCTGCGCATGCACTACATCGACGAGGGCCCGCGCGATGCGCAGGTCACGGCGCTGTGCCTGCACGGCGAGCCGAGCTGGGCCTACCTGTACCGCAAGATGATCCCGTCCTTCCTCGCGGCGGGCTTGCGCGTGGTGGCACCGGACTTCTTCGGTTTCGGCCGCTCGGACAAACCCGAGGACGACGCCTGGTACAGCTTCGAACGCCACCGCAACACGATGCTGAAGGTGGTCGAGACGCTGGACCTGCGCAACGTGCTGCTGGTGGTGCAGGACTGGGGCGGGCTGATCGGCCTGACGCTGCCGCTCGAGCAGTCCGAGCGCTACACCCGGCTGCTGGTGATGAACACCGGCCTGGGCCTGGGCACGGTGACCGAAGGCTTCAAGCGCTGGCGCGACTACAACAACTGCCAGCCCGACTTGGCCGTGGGCAAGTTGATCCAGCGCGGCACGCCGGGATTGAGCGATGCCGAGGCCGCGGCCTACGACGCGCCCTTCCCCGACATGCGCTACAAGGCCGGCGTGCGTGCCTTCCCGAACCTGGTGCCCGATCGCGAGGACGCGCCTGGCGCGGCCATCAGTCGCGAAGCCGCAGCCTTCTGGAAGGAGCGCTGGACCGGTGACAGCTTCATGGCCATCGGCATGACCGACCCGGTGCTCGGCCCGCCGGCGATGCACTCGCTGCGCAAGCTGATCCGCGGCTGCCCCGAGCCGCTGGAGGTGGCCGACGGCGGGCACTTCGTGCAAGAACGCGGTGAGCTGATCGCGCCGGCGGCGCTGCGCCACTTCGCGCTCGCGCAAGGCTGAGCGCGGCCCATGGACATCGAGCTCGACGCGCTGCGCGATCTTTTCCGCAAGGCGCCGTTCATGGTCGACCTGGGCGTCGAGCCGGTGCACGCGGCCGAGGGCCGGATCCACACCGTGCTGCAGCTGGCACCACGCCATATGCAGCACACCGGCCAGGTGCATGCCGGCGTGATGGTCAGCATGGCCGACCATTCGATGGGCATCGCCGCGCAGACCCTGGCGGCCACAGGCTTCATGGTCATCACCGCCGAGCTGTCCACCAGCCTGCTGCGCGCGGCCAGCGGCGCGCGGCTGGTGTGCGAAGCGCGCGTGGTCAAGCCCGGGCGCAGCATCAGCTTCACCGAGGCCGATGTCTATTGCGAATCGGCCGGGGCGCCGCGGGTGCATGTCGCGCGCGCCTCGGCCACGATGGCGCTGACGCGCCAGCCGATGGTGTCCTGAGCAGCCGTCCATGCGCAAGACCGTCGATTTCCTGCTGCACGACTGGATCGGCGTCGGCCAGCTGCTGCAGCGCCCACGCTTTGCCGAACATTCACTCGAGACCTTCGCCTCGGTGCTGGACACCAGTGAACGCATCGCGCGCGACAAGTTCGCGCCCTTCAACCGGCTGAGCGACACGCAGGAGCCGAGTGTGGTGGCCGGTCCGCATGGCCAGCGCGTGGTGCTGCCCGAAGCCACCCATGCGGCGCTGGCGGCCTACGTCGAATCGGGCATGCTGGCCGCGGCGCAGGACCACGACACCGGCGGCATGCAGTTGCCTTGCGTCATCGAGATGGCGGCCAACGCCTTCTTCCACAAGGCCAGCGTCGCCATGGCCGGCTATGCGCTGCTGACCAGCGGCAATGCCAAGCTGCTGATGGCGCACGGCACGCCGGCCCAGCGCGAGGTCTTTGCCAAGCGGCTGTTCGCCGGCCAATGGTTCGGCACCATGTGCCTGAGCGAGCCGCAGGCCGGCTCCAGCTTGAGCGACGTGGCCACGCGCGCCGTTGCCGACGGCGACGACTTCGAGGCCGACCCGCTCGGCCCTCGCTACCGGCTCAAGGGCCACAAGATGTGGATCTCGGCCGGCGAGCACGAGCTCACCGAGAACATCGTGCACCTGGTGCTGGCCAAGATCGCGCAGCCCGACGGCGTCACCGTGCCGGGCACCCGCGGCATTTCGCTTTTCATCGTGCCCAAGCAGCACGTGTCAGCCGACGGCACACTCAGCGGCGAGCGCAACGACGTGGCGCTGGCCGGGCTGAACCACAAGCTCGGCTACCGCGGCACCACCAATGCGCTGCTCAATTTCGGCGAGCGTGGCGGCGCCATTGGCTACCGCGTCGGCCAGGTCGGCGAGGGCCTGCGCTGCATGTTCCACATGATGAACGAGGCGCGCATCGGTGTCGGCCTGGGTGCGGTGATGCTCGGTTTTGCCGGCTACGAGGCCAGCCTCGACTACGCGCGCACGCGGCCGCAAGGCCGGCCGGTGGGCGTCGGCGGCAAGGACGCCACGCAGCCGCAGGTGCCGATCATCCAGCACGCCGATGTCAAACGCATGCTGCTGGCGCAGAAGAGCTATGTCGAAGGCGGTCTGGCGCTGGAGTTGTACTGCGCGCGGCTGGTCGACGAGCTGCATACCGGCGAGCCGCGTGCGGCACGCGAGGCCGGCATGCTGCTGGAGGTGCTGACGCCGATCGCCAAGAGCTGGCCCAGCGAATGGTGCCTCGAAGCCAACAGCCTGGCCATCCAGGTGCACGGCGGCTACGGCTACACCCGCGACTTCCCGGTCGAGCAGTACTGGCGCGACAACCGCCTGAACATGATCCACGAGGGCACGCACGGCATCCAGGGCCTGGACCTGCTGGGCCGCAAGGTGCTGATGCACGACGGCGCGGCCTTCGAACTGCTGGCGGCACGCATGCAGGCCACGGTCAACGCGGCGCTGCCGCACGAGGCCCTGGCCGCGCCGGCGCGGCAGCTGCAGGCGGCGCTGCAGACGCTGCAATCGGCCACCCGCGCCGCCTGGATCAACGGCCAACCTGAAGAGGCGCTGGCCAATGCCACGCCCTACCTGCAGGCCTTCGGTCATGGGGTGCTGGCCTGGCTGTGGCTGGATCTGGCCTGCGTCTGCCGCGCCAGGCTGGCCGACGGCGCCGGCGACGAGGCCGCGCTGCGTGGCCGGCTGGCGGCGATGCGCTACTTCTACGCCTACGAGCTGCCCAGGATCGACGCCTGGCTGCTGGCGGTGGCCGCGCGCCAGGCGGTGTGCCGCGAGATGCACGACGACTGGTTCTGAGGATGAGCAACGCCACCATCGACAAGCTGGTCTGGGTGCTGATCTACGCCGGCATGTTCATCGCCGGGCTGGGCATCTGGGCCATGGAGCACCGGCCGGCGGTCGGCTGGACCGTGCTGCTGGCCGGTGGCGCGATGATCGTGCTGGCCGCCCTGCTGATCTGGGTGCGCTCGCGGCGCCGCGGATGACCCTTCACCTTCCAGTCTTCGAAAGACACGCCATGAGCACACCCGTGCAGAAGCTCTTCGACCTGAGCGGCAGAACCGCCGTCATCACCGGCGGCTCGCGCGGCCTGGGGCTGCAGATCGCCGAAAGCCTGGGCGAGGCCGGCGCGCGCATTCTGCTCAGCTCGCGCAAGGCGGCCGACCTGGAAGACGCCGCCGCCCATCTGAAGGCCAAGGGCATCGACGTGCGCTGGGTGGCGGCCGATGCCAGCGACCCGCAGCAGATCCAGAAGGTCTGCGACGAGGCCATGAAGCAGCTGGGCCAGGTCGACATCCTGGTCAACAACGCCGGTGCCACCTGGGGCGCGCCGGCCGAGGACTATCCGCTGCAAGCCTGGGACAAGGTGATGAACCTGAACATCCGCAGCATCTTCCTGATGAGCCAGGCGGTGGGCAAGGCGAGCATGATCCCGCGCCGCCACGGCCGCATCATCAACATCGCGTCGATCGCCGGCCTGGGCGGCTCGGCCGATGTCAAGTTCATCGCCTACG
This sequence comes from uncultured Pseudomonadota bacterium, assembly GCA_963818005.1. Lineage (GTDB taxonomy): Bacteria > Pseudomonadota > Gammaproteobacteria > Burkholderiales > Burkholderiaceae_C > Rubrivivax. The sequence goes on from CAWFQP010000045.1 coordinate 41,061, forward strand.
GCACCAGCAAGGGCGCGGTGGTCAACTTCACGCGCACGCTGGCCGGCGAGTGGGGCGGCTACGGCATCACGGTCAATGCGCTGGCGCCGGGCTTCTTCCCGAGCAAGATGACCCAGGGCGTGCTCGCCGAGTTCGGCACCGACAAGCTGGCTGCGCAGGCGCCGCTCAAGCGCATCGGCGACGACGACGACCTGAAGGGCGCGGCGCTGCTCTTTGCCTCGGCCGCCGGCAAGCACATCACCGGGCAGATCCTGGCGGTGGATGGCGGCGTCAGCTGCGTGCACGGCGGCGGCTGATGGCGGCTCAAGCTATGCAGTTCGCGCGCCACATTCCCTTCATCCACCTGCTCGGCGCGGAACTGCTGCGCTTCGAGGAGGGCGAGAGCGAGATCGCGATCGACATCCGCGACGAGCTCAACAACTCCTGGCACGTGGCCCATGGCGGCGTGGTGATGACGCTGCTCGACGTGGCCATGGCGCACGCCACGCGCGTGCCGCGCAAGGCCGAGGAAGGCCCCGATCCGCGCGGCGTGGTCACCATCGAGATGAAGACCACCTTCATGCGCCCGGCCCAGGGCCGGATCCGCTGCGTCGGCAAGCTGCTGCACCGCAGTGCCGCACTGGCCTTCTGCGAGGGCACGGTGTTCGACGCGGCCGGCGAGCGCTGGCCCATGCCACCGGCACCTTCAAGTTCCTCTCCGGGCTGCCGGCGGGCGGCCGGCGCATCCAGTCCGACGCTTCAGACGCAGCTCCGCACCCTGAGGGCACGCGCACCGATGACGCACTCGATCCGACCACCGAAGCACATGCGCATGCCTGGCATCCGCGCCGCCAGCGGCGAGCCCACGCTCGACAACTTCAAGCTGGTCGAGGCACCGGTGGCCGATCTGCAGGACGGCCAGGTGCTGGTGCGCAACCATTTCATGAGCCTGGACCCGTACATGCGCGGGCGCATGAACGACGGCAAGAGCTACGCCCAGCCGCAGCCGCTGAATGCGGTGATGCAGGGCGGCACGGTCGGCGAGGTGGTGGCTTCGAAGAACCCAGCCTTCCAGGCGGGCGACAAGGTGGTGGGCCCGGGCGGCTGGCAGCAGGTCGCGCTGGTCGATGCACCGCAGGTCGGCATGTGGCGCAAGGTCGACGCGACGCCGCGTGCCGCTGTCGGCCTACCTGGGCGCGGTCGGCATGCCGGGCGTCACCGCCTGGGTCGGGCTGATGACGATCATCGAGCCAAAGCCCGGCGAGACCATCGTCGTCAGCGCCGCCAGCGGCGCGGTCGGCAGCGTGGTCGGGCAGCTGGCCAAGGGCGTGGGCTGCCGCGTCGTCGGCCTGGCCGGCGGCCCAGACAAGTGCAGGCGGTGGTCGAGGAGCTCGGCTTCGACGCCTGCATCGACTACCGCCAGCACCCCGACCTGAAGTCGCTGTCGGCGGCGCTGAAGGAGGCCTGCCCCAAGGGCATCGACGGCTACTTCGAGAACGTCGGCGGCCTGATCCTCGACGCCGTGATGCTGCGCTCGAACGCGTTTTCGCGCATCGCCATGTGCGGCATGATCGCCGGCTACAACGGCGAGCCGATCCCGCTGGCCGCGCCGCAGCTGATCCTGGTGAACCGCATGAAGGTGCAGGGCTTCATCGTCAGCGAGCACATGCAGCACTGGCCGCAGGCGCTGAAGGAGCTGGGCGCGGGCGTGGCCAGCGGCAAGCTCAAGTACCGCGAGACCGTCGCGATGGGCATCGAAGCCGCGCCCGAGGCCTTCATCGGCTTGCTCAAGGGCCGGAACTTCGGCAAGCAGTTGGTCAAGCTGATCTGAGCGGCGGCATGCACTGGACCTGGACGCGCTTCGACGATCTGGGCGTCGCAGACCTGTACGACATCCTGGCGCTGCGCTGCCGCGTGTTCGTCCTGGAGCAGGGCCCGTACCTCGACCCGGACGGGCTCGACCGCACAGCTGGCACCTGCTCGGCCGCGACGACAGCGGGCGTGCTGCAGGCCTACCTGCGCGTCGTCGACCCGGGCATCAAGTACGCCGAGCCGTCGATCGGCCGCGTCATCACCGCGCCCGAGGTGCGCGGCAGCGGGCTCGGCCGCACGCTGATGCGCGAGGGCCTGGCGCGCTGCGCCGCGCAGTGGCCGGGGCAGCGGCATCCGCATCAGCGCGCAGGCGCAGCTGCGCGCTTCTACGCCGGCCTGGGCTTCGACGCCGTCGGCGACGAATACCTCGAGGACGACATCCCGCACCTGCGAGATGCTGAGGAGGCCGTCATGAGCATCACCCACGAAGTCACCAACCAGACCACGCCGCTGGCCGACGTCGAACCTGTTCGCGCTGAACCGGCCGCTGCAGGACGCGCTGGCCTGGCACCACCCCGGGCTTCGACCGTGCGCGCTTCGACGCACTGGGCGCCGAGGCCGGCAGCGCCGAGATGCAGGCGCATGCGCGGCTGGCCAACCACCATGCGCCGGTGCTGCACACGCACGACCGCTTCGGCCACCGCATCGACCAGGTCGAGTTCCACCCCAGCTACCACGCGCTGCTGGGCAGCGGCGCTGCGCCACGGCCTGCACGGCACGCCGTGGACCGAGGGCGCGGGCGGGCACATCGAGCGCGCCGCGGCCTTCATGCTCTTCACCGAGGCCGAACCTTCGGTGCTGTGCCCGGTGTCGATGAGCTATGCGGTGACGCCGGCGCTGCGCGCCAAGCCGGCGCTGTTCCGGCGACTGGCGGCCCAGGCTGGCGAGCACGTCCTACGACGCGCGCTTCGTGCCCTTCGCGCAGAAGACGGCCGTCACCATGGGCATGGGCATGACCGAGAAGCAGGGCGGCTCGGACGTGCGCGCCAACACCACGCGCGCCGAGTTCGACGGCGATGACGCCTGGGGCCGGCGCTACCGCGTCACCGGCCACAAGTGGTTCATGTCGGCGCCGATGTGCGACGCCTTCCTGGTGCTGGCGCAGACCGGCAGCGGGCCTGAGTTGCTTGTTCCTGCCGCGGCTGCTGCCCGACGGCAGCGTCAACGCGCATCCGCATCCAGCGGCTGAAGCACAAGCTCGGCAACCATGCCAATGCCAGCTCCGAGGTCGAGTTCGAGGGCGCCACGGCCTGGCTGGTCGGCGACGAAGGCCGCGGCGTGCCGCAGATCCTGGCGATGGGCGCGATCACGCGGCTCGACTGCGCGCTGGGCACCGCCGGGCTGATGCGCCAGGCGCTGTCGATCGCGCTGCACCACACGGCGCAGCGCCAGGCCTTCGGCAAGCGGCTGATCGAGCAGCCGCTGATGAAGAACGTGCTCGCCGACCTGGCGCTGGAAAGCGAGGCCGCCACCGCGCTGGCGCATGCGCCTGGCGCGTGCGGTGGACCGCACCGAACGGCAGCGACGGCCACGAGGCCGAGCGGCAATGACGGCCACGAGGCCGTCATGCGCCGGCTGCTCACGCCGGTGGCCAAGTTCTGGGTCTGCAAGCGCGGCAGCCACTTCGCGCAGGAGGCGATGGAATGCCTGGGCGGCAACGGCTACGTCGAAGAGCAGGGCGAGGGCGTGATGGCGCGCATCTACCGCGAGATGCCGCTCAACTCCATCTGGGAAGGCGCCGGCAACATCATGGCGCTGGACCTGCTGCGCGCGCTGCGCTCCAAGGACGTGGCCGCGGCGCTGGAGCACGAGATCGCCCCGGCGCGCGGCGCACACGCGGCGCTCGACCGCGCTGCCGAACGGGTGCTGGCCGGCATCGACAGCCCTGGCCGACGAGGCGCAGGCGCGCCGCCTGGCGCGCGACATCGCCGCTGCTGCTGCAGGCCGCGCTGCTGCAGCGCAGCAGTCGCCGGCCGTGTTCTCGGCCTTCTGCAGCTCGCGCCTGGACGCGGCGGCCGACGTCTTCGGCCTGCTGCCGGCCGGCACCGACCTCGACGCGATCCTGCAGCGCGCGATGCCCTCGCCTGAAAGCAACCGATGAACGACCTGATCCTGCACCACTACCCGATGTCGCCCTTCGCCGAGAAGGTGCGGCTGATGCTGGGCTTCAAGCAACTGGCGTGGCGCTCGGTGCTGATCCCGCCGGTGATGCCCAAGCCGGACGTGGTGGCGCTGACCGGCGGCTACCGCAAGACGCCGATCCTGCAGATCGGCGCCGACGTCTACTGCGACACCGCGCTGATCGCCCGCGTGCTCGAAGCGCGCCAGCCGCAGCCGACGCTGTACCCGGCCGATCGCACCGCTGGCCGTGCCGCTGGCGCAGTGGGCCGACGGCATGCTGTTCGGCGCTGCGGTCAGCTGGGCGATGCAGCCGGCGGGCGTGGCCGCGATCCTGGGCACGCAGCCGCCCGAGGTGCTGAAGGCCTTTGCCGCCGACCGCGCCGCGATCCGCGCCGACATGCACCGCGGCCGACGCTGGCCGATGCCACCGCGCAGCTGAAGCAGCATCTGTCGGCCATCGCCGCGCAGTTGCAGCAGGGCGGGCCCTGGTTGTTCGGCGCGGCGCCGAGCATCGCCGACTTCTCGGTCGGCGCACTGCCTGTGGTTCATCCGCCTGGCGCGGCCGGTGGCCGACCTGCTGGACGACTATCCGCCGATCGGTCCCTGGCTCGACCGGCTGTTCGCCATCGGTCATCACCGCGCCACCCCGCTGAGCAGCGCCGAGGCGCTGGCCGTGCGCCGCCGGGCGCCACCACGCACGCGCCGGCGCTCGTCGAACCCGGCCAGGGCTTCGAAGCCGGCCAGGCCGTCACCGTGGCCGCCACCGACTACGGCATCGACCCGGTGGCCGGCACGCTGGTGGGCCTGAGCCGCGACGAGGTCGGTGCTGCGCCGCACCGACGAGCGCGCCGGCACGGTGCACGTGCACTTCCCGCGCTTCGGTTTCCAGCTCAAGGCAGACAAGACATGAAGCAGTTCAGGGGCCGCACCGCCGTCATCACCGGCGCCGCCTCGGGCTTCGGCCTGGAGGCCAGCCGCATCGCCGCGCGCGAGGGCATGAACGTCGTCATGGCCGACGTGCAGGCCGACGCGCTGGACCGTGCGGCCGCCGAGATCGCCGCGCGCTCGGCGCGCCGGTGCTGCCGTTCCGGCTCGACGTCTCGAAGGCGGCCGAGGTCGAGGCGCTGGCCGCGGCCACGCTGCAGCGCTTCGGCGCGCCGCACTTCGTCTTCAACAACGCCGGCGTCGGCGCCGGCGGCCTGATCTGGGAGAACACGCTGCAGGACTGGGAATGGGTGCTCGGCGTCAACCTGATGGGCGTGGCGCACGGCGTGCGCGTCTTCACGCCGATGATGCTGGCCGCCGCGCAGCCGACCCGGCCTACGACGGCCACATCGTCAACACCGCCAGCATGGCCGGGCTGCTGAACCCGCCGAACATGGGCGTCTACAACGTCAGCAAGCATGCGGTGGTGTCGCTCAGCGAGACGCTGTACCAGGACCTGCGCGCTGGTCACCGAGCAGGTGCACGCGCCTCGTGCTGTGCCCGTTCTTCGTGCCCACCGGCATCCACCGCAGCGAGCGCAACCGCCCGGCCGACCTGCCGGCCACGAAGCCGACGACGCAGCCAGCTGATCGGCCAGGCGATGAGCGACAAGGCGGTGAGCAGCGGCAAGGTGACGGCGGCGCAGGTGGCGCAGTTCGTGTTCGACGCGCTGCGCGAGCACCGCTTCTACATCTACAGCCACCCGCAAGGCGCTGGCCACGGTGCAGACGCGGCTGGAAGACGTGGTGCAGGCCGCGCAACCCGACCGACCCGTTCGCGCACAAGCCGGAGATCGGCGCCAGCTGCGTGCGGCGCTGCGCGCACGTAGCACCTGTCGAGGCCGCGCCGCAGCGCGGCATGGCCGCTGTCCTTGAAGGTGGATCGATCGTGAATGTGGCAGGGCCCGCGGTGGTCGTCGGCGGTGGACCGGCCGGTCTGATGGCGGCCGAACGGCTGGCCGTCGCCGGCGCCCAGGTCCACGTGTACGACGCCATGCCGCTCGGCCGGGCGCAAGTTCCTGCTGGCCGGCAAGGGCGGGCTGAACCTGACGCATGCCGAGGCCTTCGAACCCTTCGTCACCCGCTACGGCATACGCCGCGAGCCGGTCGAAGCGCTGTTGCAGCGACTTCAGCGCCGACAACAGTTGCGTGACTGGGCGGCGGGCCTGGGCATCGACACCTTCGTCGGCAGTTCCGGCCGGGTGTTCCCCAAGGACATGAAGGCTGCGCCGCTGCTGCGCGCCTGGCTGCACCGGCTGCGCGGGCAGGGTGTGCAGTTCCACATGCGGCATCGTTGCCTGGGTCTTGCCGACCTCGCGAATGGCGCGTTGGCGCTGCGATTCGACACGCCGCAAGGCGAGGCTGTGGTGCCGGCGGGGGTGGTGGTGCTGGCGTTGGGCGGCGGCAGCTGGTCGCGGCTCGGATCCGATGGCGCCTGGGTGCCGTGGCTGCGCTCGCGCGGCGTTGCGGTGGCGCCGCTGCGGCCGTCGAATTGCGGCTTCGAGGTGGCAGGAGCCGCGCACCGCGGTGCCGTGGGCTGGAGCGAACATTTCAGCTCGCGCTGTGCCGGCCGGGCGCTCAAGTCGGTGGCCGTCGTACTGCCTGGTGCTGCAGGCGAGGCCTGGCGCCAGCTCGGCGAATTCGTGATCACCCGCTACGGCGTGGAGGGCAGCTTGGTCTATGCCGCGTCGGCGCGCTTGCGCGAGGCCATCGATGCGGGGGGCAGCGTCACGATCCATCTGGACCTTCTCCCGGCGCGCAGCCTGGACTGGGTCCGGGCCGAGCTGGCGCATCCGCGCGGCAGCCGTTCGCTGTCCACGCACCTGAAGACCCGGCTTGCTTCTATCGGGCGTGAAGGCCGCGCTGCTGCACGAACTGCTGGACAAGTCGGCGCTGGCCGATGCGCCACGGCTGGCTGCGATGATCAAGTCGCTGCCGCTGGTGCTGACGGCCGCGCGGCCCATCGACGAGGCCATCAGCAGCGCCGGCGGCGTGCGCTTCGAGGCGCTGGATGCCGGCCTGATGCTTCAGGCGGCGCCGGGTGTGTTCTGCGCCGGCGAGATGCTGGATTGGGAGGCGCCGACGGGCGGCTACCTGCTCAGCGCCTGCTTTGCCAGCGGCGTGGTCGCGGGCGACGGCGCGCGCAACTGGCTGGCGCGGCATTGAGTGCAGGCGGCATGCTGCGGGTGCTGTCGCCGCGGTTGCTGCTGGGGCGGACGCTCCTGATCGTCGATGCACACGAACTGCAGCGCAGTGCGCCGGCCAGCACCCAGCCCCGGCGCACAGCGGGCGCGACCCTCCAGCGCGCTGAGCGGCGCTACAGGGCCATCGCGCGCGTGCCCTGGAACAGCGATTCGCTGAACTGGATCGAACGCGGGCCATCGTCCGAAATGGCCCACAGGCCCACTGCCCTGGCCGACATCGGCTTGGCGAAGAGAAACCCCTGCAGTTCGTCGCAGCCCAGCTCGCGCAGGATCTGGTACTGCTCCTCGGTTTCCACGCCTTCGGCCACCACCTTCAGATTCAGGGCCTGCGCCAGCTGCACCACTGCGCCGGCGATCTTTCGCGCCTCTTCGCTGGTGGCCAAGTCGAGCACGAAACTGCGGTCGATCTTCAGTTCGGTGGCCGGCAGCTTGCGCAGGTACGCCAAGCTGGAGTAGCCCGAGCCGAAGTCGTCGATCGAAATGTGCACGCCTACGGCGTCCAGGTCGCTGAAGATGCGCGCCGTCGCCTCGGTGTCGTCCATCGCCACCGATTCAGTGATTTCGCAGGTCAGCAGATCGGGGTTGATCTGGTGTCTCGTGAGCGCGGCGGAAATGTGCTGCGGCAGATCGTGCTGGCGCAGCTGGTGAGCCGACAGGTTGATGGACACGCGCATGCGCAGCCCCTGGTCGCGCCAGACCCTTGCCTGGCGGCAGGCCTCGTCGATGACCCAGGCGCCGAGCGCGTCGATCAGGCCGCTGCGTTCGGCCACGGGAATGAAGATGTTCGGGCTGATCGTGCCGCGTTGCGGATGGTGCCAGCGCAACAGCGCCTCCACGCCGGTGATCTGCGCCGTCGGCGCGTGGATCTTCGGCTGGTAGAAGAGTTCGAACTGGGAGCGGCTCAGCGCCAGGCGCAGGTCGCGCAGCAGCTCGGCCTGCCCGCGTGCATCGACCACCATGCGCGCGTCGAAGACCGAGTAGGTCGCACCACCGGCGCTCTTGGCGGCGCGCATGGCCACGCCGGCATTGGCGATCAGCGCGGACATCGAGCCATGCTGCGGATAGAACGCCAAGCCTATGGAACAGCCCGTGCTCAGCTCGCGGCCGTCCAGCTTGACCGGCTGTGACACCGAATCGATGACCTGTGCCGCCAGCGGCAGGCCCTGTTGGGTCGAGGCTTCGCCGTGCAGCAGCATCAGGAATTCATCGCCGCCCAGACGGGCTACGCAATGGGGCTTGGCCAGTGCGCGCAGCCGCTGCGCGACGCGCCGCAGCACCCGGTCGCCGAACTGGTGGCCAAAGGCCTCGTTGATGTGCTTGAACCCGTCCAGCGCGATCACCAGCAAGACCACCTGTGACTGCTGCCCGTCGGCCACCTGTTGGGCCTGCGCCAGTGCGCCTTCGAAGCTGATGCGGTTCGGCAGGCCGGTCAGGTCGTCGCGATGGGCATGCGCCTGCATTTCGCTGCGTGCCTTCATCAGCTGATTGCGCAGTCGCGCCTCGATCGCACACACCAGCAGCATCAGCAGCAACAGTTCGGTGCCTCCGATGGAGGCGAGCATCGCCATCGTGCCGGATGCAATGGCGATCCTGCGCGGCGGGTCCGCCCGGGGCGGACACGCCGAGCGCAGCGAGCGCGAGCCAATGCGCAACAAGGACGCCGCAGCCGATGATCAGCGCCGACACGCCAAGGCGTTGCGGGCCGGCCGAGGCCTCGCTCGGTGACCGCGTGGCGTGCAAGCCCCAGCCGAAGCCGCTGCTCGCGGCCAACCAGGCCAGGATCAGCAGGCCGTGGTTCCAGCCAACAGCCAAGGTCTGCGCGGCCGCGCTCAGCATCAGGATCTGGGTGGCCAGCGCGCCGGCACCCAAGGTCGCAGCACCCAGCAGCGCACGCACGCGTGAGGCTCCCGGCGAGAGTGACCAGCCCAGCCCCGGCGAGACCAGCACAAGGGTTGCCAGCAACGCGGCACTCGCCAGCCCTGGATCGAAGCCGACTTCCGGGCGAATCAGCGGCTCTGCCACGCTCAACACCGCGGCAGACCACAGACCGGTGGACAGCGCCACGACCGCGGCCAACAGCCAGGGCCGGTGCCCCGTGGCACTGCGATGGCGCACACGCTGGCCCATGTCGACGCTCACGTAGGCGCCCAGCAGCAGCACCAACAGATACATCACGCTCGGCACGGCGGAATGGGCCAGACTGACGGACAGATCCATGCGCCGGTCAGCGGACAAGTCCCACACCAGCCCGAAGCAGGCCCGCGGCTACCGATGGATACAGCACCATCCGCGAGCTATCGGCCGAGCCATTCGAGCCTTTAGGTCTCGATCGGCAATCCGTGCACGGGGATTGCGGAGCGGGCCGCTGCCGCGACATTTGCACGGCGCGACGGCAGGCCCGGTCATGGCACACTGCGCCGCTTTGCATCAGCCGCCGCCCCATTGCGGGGCATGTGAATCTTGGACCCGATCCTGTTGCAGATTGCCACCGAGCTGGGCGCGCGCCCGGCCCAGGTGAAAAGCGCCGTCGAGCTGCTCGACGGCGGGGCCAGCGTGCCCTTCATCGCCCGCTACCGCAAGGAGGCCACCGAGGGCCTGGACGACACCCAGCTGCGCGAGCTGGAAGTGCGCCTGGCCTACCTGCGCGAACTGCAGGAGCGCCGCATCGCGGTGCTGAAGAGCATCGACGAGCAGGGCAAGCTGACGCCCGAGCTGCGCGCCGCCATCGACGCCGCCGCCACCAAGCAGGTGCTGGAGGACCTGTACCTGCCCTACAAGACGAAGCGCCGCAGCAAGGGGCTGATCGCCCGTGAGGCCGGCATCGAGCCGCTGGCCGACAAGCTGTTCGCCGACCCGGCGCTGGACCCGGTGGCCGAGGCCGCGGCCTTCGCTACCGCACGTGAGGGCGGCTGGGCCGCCCTGGCCGAAGCCGGCTTTGCCGATGCGCCGGCGGTGCTGGACGGCGTGCGCGACATCCTGTCCGAGCGCTGGGCCGAGGATGCCGTGCTGGTCGGCCGGCTGCGCGACTGGCTGTGGGCCGAAGGCCGGCTGCGCGCGAAGCTGATGCCGGGCAAGGATGAAAACGCCGCCGAGGTGGCGAAATTCCGCGACTACTTCGAGTTCGACGATGCCATCCGCAGCGTGCCGTCGCACCGCGCGCTGGCGGTGTTCCGCGCCCGCTCGCTGGACATCCTCGAAGCTGAGCCTGGCGCCGCCCGACGCCGACGGCCCGGCCACCGTGTCGGCCGCCGAAGGCCGCATCGCCCAGCACCTGGGCTGGCGCCATGCCGGCCGCGGCGGCCGACGAACTGCTGCGCAAGACGGTCGCCTGGACCTGGAAGGTCAAGCTCAGCCTGAGCCTGGAGCGCGACCTGTTCGGCCGCTTGCGCGAGGAAGCCGAAGACGTGGCCATCAAGGTCTTCGGCCACAACCTGCGCGACCTGCTGCTGGCCGCGCCGGCCGGCCGCCGCGCGGTGATGGGCCTGGACCCGGGCATCCGCACGGGCGTCAAGGTGGCGGTGGTCAGCGACACCGGCAAGGTGCTGGAGACCACCACCGTCTATCCGCACGAGCCGCGGCGCGACTGGGACGGGGCGCTGCACACGCTGGCGCGGCTGGTGGCCACGCATGGCGTCAACCTGATCGCCATCGGCAACGGCACCGCCAGCCGCGAGACCGATGCGCTGGCGGCCGACCTGATGCGCCGCGTCGCTGCCGCGGCGCCCGAACTGGCGCTGCAGAAGGTGGTGGTCAGCGAGGCCGGCGCCTCGGTCTATTCGGCCAGCGAATTCGCCAGCAAGGAGCTGCCGGACCTGGACGTGAGCCTGCGCGGCGCGGTCAGCATCGCGCGCCGGCTGCAGGACCCGCTGGCCGAGCTGGTGAAGATCGACCCGAAGAGCATCGGCGTCGGCCAGTACCAGCACGACCTGAACCCGGGCGCGCTGGCGCGGCGGCTGGATGCCGTGGTGGAAGACTGCGTCAATGCCGTCGGCGTGGACCTGAACACCGCCTCGGCGCCGCTGCTGGCGCGCGTGTCGGGTTTGACCGCGGCGGTGGCCGCCAGCATCGTGCGCTGGCGCGATGCGCACGGCGCCTTCCGCAGCCGCGCGCAGTTGCTCGATGTGGCCGGGCTGGGGCCGAAGACCTTCGAGCAGTCGGCCGGCTTCCTGCGCATCCGCGACGGTGACAACCCGCTGGACATGACCGGCGTGCACCCCGAGACCTACGCGCTGGTGGAGAAGATGATCAGCGCCACCGGCCGGCCCATCGACCGTCTGATGGGCGCATCGGACGTGCTCAAGGCGCTGAAGCCCGAGGCCTTTGCCGACGAGCGCTTCGGCGCCATCACCGTCAAGGACATCCTGGCCGAGCTGGAAAAGCCGGGCCGCGACCCGCGCCCGGACTTCAAGGTGGCGCGCTTCAACGACGGCGTCAACGACCTGCAGGACCTGAAACCCGGCATGCTGCTGGAAGGCACGGTCAGCAACGTGGCCCAGTTCGGCGCCTTCGTCGACCTGGGCGTGCACCAGGACGGGCTGGTGCACGTCAGCCAGCTGGCGAATCGCTTCGTCAGCGACGCGCGCGAAATCGTCAAGACCGGCGACATCGTCAAGGTGCGCGTGGTCGAGGTCGACCTGGCGCGCAAGCGCATCGCGCTGACGATGAAGCTGGAAACCAAGCCGGCGGCGAAGGTGGCCGATGCGGGTTTCAGGCCGGCGGCGCGCGGCGAAAAGGTGCGGCCCGCCGCTGCGCAGACCGGCTCGGCCATGGCCGAAGCCTTTGCCAAGCTGCGCTCAGGCCGCTGAGAAGTCCTCGGGCCGCAGCTCGATCGGCTGGCCGTGCGGCGTGCGGTCGGCCGCGTGGTCCCAGGCCTCGCGATAGCGTGCCAGTTCGTCGGCCGAACTGGCGCCCTTGGCGGCGACCAGCGCCTCCAGCGCCGCCAGCCAGTGCCGGTAGTAGGTGTCGCCCAGGTCGGCATCGCCGGCGGCCTGCGCGGCCGCGATCTGCCTCGACAGCGTGTCGGCCCATTCCGGCCAGCTGAACAGGCCGCGCTGGTGCAGCGCCAGCGCCATCGCGAAAGCCTGCGCCTGCCAGGGTTCGGCGAACACCGGTTCGCCGCACTCCTGCGGCATGCCGGGCAACAGCAGGGCACTCATGCTGCCGGCTCCAGGTAGCTTTCCCAGGCGTCGAGCGCGACGCTGGTGCCGGATGCCGCGTCCGCGCCCCACAGCGCCGTGCCGCTGAAGGCCACGCGGTACAGCCACTGCGGCTGCTCGCCCAGGCCTTGGGCATGGGTGTCGGCGAAGACATGCGCGCCTTGCACGCTCTCGATCACGCCTTGTTTGCCATGGGCATAACCGGGCAGCCGGGTGTGGTGGGCCACATGCGCGCTGCGCGTGCGCACCCGGTCGCCGACCTGGAAGCGGCGCCGGCGCGATGCTCGGGCGTTCGGTGGGCGAGCCCTTGGCCAGCGCTGTCGCCACCTCGGCCGCGATCAGCACGCGTTGGACCGGCTTGGGTGGATGCAGCGCACGGCCTGCCGCCAGCTCGTCGGGCAGCGCCAGCTGGCGTTCGGCCAGCAGCTTTTCCAGCGCAGCGATCCAGATCTGGTAGTAGCTGAGGCGCGCATAGTCGGGCAAGGTCTCGCGGGCGGAACGGCTGGTGTCGATGTTCCAGCTGCCGGTGGCGCCCATCGCCAGCGTCACCGCCAGCGCGCGCGGTTCCCAACCCGCATGGAACAGTTCGCCTTCGGGCTCGGGCTGTACGCGTTCGGCATTCGCTTGTCCGCCGAGGTCGGCATGGCTGAAGTAGCTCATCGCGCGGGTTCCAGCGGCAGCCCGGTGCCGATCATCGAATCGCGCGTCACCAGCTCGGCCAGCTGTTCCTCGCCGAAGCCTTCGGTGCCGGCGGGGCGCATCGGCAGCACCAGGTAGCGCACTTCGGCGGTGGAGTCGACGACGCGGATCTCGGTGCCTTCGGGCAAGGTCACGCCGAAGTCGGCGAGCACGCCGCGCGGGTCCTTCACCGCGCGCGAGCGGTAGGGCGCGCTCTTGTACCAGGTGGGCGGCAGGCCCAGCACCGGCCACGGGTAGCAGCTGCACAGCGTGCACACGACCATGTGGTGGCGCTGCGGCGTGTTCTCCAGCACCACCATGTGCTCGCCCTGGCGGCCGCTGTAGCCCAGCGAGGCGATGGCCGCGGTGGCGTCGCGCAGCAGCCAGTCGCGGTAGGCCGCATCGGCCCAGGCGCGGGCGACGACGCGGGCGCCGTTGCGCGGGCCGATCTGGGTCTGGTAGGTGTCGATCAGCACATCCAGCGCGGCCGGGTCGATGTAGCCCTTCTGCGCCAGCACGGTTTCCAGCGCGCGCACGCGCAGCTCCATCTCGCCGAGTTCGCTGTGCTCGTGGTCGTGGTGTGCTCGTGACTCATCGGCAGATCGTAGCGCTTACAGTCGCCGGCCATGAAGGCCTTGCAGATCCATGCCGGCGCGACGGCACTGAAGCACCTGCGCGAGCGCGGGCTGCAGCCGGCCGACGTGCGCATCATCCCCGCGGCGGCCGGCGGCCCGAAGGGGCTGATCCTCAACGGGCTGGACCGCTTCATCTTCGGCGACTGGCTGAGAAGCAGCACGCACGCCGTGCACCTGCTGGGCGCGTCGATCGGCGCCTGGCGCATGGCCACCGCCTGCCTGGACGACCCGGCCGCCAGCCTGGCGCAGATGGCCGAGGACTACATCCACCAGGACTATCAACACGCGCCTGGCAAGCCGCCGACGCCGCGCCATGTGAGCCAGGTCTTCGGCGCCAAGCTGCAGCAACGCTTCGAGCGCCGCGATGGGCAGGTGCTGGGTCACCCGCGTTACCGCCTGCATGTCTTCACCAGCCGCGGCCGCCATGTGCTGCAGCGCCAGGGCCGGCTGCGCATGCCGTTGGGGTATGCGGGTGCGTTCCTGACCAACACCGTCAGCCGCAAGGCCATGGGCGGCTGGTTGGAGCGCGTGGTCTTTTCCGACGCGCGCGAACTGCTGCCGCTGAAGCTGCACGACTACCGCACGCAGCAGGTGGCGCTGAGCGCGCTGAACCTGCAGCCCAGCATCCTGGCCAGTTGTTCGATTCCCTTCTGGCTGGACGCCGTGCAGGACATTCCCGGTGCGCCGCGTGGCGCCTACTGGGACGGCGGCATCACCGACTACCACCTGCACCTGGACTACGGCTCGTTGCCCGAGGGGCTGGTGCTGTACCCGCATTTCCAGAAGACCGTGATCCCGGGCTGGCTGGACAAGGCGCTGAAGCACCGCCACCGCGCCACCGCCCACCTCGACAAGGTGGTGCTGCTGTCGCCGCGGCCGCAGTGGATTGCCACGCTGCCGAACGCCAAGCTGCCCGACCGCAACGACTTCAAGGCCTACGGCGACGACCTGGCCGGCCGTGTGGCCGCCTGGAGCCGGGCGCTGCGTGAAAGCCAGCGCCTGGCGGAGGAGTTCGCGGCGCTCGTCGCCTCGGGCAAGCCCGTCGAGGCACTGCCTCTGGCCTGAGACTACAATTCGCGTTCAGACAAACGCACAAGGACGGGAAAGGCAACATGGTTATGACACCGCGAACTACGGGCTTCGTCACCGAAACCTGATCGGCCGCGCCGTCACGCCTGCACCTCTTCACTGTCACGACAAAGCGCGGTCCCGTACCGCGCTTTTTCATTTCCGAAGGTTGAACCCATGATCGCGATCACGCTGCCCGATGGCTCGAAGCGGGAGTTTGCACAACCCGTCACGGTGGCCGAAGTGGCCGCATCGATCGGCCCCGGCCTGGCCAAGTCGGCGCTGGCCGGCAAGGTCGACGGCAAGGTCGTGGACCTGAGCCACCGCCTCGACGCCGACGCCCAGCTGGCCGTCGTCACCGACAAGAGCCCCGAAGGGCTGGAGCTGCTGCGCCACTCGACGGCGCACCTGCTGGCCTATGCGGTGAAGGAGCTGTTTCCGGACGCGCAGGTGACCATCGGCCCGGTCATCGAGAACGGCTTCTTCTACGACTTCTCCTACAAACGGCCCTTCACGCCCGAGGATCTGGCGGCGATCGAAGCGCGCATGACGGAGCTGAGCAAGCGCGACGAGCCGGTGCAGCGCCGCGTGCTGCCGCGCGACGAGGCAGTGCAGTACTTCAAGGGCCTGGGCGAGCTGTACAAGGCCGAGATCATCGCCAGCATCCCGGCCAACGAGGACGTGTCGCTGTACCGCGAAGGCGCCTTCGAGGACCTGTGCCGCGGCCCGCACGTGCCGAGCACGGGCAAGCTCAAGCACTTCAAGCTGATGAAGGTGGCCGGTGCCTACTGGCGCGGCGACCACCGCAACGAGATGCTGCAGCGCATCTACGGCACGGCCTGGGCGACGAAGGACGAGCTGCAGCAGTACCTGCACATGCTGGAGGAGGCCGAGAAGCGCGACCACCGCCGGCTGGGGCGTGAGCTGGACCTGTTCCACCTGGACGAACATTCCCCCGGCACGGTGTTCTGGCATGCCAAGGGCTGGACGCTGTGGCAGCAGGTGGAGCAGTACATGCGCGCGGTGTACCGCGACAACGGCTACCAGGAGGTCAAGGGCCCGCAGATCCTGGACAAGGCGTTGTGGGAGAAGACGGGTCACTGGGACAAGTACCGCGACAACATGTTCACGACGGAGTCGGAGAAGCGCGACTACGCCCTGAAACCGATGAACTGTCCGGGCCACATCCTGATCTTCAACCAGGGCATCAAGAGCTACCGCGAGCTGCCGCTGCGCTATGGCGAGTTCGGCCAGTGCCACCGCAATGAACCCACCGGCGGCCTGCACGGCATCATGCGCGTGCGGGGCTTCACGCAGGATGACGGCCACATCTTCTGCACCGAAGAACAGGTGCAGGCGGAATGCGCTGCCTTCACCACGCTGCTGCAGAAGGTCTATGCCGATTTCGGCTTCACCGAGATCATCTACAAGCTGGCGACACGCCCGGAGGCGCGCATCGGCAGCGAAGAGGCCTGGGACCGCGCCGAGCAGGCATTGATGGCCGGCCTGCGCGCCAGCGGGGTCGACTTCGAGATCTCGCCGGGCGAGGGCGCTTTCTATGGCCCGAAGATCGAATACACGCTGAAGGACGCGATCGGCCGGCAGTGGCAGTGCGGCACGATGCAGATCGACCCGAACATGCCCGAGCGCCTGGGCGCCGAATATGTGGCCGAAGACGGCAGCCGCCAGCGCCCGCTGATGCTGCACCGGGCCATCGTCGGCAGCCTGGAGCGTTTCATCGGCATCCTGATCGAGCAGCATGCCGGCGCCATGCCGGCCTGGCTGGCGCCAGTGCAGGTGCTGGTCGCCCCGATCACCGAAAACCAGTCGGACTACGCCGCAAGCGTCGCGAAAACGCTTCAAAAACAAGGAGTTAGGGTGCAGAGCGATTTGCGCAACGAGAAGATTACGCGTAAAATCCGCGAGCATTCAATGCAGAAGGTCCCGTACATCCTGGTCGTGGGTGACAAGGAAAAGGCAGACGGGGCCGTTTCGGTGCGCGCTCGGGGCAATCTGGATCTCGGGGTCATGCCGCTCGACGACTTCGCCGCGAAGCTCGCCGACGACATTCACCGCAAGGTCTGACACGCCGGCGCGCCTTTGTCGTTTTTTGCGGCTCCGCTTGCCTAGGTGTCGCGTTAAGGGGTTTGAACTATCGCTACCTTCATGGACCGCCGCACTCCGAACGCGGAGCGCAAGCACAGGTTGAACCGGGAAATCATGGCGCCGCAGGTGCGTCTGAATGGTGTGGAGAACGAGCCGCTGGGTATCGTCAGCATCATGGATGCGCTGCAGATGGCCGGCGACAAGGATGTCGATCTGGTCGAGATCGCTGCCACCGCCGACCCCCCGGTGTGCCGGTTGATGGACTACGGCAAGTTCAAGTACCAGGAGCAGAAGAAGGCGGCCGAGGCCAAGGCCAAGCAGAAGGTCATCGAGATCAAGGAAGTCAAGTTCCGGCCCGGCACCGACGAGGGCGACTACGCGATCAAGATGCGCAACCTGCGCCGCTTCATCTCCGAAGACGGCGACAAGGGCAAGGTCACACTGCGCTACCGCGGCCGCGAGATCACCCACCAGGACATCGGCATGCGGTTGCTCGAGCGCATCCGCGACGAACTGGCTGACGTGTCGGTGGTCGAGCACATGCCCAAGCTGGAAGGGCGGCAAATGATCATGGTGCTGGCGCCGAAGAGGAAATAGTGGGAGGAATTCACCGCATCAGGCTTGGTCGCCTGATGCGGTGGCAAGAAGCTGCTGCAGGCCCCCAAGTACCTGACGAATCGTCCGGTCGCCTGCAGACGGCAATATCGAAGAAGGAGCAGCAATGCCCAAGATGAAGACCAAGAAGAGCGCGGCCAAGCGGTTCCGCGTGCGGCCGGGGGGTACCGTCAAGCGCGGTGCGGCGTACAAGCGCCACATCCTCACGAAGAAGTCCACCACCCGCAAGCGCCACCTGCGTGGCATCAAGGAGGTGCACGACACCAACATGGGCAGCATCGCCAAGATGATGCCTTTCGCGGGTCTGTAAGGCTCAACGCGCACCCAAGGAGAAAGACATGCCTCGCGTCAAACGTGGAGTCACCGCACACGCCCGCCACAAGAAGATCCTGGCCCTGGCCAAGGGTTATCGCGGCCGTCGCAAGAACGTCTTCCGCATCGCCAAACAGGCGGTGATGAAGGCCGGGCAATATGCCTACCGCGACCGCCGTACCCGCAAGCGTGTGTTCCGCCAGCTCTGGATCGCCCGCATCAACGCGGCATCGCGTGAACTCGGCGTCACCTACAGCAAGTTCATGGCCGGCCTGAAGAAGGCGCAGATCGACATCGACCGCAAGGTCCTCGCCGACCTGGCCGTCAACGACCCGGCTGCCTTCGGCAGCATCGTCGAAAAGGTGAAGGCCCAGCTCAGCTGATGTTCGAAGCGCCGTGCGCCTTTGCAAGGAGCGCACGGCGACTCTCCAGCATTCGATGGCCGTCACGCAAGGACGGCCATTTTTGTTCGCGCTTGTCTATTCCCGAGAGGCCATGAACGATCTGGACACCCTGGTACAGGCCGCGCAGTCGGCCTTCGACGCCGCGCCGACCCCTGCCGAACTGGAGAACGCCAAGGCGCGTTTCCTCGGCAAGGCCGGGCAACTGACTGAAGCGTTGAAGGGCCTGGCCGCACTCGGCGTCGAGCAGAAGAAGACGCGTGGCGCTGCCATCAACCAGGCCAAGCAGCGCGTCGAAGCCTTGCTGCAGGCACGCCGCGATGCACTGGCGCAGGGCGAGTTGCAGGCGCAGCTGCAAGCCGAGGCGCTGGATGTCACGCTGCCCGGGCGCCAGCGCGGCACGGGCGGGCTGCATCCGGTGTCGCGCACGATGATGCGCATCGAATCGATCTTCGCGTCGATGGGCTTCGACGTCGCCGACGGCCCGGAGATCGAGACCGACTGGTACAGCTTCACCGCACTGAACAATCCCGAGAACCATCCGGCGCGGTCGATGCAGGACACCTTCTACGTCGACATGAAGGACGCCGAAGGCCGCTGGCTGAACCTGCGCCCGCACACCAGCCCGATGCAGGTGCGTTATGCGCAGGCGCACGCGCAGCGCCATGCGGGTGCGGCGGTGATGCGCGAAGTGCGCGTGATCGCTCCTGGCCGCACCTACCGTGTCGACAGCGACGCCACGCATTCGCCGATGTTCCACCAGTGCGAAGGCCTGTGGATCGGCGAGAACGTCAGCTTCAAGGACCTGAAGTTCGTATTCAGCGACTTCCTGCGCCAGTTCTTCGAGGCCGATGAATTGCAGGTGCGCTTCCGCCCGAGCTTCTTCCCCTTCACCGAACCCTCGGCCGAAGTCGACATCGCCTTCGCCAGCGGGCCGCTCAAGGGCCGCTGGCTCGAGGTGGCCGGCTCCGGCCAGGTGCATCCGAACGTGGTGCGCAACTTCGGTCTGGATCCGGAGACGAACATCGGCTTCGCCTTCGGCATGGGCGCGGACCGGCTGACGATGTTGCGCTATGGCGTGAACGACCTGCGCCTGTTCTTCGATGGTGACCTGCGCTTCCTGTCGCAGTTCAAGTAAGGCCGAAGCATGCAATTCCCCGAATCCTGGCTGCGCGAGTTCTGCAACCCGCCCATCACCACAGCCGAACTGGCCGAGCTGCTGACCATGGCCGGGCTGGAGGTGGAGGACACGCGCCCCGTGGCGCCGCCGTGCAAGGGAGTGGTCGTGGCCGAGATCGTCGAGGTGCTGCAGCACCCCGATGCCGACCGGCTGCGTGTGTGCAAGGTGCTGGCCGGCGCGTTTTCACCCGAGGAGCCGCTGCAGATTGTCTGTGGCGCGCCGAATGCACGCGTGGGCCTGCGCGTGCCGCTGGCGCTGGTCGGCGCCGAGCTGCCGCCCGCCGAGGAGGGCGCTGCGCCCTTCGCCATCAAGGTGGGAAAACTTCGCGGCGTCGACAGCTTCGGCATGTTGTGTTCGGCGCGCGAGCTGAAGCTGTCCGACGACCACGCAGGCCTGCTCGAACTGCCGGCAGATGCGCCGGTGGGCAAAGACATCCGCGAGCTGCTGGCGCTGGACGACACGGTGTTCACGCTCAAGCTCACACCCAACCTGGCGCATGCGCTCAGCGTCTACGGCGTGGCGCGCGAGGTCTCGGCGCTGACCGGTGCACCGTTGCTGACGCCGCTGATCGAAGCCATCCCGCCCAGGCACGACCAGACGCTGCCGGTGCAGGTGGAAGCCCCCGACCTGTGCGGGCGCTTCTCCGGCCGTGTCGTGCGCAACGTCGATACGAAGGCGAAGACGCCGGCATGGATGGTCGAGCGGCTGGCGCGCTGCGGCCAACGTTCGGTGACGGCGCTGGTCGACATCTCGAACTACGTCATGTTCGAGTACGGCCGGCCAACGCACATCTTCGACCTGGACAAGATCCACGACCAGCTGGTGGTGCGCTGGGGCCGCGCGGGCGAGAGCCTGAAGCTGCTCAACGGCAACACCATTCACATCGACGCCTCGGTCGGCGTGATCGCCGATGCGACAGGCGTGGAGTCATTGGCCGGCATCATGGGCGGCGAAACCACCGCGGTGTCCGACGACACGCGCCACGTCTACGTCGAAGCCGCGTTCTGGTGGCCGCAGGCGGTGGCCGGGCGCTCGCGGCGCTTCAACTTCGCCACCGACGCCGGACACCGCTTCGAACGCGGCGTCGACCCGGCGCTGACGGCCGAACACATCGAACGCATCACGCAGCTGATCCTGGAAATCTGCGGCGGCGAGGCCGGGCCGCTGGACGATCAGGTGCTTCAGCTCCCGCCATCGCAGCCGGTAACGCTGCGTGTCGCGCGTGCGGCCAAGGTCATCGGCATGCCGCTGACGCAGGCGCAATGCACCGAGGTCTTCCGCCGCCTGGGCTTCGACTTCGGCCAGGCCGAGGGCACGATCACGGTGACACCGCCGAGCTGGCGCTTCGACCTGCAGATCGAGGAGGACTTGATCGAGGAGGTGGCACGCATCGTCGGCTACCAGCACCTGCCCGAGACGCCGCCCGTGGCGCCGATCCGCGCACGCATGCTGAGCGAATCGCGACGCAGTGGCCACGCGGTGCGCCAAGCGATGGCCTCATTGGACTACCAGGAAACCATCAACTACAGCTTCGTCGAGGAACGCTGGGAGGAACAGCTGGCTGGCAACACCGCGCCGATCCGCGTGCTCAACCCGATCGCCGCGCCGCTGGCCGTAATGCGTTCCAGCCTGATAGGCAGCCTGCTCGGCGTGCTGCACTACAACCTGGCGCGTCGCGCCGGCCGCGTGCGCGTGTTCGAAGTCGGCCGTGTGTTCCGACGCGACGCCACGGTGGTGGACAGCGGCAGCACGGTGGCTGGCGTGGCGCAGCCGTTGTGCCTGGGTGCGCTGGCCTTTGGCCCGGCAGCCGAGGCGCAATGGGGCCAGAAGGAGCGCGGCGTCGACTTCTTCGACCTCAAGGGCGACATCGAGGCGCTGCTGGCGCCGCGCAAGCCGCGTTTCGTGGCCGATACGCACCCAGCGCTGCACCCGGGCCGCTGCGCGCGCGTAGAGCTCGACGGCCGGGCCGTCGGCCACGTCGGCGAACTGCACCCGCAATGGCGCCAAGCCTACGAGCTGCCGCAGGCGCCGCTGCTGTTCGAGTTGGACCTCGACGCCGTGCTGGCGCGCGACGTGCCTGCCGCGCAGCCTGTGTCGAAGCACCAGTCGTCGTGGCGCGACATCGCGCTGGTGGTGCGCGACGAGGTGGCACACGAGCGGTTGATCGGCACGCTGGCGCAGGACGACTCCGGCCTGGTGCGCTCGGTGCTGCTGTTCGATGTGTACCGCCCGGCGCAGCCCAGTGCGGACATCGGCGCCGGCGAGCACAGCATGGCGCTGCGCCTGGAACTGCTGGACGAGCGGGCCAACCTCACCGACGAGCGCATCGACGCGGCCGTGGCCAGCGCGGTGCAGCGTGCACAGGCGGCCTTCGCTGCGCGGCTGCGCGGCTAGCATCGCCCCTGCAACTACAAGAGCAAGCCATGGACCCCGTGATCCTGCCGAGCATCGAGACACCCACGCTGACCAAGGCCGATCTGGCCGAACTTCTGTTCGAGCGCCTCGGGTTGAACAAACGCGAGTCGAAGGACATGGTCGAAGCCTACTTCGACATCATCCACGACACGCTGGTCAAGGGCGGCGACGTCAAGTTGTCGGGCTTCGGCAACTTCAACATCCGGCGCAAGGCGCCTCGCCCAGGGCGCAATCCGCGCACAGGCGAATCGATCCCGATCAAGGCGCGCAACGTTGTCACCTTCCACGCCAGCCACAAGCTCAAAGCCGTCGTGCAGGGCGACACACCACCGGAGGGTGACTTCGAGTAAAGTCTAGCTTTCCCGTTAGATCTTATTGATTTCAATGGAGAAAGCGCTTCCTCAGATCCCTGCAAAGCGTTACTTCACCATCGGTGAGGTCAGCGAGCTTTGCGGCGTCAAGCCTTATGTGCTGCGTTATTGGGAACAGGAATTCACGCAGCTCAGGCCAATGAAGCGCCGCGGCAACCGGCGCTATTACCAGCACCACGAGGTTCTGCTGGTGCGGCGCATCCGCGACCTGCTGTACGACCAGGGCTTCACCATCAGCGGTGCGCGCAACCGATTGACCGAGCTGGGCCATGCCACCCGCGGCACCGTGCCACCCAACGGCGCCGCCGAGATCGCCCTGCCGGACGAGGATCTGGACGAGTCCGATGCCGAGGTGCAAGCTGACGACGCTGCGGCCGGTATGCCGGTGCCGGAGTTGCGCGAATTCAGCTTGCAGCAGCTGCGCCAGGAACTGCTGTCCATCCGCGAGCTGCTGGCGCCCTGAGGCCGGTCTTCGGCGGGAGGTGCCTCTATAATCCTAACTTCAGTCGGGGCGTAGCGCAGCCTGGTAGCGCACTTGCATGGGGTGCAAGGGGTCGCGAGTTCGAATCCCGCCGTCCCGACCAAAAATAGCGAGTAAAAACAACGGGTTACGCCAAACGGTGTAACCCGTTGTTCATTGGGGGGTGCAGCCGGGGGTGCACTGATGCTGGCACCGGGGGTTCCAAGCACCCCCAGGCCAACAGGCGCCGCCGCCTGCGTATGGCCACCATCAGCAACGCGCACATCGGCATAGCAGGTGTTCATCACGTGGCGTCGGCGCTGTCGATCACCGAGGCGCGCACCGCCTCCAGGTAGGTGGCCACGGCCGGCAGGTCGGCATAGGCTTGCTTGGTCTCGTCCACCGCATGGTCCACCGCCAGCTGCGTGGTCGCGCGGTTCAGCGTGCGCAGCCGGTCGGCGTGTTCCTTGCGCAGCCGCATCGATTCGCGCAGCACGTGCACCAGCTTGTCCTGCAACTGCGTCACCGCCTTCTGCAGCCGCTCGCGCTCGTCCTGCGGCAGCGCCTCGAAGTCCTGCGGCGACATCACCTCGCCGCCCTTCTGCGGCGCGAAGGTGAAGCCCACCGGCGTGCGGATCATCACCAGGCCCTGCTGCTGCGCCTCGGCGCTGACCTCGAGCAGCGCGCGCTCGGCGCGCTCCTTGAAGTCGGTGTTCAGGCGCTCCAGTTCGGCGGCGTATTCCTCCGACTCGAAGGCGGCGGGGATGGTGCTGCGCAGTTCGTCGACGAGCGCGCGCATGTCGGCGCGCAGCTGCGCGCCGCGGCCGGCCTGCAGCTGCAGCGCGATCGGCCGATGCGGCGCCTCGAAGTTGTTGACGTAGACCCAGTCCGAACGCTGCGCTTCGCGCTGTGGCCGCTGTGCGCCGATGCTGCGGCGCACCAGGCTGCGTTTGCCGGACCCCGGCGGGCCCATCACGTAGAGGTGGTAGCCGGCATGGCGCATGGCGATGCCGAACTCGACCGCGGCCCGCGCGCGCTCCTGGCCGACGATGGCAGCGGCCGCCGCGCCGGATGCGGCCTCGGCCTCGAGCGCCGGTGTCAGCGTCGCCGGGTCGCAGCGCGTGGCCAGCTGATCGGCCTGCAGGGGGAGGGCGGGCATGGCGCGTGCGAAGGACCGCTTGGCGTGGGTGGCGCAGCGATGCTAGGCGCGAAGTGCAGCGCGCGGTTGCGCCCGGTCAAGGCCGCGCGTCCTGCCGTGCTCCGCCGCGCGACGCGCACGGCAGCAGCGCGCCGTAGCGCGCAAGCGTGTCGTCCAGCGCCGCCAGGAAGAGCTCCACCTCGGCATCGCCGAAAGGCAGCGACAGCGCCGTCATGCCGCGCCGCGCCATGAACACGCCGCGCTCCAGCAGCGCGAAATAGAGCAGGTCGCGCACGCGCGGGTCGCAGGCGGCGAGGTCGGACACGTTGCGCAGCGCGGCGCGCGTCGGGTGCAGCGTCATCAGCGAGCCCAGACCGCTGGCCTGCAACGCCAGGCCGCGCGCGTCGAACAATGCGTTGCAGCGCTCGCGCAGCCGGTCGCCGCGGCGGTTCAGCGCCTCCACCGCGGCCGGCGTCCAGCAGCTGGCGCAGCCCGGCCAGTCCGGCGGCCATGCGTCAGCACGTTGTTGTTGAAGGTGCCGGCATGGCCGAGCGCGTCGGCGCGGCGCGGGTCGAAGCGCTGCCATCACGTCGGCGACGGCCGCCGAAGGCACCGAAGGACAGGCCGCCGCCGAAGTACTTGCCGAGTGTCGTCAGGTCCGGCCGCAGGCCCAGCTGCGCCTGGCGGCCGCCGAAGCGTCAGGCGCGACGTCATCACCTCGTCGAAGATCAGCAGCGCGCCGCAGTCGTCGGCCAGCCGGCGCAGGCCCTGCAGGAACTCCGCCGTGCCCGGGATGCAGCCGCCGGCGCCGAGCATCGGCTCGACCAGGATCGCGGCCAGCGCAGCGCCGTCGCGCGCCACGTGTGCGCGCACGGCCTCGAGGTCGTTGTATGGCGCGAGCAACGCAGTCGTGCGGCACGTTGACCGGCGCCAGCCGCACCGCCGAAGGACAGCACGCCGCCGTGGTACGCGCCTTCGAACACCAGCACCTTGCGCCGCCCGGTGTGCGCCAGCGCAGCGGCCAGCGCCAGCAGGTTGGCCTCGGTGCCGCGAGTTGGTGAAGCGCAGCAGTTCCATCGACGGGAAGCGCTGCGCGGATCTCGCGCGCCAGCTCCACCTCGCGCAGCGTGTGCGAGGACAGATTCAGT
This sequence comes from uncultured Pseudomonadota bacterium, assembly GCA_963818005.1. Taxonomy (GTDB): domain Bacteria; phylum Pseudomonadota; class Gammaproteobacteria; order Burkholderiales; family Burkholderiaceae_C; genus Rubrivivax. Next base: position 65,903 of record CAWFQP010000045.1, read on the forward strand.
GCCGCCGTCGAGCGCCGCTGACGATGGCCTCGCGGATCGGTGCCGCCGAATGGCCGTAGAGCCCGGCGGTGAACTCGCCCAGCGCGTCGAGTAGCTCGTGGCCGTCGGCGTCCCACAGCCGGCAGCCCTCGCCGCGCACCATCGTCAGCGGGAAGGGCGACTGGAACAGCACGCTGCGCGTGTTGCCGCCGGGCAGCACCTCGGCAGCGGCCTCGAGCTGGCGCGCGCTCGCCGGATGGCGGTCGCGGTAGCGCTTCAGCGCGTCCGCAAGCGCCTGGTCCAGTGCTGCCGAAGGGTCGCTCGCCGTGTTCATCGCTGCTCCTGCCGCCGTGCACCGGAGCATAGGCGACGGCCCCGGGGTTCGGCCGCGCCGCGCGTCCATGACCTCGCAGGTCATCGACAGCCGGCGCCGTGCGTCGCAGACTGCAGCCGTCCCCACCGAACGCAAGGATCCCGAGATGACTGCGAGCGACCTCCTTCCCCTGGCCGTGGCCGTGCTCATCGCCATTCCTGCGCTGGGCTCCTGCCTCGGCGTCGGCCTGGCGGCAATGAAGATGCTGGAAGGCTGCGCGCGCCAGCCCGAACTGATGGGCGACCTGCAGACCAAGTTCTTCCTCGCGGTCGGCGTCACCGACGGCGCCTTCATCATCGCCACCGGCATCGGCCTGTGGTTCGCCACCGCGAACCCGTTCAAGTGAGATGACGCGCTGCGCGTCGCGCCGTCCACCCGGCGCGCCGTGCCGTGCCGCGGCGGCGTTGCAGCAGCAGCGGCACGCCGAGCTCGGCTTCGAGCGCGCCGCTGCGTTTGCTCAGCGCCGAGGCGACCAGCGCCTCGCGCGCGGCGACACCCGCCCGGCGCTGTCGGACGAGCGGGTGCAGCTGAACACCCGCGAGACCGGCGCACCAACCATTGCCGTCGGGCTGGTCACCGAAGCGGACCAGGCCGAGGCCAGCGTCGCCAACGGCCAGGCCGACTTGGTGGCGCTGGCGCGCGGTATGCTGTTCGACCCGCGCTGGCCCTGGCATGCCGCCGCGCAGCTGGGTGCGCAGGTGGAGGCGTCGACGCAGTGCTGGCGTTCGCACCCGCATGGCATGAACCGCCTGTTCGGCGAAGTGCGCATCGGCATGCGTTGGAGGGAAGCGGCATGAAGCTGATCGATCTGCAGGGCAAGCGCGTGCTGATCACGCAGGCGCAGGATTTCATGGGCCCGGCGCTGCAACGCGTGTTCGGCGCGCTCGGCGCCACGGTCATCGCCGATGCGCGGACGCTGGGCGACGAGGCCGGCATGGCCGAACGCGTGGTGACGGAGGCCGGCGACATCGACGTGCTGGTCGTGCACCTGGCGCTGCCGGCGCCCAGCACCGCCGTGGCCGCGGTCGACGACGCCGAATGGCGCCACGTGTTCGCGCACATGGTCGACCCGCTGCCGCGGCTGGCGCGTGCGGTGCTGCCGCAGTTCACGGCGCGCGGGGCCGGGCGCATCGTCGTCATCGGCAGTGCGGCGGCGCTGCGTGGGCAGAAGCGCACCTCGAGCTACAGCGCCGCGCGCGGTGCACAGCTTGGCTGGGTGCGCGCGGCCGGCGTGGAACTGGCGCGGCAGAAGATCCAGCTCAATGCCATCGCGCAGAACTTCGTCGATAACCCGACCTACTTCCCGCTCGAGGTGCAGGCCAACCCGGCCTTCCAGGAGCGGCTGAAGCGCGAGGTGCCGTTGGGCCGGCTGGTGTCAGGCGACGAGGACGCGCTGTTCGCCGCCTACCTGGCCAGCGATGCCGCCGCCTGCTTCGTCGGCCAGGTGTTCCCGGTGTGCGGCGGTTGGGTCGCCTAGAGTGCGCAAAGAAGGCCGGCGTGTTCTGCCCACGACGCCCACCGCACAACACGCGCACGCCGCCATCGTGCGCGACGGCGGGCCAGAAGCGGTGCGTCGGCTGATCGAGCCGTTGCCGCGGCAGGTGGGCTGCTCCAGGCCCGGATCGGCCTCGAAGGCCACCACGCCACAACGGCAGCTGCCCGGTCAGGTCGTCAGCATGACGGGTCCGACCGTGGGGCGAGGTCGTGCCCGCCGAGCGTGTAGTCGATTCGGTACAGGGCTTGTTCGACATCGCGGGCGCCCTGCGCTTCGAGCTGCGGCTTCGCCAGCCCCAGCGGCACCGGGTCGGCGAGGACCGACCGCGCATAGCCGCTGACCAGCACCGCCCAATCGACCCCGGCGTCGACTCCGCGGATGCGCTGCTCCTCGGTCATCACCGGCGCCGCGGCAACCTCCAACAGGTGCGCGCCGCCGAGGCCGGGCCGGGCGGGCAGGGCAGGCAGCAGGGTTTGTGTCAGCCAGGCCCGCAACGAATCGGTGGCGCCTGCCTCGGGTTTGAAGCGCAGCAGCAGCGCGACGTTGCCGAGGCCCAGGCCCCAGCTGCCGCGGACCGTGCACAGGCCGCGGCGCATGCCGCGGTAGTGCGGCATCACGCGGGCCGTCCAGCGACTGGGGTGATTCAAGCGATCGAGGTAGGCCGCCGAGTTCAGGGTCTGCAGCGAAGCCACCTCGTACAGCACGCAGTAGCGCGGCACGCCGCGCAACGCGACCCAGCGTGTGCCGCGCAGGAATCCGGGGATGGCCAGGCGCTCGGGCAGGTGCTCGTGCGTGTGCCAGTGGTCGTGTTCGTCCACCGCACCCGGCAGCACATCGAAGGACAGCAGCATTGCGGCGGACCCGAGCAGCGGCATGCCGCGACTCTAGCGGCATCTGCGGCGGGGCAGGGCGCTGGAGCCACGAGCGCCGCGCGTGCATTTCGGCCCGCAGCCGTCGCCTGCGGACTGCGTCACGGCCGGCGCGGCCCTTCATTCAAATGGATGAACGCAGGCCGTCCGGGATTGCCGAGCATGGCAGTTGACCTGCTTCTCCCGCCGCGCCCAATACCGCGCCCGCAGCGCCTTCTTGTCCATCTTGCCGACCGAATTCAGCGGACATCGGCTTCGTGCCGAAGGACGTCAGGGCGGCCTGCAACTACGGGCTGGACAAGCTGCGCTTTCTGGTACCGGTAAAGTCGGGCGCTCGGGCACGTGCCCGCATCAGCCTGATCGAACTCACCAAGCAGGGCCGCGGGGCAGGCTGGTCAAGTTGAATAATGCGGTGGAGATCGAAGGCGAATCCGAGTCAGCCGAGAACCGGCACAGGACCAACGAGAGGAGACGAAGATGGTCAGCAAGTCAAAGGCTCCGGGGAAGATTGCAGTGCCGCGGGCTGCAGCCGTGGGCGCCGCACCCAAGCCGAGGCCAAGTGCGAAGGCCGGCCGTACCCGGACCGATAGGGCGGCGGCTGCTGGGGCAAGCCTTCCTGCCGCCGAACTCGTCGAAGCC
>CAWFQP010000046.1:0-9172 GCA_963818005.1 uncultured Pseudomonadota bacterium
CCCGACGGCGTGCAGCACATCGAGCGTGTCGCCGCCGAGTCGGCTGCCGCCGCGGCGCCGGCCCCGGCGCTGCCGCTGCCGCCGCTGCGCCGGCCGGTGCTGCCCTCGGCCCGCGGCCGCGTCGACAGCGCCGAAGCGTCGCCCGCAGCGGCAGCCACCACGGTGGAGCAGGACGTGGCGCAGCTTTCGATGAGCACCCTGTCCTTCCAGGACTACGTGCGCGAGCGCATGCTGCGCCGCCGCCGCGCCGAACAGCAGGCGCAGGAGCAGGCTCAGGCCGAGGCGGTCCAGGCCGAGGCCCGCACCGCCGAACTGCAGGCCCGTCCCGCGCCGCCCGCGAGCAGCCTGCTGCGCGTGCGTGCCAGCGCCGGCCGCGCCGAGGCGGCGTGCGCCGTGCCGCCGACGCCGGAACTGCAGGTCAGCGAGACGCCCGTCTCGGCCGAGCCGCGCCCGGCCGCGCCGCTGCCGGCCGCGCCGCAGGCCGGCAGCGCCGAACTGCTGAACGAGCTGCGTTCGATGAAGGACCTGATCGAGGACCGCTTCGGTGCGCTCGCCTTCATGGAAAGGATGCAGCGCCAGCCGCGCCAGGCCCAGCTGACGCAGAAGCTGCTGGACCAGGGCTTCTCGCCGGCGCTGATCCGCAAGCTGGCCGACAGCCTGCCCAACGACTGCGACGAAGCCAGCTGGGCCGCCGGCGTGCTCGAGCGCAACCTGCTCAGCGGCGAAAGCGAGGCCGCGCTCGAAGACAGCGGCGGCGTGTACGCGCTGGTCGGCGCCACCGGCGTCGGCAAGACCACCAGCACCGCCAAGCTGGCCGCGGCCTTCGCCACGCGCCACGGTGCATCGAACCTGGGGCTGATCACGCTGGATGCCTACCGCGTGGCGGCGCACGAACAGCTGCGCGCCTACGGCCGCATCCTCGGCGTGCCGGTGCACACCGCGCACGACCGCGCCTCGCTCGACGACCTGCTCGAACTGCTGGCCGGCAAGAAGATGGTGCTGATCGACACGGCCGGCATGGCGCAGCGCGATGCGCGCACGCGCGAGCTGCTGGAGATGCTGTCGCACCGCAGCGTCAACCGGCTGCTGGTGGTGAATGCCGCCGCGCAGGGCGAGACCATCGAGGACGTGCTGCAGGCCTACCGCGCCAACACCTGCCGCGGCGTGATCCTGTCCAAGCTGGACGAGGCGGTGAAGCTGGGCCCGGCGCTGGACGCGATGATCCGCCACAAGCTGAAGGTGCTGGCCGTGGCCAACGGCCAGCGCGTGCCCGAGGATTGGCATCGCCTGTCGGCGCGCTCGCTGCTGCAGCAGGCACTGCGCAGCGTGCCGGCCACCGCCTGGCGCATGGATGCCGCCGACGTCAACCTGGTGTTTGCCGGCCTGCGCGCTGCCCCGGCCGCCGCGGCCCACGCCTGAAGGCAACCCGAGCCGCACCCCGCGCATGCATCACTTCTATCTCCCCGCCGCCACGCCCGCCGACCAGGCCGATGGCCTGCGCCGCCTGTTCGCCGGCACGCAGCCGCAGCACATAGCGCTGGTGGCCAACCCGCACGTGGCCTTCTCCAGCGTGGTGCTGGAGCGGCTGACCACGGTGCTCGGCGCGATGGGCCTGCACACGCTGGTGGTCGACGCCGCCGACAGCTCGCCGGCAGCGCACGAACTGGCCGCGCTGGACCTGCGCGCCGGCATCGAGCCGCTGTCGCCTCAGGTGTCGTACCTGGCGGCGCGCGGCCTGCCGCTGCGCCATGTGGACACGCGCGGCTCGTCGGCGCACTTTCTCGACCGGCTGCAGGCTGCGGCGCCGCAGGCTCGCGTGCTGCTGGTGCATGCCGGCGCGAGCGACCTGGCGCGCCTGTTCGGCCGGCGTGCGCTGCGCCCGCTGCTGCTGGCCGCCGACCAGCCCGACAGCCTGACCCATGCCTATGCGGCGATGAAGCTGCTGGTGATGCGCTGTGCGCTGATGAGCTACGACCTCTTGCTGGCCGCGCCGCCGCAGGGCAAGCGCGTGGCAGCGATCGCGCAGCGCCTGGCCAGTTGCGCCGATGCCTTTCTCGGCGCGGCGCTGCACGACTGGGTGGCCATCGACCCGGCCTGCGACGTGCGCGACGACCCAGGCGCGGCGCTGCGCTCGCTGGTGGCGGCGCAGTTGCTGCCGCAGGCTGAAAGCCTGGATGCGGCCGAGCCCGGCGCCGCCGCCTGGCGCGTGCCGGCAGCGGCCGCGCACGGTGCCATGCATCTGAACTGAAACCACGACTTGCCCGGAGCACGCCGAACATGTACACCGCAAAGGGGCGTCTGGACGCCAACGCGATGATCAAGCAGTACAGCCCGCTGGTGCGGCGGCTGGCGCACCAGATGATCGCCAAGCTGCCGGCCAACGTCGAGCTGGACGACCTGATCCAGGTAGGCATGATCGGCCTGTCCGATGCGCTGAGCCGCTTCGACGCGGCGCAGGGCGTGATGTTCGAGACCTTCGCCACGCAGCGCATCCGCGGCGCCATGCTCGACGAGCTGCGCGGCAACGACTGGATGAGCCGCGGCGACCGCCGCCACCAGCGCAGCATCGAAGCCGCGGTGCGCACGCTGGAGCAGCGCCATGGCCGCGCGCCGGCCGAGAGCGAAATCGCCGCCGAGATGGGCATGAGCCTGGCCGACTACCAGGAGCTGCTCGGCAAGGTGCGCGGCACGCAGCTGGTGTGCCTGGAGGACATGAGCGGCGACGACGGCGACGACGACTACCTCGACCGCCATGTCGCCAGCGACGCGCACAACCCGCTGGCGCTGCTGCAGGACCAGCGCATGCGCATGGCGCTGGTCGAGGCCATCAAGCACCTGCCCGAGCGCGAGCAGTACGTGATGAGCATGTACTACGAGCACGACATGAACCTGAAGGAGATCGCCGCGGTCATCGGCGTCACCGAAAGCCGCGTCTGCCAGCTGCACAGCCAGTCGATCGCGCGCTTGCGGGCGAAGTTGCGGGAGTGGTAGGCGGGCAGGGCGGCATCGCCCGGCCGGGCGTGGCTGCCCGTGGCGCCATCGGCCGCATGTCGATAGGCAATTCGGCAAACGAAAAGATTGCGCCGCCGCCGGAACGCTCGACCAGGCCCAGTGCGGCCAGCACCTTCACATTTTCGTGTGCGCGTTCGAGGTCGCGGTCGCGCGCTGCGTCGTGAGCGGTTGCGTGAGCGCGCGCACCCTGGCGGCCGCCACGCCAGCGTCATGGCAGCGCGGGATGATCCGCAGCAAGGCGGACGTGGTCCGAATCGTTAGACTCGTCGCGCGTTGTGGTCTCAGGCAACGCTCCATCCACACATTTAGCAGGAGTTTGAAGCTCATGAACAAGTCTTGCATGGTCGCCATGGCGGCCGCTGGTTTTTGCTCTGTGGCCGCGGCCCAATCCTCCGTCACCGTGTTTGGCGTGATCGACGTCAACGTCGGCTGGATCGACAACGACGATTCCACGTACCAACTCGGCACCAACGGCTTGTCCACGAGCCGGCTCGGCTTTCGCGGCACCGAGGATCTGGGCGGTGGGCTGAAGGCCGGCTTCTGGCTCGAAGGCGAGTTCGATGCGGACACCGGAAAAGGAGCGTCGAGCTTCGGCAACGGCACCGACGCCGGCGACTTCGCCTTCCTGCGTCGCTCGACGGTCAGCCTGCTGAACCAGTACGGCGAAATCAGACTGGGACGAGACAACACGCCGACCTACTGGGCCTGGTCGAACTACGATCCTTTCGGCGCCACCGGCGTGGGCAGTTCGCAGAACCTGATATCGACCAGCAGATTGGTCGATGGCACCGGCGGCAGCTACGGCACGCTGTCGCGAGCCAACAACATGGTGACCTACTTTCTGCCGGGCGGCGTCACCGGCCCAGGGCTTTTCGGGCAGGTCTCCGTGGCGGCGGGCGAAGGCGCCGCGGGCAACAAGTACTACGGCGGACGCATCGGCTATGCCTCCGGTCCCTTCAGCATTGCGGCGGCTTACGGGGTGACTGACGTCACGGTGTCCGGCGACGTGACGGCCACCGCCTGGAACATCGGCGGGTCGTGGAACTTCGGCTTCCTCAAGCTCTTCGGCTTGTACAACCAGACCGATGTGGACGGCGGCAGCTTTGCCGGGTCGGACCAGGACAACTGGATGGTCGGTGCCACCGCGCCGTGGGGGCAATGGAACTTCAAGTTCAGCTACGGCGGGGCCAACGGCGGCGGCACGCTCTCGGGCGCGGACGCCTCGCAGTGGGTGATCGGGACCGACTACAGCCTGTCCAAGCGCACCACGCTGTACGGCACCTATTCGCTGATCGACAACGACTCGAACGCCAACTTCAAGGTGCTGAGTGCCAGTTCTGCTCTCAGCAACGGCAACAACTCGCAGGGCGTGCAGATCGGCGTGCGCCACACCTTCTGACGAAGACCTGCGGCAGCTGCGGCTGCTGCAGACCCCTTTCGGGGTGCCCATGGGCACCCCGTTTCTCGGCGCGCGCCATGACCTGAGCGTGTCGGCTCCCAGGGCGCCCGCGCGAGCGGCGAATCTTGCAGGCGGCGTTCGCGCGAGCTGGTGTCAGGTCACGGCCGCCTGCTCTGCAACCCGCTGCAACGCAGGCTGCGCCGCCGCCTTGCTGGCATGGCAGCGTGAACTCGAAGCAGGCGCCGCGGCCGGCTTCGGCCCGGGCCTCGACCCGCCCGCCGTGGCGCTCGACGATGCGCTGCACGATGCTCAAGCCGATGCCGCTGCCGGCATAGTCGTCGCGGGCATGCAGCCGCGCGAAGGGCTTGAACAGCAGCGCGGCGCGCGCCGGATCGAAGCCCACGCCGTTGTCCTGCACGCTGATGCGCACGCCCTCGCTGCCTTCGCTGCGCAGGCCGACGCGCGCGCGCGGCGCGGCGCTGTCGCGGGTGAACTTCGCCGCATTGCCCAGCAGGTTGTGCAGCACGATCTTCAGCGCCGCCGGGTTGGCCGTCACTTCCATGTCCAGCTGGATATGCCAGCGCAGCGGCGCGCGGCGCGGCAGTGCCGGCAGCTCGCGCACCACCTCCTGGGCCAGCGCGCTCAGGTCCAGCGTGTGCAGCGGCATCGGCTGCAGCGTCGAGCGGGCCAGGGCCAGCAGCGCATCGACCGTCTCGCGCATGCGCTCGGCGGCATGCACCTGCAGTTGCAGCAGCTCGTGGTCCTCGGCCAGCAGCCGCTTCGCGCCGCGCTCGGCCAGCAGCTGCGCCAGGCCCTGCACATGGCCGATGGGGGTGCGCAGTTCGTGGGCCAGCTGGCGTGCGAAGGCGTCCAGATCCAGGTTCAGCTGCTGCAGGTCGCGCGTGCGTTCGTCCACCGCGCGCTGCAGCGCCTCGTTGTGGCGCAGCAGCAGCGCCTGCGCCTGCTGGCGCGAGGTGATGTCGCGGCCCACGCCGTGGTAGCCGAGGAAGCGCCCAGCGGCGTCGAAGCGCGGCATGCCGCTGATCGAGATCCACAGCCAGTGCCCGTCGCCGGCCTCGACCTCGAACTGCAGCGAGCGGAAGGGCCGGCGCGCGTCCAGGTCGGCGCGGTGCTCGGCCCATTGCTGCGCGCGTCAGCGCTTCGCGGTGTGCGTCCCAGCGGGCACGGCCTTCGATGCGCTCGGCCAGATCGGCGCCGATGCGCCGCTGCTGCTCGGCATCCAGCGGCAGCAGCCGGTGCTCGGCGTCGGTCTGCCAGTACCAGTCGGCGGCCAGCCGCGCCATCGTCGACCAGCGCTGCTCGCTGGCGCGCAGCCGCTCGTGCGCCTGGCGCCGCTCGCTCACGTCGCGGCCCACGCCTTCGTAGCCGATCAGCATGCCCTGGGCGTCCCGCCGCGGCCGGCCGCTGATCGAGATCCAGCGCGGCGGCCGGCCGGGCGGAGCGAGCTGGAACTCCATGTCGCGGAAGGACTCGAGCCGCACCATGCGCTCGTGCAACGTGGCCCAGCCCCGCTCGGGCGCGCGCAACAGCGCGATCTGGTCATAGCGCCGGCCCAGCAATGCGCCGGCGCCCAAACCCGCTGCCAGTGCCTGCGTCGCGGCGGACGACAGCCAGCTCAGGCGGTGCTGGCGGTCGGTCTCCCAGAACCAGTCGGCAGACAGCTCGGCCAGGGCCTGCCAGCGTCGCTCGGATTCGCCGAGCACGGTTTCCACGCTACTGGCCAGCGCGTCGAAGGCCGAGGGCGCGCCCACGCGGTCGTCGCGCAGCTGGCGCACGGCATCGCGCCACCGATCGGGGTCCAGGTCGTCGGAGAAACGCTGCAGCGTGTCGCGCATCCGGCGCCGTTGCCGCCCCAGCACGTGCACCGGCAGCGCCACGACGGGCGCCAGCAGCGCCAGGCCGGCGATGGCCTGCAGCGGGGCCGCCTCGGGCCAGCGATGCCACAGCGCGGCGGCGAGCGCTGATCGCCAGCAGGCCGAAGCCGATCGGCAGCAGCCAACTCAGCGTGGCCGTGCGCTGTCCTTGGTTCGTGGAAGGATCCCAGGGGTCCACGCTGCCGTGGCCCGGGCGCTGCGCGCGCAGGCGTTTGCTCATACCCAACGACCGTGTTGTACAGACCGACCTGTCGTGTGCAGGCCTGGAACGTCCCTGGTGCCAGCCGGGCCGGCAGGCGCGGGACGGTCGTCAGTATCGTGGTTCCCGGGGCGTCTGCAGATCGGCAGCGACCCGCATGCGTGGCATCCACGCGTCGCCGGCTTCAGGCCCGTGTCAGGCTTGCAGAGCGCGCGAGCGCTTGCAGGCGCTCGCCCCTTCGCTGGCACTCGACCCCGCGCAGGCGGGGTTTCGTGTCCGGCTCAGGCCCGGACCAGGCCGTTGTTCGACTGGCGTTCGCTCAGGCCCGCGGCCGAGTAGGCGGCGCACGGCGCCGGGCTGGGCAGCAGCACGTCGATGGCGCGGTCCAGCGCCGCGCTGGCGCGGGCCAGCGATTCGCGCTGCGCGGCCGCCTGGCCGCTGGCCAGCGCCAGGCGCTGGCGCAGCGGGGGCGGCAGCGCGCCGGCGCATGCGCCGCGGCGCAGCGCGCCCGTCGCGGCGGCCAGGGCGCGCTGCAGTTCGGCGGCTTCGCAGGCGACCGCGTCGGCGCGGTGCAGGCGCAGGGCCTCGCCCAGCGCCCGCAGGCGGAATTCGACCTGATCCACCGAGCGTTCGAGTCCGCTGCCCGGTGCGGCGCAGCCGGGCACCATCAGTGCGATGCCTTGGGCAGCAGGTCCTGGGCGTTGGCGATCAGCTGGTCGGCGATGGCTTCGGCATTGATCTGGAACTTGCCCTCGCGGATCGCCTGGGCGATGCGCTCGACCTTTTCGCTGTCGAAATCGGCCCGGCTGGCCTCGGCACCGTTCAGCGCCGCCTGGCTCGACAGCTCCACCCGGGCGCTGGGCTCGGCAGCGGGCACGGGCTCGGACGAGGCCTTGCGCTCCGTGGCCGGCGCGGTGGCTGTGGAATGGATGTCGACGGGACCGATCTTCATGGCGAACTCCTGGTTTGCCGCCCGGGCGGCAGCAGCGCCGATCCGGGGTTGCGGCAGACCGCCCGCGAGGGCCCCATCTGCCGGGCATGCGCGGGATATCGGCCGCATCTCGCCGCAACTTGAACGGCGAACACCGGGATTCTGGCACCACCCCCGTGAAGCAGGGGGTGTCTAGGGCCGCATCCGGGGCTCAAAGCTGCAGCTCCACACGGTTGCGGCCCACCGCCTGGCCGCTGAGCACCCGGCCGTTGTCGGTGCGCACGCGCACCGGCTGGCCCTCGACGCCCGGGCTCATGGCCTGGCCTTCGCCACTGACCGTGAAGCCGCTGCCACGGGCCACCAACTGCACGCTGTCGCCAGCGGCAAACCACAGGCGCTGCTTCAGGTCGCCGAGGCGCACGGCGCTGCCGGCCGGCAGCGGCCGGGCCAGCTGGCGGCCGAGCAGCCGGGTGGCGTCCAGCACCGGCGGCGTCGCCATCGCGGCCCAGTCGACCTCGGCCTGGCGCAGCATCTGCGGCTGCAGTTCGCTGCCCGCCGGCAGCGCGCTGGCCACGACCCAGGCCGGGGCGAAGACCTTGACCGTCACCGGCAGGTACACGTTCCAAGGTGTCGCTCCCTGCACGCAGCGCAGGCCGACGCGGCTGCGGCCCCAGGCCCGCGCACCCGGCGGCAGATAGGGTTCGATGCGCTCGCAAGGGGCCAGGCGCAGCCGCGGGTCGAGCCGGCCGGGCTCGATCTCGACGCGCACGGCGCCGGGGGCCAGAGCGGCGCCGGCCTGTTCGCCCAGCGCCTGGATGCGCTGCAGCGTGTCGGGGTCGAGGCTGCCGTCAGGAGCCTGGGCCGCCACGGGCCCGGCCAGCAGCGCTGCCAGGCACGGCAGCGCTCGCCAAGCCCGCTTGGGCACGCGCGCAAGACGCGCATGAGTGCGGAAGGAAGCTGTCGTCACGCCTGGCACTCTAGGCCGCCGCGCCGCGCTTCGGCCGCCCGAATTGACCGGCCTTCAATGCCCTATTCGCGCTCATGTCCGGCCGGGGCGCTGCCCACAATGCCACGGCATGCAACCCCCGACCCGGCAGCCGCGATGATCAACCGCCTCGGCGACAGCCTCGACTTCCAGAGCCAGGCGCTGACGCTGCGCTCCGAGCGGCAGCGGCTTCTGGCCAGCAACATCGCCAACGCCGACACGCCGGGCTACGTGGCCCGCGACATGGATTTCGCCTCGGCCCTGCGCGAAGCCACCGGCACGGCGCTGGCAGGCACACCGGCCTTGCAGGCGCTGCGCACCAGCCTGGCCGCGCTGCCGGGCGGCTCCGCCGCCGAGACCCACCTGCGCTATGCCGCGCCGAGCCAGAGCAACCTGGACGGCAACTCGGTGGACATGGACCGCGAGCGCGCCTCCTTCGCCGACAACAGCGTCAAGTACGAAGCCACGCTGCGCTTCATCAACAGCCATGTGCGCACCATGCTCGATGCGATGAAGTCGCACCAGCAAGGCTGAAGAAATGGACCACCCCCGCAGCGCCTTCGACGCTCCCCCTCGAGGGGGCGAGATCGCACGGAGCGAGCGCCTGCGCGCTCGCGAGTGGCCATCGAGCGCCCAGCGCCCAACAAGGCGAGGGGCGCCACCGGCGGCCCGGCAAGTGCGGTTCCGCGGTGGCCGCTTGGCGCCGTGTGGCCCCTGCAGGCGGGTTGTCGCTCGGGCGTGAGCGCCTACT
>CAWFQP010000047.1:0-81414 GCA_963818005.1 uncultured Pseudomonadota bacterium
TACTGGAGTACGGCTCGGCGGAGGACGCGAAGCAGTTCGAGTTGCGCGCCGACTCGCCTGACCAGCAGGTCAAGAAGGGCGTCGCCTATCCCGCCGTGCTGCTCACCGCGGGCGACGACAGCCGCGTCCACGCGCTGCACGCGCGCAAAATGGCGGCGCTGCTCCAGGCCGCGACCGCCAGCGACCCGGCCGAGAAGCCGGTGCTGGTCTGGGTCGACCGCGAGGCCGGCCACGGCCAGGGCAAGCCGCTCAACCTGAAGCTGCGCGACGCCGTCGATCTGCGCATCTTCCTGACGTGGCAACTCGGGATGATGCCGAAGGGCTGAACGGCTTCAGCGCGGAAACGGCAAGGGCCGTCGTCCTTCAGCACTGCCGAGCGCAGGGGCGAGGCGCTTCCGGGAGCGGAGACTTTCCTGCGGCGGAGCGGAGGGAAGACACTCGTCCCGGGAGCGGAGATCGCGGTAGCGCAGCGCCGTGCGGGAAGGGGACACGCACCAAGAGTGCATGTCCCCTTCGGGACGATCGCAGCGGAGCGGAGGGAAGAGCTGCCGGAGCGGAGTCTGCGAGAGCGCTGCAGGTGATCCGCCGCCGGGTCTCGCTTCGACCTCCGGCGGGCTCCTTTTGGTCGGCCAAGCTAAGAAGTCGCCCTTCTCCGGATCGAGTTCTAGCTCCGGCCGTCAGCGTGGAAACGGCACGAGCCAACGTCGCTCTTCACTCTTGCCGAGCGCAGGGGCGAGTGTCTTCCCGGAGCGGAGACTTTCCTGCGGCGGAGCGGAGGGAAGACACTCGTCCCGGAGCGGAGATCGCGGTAGCGCAGCGCCGTGGCTCGGGAAGGGGACACGCACCGAAGGTGCATGTCCCCTTCTGGGAGGGCCGCAGCGTTGTAGTGGTAGGGGGCACGCACCAACACACCGTCCCCTTCCGGCATCTCTTCTGGTACGCCCGCGCGTGCCAGAGGTAGCCCAGCGCCTTGAGGTGCTTGACCTGCTCGTCGGTGAGCGAACCCTGCGAGGCGGTAGCGCGGGCCGTCTCCGGGGTAGCGCTTGAGCGCCGTGCCGAGGGTGCGCACGAGATCGCCGCGCTCGCTGGAGAGGTCACGCTGGGCGAGCTGGTCGCGGACGAGATCGAAGAACTCGAGCCGCTCGAGCTTCGTGTCGCGCAGCTCTAAGGAGAGGCAGCGGTCGTCGCTGCTGGCGCCAATCGAGGCGGGGGTGGTGCACTCCGTGTTTCGAGCGTGACTCGTGGTTGCCGGGACGTTGGTGGGTATCCGGTGGAAACCCCTCAGTCGACGCCGAGCTCGATCTCGGCGATCTTCCTGTCGCCGGCATACACCGTGACCGGTCGCGGCTCTGGTAGGTGACGGCCCTGAGCTCGAAGCCAGGGCGGGTGGGCGTCGAAGCCGACCCGGCGCGAGACCCAGAAGCCGTCGGACTCGAAGACCGCGTGGGCGCGGTAGAGCTGGGCAGCAGGGTCCTCGACCGCCTGCAGGATCGAGCGCTCCTCGAAGCCGAGCAGGTCGTTCTCGGCATAGGCGAAGCCCGGGGTGTAGCTCCGGGTCGGTGCGTCCGAATGTCGCCGCCAGGCTCTCGCCCAGAGACCGGGCGGCGGCGCAACACCGGTGAGCTCGTAGAGGGTCGGCGCGAAATCGACCGTTTCGACCACGCGCGCCACGCGCGCGCCGGGGCGACCGGGGGCGACCACGATCAGCGGGATGCGCAGGCACTCCGGATAGGCCTGGGTGTGCACCAGGTAGCCGTGCTCGGCGAACTCCGCCATGGTCGGAGGTCAGGACGACCAGCGTGTCCTCGGCGAGTCCCGAGCGCTCGAGCTCGGCGAAGAAGACCGCCAGTCGATCGTCGAGATAGCGGATGCCGGCGTCGTAGAGGCCGCGTACGACTCGATCGCCGCCGGCGTCGCCGCGAGCCGGCGCTGGTTGTAGGACGCGAAGTTGGGACCGCTCGGGTCGACAAGGCGCCCGCCGGGCGTGGTCCCATCCAGGGCAGGTCCCGGTAGGCCGGCGGCGGATCGTAGGGATCGTGCACCGTGTAGCTGTGGAGGAAGAGGAAGAAGCGCTCCCCCGGCTTCACCCGGGCGAGCGAGTCGAGCCCGGCCTGGAGGGTGCGCTCGACGTCGGTGTCGTGCGCGAGGGGGTCGTCGACTCCTCGAAGCCGCGCGCGAAGCCGTAGCCGCCCTGGACGTAGCCCCCTTCGGTGCGGCCGAAGGTGCGGAAGCCGGCCTTGCGCAGGATCTCGGGGAGGGTCCGAATCTGGTCCGACAGGACGCTCGAAGGCGGCTGGACCTGGTCTCGAGGGGTAGAGCCCGGTGAACATCGACATGTGGCTGGGTAGGGTCGCGGGAACCTGCGCGAAGGCGTTCTCGAAGACCGTCGCGCGTTCGGCCAGGCGGTCGAGGAAGGGGGTCGTCGGCCGCCCGTAGCCGTAGGGCCCGCAGCCATCGGCGCGCAGCGCGTCGATCAGCAAGACCAACCGAGCCAAGCCCGGCAGTTGGCGCTCGACGTATTGCTCGCCGTGCAGCCGCGCGACCGCGGCGCCGAGCGGCAGCGAGAACAGCGTCAGCCAGAACAGCGCATGGGTCTCGGCCCGGTGCAGCACCATGTTTCGGATCGGATCGCCGTAGTCGATGAGCACGTCCAGGTCGGGCAGCGTGCCGGCGATGCCGCCCCACAGGGCGGCCTTCCACACCGCCGTGCGCCGGCCCATGACGGCCACGCCGACGGCGGAGCCCAGGGCCAGTTGCGACAGTGAATCCATGGCGCGGGATTCTGCGCGGCCCTGCAAATCCTTCGTGCAGCCAGCGGCATTGCAGCGAATGCAATGGGACTAGCGGATGCGCCGCGCCTCGATGTAGAAGCGCTTCTCGTGGGCCTCGCCCATCGAGAAGGTCTTGCGCGGCAGCGGGCCGTCCAGCACCACGCGCTTGAGCAGTTCGCTCTTGCCGACGGTGTCCAGGTGCAGGCCGACATGGCCCGGCTGCTGCGCCAGCCGTTCGAGCACGTCGTCGCCATGCACATAGTCCACCTGGCGGGCGCCGCCGCCGGTCGATGAAGTCGTCGACGAAGGCCTGCACCGTGGCCACGGCCAGCGACGTGGCTGGCGCGTCGATCTCGATCACCGCGAAGCGCGCACCGGGGCCGATCAGGCCGAAGGCCTGCGCCGCCGTCTGGGCCTTCAGGCGCCGGCGCATGGCCTCGCCGCTGGCCACGTCGACGCAGCGCAGCCGCGCTCCGTATTGCTCGGCCAGCGCCTGGCGCGGATCGGTGCTGACGCCGAACAGCAGGCGGTGGATCGGTTCGAAGGCCAGCGCCGGGTCGTGGATGTTGACCACCTCGACCAGCGCAAACCGGCTCGGATGCTGCAGGCCCACCGTGGCCTTGGCCTGTTCCCAGATCGACTTGGCAGTGGCCAGCGAATGGTTGCCGTCGCCCACCGCAAAAAGCATGGGCGGCGTGCCGGCCGGCACCGCGTAGCGCGCGCTGAAGGCCTGCGGGTCGGCCAGCGCCTGCAGCGCGCGCAGCACCTGCTCGCCCTGCGCAAGCGACAGCGCGTGGCCGCTGACATGGCCGCCGCCGCCCATCAACTCGGTGTCGTACAGCGGGCGCAGTGCGCTGCGATCGGCGGCCACCGGGCCGATCACCGTGTGTTGCGGGTCGTCGATCAGCACCAGGATGTGCGGCAATTCCAGCTCGGCGCCGCGCCGCACTTCGATGCGCGGTGCCAGGCGCTCGACGATCGTGCCTTCGGTGGGCCGGATCAGGCTGGTCGAGCTGGCGTGGAAGTCGTAGTGCTCCAGGTCCAGTTCCAGCATCAGGCCGCGGCGGACGTGCGCGCCGATGCGGCGCTCGACCAGCACGGCCCCGGCATGCTCGGTAAGCAGCTCCTCGGCCAGGTAGCGCTGCATCGTGGCCTGGATGCGCGCGATGCGCGCCGGCGCGTCGGCCGCACCCAGGTAGAGCTCGGGAAAGATCAGGTGCAGCGTCGACGGCGCGTCGCCGACCTGCCGCTCCACCTGCTGCCAATAGTCCGGCTCGGCGGTGTACTGGTCGCAGGCGATGACCGCCCACTTGGCCAGGTCGATGCCCGGCCGCGGCAGGCAGAGGTGTGGCAGCCTGAAGCCGGTGGGCGTTTCCATGCGCGGTGTTCCTCGTGTGAATGTCGGTCGATGGTAGCGAGGCGCGTGAAGTCCACGATCATCCCGCAGTCGGGATGATCGGGGTCGCCTGCAGCAACTGCACAATGGCGACCCATGGCAAACCTTGCATCCCTCCTCAAGAACGAGATCTCGCGTGTCGCGCGCAAGGAAGTGCGCGCCGAAACCGCGGGCCTCAAGAAGGCCATCGGCAGCTATCGCAGCGAGATCGCTGCACTGAAGCGGCGTGCCCAGGCCCTCGAGTCCGCGTTGCGCCGCCTGAGCAAGGCGACCGGCAAGGCGGCCGCGGCCGGCAGCGATGCGCCCGCGCATGCGCAGCGCTTCAGCCCCAAGGGCCTGGCCTCGCAGCGCAAGCGCCTGGGCCTGTCGGCACACGAATGCGGGCTGCTGGTCGGTGCGTCCGGCCAGTCGATCTACAACTGGGAAGACGGCAAGGCCCGGCCGCGTGCCAAGCACCTGCAGGCGCTGGCCGCCTTGCGCGCGCATGGGCAAGAAGGACGCCGCCGCGCGCCTGAGCGTCCTGCGCGCGCCGTAGGCCATACGCGGTCCTGTGCTTTTAGCGGCGTCTCAGCCGCTGCATCACCGGCCCGTCGCTGCGGTACGACCAGCAGGGGTCGAGCAGTGCATCGAGCCGCCAGTTGCGCACCGGCTCGGCCTGGCCCGCGCGCCGTGGCGCATGCGCGTTCGATGCGAAGGCCTGCACCGCGGCCGCGGCCATGGCCTCCAGCAGCGCCAGCATGTGGGTGCAGCCTGCCGTGCCGCCCAGCGTGTCGCGCAGCGCCTTGCGAAAGCCACGGCCGACCGACAAGCCGACCAGTCGCTGAAAGTTGGGATTGATCTCGGCACAGCCGCTGTAGGGCGTGCCCGGCATGGCCGAGGCCAGCGCGTGGATGCGGCGCTCGCGATCCACCGTCAGGCGCATTTGCATGTGGTGCAGCGCCGAGCCCGGCGGGCAGTGGCCGCGGAACTCGCTTTCGTAGGCGAAGGGCCTGGTGTCGATGAAGCGCGCGTCGATGTCGAGCATGCCGTCGTCGCGGCGGAAGCTGCGGCAGACGACGCTGCGCGTGTGCACCGCCTCGCGCGGGGCCGCGGCCGGCAGGCACCAGCCGCCCTCCAGGTCGGCATGCATGGCTTCGCCGGGCACGGTCATGGAAGCTCCAGGTTCAGGAAGTGGAAACGCACAGCGCGAGATGCTCGCACGGGGATGGCCTCAGAACACGATCGCCGACACGAAGCCGAAGTAGATCAGCAGGCTCAGCACATCCTGCACGATCGTTGCCAGCGGGCCGCTGCCATAGGCCGGGTCGACGCCGAAGCGCGGCAAGCGCCAGGGCAGCAGCAGTCCGAGCGACGGACGCGACGATGCTGGCGCCGGCCAGGGCCAGCGTCACGGCGGCGGCCAGCCGCAGCTCGCCGAACACCAGCCAGACCATCGGGAAGGCCAGCAGCGCCAGCACGGTACCGATCAGCAGCCCGGTGCGCAGTTCGCCGCCGAGCAGGCGGCCGAGGTCGACATGGCTGAGCGACAGGCCGCGCACTGCCACCGCCTCGGTCTGCGTGCCGATGGCGTCGGCCAGGTACACCAGCCCGGCGACGAAGAAGGCCAGCGCCGGCTTGGCTGCCAGCGCGGTTTCGAAGCGGGCGACGATGAAGGTGGCGACCATGCTGCCGCCCAGACCGACGATCAGCCACGGCAAGCGGTGGCGCACACGGCGCAGCGGCGGCTCTTCCAGCGCGTCGCGCGCATGGTCCGATTCGCGCGCGATGCCGGCCAGGCGGTGCAGGTCCTCGACGTGTTCGCGGCGCAGGATGTCGCATCAACGTCGCCGGCCCCACCACGCCGACCAGTCGGCCGCCGTCGTCGACCACCGGCATCGCCGTCGCACCGTGGTGCAGCGCGACCGAGGCCATGCGCTCCTGGTCGGTGCCCGGCAACGACACGCGGGCCGATCGCGCCGCGCCGCCTCGCGAAGCGTCGTGGCGTCGCCCAGCGCCAGCAGCTCGGCGGCGCCCAGCGTGCCCAGCAGGCGCCCGTCGGCGTCGACCACGCACACCAGATTCCAGTGGGTGTCCTGGCGATGCTGAAGCCGTGCACGCAACTCGCCGGCCGTCTCGGCGGGTTGGGCGAGCACGGCCAGCGGGCCGACATGGTGGGCTGACGTCTCGTGCAGGGGCGGGCGGTGTCGAGGCATGTCGGCGGTTGGAGTTGCGCCGGTGAATTGTGCGCGCAGCGGCCATCGAAGCCGTGTCGCGGCCGCGTTGACGCCGCGCCCAGGACGCGGCGAATAATGGCAAACAGAAACCCCAAGCCTGGAGACTGCAGATGGCCTATGCCGATGCCCGACTGATCCACGACGCCGACAGCCACCTGATGGAGCTGGACGACTGCCTGGACGCCTTCTTCACGCCATCGCTGCGGCCGCGCTTCCATGCCTGCGCCGGCTACCGCGCGGCACTGCAGCGCAACCTTCGGCCCGGCCGCTCGCGCGAGGCGCATGCCGATCCGGCGTTCCGCGCGGGTGTCGACGCGAACCTCCTGCTGCGCAAGAACTACGAGGCGCATGGCGCCTTCATTGCCGCCGACCGGCCGCATGCGCTGGACCTGCTGGGCTTTGCCAGCCAGCTGGTGTTCACCACCTTGTGCCTCGGCAACTTCGGCCTCGACCAGGGCGAGGACATGGCGCTGTGCTACGCCGCGGCCGACGCGCACAACCGCATGCTGGCCGATTTCTGCCGGGTCGACGAGCGGTTGCTGGCCACGGCCTACGTGCCGCTGGAGGACTTCGAACAGGCGCGCATCACCACCGCTGCGGCGCTGCGCGATGGCGCCAAGGCGCTGATGGTGCCGTCGCGCTGCCCGCAGCATCACGCGCCCAGCCACGTGGCGCTGGATGCGGTGTGGGCGCAGGCGCAGGAGGCGGGCATCCCGGTGCTGTTCCACGTCGGCGGCGAGGAGAAGATGAACCCGAACTACAAGCTCAATGGGCTGCCGCCGGTGCCCGACTTCCACGGCGGCGACGACAACTTCACCTCGGTCAGCTACATGCCGATCCCGAATGCGGTGATGCAGACCCTGGCCACGCTGATCTTCGACGGTGTCTTCGACCGCTTCCCGCGGCTGAAGTGGGGCGCGATCGAACTCGGCGCGTCGTGGCTGCCGGGCTGGCTGCGCGCCATGGACTCGGCGGCGCACGCCTTCCGACGCAACGAGACGCGGCTGCAGGCGCTGTCGGCCGCGCCCAGCGAAATCGCGCGCCAGCAGCTGCGCGTCACGCCCTATCCGCACGAGGACACGGGCTGGATCGTGCAGCAGGCCGGCGAGCAGATGTGCCTGTTCTCGTCGGACTACCCGCATGTCGAAGGCGGGCGCCACCCGCTGAAGCGTTTCGACGAAGCGCTGCAGGGCTGCAACGCGCAAGCGCAGCGGCGCTTCTATGCCGACAACTTCATCGACCTGATGGGCGCCGGCCTGGCGCCAGCGCTGCGGCGGCCGCTGCCTGCGCTACCTGCATGAGCCGGCGCGAGCCGGCCGCGCCGTTCCCGTCGAGCGTCGATCGCGCGATGGGATCGGCGGAGACCCTCTACTGGCTGCTGGACCAGCTCTACTGCCTGAACTTCGTGGTCTTCGCCGAGCTGCAGGGCCGGCTGGACCCGCTGCGCCTGCAGGCCGCGCTGGCGACCGTGCAGGAGGAGCAGCCATTGCTGCGCGTTCGCATCGCGCCGGTCGGCGGCCGTGCCAGGTTCAGGCCTGTGTCGCGCGAAGCGGCGCCGCTGCAGGTCCAGGCCCTTGGGCTGCGCCACTGGCGCCGCGAGATCGAGCAGCAACTGCAGCAGCGCTTCGAGCCGGGCCAGGCACCACTGGCGCGCTGCCTGTGGTTCAAGGGAACGGGCCGCAAGGCCGTGCTGGCGATGTGCTTTCACCACGCGATCGCGGACGGCCGCTCCGGCATGACGGTGTTGCTGGACGTGCTGCGTCGCGCGACGGTCGACGGCGCGCCGCCGCGCTACCGGCCGGCCCGCGAGTCGTCGCAGTCGCTCGATCGCATTCGCCACAAGCTCCCGGTGCTCGGCGCATTGCAGGGCCTGCGGTTCTGGATCAACAAGGGCCGCGAGGCGCTGCAGTTCCCCCAGCAGTTGCCTGGCTACGACCCGACGGCCCGCGCCGATCGCCGCGTGCGCACGCTGCCCCATGTGTTGCCGCGGGCGGTACTGGCCGACCTGTTGACGCGTGCGCGCCAACAGCGTACGACGCTGCACGGCGCGCTGGGTGCGGCACTGCTGCTGGCGCTCAACGACCAGTTCGAGCGCGTCGCGCCGCGCAGCCTGGCGCTGAATTCGCTGGCCGATCTGCGCGGTGTGCTGGATGCCGGCCTGACCGACCAGGACCTCGGCCTGTACGTCAGCACCTTGTGCACGGTCCATGCCGTCGGCAGCCAGCCCGACTTCTGGGCGCTGGCCCGCGAGATCCGAACGGCATTGAAGGAAATCATCGACGCCGGCGACGCCAATCTGATCCACGGCGTCTACCCGGCGTCGCCCGTCCTTGCGCCGGGTCAGAGCGTGGCCCGTCTGGTCCAGGCGGTTGTTGCGCTCGGCCCGCCGGCGTCGATGCTCACCAACATCGGCCGGATCGACGACGTGGCGCTCGGTGACACGCTGGCCGTCCAGTCGCTGGCCTTTGTCGTGTCCCCGCCGGCGCAGCACCCGATCTGCGTGACGGCTGCCAGCTACGGCGGCCGGCTGTTCGTGAACCTGCTGTACGACGAGCACAAGCTGCGCGCTGCGCAGGCTACCGCCATCGGCGATGCCCTGATCGCCCGCTTGCAGGCGGCGGCCGGCCTGGGCTGATCGGCGACGCGCAGGCAAGGCAGCGCTTCCATGCCGACAACCTTGTCGACCTGATGGGCGCCGGACTGGCCCCCGAGCCGCGTCAGGCGTCGCGACGGGCTGCAGACTGAACTGCGCCGTTCGTCCTGACACGTGACCGCGTTCACAGGCGGCGCGCGCGCCGCAGGCGATTAATCTGGGATTAAGCCGGGGTGTAGAGCATCACGTTCGTCATGGGTCGCCGTCGGCGGCCGATCAAGGAGCGTGAGTGTTGTCCCTATCCCTGCCAGCGGCCGTGTGGCCGACCGTCACCCGCGGCCCTGCCGCGCCGCGTCTGCAAGTGCACCCGGCAGACTCGCCTTGCCGGCATGCAGTCGAAGCCTTCATCAGCGCCGTCTACCGCGAGCGCTACGGCGCCGAATTGCGGCACTTCGCGCCGCTGCTGGTCAGCCTGCACGACGAGCATGGCGACTGCGTGGCGGCGGCCGGCTACCGCGCCGCGGACAGCGGGCCGCTGTTCCTGGAGCGCTACCTGTCCGGCGCGGTGGAGTCGCTGCTGCCCGCGCCGGCCGGGCGCGCGGCCGCAGCGCCAGCGCATCGTCGAGGTCGGCCACCTTGCGGCGGTGCGTGCGGGCGAAGGCCGGCGGCTGATCCTGCTGCTCGGCCCGCACCTGGCGGGCCAGGGTTTCGAATGGGTGGTCAGCACGCTGACGCAGGAACTGCGCAACCTGTTCGTGCGCATGGGCGTGGCGCCGCTGGCGCTGGGCGTGGCCGACCCGGCGGTGCTGGGCGACGAGGCTGCGCAATGGGGCAGCTACTACGACCACCGCCCGCTGGTGCTGGCCGGCCGGCTCGACGCCGCGCTGCAGATGCTGGCGCGGCGCAGCGTCGCCGCATGAGGCCGGCGCTGGACGACGGCCGGCGCGTCTGGAGCGCCGTGCAGCTGGATGCAGGCCGTGGCCGACGCCGGCCAGGACGCTGGCGCGCGGCCGGCGCGCGCGTGCTGGCCACGGTGCTGGACAACGGCGCCGCCTTCGTCGCGCTGGACGAGGCGGCGCAGCAGCGTGGCATCGTGCATGTGCCGCTGCCGCAGTTCTTCAGCGCGGCGCAGATGCAGCATGCGCTGCAGGCCGCCGGCGTGGACACGCTGCTGGTGGCCGCCGCGCTGGCCACCGCCTGGCCGGCGCTGAGCTGGAAGCCGGTCGAGGTGGCCGGCGAGCCGCATGATGCAGGCGCGCCTGCCGTCGGCCGCGGTGGCGCTGCCGGCGCACACCGCGAAGATCAGCTTCACCTCCGGCACCACCGGCGCGCCCAAGGGCGTGTGCCTGAGCGCGGCCGCGCTGCAGCGCGTGGCGCATGGCGCTGGTCGAGGCGATGGCGCCGCTGCAGCATCGAGCGCCACCTGAATGCCTTGCCCTTTGCGGTGCTGCTGGAAAACATCGCCGGCCTGATGGCGCCGCGCCTGCAGGGTGCGACCGTCATCTCGCTGCCCTTGGCGCGAGCTGGGCCTGACGGGATCGTCCAGCTTCGATGCGGCGCTGTTCCAGGCCGCGGTGCAGCGCCACCAGCCGCACAGCCTGATCCTGCTGCCGCAGATGCTGCGCGCCTGGTGCGGCCATCTGATGCGCAGCGGCCAGCGCGCGCCGGCTTCGCTGAAGCTGGTGGCCGTGGGCGGCGCGGCCGTCGGCGCGCCGCTGATCCGCGCCGCGCAGGCGCTGGGCATTCCGGCCTGCGAGGGCTACGGCCTGTCCGAAGGCGCGTCGGTGCAGACGCTCAACCTGCCCGGCGCCGAGCGCCCCGGCAGCGCCGGGCGGCCGTTGCCGCACGCGCGGCTGCGCATCGCCGACGACGGCGAGATCCTGATCGCCGGCAGCCTGTTCAGCGGCTACCTCGGCGATGCCGCGCCGGTGGGCGACGTGGTGGCCCAGCGGCGACCTGGGCCATCTCGACGCCGACGGCTACCTGCATGTCAGCGGCCGCAAGAAGAACCTGCTGATCACCGCCTTCGGCCGCAACGTCTCGCCCGAATGGGTGGAGACCGTGCTGCGCAGCCACCCGGCCGTGCTGCAGGCGGTGGTCTTCGGCGACGGCGAGCCGGCGCTGTCGGCCGTGCTCTGGCCGACGCGGGCCGAGGCCGAGCGACGCGGCGCTGCAGGCCGCGGTCGACGCGGCCAATGCGAGCCTGCCCGACTACGCCCGCGTGGCGCGCTGGACGCGTGGCCGCGCGGCCTTCGACGTGCACACCGGCCTGGCCACGGCCAACGGCCGGCCGCAGCGCGGCGCCATCCAACAACGCCATGCCGATGCGCTCGGCCTGGCACTCGAATCCACCCTCTGAACCCGACCATGAGCTTCCATCAAACACTGCTGCAACAGAGCGCCGACGCGCGCCAGGGCCTGCTGGCCACGCCGATCATCCAGGGCTGCCTGCGCGGCGAGGTCTCGCTGCCCAGCTACGTGGCCTTCCTGCGCGAGGCCTACCACCACGTGCGCCACACCGTGCCGCTGCTGCAGGCGACGAAGGCCGCGCTGCCCGCCCGCCACGCCTGGCTGCGCGGCCCGCTGGACGAATACATCGAAGAGGAAGCCGGCCACGACGAATGGATCCTCAACGACATCGCCGCCTGCGGCGCCGATGCGCAGGCCGTGCGCCACGGCCGGCCCGGTCATGCCACCGAGGTGATGGTGGCCTATGCCTACGACATCATCGCGCGCGGCAACCCGCTGGGCTTCTTCGGCATGGTGCATGTGCTCGAAGGCACCAGCGTGTCGCTGGCGCTGATGGCGGCCGACGCCATCCAGGCGCCGCTGGCAGCTGCCCGACGCGGCCTTCAGCTACCTGCGCTCGCACGGCACGCTCGACCAGCGAGCACACCGCGCACTTCGCGCGGCTGATGGACCGCATCGACGACCCGCGGCGACCAGGCCGACATCGTGCATGCGGCGCGCGCCTTCTTCCGCCTGTACGGCGACGTCTTCCGCAGCCTGCCGCTGCCGCAGGCCGCAGGCGGTGGCGGCATGAAGGCCGCCGACGCGCGCGTGCTGCTCACCGGCGCCAGCGGCGGCATCGGCCAGGCCATGGCGCGCGCGCTGCGCCAGGCCGGCGCGCAGGTGATGGGCGTGGGCCGCGGCGAGGCCGGGCCGGCCGGCCTGGCCTGGCACCGCGCCGACCTGAACGAGCCGAGCGGTCCGGCCAGCGTGGCCCGCGCCGCGGCCGACTGGCGCGCCAACGTCGTGGTGCATGCCTCCGGCGTGCCCGGCTTCGGCGCGCTGCAGTCGATCTCGCCGCTGCAGATGGAGCAGGTGCTGCAGGCCAACCTGCTGGCGCCGATGCGTCTGACGCAGGCGCTGCTGCCGCAGCTGCTGCGCCAGCCGCGCGCGCAGATGGTGTTCGTCGGCTCGGCGCTGGGCCGCATCGGCCTGCCCGGCTTCAGCGTCTACGGCGCCAGCAAGGCCGGGCTGCACGGCTTTGCCGAGGCGCTGCGCCGCGAACTGGCCGACACGCCCGTGCGCGTGCAGATCCTCGGCCCGCGCAGCACGCGCACCGGCTTCAACGGCGCCGCGGTCGAGGCCTACAACCGGGCCACCGGCACGGCGATGGACACGCCCGAGGCGGTGGCCGCCGCGCTGCTGGCGCTGATCGAGAGCGAGGCCGCCGAGTCCTTCGTCGGCTTTCCCGAGCGGCTGGGCGTGCGCCTGAACGGCCTGCTCGGCGCGCGCATGGACGGCAGCTTCGCCAAGCACCGGCGCAGCCTGGCGCCGCTGCGATCGACCCAACCCGCAACCCCTGGAACCACGACATGAAGAAGATCCTGCTCACCCTGGCCCTGTTGCCGCTGGCCACCTGGGCCGCCCCGGTGGACGATGCCGTCGCCGAACTGCAGCGCGACTGGGAGGTGATCCGCTACCAGGCCCCGGCGGCCGAGCGCGAGAAGCGCTTCGAGTCGCTCAGCGCCAAGGCGCACAAGGTGACCGAGACCTACCCCGGGCGCAGCGAGCCGCTGATCTGGGAAGGCATCATCGTCAGCTCCTGGGCCGGCGAGAAGGGCGGCGTCGGCGCGCTGAGCCTGGTCAAGCAGGCCAAGGCCGACTACGAGCAGGCCATCCAGATCGACGCCAAGGCGCTCGACGGCTCGGCCTACAACAGCCTGGGCGTGCTGTACTACAAGGTGCCGGGCTGGCCGCTGGGCTTCGGCGACAAGGCCAAGGCCAAGGAGCTGCTGCAGAAGGCGCTGGCGCTCAACCCCCACGGCATCGACCCGAACTTCTTCTACGCCGAGTACCTGGTCGAGACCAAGAAGGCCGACGAGGCCGTGCCCTACCTGGAAAAGGCGCTGCAGGCGCCGTCTCGGCCGGGGCGTCAGATCGCCGATGCGGGCCGGCGCGAGGAGGTCCGCGTGCTGCTGGCGAAGATCAAGTCGAACTGAGCGCCGCTGTCCGACCCGCGGCAGGTCGATACGGCTCCATGGATCGAAGGTGGTCGTGGAATCGACGCAGGAGCAAGTTTCAATGGACGAGTTTGAGGAGGCCGCCTTCGTGGCGCGCCGGCCTGTGACGCCCCCGGTCGATGGCAACGCACTCACGCACAGGCACTTTGCAATTGCACGGGTGGTGTCTCGCGTCTACTGCGCTGCAAATGACGCGATGCGGGCTGACATGTTGGCGCACCTGTTGCGTCCGCTCGGGTTGCTGGGTCTGGTTGCGGTGGCGTCGGGAGCATTCGCGCGTCTCATGCGACGCGACGGCATCGTGCCGGACACCATCTCGGCCGAGGACGTGGTGCGGTACTCCAGCGAACAAGTTAGAGAATTGACATTGTTCGTTCACGAGGTGAATCCCGATGCCTTGCAACCACTCGTCGAGCAGTTGGTCCAAAACACAATGGGTGTGGCTGCACTGAGCACAGCGGCACTTGTACTTCTGCTTCGCAGTTCGCGCCGAAGCCCGGCTGTCTTGAGCAAGGCCGCGCTCCCAGCTGAGTCCATGGGAGATCCACCGCTGTGAATTTCCAGCCGCGTCGGTGACCTTGGACGCAGCGCCGATGAACCCGAGGGCGTCGGCATGTGACCCCTCGCAGGGCTTGGCCTTGGGACATTCGATGTCGCAGCAACTGCCCTGATCGAAGAATCGACGTCGAGGCAATCGGTTGCATATCGGTACGCGGCGCCTGCAGTTGCGCTGGCGCCCGCAACGCCTGTCGTCACGGCATCGGTCGATGGCCCGCGCGTACCAATCGAGCCGTGACTTGCCGAATTGTTCGGGGCTGGGCTTCAGCGCCGATCAACGAGCGACGCAGCCGTCCTGCTCGACAGTGAGGGTCTGCGACGGCCGGAGCTCCGCGACCACGCCCCGGCCATCGGCCAGCGGGCGATAGCGCAGTGCCAGCCCATGCAGCGCGGCAATGCGCTGCACGATCGACACGCCCAGCCCACTGCCGCTTTCTGCCTGACCATCGACGCGGCGGAAGCGCTGGCCCAGTTGGGCCAGCACGTCTTGCTGCAGGGCGGCGCCATCGTTCTCGACGGCCAGACGATCCTCGCCGAAGCGCATGCGCACAGTGCTGCCCTCGGGCGCATAGCGCACGGCGTTGTCCAGCAGGTTGCGCAGCAGCACGGTCATCAGGTCGGGGTCGCCCTGCAGTGGCATCGGCAGCCGTACCCGCAGCCGGCCATTCGCAATCGAGCTCGATGCGCCGGCGCTCGGCCAGCGGCAGCATGTCGCTGATGGCCTGCTCGACCATTGGCGCCCACTGCAGCGCCTGGACCCGCGGCAGGCGGTCGGTCGACTCCAGGCGCGACAGGGCCAGCATCTGTGTCACCAGCCGGTCCATGCGGTCCATGCCGGCGTTGAGCTGCGTCTCGGCGCGGCGGCGTTCGTCTACGCCGGTCGCGCTGCGCAGCACGTCCCACTGCGCGCGCAGCACGGCCAGCGGCGTGCGCAGCTCGTGGGCCGCGTCGGCGGTGAAGCGGCGCTCGTGTTCCAGCGTGGACTCGATGCGCGTGAACAGCCCGTTCATCGCTGCGAGCATCGGCTTCAGTTCCTGCGGCACGTGGTCCACCGGCACGGGGCGCAGGTCGTCGGCGCTGCGGCCCTGCAGCTCGGCGGTCAGCAAACGCACCGGCTGCAGCGCGCGCCGCACCGCCCAGGCCATGGCCAGCAGCAGTACTGGCAGCACCAGCAGCCAGGGCAGCAGTTGACTGCCCACCAGGTCGCGCACCAGTTCGTCGCGTTCGTCGCCGCGCTGCCCGGCGGCCACCAGCCATTCGCCGTTCTGCGATTGCAGGTAGTACACGCGCCAGGGTTCGCCGCCGAGCTGCATGTCGACGAAACCGGTGGCATCGGCCCGGCGCGGCAGTTGCACCCCTTCGCGGTCGACCAGCAGCAGCTGGCCCTGCCGATTCCATACCGCGATGGCCAGGTCGCGCAGGTCGGCTTCGCCGGCCGAAGGCGGCGTCGGCGGCATCTGGCCCGGCGCGGCGGCGGCCACCAGCGTGGACTGAACCTGCAGCGCCAGGCGGATTATCTCGGTGTCGAATAGCTCGTTGACCTCGTGCCGCGCGCGCTGCGCCGACACCAGCAACGCAACGCCCCAGACGACCGGCGCGCAGATCAGCAGGTACAGCAGCAGCCGGCGTTGCAGGCTCACTGGACTACCCTGTGCGCTGCGCGCAGCGGGATGAGTGCTTGGGAGCCGCCCGGTGCGCTCATGACAACGTGTCGGCGCCGCCGAGCGCGTAGCCGACGCCGCGCACGGTGCGCACGATGCACGGGTGGATCTTGCGCCGCAGGTGGTGCACGTAGACCTCCAGCGCATTGCTTTCGGGTTCGCCGCCGCTCCAGTCGTAGAGCTTTTCCTGCAGCTGCGTGCGCGACAGCACGCGCTGCGGGTGCAGCAGCAGCATCTCCAGCAGCGCCAGCTCGCGTCCGGTCAGCTCCACCGGCTGGCCCTGCCACTGCACCTGCCTGGCCGCCGGGTCGTAGCGCAGCGCGCCATGGGTCCACACCGCCTGCGTGTGGCCGGCCGTGCGGCGCAGCATGGCGCGCAGCCGCGCCGCCAGCTCGTCGAGGGTGATCGGCTTGATCAGGTAGTCGTCGGCGCCGGCGTCCAGGCCGCCGATGCGCTGCTCGACCGCGTCGCGCGCCGTCAGCACCAGCACCGGCAGCTTGCGCCCGGCCTGGCGCCAGCGGCGCAGCCAGGTCAGGCCGTCGATGCCGGGCAGGCCCAGGTCCAGCACCATCGCGTCGTAGGGTGCCCCGGCCAGAGCGGCGTCGGCCTGCGTGCCGTCGCGGAACCAGTCGACCGCATGGTCGCGCTGACGCAGACCGGCGGCCAGCGCCTCGCCGAGTTGTGGGTCGTCTTCCAGGATCAGCAGGCGCATGCGGGCTTGGGGCAATCGGACCCTTCGGCAGCAGGCGCCCGGGCGGTGTGCAGCATAGGGCCGCCGGCTTAAGCGGCCCTTAAGCCGCGCCGAGCGTGTGATCGCCCAACGCGTCGGTCAGGTGGTCGCGCACCGAGACCGGCTCACGCCCGCCGTGCTGCGCCAAACCATGCAGCCGCCGCGCGCCCTCAGCGTGCGGCGATGCCCGCCAGGCGCTGGTGGATGATGGCCTCGGCCTCGGCCATGATGCGCTCGATCAGCTGCTTGCAGCTGGGGATGTCGTGGACCAGGCCGGCCACCATGCCGCAGGACCAGGCGCCCGCGTCCATCGTGCCTTCGAGCATGATCTTTGGGTACACGCCAGCCACCTGCTCGATGATGTCCTCGAACTTCAGGTTGGCGCCGAGCTCGCGCTCCTTGTTTAGCAGCACGTCGACCGCCGCATTGCGCAGCACGCGCTCGGTGTTGCGCAGTGGGCGCATCACCAGCCGCGTGTCCAGCTCGCTGGCGGCGACGATGGCCTGCTTGACGTTGTCGTGCACCGGCGCTTCTTTCGTGGCGATGAAGCGCGTGCCCATGTTCATGCCCTCGGCGCCCAGCGCCAGCGCGGCCACCAGGCTGCGCCCGTCGGCCATGCCGCCGCTGGCGACGAAGGGGATCTTCAGTTCCTCGGCCGCACGCGGCAGCAGGATGAAGTTGGGGATGTCGTCCTCGCCCGGGTGGCCGCCGCATTCGAAGCCGTCGACGCTGACCGCGTCGCAGCCGATGGCCTCGGCCTTCAGGCTGTGGCGCACCGAGGTGCACTTGTGGATCACCTTGACGCCGGCCTCGTGCAGCCCGGGCAGCCACTTCTGCGGGTTGTTGCCCGCGGTCTCGACGATCTTCACGCCGCCGTCGACGATGGCCTTGACGTAACCCGGGTAGTCGGGCGCGCTCAGCACCGGCAGGAAGGTCAGGTTCACGCCGAAGGGCTTGTCGGTCAGCTCGCGGCAGCGGCGGATCTCCCTGGCCAGCAGCTCCGGCGTCTTCTGCGTCAGGCCGGTGATGATGCCCAGCCCGCCGGCATTCGACACCGCCGCGGCCAGCTCGGCAAAGCCGACGAAATGCATGCCGCCCTGGATGATCGGATGCTCGATGCCGAACATGTCGGTGATTCGGGTCTTCATGAATGGGGACTCCTTGCGCTTGGAAACAGGATGAGGAAGGCGCATCGATTCTCGGCGATGCGCCAGGCATCAGACCTCGCCGCCGAAGCGCTTGATCAGGTTCTGGAGGTACGCGTCGATCAGCTTCTCGTTCTCGCCGGTCACCACCGGCACGACCAGTCTCTTCATCAGGCCCGGCAGCGCCACGCTGATCTCGCCCCGGATGTGCAGCACGATGTGGGTCGAGGTCTTCTTGTCGGTGATCGTCCAGCTGCCGCTGATCTGCGCGTTGCCCACGCCTTGCACCGGTGTCCAGGTGACCGTGAGCTTGTTCCTGTCGGCCACGTAGCTCGCTGCGTAGATCGTCTGGATGTGGACCTGCGCGGTGCCCACCTTTTGCAGCTCCCAGCGGTAGCTGTTGCCGCCCAGGTCCACCAGCTTGTCGACCCTGGGGAAGTGGCTGGCCGAGGTGGGCACGTCGGCCAGCACGGCGAAGACCTCGGCGGCGCGGGCCTTGACCTCGAATTCATAGGACAGGTCGAAGGGAACGCTGATTGTCATGGCATGTCTGTTCGTGGGGGTCGGCGATGCAGCAGTGGTCCTGGCGGCTGTGCGGGCCGATCAGCGGCCAGTTTAGGGGCGGTTGTGTGGTCCGCACTGCGGGTGCGCAGAGTGCCACGAGTGCACAAATTCGGGCGGTCGAGGGTTAGCATTGGCACCGCCAGCCACTACCGGAGCATGAAATGAGCGACAAGGTGCCACGCGACCCGCAAGACGACTACACCCCCGCCATGGCGCAACGCCGGCGCGAGTTCGTGCGCGAGCACACCGGCGTGGAGTTGGCGCATGTGGGCCACTACGCCTTCGACCCGGCGCTGCTGCCGGGCAACGTCGAGAACTTCCTCGGCGTGGCGCAGGTGCCGATCGGCCTGGCCGGGCCGCTGCACATCACCGGCGAACATGCGCAGGGCGATTTCTACATCCCGATGGCCACCACCGAAGGCACGCTGGTGGCCAGCTACAACCGTGGCATGCGGCTGCTCAACGAATGCGGCGGCGTCAAGACCACGGTGGTCGAGCAGTACATGCAGCGCTCGCCGGCCTTCATGTTCGACGATGCGCTGGCCGCGCGCGAGTTCGGCCAGTGGGTGCAGCAGCACCTGGAGCAGATCCGCGCCGCGGCCGAAGCCACCACGCAGGTCGGCCAACTGGTCAACATCTACCAGTACGCCGTGGGGCCGCTGCGACACCTGCGCTTCAACTACACCACCGGCGATGCGGCCGGGCAGAACATGACCGGCAAGGCCACGCTGGCAGCCTGCGAATGGATCGCCGCCAACCACCCCGGCGGCGCGAAATACCTGCTGTCGGGCAACATGGACACCGACAAGAAGCATTCGCACCTGAACATGCTGGTCACGCGCGGCAAACGCGTGGTCGCCGAAGCCGTGATCGGCAAGGAGCCGCTGAAGCGCATCATGGGGGTGGACACGGCCGAGCTGTTCGCGATGCGACAGGTATCGAACACCGGCGCCTTCCTGGCCGGATCGTCGAACAACGGCTCGCATGCCGCCAACGGCCTGACGGCGCTGTTCATCGCCACCGGCCAGGACGTGGCCAACGTCGCCGAATCCCATGCCGGCGTGGTCTACAGCCAGTTGCTGCCCAGCGGCGACTACTACTGGTCGATCACGCTGCCGTCGCTGATCGTCGGCACCTACGGCGGCGGCACAGCCCTGGCCACGCAGCGCGAATGCCTGGAGATGCTGGGCTGCAGCGGCGCCGGCAAGGCCGACAAGTTCGCCGAAATCTGCGCCGGCGTGGTGCTGGCCGGGGAGACCTCGCTGTCGGCGGCCGTGATCCACGGCGACTGGGTGTCGAGCCACGACCAGTTCGGGCGCAATCGCAAGTAGCCGGCGCGCTCGGCCTCAGCGCCACCGGTGCACGGGGCTGCCTTCGGCCTGGCGGCACGCATAGTCTCGTGTCAACGCGGCCAGGTCGCCGCCCAACGCATGCAGCCGCGCCAGCTGCCAGCGCGCACCGGTCAGGCCGCTCGCCAGGCGCTCGCGCAGCAGGTTCATCCAGCCGTCGGCCAATGCGCCGTCCACCTGCAATTGCTCCAGGCCTTGGCGGGCCGTTGGCAGCAGCAGCCGCAGCCATTGCGCGGCACTGCGCTGCCGGCCATCCAGGCCGGTAAGGCGCGCCTGCAGGCCGTCGCGGGCCGCGGCATGGAAATTGGCGCGTGCCCGGTCGAAGGGCAGACGAGCTTCCGGCGGTTCCTCCTCGGTCGACCAGGCGGCGACCAGTCCGATGGTGAAGGCCAGGTTGGCCATCATGTCGGGCAGCGACGGGCCGGCCGGTAGCGGCCGGTGTTCGGTGCGGATGTGAGCGCGGCCGTCCTCGGCATCGAAGCCGAGCACCGGCCGGTTCCAGCGCCAGACGGTGCCGTTGTGCAGACGCAGGTGCGCCAGGCGTTCCACCGGTTCGTCCAGGGTCACCGGCAGCAGCGGCTCGAAACGCTCCAGGTTCTCGCGGAAGCACTCCAGCAGCGAGTACCCGGCGTAGCCGCTGCCGAAACCCACCCGCGGCAGCGCGCCATGCTGTGCGTCCTCGCGTGCACCGATGCCCACCGCCTGCTCGAACAGCGGGATGCGTGTCTCCTGCCACAGCGCCTGGCCGAACAGCAGCGGCGAGTTTCCCGCCATCGCCAGCACCGGTGCCGACGCGACCATGGCCGCGTTGTAGGCCCGCACCGCCTGGGCGGCGGGCAACTGCAGGTGCACCTGGAAGGAGGTGGCCGCGGCCTCGAGCATCACGTCCTGATGCTCGGCATGCAGCTGCGCGCCGTGCGGGCCGTCGATGTCCAGCCGCGTCGGCCGGCCGTGGCGCTGGCGCAGCACCTGCTGGTTCAGCGCGTGGTAGCGCAGCGGCTCGGACAGGTTGGCCATGTTCAGTTCGGCGTCGCTCAGGCTGGGCAGGATGCCGATGGCCACCACGCGCAGGCCCATGGCGGCAGCGACCCTGCCGCAGTGGGCCCAGGCATCCTCCAGTGCCGCCGCCAGCCGGCCCAGGCCCAGGCCCTGCACGGGCTGCGGCGGCAGGTTGATCTCGATGTTGAAGCGGCCGATCTCGGTGACCACGTCGGGCGAGGCGCAGCGCGCGATGAATTCGGCATTGCGTGGCGCGGCGCGTCCGTCGGCATCCACCAGCCAGGCCTCCAGCTCCAGCCCCGTCATCGGCGCATGCTGCGACAGCTGGTCGCGCTCGACCAGGTCATGCAGCCAGGCGGTCTCGGCGCGCAGCGCGCGCTGGAAGCGCACGAAGTCGCGGTGCTCGAAGGAACTGCGTTCGACGGACTGGCCCATGGGCCGCATTCCACAGGCGTCGCGGTCGTGCGCCCTTGTCCTGGGTCAAGGCCGGCGCGGGTTGGGAAACTAGGGACCTGGCTGGGCCGGGCACTACCTGATCAACTGCGCGCTGGCCCTGGTCAAGACCACGCTCGATGCGCTGTCCTCGATGGACGCGAACAGTCCCTGCATCACGCGGTTCAGCCGTGAAAGCCAGCAGGCCCAGGCCGCGCGTTTACAGATCAGCCTGACCGAGCAGTCTGCCGATGGCGGGCCGACGGTGGCGCTGATGGCCTTCGGCCTGGAAGCGAAGACGGCGCTGACGCTGGTGCTGTTCTTCAAATCGCCGGCCAGCCAGGCGACGCTGCGCCCCTGCTCGGGCAAGCTGTCGATCAACACGCCCTTGCTCGAGGCACTGCGGCCGGACCTGCCGGAGCAGTTGAAGGAGCATTCGCGCAGCCGCATCCGCAAGCTGCCGTCCAAGCTGCTGAAGCCGGCCGGCTGAACCCCCTTGGCCTGTGCCGGCATCGCGCTTGTGCGAGCATGTCAGCATGATGCCGTCACGTCACTTCCTTCTCCAACTGCAGCTGGGTCTCTGGCTCGGGCTGGCGCTGCTGCTGGGCGCGCCGTCCTCGGCCGATGCGGCGCCGGCTGCCCAATGCCCGCCGCTGCTGCAGCACAGCTTCAACCGCCTGCAGGACGACCAGCCGCAGCCGCTGTGCCAGTACGCCGGCAAGGTGCTGCTGGTGGTCAATACCGCCAGCTACTGCGGCTTCACCCCGCAGTACGAAGGGCTGGAGGCGCTGTACGCCAAGTACGCCGCGCGCGGCCTGGTGGTGCTGGGCTTCCCGTCCAACGATTTTGCGCAGGAGTCCGGCAGCAACGCGCAGATCGCCGAGCTGTGCTTCAACACCTACGGCGTCAAGTTCCCGATGTTCGCCAAGACGGTGGTGCTCGGGCCGCAGGCCAACCCGCTGTATGCGGCGCTGGCGCAGGCCACCGGCAAGGCGCCGGCGTGGAACTTTCACAAGTACCTGGTCGATCGCCAGGGCAAGCCGCTGGCGGCCTACGCCAGCAGCGTCAAGCCCGGCGATGCCGCGCTGGCCGCGGCCATCGAGCAGGCGCTGGCCGCGCGCTGACGGGCTGGCTCTGGCGTCGGCTCGGATTTGGCCGTAATGTCGGGGTGCACCGCAACGCCATCCACTCTCGGGAGAGCCCATGAACAGTGACGCCGCCTTGCCGACCTTCCGCCTCGAGTCCGGCATCTCGATCGCCCAGGCCCAGCCGCAGGCTCGTTCCGCGGTGCGGCTGGAGTCGCCGGCCCAGGAGGTGATGACCGACCTGACGCTGGTCAAGGCTGCGACCACGCACCCGTCGACCAGCCTGCCGCAGGCCGAGCAGATGATGATCAACCAGGGTGTGCGCATGCTCTTCGTCGTCAGCGACATGCCGTCGCTGGAAGGACTGATCACCAGCACCGACCTGTCCGGCGACCGCGCCATGCGCATCGTCGGCGAGCGCCACGTGCGCCATGACGAGCTGAGCGTGGCCGACGTGATGACGCCGCTGTCGATGCTCGACGCGATTGCCTTCGAGCGCATCGGCGCGGCCACGGTGGCCAACGTCATTGCCACGCTCAAGCGCTTCGGCCGCAACCACCTGCTGGTGGTGCAGGCCGCCACAGCGCAGGCGCCACTGCGCGTGCGCGGCGTGATCTCGCGCGCGCAGATCGAGCGCCAGCTCGGCGTGCCGATCGACCTGGCGCAGATCGCCAGCAGCTTCTCGGAGATCGAGCGCGCGCTGTTCTGAACCGAAGCGCCAGCTCGTCGTGGCCACCGGCCCAGCGGCCACGGCCGGCAGTGCGCGCGGCAGCAACGGCAGCGCGGTCGCGGCCGACAGGCCCAGCGCGCCAGACAGCCACAGCGCGCCGGCGCCCCAGCGCTGCAGTGCCATGCCGAACAGGGCGGGTGCCGCCGCCTGCGTCGCGCGCGCCGGCAGCGTCATCCAGTCCAGTCGTACGCCAAAGCCCTGCGGGCCGAACAGGGTCAGCGGCAGCGTGCCCTTGGCGATGACGTGAGTTGGCGACGAGGCCATGGGACCGAGCAACGCAAGGTAGTCGGCGAAGCCGACCGCCTCAGCGAAGCGTCGTGGCCTGCCCGGGATCGGCTCTGCCTGCACCCACTGTCGCGCGCACAGCGGACTTTGAAGTTCAGCAATGCGTCGTGAGTCGTCTCGTCGGTTCTCGACGTTTGAACTTGAGGCCGCGTCAGTCCGCGGCCCGGCCGAGCCAGCGCTGCAACTGCACCTGCACCTCGTCATGGCACAGCAGGTCGAGGTGTCCGCAGCCCGGGACGACGTGCCGGTGTTCGGCCGGCACGGGCAGCGCCAGCGCCGGATTGCGGTGCTCGCCCAGCGCGCTGGCCAGCGGCACCAGGCCGTCACCGATCAGCGCGTGGTGCAGCCGCCCCGGCGCGTCGGCCGTGGTGGCGGCCAGCAAGTAGATGGCCACGCCGGTGGGCGGCGGTGTCGGCTGGCGGTCGTCGTGCCGCTGCGCATGCCGGTCGCGGCCCTGCCAGTCGGCATCCTGCAGGTTGCCGTAGCGCAGGTCGGTGATGCCGGCGCTGCGCGCCTTGCCCAGACGGGCGAAGGGCGCGACGTAGGAACTCAGGCCGAGCAACTGGTCGATTTGGCGGCCGCCACGCTCCAGCGGCGCGCCGTGGTGCGGCGTGCCCAGGCAGACCAGCGCGCGCAGCGATGGCAGCCAGTCCAGGCTCTGCGTTTCGGCATGGTGGCACGCGCTGCGCGCGACCAGCCCGCCCATGCTGTGGCCCAGGATCACCAGTTCGTCCAGCGGGACCGGCCAGGCAAGCCGCAGCCGCTGCAGCAGCGCCGCGAACTCGCGGCCGTTCTGCGACACATGGCGGCCGCTGTTGTAGTGCAGGTAGACCGGCGTGTAGCCCAGCGCCTGGGCCAGCGCCTGGCCGTGGTCGTGGCCGCGGCGCGTCCATTGCCGGTCGTTCATGCACAGACCGTGCAGCAGCACCAGCAGCTTGCGGCCCGCACTGGGCAGGGCCTGCGCCAGCGCGTCGCGGTCCAGCGGCAGTGCCGTGCCGCCCACCCGCATTGACATCTGGATGG
The DNA here is from genome assembly GCA_963818005.1 of uncultured Pseudomonadota bacterium. GTDB lineage: Bacteria > Pseudomonadota > Gammaproteobacteria > Burkholderiales > Burkholderiaceae_C > Rubrivivax. The sequence goes on from CAWFQP010000047.1 coordinate 24,004, forward strand.
CCAGCGGGTTGCCGCTGCGTTCCAGGTGGTCACCGCACACGCCGTTGAGCGCGGCGACGAAGGCATCGCGTTCCGGCGACGTCGCATGCTGTGGCCGGACAGTCCTCTCGACCAGCCGCAGCGCCGCATCGACGCCGTGGCCGGCGCCCTTGATGCCGACGCGCACCGCGCCATAGACCGCGCCGGTGATTCCCGAACTGCGGCCGATGGGCAGGGCGCGGTCGAATCCGATGCGCGAAGTGATGGTGTGGTGCATGGCCTCGACCAGGTCGGTCAGGCCGACGCTGCCGTCCACCCCCAGCCGGTACAGGCCGCGCAGGTCGGAGGGCCGCAATGGCAGCGGGCCGGCAGGGGTGGGGCGTGCGGTCATCAAGGGCCTTCGCTCGGTTGCATCGGGCCACTATCGCCGCATTGGCCCGTGCAGCGCAAGGCAGCGATTAGGGACGGCTCCCTCCCGGTGCCGCCCCTGCAACGTTCAGAACAACCAGTCCCAGGTCTGTGTCTGCCTTGACTCGTAGGAGTTGTCGCCGTCGGCATCGAGGTCGATCTGCACCGAGGTGGACGACAAAACAGTCAGGACCAACGACCCCTGTCCGGCGACCTTCACTGTCCCGGACATTGGATAGAACTCGGTGTCGGCGATTTCGATGGTCCGCAGGGGTTCGACGACAACCCGGCCGCCCGCGGCCGCTGAACTGAAGAGGCCGTATGCGTTGATTCGCGTGATGCCCGGTCCGGACTCGTAGAACGACTGCTGACCGAAGCCGGGGTGCAGCGTGACCGTGTCGCTGTAGTTCTGATGCGTGTGCACCTTCAACTCCACGTTGCCATCGGCGGTGAGGGTCGTCTTCTCGCTTGACGCGCTCGTTTGTTCATAGTCGAGCACGACATCGCCGGTGGCGGTAATCCCATGCCGGCCATCCGCGGCTTCTTGTGACAGCTGCGTCAAGCGCATGCGAGCGCCGAAAGACGGAAGCACGGTGGCGCCGATGCGTGTCACGACGACGGTCGCAGCCCCATTGAGAACCTCCTGCGTGCTGTCCTGGCAATTGCTGAAGGCAATGGAAATGGAATCGCCGAGGCTGAACTCGCCGTTGTTGTCACGGTCATCAACCGTCACCGTCATCGTGCCGGCAACTGCACAGGCTTGCGGCGGACTGGCGGTCACTGCCAGCGGTTGTGCGCGATCCGTGCGGATGGCGCCCTTCAGCGCGTCGACCACGCGCTGCGGCAACCAAGCCGCCGAACTGCCGCTTGCCGCGTGGTGCGATACCCGTGCCGAAGTGCCCAGCGCCGAAACACCGGATCCGCTGTTCAACGGAACGGCGCCGCCTGCGCCACTGAAGGCGAAGACGCTGGCCGCTGTGGCATGAGCAACGGTTTCGCTGTTGGCTGCAGAAATGTCCAGATCCGTGAGAAACGGATCGGCACCCCCGTCGTCGCCATCGCCGCCGCAGCCGACCAATGCACCCGACAGCGCCATCAGTACCGCCAGACTCAAGGTGCTGAATGCCTGTTTGTCCGCGAACTGCATCACATTCCTCCATGGGCCGAGATGCACTCATGCTACGAAGCGCCGCCGCGAACGCATTGAGTCCGCGCAATGCCCAGTCGGGCGGGGATTGAGCCTGCGCAATGCTCGTCAAAGCGTGCCAAAGGCGTTATGTATCATGCTACACATCGTGTGCCATCGATCGCATGCTGCCATGCTGGACTGCCTCAAGACGGCCCTGTCGCGTTCGCTGGCGCATCTCTTCCTGGCCGGGTCGTGCACGGCGGCCGTGCAGGCCGGCGAGGTGCACGTCGCGGTGGCCGCGAACTTCGCTGCACCGATGGCGCGCATTGCCGAGACCTTCACGGCCGCCACCGGGCATGTGGTCAAGCTGTCCTCAGGCGCCACCGGCAGGTTCTATGCGCAGATCGTCGCCGGCGCACCCTTCGAGCTGCTGCTGGCCGCCGACGACGAGACGCCCAGGCGGCTCGTCGACGAAGGGCATGCGCTGGGCAGCAGCCGCTTCACCTATGCCACCGGTCGGCTGGTGCTGTGGAGCGCGGCGCCGAGTTGGGTCGACGCGCAGGGCACGGTGCTGGCCTCCGGCCGCTTCGCCCACCTGGCCATCGCCAACCCGAAGGTCGCGCCCTACGGTCGCGCCGCCATGGAGGTGCTGCGCGCACGCGGGCTCGCGGACGCGCTGGCGTCGAAACTGGTCACCGGCGAGAGCATCGCGCAGGCCTTCCAGTTCGTCGCCACCGGCAATGCCGAGTTGGGCTTCGTGGCCTTGTCGCAGGTGCAGGTTGCGGGCAAGGCATCGACCGGTTCAGCCTGGGTCGTACCGGCCGCGATGCATGCGCCGATCCTGCAGGACGCGGTGCTGCTGAAGCTGGTGAGTCCAACCCTGCGGCCGTGGCCCTGCTGGCCCACCTGAAGAGCGCGCCGGCACGTGCGCTCATCCGCGCGTTCGGCTACGGGCCATGACGGCCGCGGATTGGAGCGCAGTGCGTTTGACCGCCGAGCTGGCGGCACTGAGCACGCTGATCCTGCTGATCGTCGGCACGCCGCTGGCCTGGGGGCTGGCGCGCACCCGGTCGCGCTTCAAGCCGCTGTGGGCCGCGCTGGTGGCCATGCCGCTGGTGCTGCCGCCGACGGTGCTGGGCTTCTACCTGCTGCTGCTGCTGGGCCCGCAAGGGCCGGTCGGGCAGCTGACGCAGGCACTCGGCCTGGGCCGGCTGCCCTTCAGCTTTGCCGGGCTGGTGGTGGCCTCGGTGATCTATTCGCTGCCCTTCGTGGTGCAGCCGCTGCAGCAGGCTTTCGAGGCCATTCCCGAGCGCACGCTGGAAGCCGCCGCCACACTGCGCGCGGCGCCGCTGGACCGCTTCTTCAGCATCGCGCTGCCGCTGGCGCGGCCCGGGCTGGTGACGGCCGCGGTGCTGGGCTTCGCGCATACCGTCGGCGAGTTCGGCGTGGTGCTGATGATCGGCGGCAACATTCCCGACAAGACACGCGTGCTGTCGGTGGCGCTGTACGACCATGTCGAGGCGATGGAGTTCGCCGCGGCGCACCGCCTGGCCGGCGGCATGGTGGTCTTTGCCTTGCTGGTGCTGGTGGCGCTGTATGCGCTGAACCGGCCGCGGCATGCGGGCCGCGAGGCACTGCGGTGATCGAAGCCCGCCTGCAGCTGCCGCGCGACGGCTTCGTGCTCGATGTCGATCTGGCGCTGCCCTCGCGCGGCGTCAGCGCGCTGTTCGGACCGTCGGGCTGCGGCAAGACCACGGTGCTGCGCGCGCTGGCCGGGCTGGAGCATGCGGCCGGCCGCGTGGCGCTGGACGGCCGGGCCTGGCAGGACGATGCCCGCCGCTGCTTCGTGCCCACGCACCGGCGCGAACTGGGCTATGTCCTGCAGGAGGCGACGCTGTTCCCGCACCTGGACGTGCGCCACAACCTCGACTACGGCCTGCGGCGGGTCGCGACGCAGCGCCGGCGCATCGCGCTGGAGCAGGCGATCGAACTGCTCGGCATCGGCGGCTTGATGGCGCGGCGGCCCGACACGCTGTCCGGCGGCGAACGCCAGCGCGTGGCCATCGCCCGCGCGCTGGCCACCAGCCCGGCGCTGCTGCTGATGGACGAGCCGCTGGCCGCGCTGGATGCGGCGCGCAAGGCCGAGGTGCTGCCCTACCTGAAGCGTCTGCACCGGGAGCTTTCGCTTCCGGTGGTCTATGTCAGCCATGCGCTGGACGAGGTGGCGCAACTCGCCGACCACCTGGTGCTGATGGCGCAGGGCCGCGTGCTGGCGTCCGGCGCGCTGGCCGAGATGCTGTCGCGCCTGGACCTGCCCACCGCGCGCGGCGAGGACGCGGGCGTGGTGCTCGACGCGGTGGTGGCCGAGCGCGACGCCGCCTGGCAGCTGGCGCGGTTGCAACTGGGCGGTGGCGCCGGCAGCCTGTGGACACGCGACGGCGGCCTGCCGCCGGGCAGCGCGGTGCGCGTGCGCGTGCTGGCGCGTGACGTCAGCCTGGCGGTCACGGCGCAGGCGGGCAGCAGCATCGGCAACCAGCTGCCGGCCACGGTGGAGCTCATTGCCGACGACGAGCATCCGGCGCTGGCGCTGGTGCGCGTGCGCATCGGGGCGTTGCCGCTGGTGGCGCGCTTGACGCGGCGCTCGGCGCACGCGCTGGGGCTGCAGCCCGGCCAGCCGGTGTGGGCGCAGGTCAAGACCGTGGCGCTGGTGCCGTGAAGACGCCCGCCGACGGCTCGCTGCTCAGCGCCGAGTTGCGCCTGGCCGGACGGCTGGATGCGCGCTTCTTCGCGCTGCTCGATGCGCTGCAGCGCACTGGCTCGATCAACCGCGCCGCCGCCACTGCGGGCCTGAGCTACAAGGGCGCATGGCTGCTGCTGGAAAGCGCCTGCAACCTGGCCAACGAGCCACTGCTCGAAACCGCCACCGGCGGCGCCGGTGGCGGCGGCACGCAGCTGACCGACGCCGCGCGCGGCCTGCTCGCCGCCTGGCACATGCTGCAGACCGAGCACCGCGACTTCCTGCGTGCGCAGGAAGAACGCCTGGCCCAGCACCCGGCCCTGCAGGGCCTGCTCAGGAGGATGTCGATGAAGACCAGCGCCCGCAACCAGTTCGTCGGCACGGTGAGTGCCGTCGAGATCGGCCCGGTGTCGGCCGAGGTGACGCTTGCGCTGAAGAGCGGCGACCACATCACCGCCACGCTGACGAGCGCCGCCGCGCGACGGCTGAAGCTGAAGAAGGGCAAGGAGGCGCTGGCGCTGGTCAAGGCCTCGGCGGTGGTGCTGGTCAGTGACTTTGCCGGGTGGCAGCTGTCGGCGCGCAACCAGCTGGCCGGCACGGTGTCGCGCATCGAGAAGGGCGCGGTGTCCTCGCTGGTGGTGCTGACACTGCCCGGCGGCGCGGCCTTGAGCGCGACGATCACCAACGTGGGTCTGGAGGCGCTGGGCCTGAAGGTCGGCGCACCGGCGACCGCCGTCTTCAAGGCCTACTCGGTGATGATCGCCACCCGAGCCTGAGCCTCAGCTGTTCTCGGTGCCCAGCCTCTGCGCCACCGCCTCGTAGGCGCGCCGGCGCACCTGGTCGTCGATGGTGCGGGCCGGCTTGTAGGGCCGGGCGCGCGCCGGCCGCGGCGTGCCGGCCACTGCCACCCGCACCGGCTGCTCGGGCTCGGCGGCGGGTGCCTGCACCGCTGGCACGATGGCCAGCAGCCCGGGCGGCAGTTCCGGTGACCACGCGGTGCGCGGCAGCAGGACCAACGCCACCAGCGCGGCACTGGTCAGAGCCAGCACCGCCGGGCCGCGGCGGCTCACCACCGGTTGCGGCAGGATGCTGGCAGGCGGCGGCATCAGGTCGTCGAAGCCGCGCTTGTGGGTGCCGCGTCGCAGTGCGCGCGGCGGCAGGCGCTCTTCCGGCACCGACAGCCAGCCCGCGCGTTGCAGCCGCCGACCGGCGGCGACGCCGCCGCTCCAAACGGTGAAGGGCACAGCCAGCAGCAGCGGCAGCAGCAACGGCACCAGGTGCGGCCCCCGCAGATCGGCGCCGTGCAGCATCAGCATCGGCAGCGCCAGGGCCAGCGCCGGCAGCGCGAGCACGCCGATGCGTGCCATCGCGTCGCGCCAGGCCACGGCCGCGGCTTCGCGCGATGGCGATTTCCAGTCGAGCCGCAAGCCCGTCAGCGCGCTCAGCACGAAGGCGCTGTGCGCCAGCATGCGCAGCGGGGCTTGCAGCGCCGACAGCAGCAGCTCCAGCAGGGCACTGCCCCACAGCCGCACGCTGCCGCCGTAGACACGCTGCTCGCCGCGCAGCTGCACCGCCAGCACGCCCAGCAGGCGCGGCAGCAGCAGCAGCAGGACGGTCAGCGCCCACAGGCCGGCGCTGGCAGCGCTGAAGACGTCCAGCCCCAGGCCCAGGGCGACACCGCCCAGCCACAATGGAGCCACCAGGTAGGACAGTGCGCCGGTGGCGAGCATGGCGCGGTGCGCCGGGCGCCAGCCGGGTTCGGCCAGCAGCCGCGCGTTCTGCAGGTTGCCCTGGCACCAGCGGCGGTCGCGCTGCAGTTCCTCCAGCAGGTTGGCAGGGTGCTGTTCCCAGCTGCCGCCCAGCTGCGGCGCGAGCCAGACCTCCCAGCCGGCACGGCGCATCAGCGCGGCTTCGACGAAATCGTGCGACAGGATCTCCCCGGCCAGCCCGCCGCGGCCGGGCAGCGGGCCCAGGCCGCAATGGCGCATGAAGGGCGCGACGCGCAGGATGGCGTTGTGGCCCCAGTAGTGCGATTCGCCGAGCTGCCAGTAGGCCATGCCCAGCGCGAACAGCCGGCCGGTGACGCGGCTGCCGAACTGCTGCAGCCGCGCATGCACGGTGCCGTGGCCGAAGCCCTGAGGCAGGGTCTGCACGATGCCGGCGCGCGGCTGCTGTTCCATCAGCCGCACCAGCGACACCAGCGTCTCGCCGTGCATGATGCTGTCGGCATCCAGCACCACCATGTAGCGATAGTTGGCACCCCAGCGGCGGCAGAAGTCGGCGACGTTGCCGGCCTTGCGCCGCGTGCGCCGGCGCCGCCAGCGGTAGAACACGCGGCCGCCGCCGTGCAGCGCCTCGTCGCCCAGCGTCTGGCGCAGGCGCTGCCAGGCGCGCTGCTCGGCCGCACGCAGCGCCGGGTCGGAGCTGTCGGACAGCACGTAGAAGTCGAACAGCGACAGCACCCCGGTGGCGGCCAGCGATTCGCAGGTGGCGCGCAGCCCGGCAAAGGCCGTGGCCACGTCCTCGTTGCAAATGGGCATGACGATGGCCGTGCGCGCGCCGCGCTCGATCGGCGCATGCGCGTCGCGCAGCTTCAGGCCATGGCGGTCGCCGCGATGCATCACCCACGCCCCCATCAGCGCGGTGGCGAAGCCGGCGCCGACCCAGGCGAAGAGCAGCGTCGCCAGAATCATCTGGGTCCAGCCGGCAGCCGTCGGGACCGTCGCTGCCGCTGGCCATTGCAGTGCCAGCGCCGCAAGCGCCAGCGCGGCCACCAAGGCCAGCAGCATGCGCCGCCGCCGCCGGGCGGCCACCAGCCAGGCCACGCTGTCGTCCACCGCCATGGGAGGGTGCATGCCGGGCCACAACGCGAAGAGCAGGCCGCGCCACAGGCCGAACCAGGGCTGCGCGGGCATCGGCGCACGTCGGATCGGCGGCGCCGTCGCGGTCGCGCCGCGCAGTGGTGCATGGGCAGGCGTCATGGTGTCATTCCGGTGAAAGGGCATAGGCCCAGGTCTCTGAAAGCAGGTTGCCTGCCAGGCGCAGCTGCAACCGCAGTTCGACCGGCTGGCGTGCGTCGATGCGTTCGAAGTCGAGGCTGACGCGCCAGCGCCCCCGCTCGATGTGGGGGTAGGCATTGGCGCGCAGGCCGCGCACGTTGGCATTGCCGCTGGCCACGGCCTCGACCGCGGCACCTTCGGCCAGCGCCTGCAGGCTGGCGCCGGCAAAGTCCACATGCAGTTGCCGTCGTTCCGGGGCCAACGGTGCGGCCTGGAAGCCGTGGCCGCGGCGCGTCTGCTGCACCCGCGCCAGCGGCGTCGCCGGCAGGTCGTCGCGTGTCCAGTGCACGCGCCAGGCGATGTCGATCGGCTGACCCGCCGGCGGCAGGCGTTGCGGTACCCAGTAGGCAGCGATGTTGTCGTGGGTTTCGTCGGGCGTGCCGAACTGCAGCAGTTCGACGCGGCCCGGCCCCCAGTCGCCCAGCGGCTCGACCCAGGCGCTGGGCCGGCGCTGGTAGTGTGCCTCGAGGTCCTCGTAGCTGCTGAAGGCACGGTCGCGCTGCATCAGGCCGAAGCCGCGCAGCGAGTCCACTGCGAAAGAGGTGACGAAGGGCCGCGCCGGGTTGCCCAGCGGGCGCCAGATCATCTCGCCGCTGCCGGCGGCGACGAGCAGGCCGTCGGAGTCGTGCACCTCGGGCCGGTAGTCAAGGGCCGCCGGCTGGTTCTCGCCGGCCAGGAACATGCTGGTCAGCGGTGCGATGCCGAGCGTGGCCACCGGCGCGCGCAGGTACAGGCGGGCCTGCACGTCCAGCACCGTGTCGGTGCCGGGGCGCACCACGAAGCGGTAGGCACCGCTCACGCGCGGGCCGTCGAGCAGGGCGTAGAAACGCATCTCGCGCGCGCCGGGGGCCGGTTGCTCGAACCAGAAGCGGGTGAAGGCCGGGAACTCCTCGCCCTGGCCGCCGGCGGTGTCCACCGCCAAGCCCCGCGCCGACAGGCCGTACACCTGCCCGGCGCCGATGGCGCGGAAGTAGCTGGCGCCGAGGAAGACGATCAGCTCGTCCGGCCGATCGGCGCGGTTCAGCGGATAGCTCAGGCGCCAGCCCGCCGCGCCGGGCAGGGGCTGCACGCCGCGGGCCACACGGCCGACCTGGAAGTCAGTGGCTGGCACCTCGAGCGCTCGCGCCTGGCCGTCGTGCAGCTCGAACAGTTCCAGCGCCCGGGTGGTGCCGCGGCCGAGCGGGAAGAACTGCAGCTGGAACAGGCTGCCGCTGTCGCGCCAGCGCGAGCGCTCGGGGCGGAAGCGGATGTCGCGGTAGTCGTCGTAGCTGAGCGCCGCCAGGCGCGCATCGGCGGGCGGCGCGGCCTGGTACGGTCGGCGCGCCAGGGCCGCGGCCTGATCAGCCACGTCATCGAAATCGAAGGCGCTGGCCAGCAGGGGCAGCGCCAGCAGCAAAGCCAGCGCCGCCGCCCGCCATGGACGCGACAACGCCTTTGCCCGTCCGGCGCAAGGCTTCATGGTGTCGTCGGCGGGCAGTTCATCGACAGGTCTTCAAGGGGATGGAAACAAGGCCGGCGCGGCACGCCGAAGGTGCAGACTGGCACCGTGAACATCGAAGCGACGCCGCACATGCTCATGTACCGCTTCCCGCCGACAAATACCTGCGAACGATAGGGCGCAGCACGAAGTCCGTCCTATGGCCTACGCCTCGTCGCCTCGTAGGACAAGTGCTCGTTCAGACCCACTGCGACGCAGCGCGTCAGCCCGATCACGGCATGCTTCGACGCGTTGCGGGCACGCTGGTTCCTCGGGCGCCACTTGCCGGCGGTACATGCCTGGATGATGCGGCCGAAGTCCTCGGCGCTGGTGTCGGCCCGCCGCTGCGCCTCGTGGAGGCCGGTGTTGCTGACAAGGATGCCGACGCCGCCCGGCGCTTGCAGCGCCGCGTCCACCATCGCCTGCACGGCTGGCTCAGGTCGGCGCAATGCAGCGTGAGCTTGGCGCCCTGCGCCTGGGCCAGCGCGCGCGACTCGTCGAGCAGCGCCGGATGGGTGGCGGTGACGAACAGCTCGGCGCCTTCCTCGGCATGGCGCAGCGCGATGGCGCGGCCGATGCCGCGGCTGGCGCCGCTGACCGAGGCGCTGCGGCCAGACATGTGGCCGGCTCGCTCGGGTGCGGTCATGGCGCTGTCCATTGCTGTTGAATGGCCGTACGTCGCCGATCAGCCGGCGCCTGCGCGCGTGGCCAGCATCAGCCCCGGGTCGTCGCTGATGATGCCCTGCACGCCGTGGCGCCACAGCTGCAGCGCCTCGGCCGGCTGGTTGACGGTCCAGACATGCAGCACCGCACCGCTGCCGCGCAGCGTGCGTGCCAGCGCGGCGATCGGTACCGACAGGCCGTGCCAGCGCTGCGGGATGCACAGCGCCTGCACATGGCGCGGCCGGGCGCGCAGGTGCAGCAACGCCGGTGGCAGCAGCGCCAGCACGTCGGGCGTGCTGGCGCCCAGCGCGAAGCCGGCGCCGCGCAGCGGCCGCGTGGCCTTCGGGTCGAAGCCGGCGACGATGACGCGCGCGGCCAGGCCGTGGCGTCGCACCGCCTGGCGCAGCGGCTCGGTGGCCGCTGGCGTCTTCAGTTCGATGATCAACGGCAGGCTTCGCGGCAGCGCCTCGACGATCTCGTCGAAGGTGGAGACGGTGACGCCGCGGCCGCGCCACGGAAACGTGCATCCGCCGTCGCGCGTGAAGCGGGCGCCGGCGTCCAGGCGCCTGAGCTCGGCCACGCTGTGCTGCTCGACCGGGCCGCGGCCGTCGGTGGTGCGCTCCAGCGTCGGGTCATGGAACACCACCAGCTGGCCGTCGCGCGACACGCGCAGGTCGAACTCCAGCGCGTCGGCGCCCTGCGCCACCGCCTCCAGCAAGGCTTCGCGTGTGTTCTCTGGCGCAAAGGCGCGGTTGCCGCGGTGGCCGATGACCGGCCGCGCCAGCGGGTCGAGCAGGATCACCCGGTGGTGGCTACTGCGCCGTCCAGCCGCCGTCCACCGGCAGCGCCACGCCGGTGATGCCGGCCGCGGCCTCGCTGCACAGGAACGCGGCCACGTCGCCGATGCGCTCGGGCGGCAGCAGCGTCAGGTTGGGCTGTTTCTCCCCCAGCAGGTCGCGCACGCCGGCGGCGCGGTCGCCGCCATGGGCCGCGGCGCGGGCCTCGATCTGCGGCTGGATCAGCACCGTGTCGGTCCAGCCCGGGCAGATGCAGTTGACGGTGATGCCCTGCGGCGCGGTTTCCAGCGCCACGCCCTTGCTCAGGCCCACCAGGCCGTGCTTGGCGGCCAGGTAGGCGGCCTTGTTGACCGAGGCCACCAGGCCGTGCACCGAGGCGATGTTGACGATCCGGCCCCAGCCGCGTTCGCGCATGCCCGGCACCGCCGCCTTCATGATGTGGAAGGTGGAAGACAGATTGATGGCGATGATCGCGTCCCAGCGATCGGCGGGGAAAGTCTCGATCGGGCAGGTGTGCTGGATGCCGGCGTTGTTGATCACGATGTCGATCGGACCGAGCGCGCGCGTGGCCGCGTCCACCAGGCCGGCAGCCTCGTCGGCGCGGGCCAGGTTGGCCTGCACGTAGGCGCTGCGCACGCCGCATTGTTCGGCCAATGCCGCGGCAATGGGCTGGCCCTGCTCGGGGGTCTCGATGCCGTGCACGACGACCTGGGCCCCGGCCTGGGCCATCGCCTTGGCGATGGCCAGTCCGATGCCCTGGGTGGAGCCGGTGATGAGTGCGGTGCGGCCTTTCAGCATGGTCTCTCTCCTTGGTTGAGCAGTTCTCGAAGGGCGGTCTTCAGCACCTTGCCGTAGTGGTTCTTCGGCAGGCTGTCGATGAAGTGGTAGCGCTTGGGACGCTTGAAGCGGGCGATGTGTTCCAGGCAGGTGGCGTCCAGTGCCGCAGCGTCGACATCCTCGCCGACGACGAAGGCGACGACGATTTCGCCCCACTCGGCATCGGCCTGGCCGAGCACCGCGACCTCGTGCACGCCGGGGTGGTGCAGCAGCGCTTCTTCCACCTCTCTCGGGTAGATGTTCGAGCCGCCGCTGATGACGACGTCCTTCGAGCGGTCCTTCAGCGTCAGGAAGCCGTCGGCGTCGAGCGCGCCGAGGTCGCCGGTCCACAGCCAGCCGTCGCGCAGCGCCTTGGCGCTGGCCTCGGGGTTGCGCCAGTAGCCGGCCATCACGCTGTCGCCGCGCACCAGCACCTCGCCGGTCTCGCCTTCGGACAGCGGTGCGCCGTCGCCGCCGGCCACACGCACCTCGACCAGCGACTGCGCCACGCCCACCGAGGCGATGCGCTCGGCATGGCGCGGGTGCGCCGCATCGGCCAGGTGTTCGCGCGACAGCGCGGTGATGGTCATCGGCGATTCGCCCTGACCGTAGATCTGCACGAAGCGCGGGCCCATCACGGCCAGCGCGCGCCGGATGTCGGCCGCATACATCGGCCCGCCGCCGTAGACGATGGTCTTGAAGCCGTCGCTGGGCGCGCCGCTGGCTTCGACATGGTCGACCAGACGCTTGACCATGGTCGGCGCCGCAAACAGGCACAGCCGGCCGACGCTGCGCGACAGCGCCACCAGTTCTGCCGGATCGAAACCGCCCGAGGCCGGCACCACGTGCCGGGCGGCGTGCGCCAGGAACGGGAAGTTGTACATGCCCGCGCCATGCGACATCGGCGCGGCGTAGACGATGGCGTCGTCGCAGCGCACGTCGTCGACGTCCATGAAGTAGCAGGCCGTCATCGCCTGCAGATTGCGCTGCGTCTGCATCACGCCTTTGGGCCGGCCGGTGGTGCCCGAGGTGTAGAACAGCCAGGCCATGTCGTCCGCTGCACGCGGTTCCAGCGGCCACGGCGCGGCGGTCAGCGCGGCCGCATGGCCGGGTTGACCGGGGATCAGCAGCTCGCGCAAGCGCGGCAGCTCGTCGCCCAGGGCCCGCAGGGGACCGGCCAGTTCGTCCGACACGAACAGCACCGAGGCCGCGGCGTCACGCAGGATGAAGGCCACTTCGCGCGGGTGCAGCTTGGCATTGATCGGCAGCACCGCCAGCCCGGCCCACAGCGCGCCATACAGCGCCTCCAGGTAGGCCGGCTGGTTGCTCATGAGCAGGGCCGCGCGATCGCCGGGTTGCAGACCGAGATCGTGGCGCAGGTGTCCGGCCAGCCGGGCCGCGCGCTCGGCCAGTTGCGCGTAGTTCAGCTGCGGCACGTCGCCCAGCCACAGCGCGCCGCGCTGCGGCTGCACGCGCGCGGCCCGCTCCAGCCAGCGCATCAGGTTCACTGCACCCCCTGCCGCGCTGCGCGCTCCGGCTCGGCGGGCGTTGGCGTGGGGCTGCCATGGCGCAGGCCCAGCGTGGCCGGCAGCATCAGCAGCATCAGCGCGGCCACGCCCAGGTAGGCAATGCCGAAGCCGCGCGCCCCGCCGCCGCTGAAGTCGGCCACGGCGCCGACCACCGCGGCCGACAGCAGCGTACCCACGCTGGTGCAGATGTTGATCATGCCCTGCGCCGCACCGCGCTGCGCCGGCGGCTGCCTCGTCGATGGCGATGCGAGCGCAGCGCGCCGCCGACGACGATGCCCACGCCCAGGCCCACCGGCATCGACGCCAGCAGGAAGAACCACAGCCCCGCCGCGCTGAAGGCCGAGGCGGCGTAGCCCAGCGCCAGCGCGCCGAACCCGGCCAGCAGCAGGGTGCGCGCGCCCAGCCGGTTGAGCAGCCGGCCGGAGCCCATCGAGCCGAGCATCGAGCACAGCACCAGCGGCAGCAGCACGAAGCCGCCATGCCGTGGCGCGACGCCATGGGCCAGCTGCGCGATCGAGCTGAGAAAGATGATGCTGCCCATGCCGAAGCCGGCGGCGGCGGTGAGCCCGTAGGTCAGCGCCAGCTGGCGGTTGGCAAACAGCGACAGCGGGATCATCGGCGCGGCGGCACGGCGCTCCACGCGCACCAGCAGCGCCAGCGCGAGCGCGGCCGCGGCCAGCAAGCCCGGCCACAGCCGCTGGCCGATCAGGTCGTCGGCGACGCGGGTGATGCCCAGCACCAGGCAGCTCAGCGTCAGCAGCGTCAGCGCGATGCCGGCCCCGTCCAGCGGCGGCAAGGCCGCGAGCTGCGTCTTGCGCGGCAGGCTGCGCGCGCCCAGGCCCAGCACCAGTGCGGCGATCGGCAGGTTGATCAGGAAGATCCAGTGCCAGCTGAGGGCCAGCATCAGCAACGTGGCCAGGGGCGGGCCGAGCACGAAGGCCATGCCGTAGGTGGCGCCGATCAGTCCGAGCGCGCGGCCGCGCTCGTTGGCGGCGACGGCATCGCCGATCACCGCGCTGGCGGTGGGCAGGATGCCGCCGGCGCCGATGCCCTGCACCGCGCGGCCGACCAGCACCATCCAGTACGTGGGTGACAGCGCGATCAGCAGCGAGCCGGCAGCGAAGCAGGCCACGCTGCCCAGGAACACCGGGCGGCGGCCATGGCGGTCGCCCAGGTTGGCCAGCAGCGCCGTGCTGCACAGCGAGCACAGGATGAACACCACCATCAGCAGCGCCGGCATCGCGGTGGTCGATGGCGAAGGCCTCGCGCAGCGCCGGGATGGCCGGGGCGATCACCGCGGTGTCCAGCGCGGCCATGAACACGCCAATGAACAGCGCCGGCATCAGGCGGCGCGACGGCGGGGCGTCGGGGGAGCGTTCGGCAGTGGACATGGGACGCGGTGGCATGCCTTGTCGGCAGGCTCACCGCAGGCCCCGGATTCTAGGGCCGGCTGCGCAGCGTGCGGCCGTCGCGCGGGGCGAGGGCTTCAGACCGTGGTGGCGAAGAAGTTCACCCGCTCCGACACGTTGACGTTCCAGCCGTCGCCGGACTGCCGGTTCAGCGCCACCAGGATCTGCGACTTCAGCGCCAGCGCCGGCACGATCGGCTGCTGCGCATAGGCCTCGAGCTGGCGCAGCTTGAGCACCCGGCCGGGCCGGTCGACGGCGACGATCAGGCGCTGCTTGTCCAGCATCAGCGGCAGCACGCGGTGGCTGATGGCCAGGCGCCGCGGCAGCAGCGCCAGCGCGTGCGCGTCGAGCGGGAAGCGCTCCAGATCCACCAGCGGGAAGCCCATCTTGTGGGCCAGCGCGGTCTGCAGGTCGGCGCGCGACACCAGGCCCGAATCGACCAGCGCCTCGCCCAGGGCGGTCTTGCCGTCCACCCGCTGCAGCACGCGGTCGAGCTGCGCCTGCGTCAGCAGGCCCAGCGCCAGCAGCGCCTGGCCCAGTGGCAGCACCGGCGCGCGTTCCTGCTGTTCGCAGCGCCTCGATCAGCTTGGCCGGGCTGGCAATCCAGTGGCGCGCCGCCAGTTCCTCGGCCGAGGGGCCGAACTCGCAGCGTGAATAGGCCGTGCGCGGCACGAACACGCGGCACAGCGCGCCGTCGTCCTGGGCCGGGCTGAACAGGTACAAGCCCTCGGCCGCCAGGACGTGGCCGGCCGTGCGACCGGTCAGCGGCACGGTCGTGGCATTGCCCACCTGCTGCAGCGTGTAGTCGCGTTCCTGCGCGGCCGGCGGCGGGCGCTCCCTCGGCGCGTCCGCCTTGCGCGCCGCCGGCAGCAGCGCCGCGGTGAGGGTCAAGCGGCGCAGGCTGGTGAAGGGCAGCGAGGCTTCGGTGCCGCCGGACGAGGCGCGCAACTGCAGCCGGCGCTTGGACGGATCGAAGTCCAGCATCGCGCCTTGCAGCGTCAGGCCGGTCTGGGTCTCGATCTGGCAGGGCTGGGCCGTGCCCAGCGCCGGAGGCGGTGCGAAGCGGCGCGCGCTGGCAGGCGGCATCGGCCATTGCCAGGGCGGTGGCTCGTCGAGCGTCAGGGTCGGAAAAGTGAGATCGGAGTCGGACACGGCGGCGGCTCGGACAGCGTCGGGCGGATGCCCATGGCCTCTTATCGGCACGCCAGCGCCTGCACTGCAGCGCGCGGCGTGCAGGACTGCACGGCCGGCCGTTGCGGTTGCGGCTGCTGACGCCTGTTGCCGCGACTTGCGTCTCCGGTGCTGCCCGTTCAGGCGCCGAGATAGACGTACAGGCCGGGGATGGCCTGCGTGCGGTCCTGGCGGATCGGCTCGGCCACGCTGCGCAGCAGCCGCAGGCCATGACGCTGGGCCAGGCCCTGCAGGTAGGGCAGCGAATGGGCATAGCGCAATTGCGCGTTCAACGCCACGGGACGGTCGTCCTGGGCATGCTCCACCGAGAAGCAGAACACGCCGCCGGGGCGCAGCACGCGCACCACGCCGCCAAACACCGCATCCAGTTCGCCGACGTAGATGAACACGTCGGCGGCCACCACCAGGTCGTGGCGCTCGGACGTGTGCTGCAGGTGCTCCACCAGATCGGCTTTCAGCAGCCGGTCGTACACGCCGCGCGCGCGCCGCCTGGTCGAGCATGGACTGCGACAGGTCCAGGCCGGTCAGCTGCCGCACGATCGGCCGCAGCAGCGGCCCGCACAGGCCGGTGCCGCAGCCCAGGTCCAGCGCCGAGTC
The DNA here is from genome assembly GCA_963818005.1 of uncultured Pseudomonadota bacterium. Classification (GTDB taxonomy): domain Bacteria; phylum Pseudomonadota; class Gammaproteobacteria; order Burkholderiales; family Burkholderiaceae_C; genus Rubrivivax. The sequence continues at coordinate 39,795 of CAWFQP010000047.1, forward strand.
GAAGGGCTGCGCTTGCAGGCCGGCCAGCGGCGTGATCAGCTGGCGATGCGCCTGGTAGCCGAGCACGTCGACCAGATGCTGGTCGAAGCCGTCGGCATAGTCGTCGAACAAGGCCTGCACGTAGGCTCGCGGCGCCGTGGCCGGGCTGGCTTGCGCACCCAGTGCGGCGAGGAAGAAGCGGTTCAGCTCGGCGTCGGCGCCGAGTTCGATGGCCCGCTCGAAGGCTGCCGCGGCCTCGGCGCTGCGGCCCATGTCCTTGAGCAGCGAGCCGCGCTGTGTCCAGGCACCGGCGTGGGCCGGGGCCAGCGACGAGGCCCGGTCCAGGCTGGCCAAGGCCTCGTTCAGGCGTCCCTGGCGCTGCTGCACCTGGGCCAGGCGGAACCAGGCCTCGGCATGTCGTGGCTGCAGCGTCAGCAGGCGTTCGAAGGCCGACTGCGCCTCGCCGTAGCGGCGCAGCCGCTCGAGAGCATGGCCACGGCGGTACCAACGCAACCCCGTTGGCGCGGATCGGCCGCGAGCACATGGTCCGCGCAGACCAGCGATTCGGCATCCCGGCCCAGCTCGGCGAGCGCCTCGGCACGGTGGCACCATGCGTCCAGATGCTGCGGCTCCTGCGCGAGCACGGCCTGCAGTTCGACCAGTGCGTCGCTGGCGCGACCCAGCCGCAGCCATGTGGCCGCAAGGTTCACGCGCGTCGAGACGCGGCCTGGCAGCTTGCGCAGCGAGTCCACGAAACAGCGCTCGGCAGCGTGCAGCCGCTGGGCCTCGAAATGCGCCACGCCTTCGACGAAGAGACTGCGGGCCTGTTCGAAATCGTCCTGCAATGGGATCCTCGCGGGGTGCGCACGGCACCCGAATGGGCCGCGCTCGCACGGCATTGTGGCAATTTGCAGCGCGAGCTTGACGGCTGCGCGGCAGGTGTGCCGTGCGGCGCCCCCCTCAATCGAGTGGTGGTGCCGCACTGCGAGGCCTGAGAGACTTCCGGCTCGGTGCATCCGAGCGGCGATGATGCGCGGTCAGGACGGGAACGATGACACTGCATGAGTTGAAGGGAACCTACGCGCGGCTGAGCGACGAGATCGATGCGCTGGCGGCCGACGGCGTGCGTCATGAGGCCAGGCTGCTGGGCCTGATGAACGATCTGGACCAGGTGCACCACGAGCTTTGCCAGCTGCGGCTGCGCACCCTGGGTGCGCCCACGCTGCGCGATGTGGTGGCCTGGCTGGAGCCGGCCGCCGCCGCGCCGCAGGCCGCATGGGCGCTGTCCAGGCCGGTGTTGTCGATGGCCGGTTGATCGCCTGCCCAGCGCGCATGCGCTGCGCGCCAGACCAGGGCCCTGCGGGGCCCTTTGTCATGGCGCGTGCCGCTTCGGCGTCCTCGCTTGCACATGTCACCTGTTGGTGACTAGAATGCAGTCACCGCAGAGTGACCAAAGGCAGGCAAGCATGCAACGTCGTCGATTCCTTCGCGTCGCCGGCGGCGGCGTGATCCTGGCCGCCGGCGCCGCAGCCACCGGCTGCTCGGCCGCGATGCCGGCCGAGGCCATCGCGCCCTGGCAGGGCCCCGGCGCACGAGCCCGACCTGCGCCGCTGGATCCTGGGCTACGCCATCCTGGCGCCGCATTCGCACAACCTGCAGTCGTGGCTGGTCGACCTGAGCGTGCCCGACCACATCGTGCTGCGCTGCGACCTGCAGCGGCTGCTGCCGCAGACCGACCCGTACTCGCGCCAGATCATGATGAGCCACGGCACCTTCATCGAGCTGCTGGACATGGCCGCGCGCGAGCGCGGCCAGCGCACCGAGATCACGCTCTTTCCCGAAGGTGTCTTCGGTCCGGAGCAGCCGGACACACGGCCGGTGGCCGCGATCCGCCTGGTGGCCGACGCCGCGGTGCCCAAGGACCCGCTGTTCGCGCAGATCCTGAAGCGCCACACCAACCGCGCCGCCTACGACCCGGCGCGCGCGGTGCCGGCCGGCGCGTGGCAGGCCATGGCCGAGGCCGTGAAGCCGTACCCGCTGCGCTTCGGCTTCGCCGGGCCCGACCAGCCCGACCTGCTGGCCCAACAGCGCGCCGTGGCCGCCGAGGCCTGGCGCATCGAGATGCTGACGCCGCGCACGATCCTGGAGTCGTACAAGGTGCTGCGTGTCGGCCCCGAGGAGGTGGCACGCCACCGCGACGGCCTGACGCTGCTCGACCCGACGGTGGTGTGGATGTCCCGCCTGGGGCTGTTCGACCGCAGCCGGGCGCCCGGGCCGGACGACTTCGCCACCACCAGCCAGATCAAGGACTTCAACGCCAAGCTCGAGTCGACCCCCGGCTTCCTGTGGATGCTGAGCGAGGCCAACGACCGCGTCACCCAGGTCGATGCCGGGCGCGCCTATGTGCGCGTGCAGCTGGCCGGCACCGCGATGGGCGTGGTGATGCAGCCGCTGCAGCAGGCGTTGCAGGAGTACCCCGAGCAGGCCGGGCCGCATGCGCGGATCCGCCAGCTGCTCGGTGCCGCCGCGCCGGCGCAGACGCTGCAGATGTGGGCGCGGGTGGGCGTCGCCCCGCCGGCCGGGCCGGCGCCGCGGCGCGGCGTCGAGGCCCACATCGTGCGCGCATGAAGGCCCGCGCCGACGCACCGCGGTCGCGCGACCGTGCGGCCACCGAGGAGCGCATCCTGGCCGCGGTGGGCGAGGTGCTGGCACGCGACGGCTTCCATGCGCTGGGCATCAACGCCATCGCCCGCGAGGCGGCGGTCGACAAGGTGCTGATCTACCGCTACTTCGGCGGCCTGCCCGAGCTGCTGCGCACTTGGGGCGCGAGCGGGCGCTTCTGGCCGAGCGTGCCGGAGCTGCTGGGCGACGATGCCGACGCGCTGCGGGCTCTGCCCTTCGCGCAACGCTATGCGCTGTTCTTCGAGCGCTTCATCGACGCGCTGCGCCGGCGACCGCTGACGCTGGAGATCCTGGCGGCCGAGATCGTCGAGCGCAACGAGCTGACGGCGATCCTCGAGGCCGAGCGCGAGCAGTGGGGCTTCCAGGCCGAGGCGCTGTTCGGCGGCGACGAACTCGAACACAGGCCGCAGCTGCGCGGCCTGACGCTGCTGCTGGTGGCCGGCGTCATCTACCTGCTGGTGCGCGCACGCAAGATCCGCATCTTCGGCGGCATCGACCTGCGCAGCGACGAAGGCTGGGACGCGCTCAAGGCCGCGGTGGCCGCCATGGCGCAGCAACTGCTCGGCGCTGCGCCGGCAGCGCCGCCACGACGCAGCGGTACGCGCTGAGCGGGGGGTCGCTACACTGCGCGGCGCCGGCCGGTCTGCCGGAGTCCCGAACAACCCGCATGCGGGCACGGCCCCGCAAGAAGGAGTGGCATGACGGTCTACGAAGCCCTGGCCAGCCGCCGCTCGGTGCGCGATTTCCTGCCGACGCCGGTGTCCGGCGATGTCATCCGCCGCGTGCTCGAAGCCGCCGCGCGTGCACCTTCGGGCGGCAACGTGCAGCCCTGGCACATCGACGTGGTGGCCGGTGCCAGGCTCGACGAACTCAAGGCGCTGATGCAGCGCCGCCTGCAGGAGGTCGCGGCCGGCGACCGGTCCGAGCAGCCGGAGTACGACATCTATCCGAAGGAGCTGTGGGCGCCATACCGCGACTACCGCTTCCAGCTCAACGAGGCGATGTACGCCGCGCTCGGCATTCCGCGCGAGGACAAGTCGCGCCGGCTGCAATGGATCGCGCGCAACTACCAGTTCTTCGGCGCGCCGCTGGCGCTGTTCTGTTCGGTCGATCGGCGCATGGGCCCGCCGCAATGGTCCGATCTGGGCATGTTCCTGCAGTCGGTGATGCTGCTGCTGCGCGAGGAGGGGTTGGACAGCTGCCCGCAGGAATGCTGGTCGGTGTACCCGAAGACCGTCGGCGGCTTCATCGGCCTGCCCGACGAGCGCATGCTGTTCTGCGGCATGTCCATCGGCCACGCCAACAGCGCGCATCCGGTCAACCAGTTCCCGGTCGAGCGCGCGCCGCTGGCGCAGTTCGCACGCTTTCACGGCATCTAGTCCCACAGGTTGACAGTGGCCACGTCGGCGTCGTCGTCGGCCGGGTCGAGCAGGCGCGGCAGCCAGGCGGGTTCGCCGTCGTCGTCGGCCAGCGGGTCCTGCGGCAGCAGGCGCTGGCGCAGCACCAGCTGGGCCAGGCGCATGCGCCGCGCCGAAGCCATGCGGCCGGCTTCCCAGGCCATGGCCACGGCCGTCGTCAGGTGGTACAGCGCCGAGCCGGTCTGCCGTGCCAGGCGCTCGCCGCCGGCACCGGCTTCGGCCGCCGCGGCGGCCCGCGCGCCGGCGCGCACCAGCGTGGCCTCGAACACCGCGCGCGCCTGCGCATGCAGCGGCGTGTCGTCCAGCAGGCCACGCAGATGCTGCTGCAGCGCCGGCAGCGAGCCTTCGCGGCGGATGGCGCGCTGCACGTCCAGCGCGACGATGTTGCTGGTGCCTTCCCAGATCGAGCCGAGGTGCGCGTCGCGCACCAGCCGCGGTTCGGCCCAGTCCTCGATGTAGCCGCAGCCGCCGCGCACCTCCATCGCGTCGCCGGTGACCTTGCGCGCATCGCGGCAGGCGCGGAACTTGATCAGCGGCGTCAGGATGCGCAGCAGCGCCTGGGCGCCGGCCGCGCCGGCATCGGCGCGCTGCAGTGCGTCGGCGGTCTGGAACACCATGCTGCGTGCCTGCTCGGCCGGCAGCAGCAGCTTGAGCAGCTGGCGGCGCATCAGCGGCATGTCGATCAGCCGGCGGCCGAAAGCGCGGCGTTCGCGGGCCGATGAACAGCGCCTCGCTGCAGGCGCGGCGCATCAGCCCGGCGGCGCGCACGCCGTTGGACAGGCGCGAGTGGTTGACCATGTCGGCCATCTGCTGGAAGCCGCGCCCGGCCTCGCCGACCAGGAAGGCGCGTGCGCCTTCGAGGCGGATCTCGCCGCTGGCCATCGAGCGCGTGCCCAGCTTGTCCTTCAGCCGCACGATGCGGTAGGCGTTGGCCGTGCCGTCGTCCAGGGTGCGCGGCAGCAGGAACAGCGACACGCCCTGCATGCCGGCCGGCGCCCCGTCGATGCGCGCCAGCACCATCGCCAGGTCGGCATCGGGGTTGGAGCAGAACCACTTGTCGCCGTGCAGGCGCCAGGCATCGCCGTCGGGCAGCGGCGCGGGTGGCGGTCGCCGCGACGTCGGAGCCGGCGCCCTGTTCGGTCATGAACATCGCGCCCTGGTACAGCCCGTCGAAGTCCAGGGTCGTCAGCTGCGGCAGGTAGCGCTCGACCAGCTCCGGCGTGCCGAACTTGCGCAGCGTGCGCGTCAGCGAATCGGTCATCGACAGCGGGCAGCACAGGCCGAACTCGGCCTGCACGAACAGGTAGGTCAGCGCGTACTTGGCGGCCGCCGGCAGCGGCGCAGGCCAGCCGAGCACGCCGCCGCGGTGCGACATCGCCGCCAGGCCGTATTCGCTGAAGGCCATACGCTCCATCTCCACGTAGGCCGGGTGCTTGACGATGCGCTGCGCGTCGACGCCGCTGCGCGTGCGGTGCAGCAGCTGCGGCGGGTTCTGGTCGGCCGGTCTGCGCCAGCGTGTCGAGCACGCCGCCGGCCTGGCCGCCCAGCTGGCGCAGGTGCGGCAGCAGGTGCTGCAGCAGCGGCGCCGGCAGGTACAGCGGCAGCAGCCGGCCGAGGTCGGGGTCGGTGTCGAACAGGTTGGTGCCGTGCTGGTCGGGCACCGGGTGGGCGTCGGCGGAGGTCATGCGCGTCTCCTGCGGGATGGGCGTCACAGCGCAACAGTATCCACTCGCCACAATCGGGCCATGGATGCTGTCCAACTGCCACGACCGTTGTGGCGCCACCCCGAGTTCGCGCGCGGCGTGCGCGACATGACCGGCACCGCGCTGGGCATCGCCGCCTGGGGTCTGCTCACCGGCATCGCCATGGCCAAGAGCGAGCTGGGCTTGCCGCTGGCGCTGCTGATGTCGCTGATCGTCTTTGCCGGCAGCGCGCAGCTGGCGGCGTTGCCGCTGCTGGCCGGCGGTGCGCCGCTGTGGGTGATCTGGACCACTGCGCTGTGCGTCAACCTGCGCTTCGTCATCTTCAGTGTCGGCTGGCGCCGCTACTTACGGTGCCTTGCCGCGCGGGCGGCGTCTGCGCATGGCCTACTTCATGGCCGACTTGAACTACGCGCTGCTGCTGAAGCGCTTCCCGCAGCCGGTGCCGCTGTCGCAATCGGTGCCCTACTTCTGGGGCGGTGTGGCGCTGAACTATCCGGCCTGGCACCTGCCGTCGCTGATCGGCCTGTTTGTCGGCGACCGCATCCCCACCGCATGGGGCCTGGGTTTCGCCGGCACGCTGGCCCTGCTCGGGCTGACCTACGCCATGCTGCACGACCGCTCCACCTGGATCGCGGCAGGGGTGGCCGGCGCCGCGGCGGTGGCCGCGTTCGCGCTGCCGCTGCGGCTGAACATCCTGGTGGCGATCGTGTCCGCGGTGGTCGTCGGGCTGATCATCGACCACACCACGCAGCGCCCGGCGCAGCCCGAGGAGGACTTGACATGAGCCTGTTCGAGGGCGTGATCGCGATCCTCGGCCTGGCGCTGATCACGCTGGTCACGCGGGCCTTCTTCCTCTATCCCGAGCGCGACCTGCCTTTGCCCGGCTGGCTGCAGCAAGGCCTGCGCTATGCGCCGCTGGCGGCGCTGGTGGCGGTGGTGGCGCCGGAGATCGTCATGACGCAGGGCCGGCTGATCGACACCTGGATGGATGCACGCCTGCCCGGCGTGGTGGCGGCCACCGTCTACTACCTGTGGCGCCGCGACATCCTCGGCACCATCGTCAGCGGCACGCTGGTGATGCTGGCCTTCAGGCTCGGTCTGGGTTGGTGAGCGCCGCGAGCGAGGTGCTACAACCCGGGTTCATCGCAGGGGCAGGCGGCATGAATCGTTGGCAGATCGGGCAGGTGCGGGTGACGCAGGTGGTCGAGATCGGAGGACTTGGTGGGCCTGCTCGACACCCCATGACGCCGGACCTGGACACGCTGTTTGCGCTGGGTGCGCGCGTCGGCGACAAGATCGCCGCGCGCGGCGAGACGCTCGCAGTGGCCGAGTCCTCGGCCGGCGGGTTGGTCTCGGCCGCGCTGCTGTCGCGCGCCGGCGCGTCGGTCTACTACCTCGGCGGGGTGGTGCTGTACACGCGGCGTTCGCGCCGGCTGCTCACCGAACTCACATCGGACGACACTGACGGCTTGCGCTCGTCGAGTCCGCCCTGGGCGCAGCTGCTGGCGCGCCACCAGCGCACGCGCTTCAAGGCCAGCTGGGGCCTGGCCGAGAGCGGCGCGGCCGGCCCCACTGGCAACAACTACGGCGATCCGGCCGGTCACAGCTGTCTGGCTGTCGACGGACCGGTGCAGCGCGAGCGCACGCTGCGCACGGGCTCGAACGACCGGCCGGCCAACATGCTGGCCTTCGCGCTGGCTGCGTTGCAGTTGCTGGAAGAAGCGGTGGACGCGGCGGCTGTGCTGCCATCTGCGTAAGCGCCGGGCCAGATCCGCAGGTTATCGTCGAGGCCGCACTTCCGCCAGCCGTTGCAGGAGCTTCTATGGGTTTCACGAACAAGGTTGCCGTGATCACCGGCGGCGCCAGCGGCATCGGCCGCGCGGTGGCCACGGCGATGGCGCGGCGCAACGTCGCCGCAGTGGCGCTGGTCGACATGAACCCGGCGGTCGATGAGGTGGCCGCCGCGCTGAACGCCGAGATCGGCCGCGACTTCGTCGTGCCCTTTCGCGGCGACACCACCGACGCGGCCTTCCGCGCCGGTGTGTTCGACGCCATCAGCCGCAGCCACGGCGCGGTGTCGCTGTGCGTGCCGGCGGCCGGCATCACCCGCGACGACCTGGCGGTGCGCGTCGACAAGGCCACCGGCAAGGCGCGCATCTACCCGCCAGGAGCAGTTCCGGCTGGTGGTCGAGGTCAACCTGATCGCGCCGGTGTACTGGGCGCTGGAGATGCTCGGCCGCATCGCGGAGGACCGTGCCGCCAAGGGGCTGAAGAAGTGGCACCCGGACGAGGGCGTGCAGGGCTCGGTGGTGTTCATCGGCTCGATCTCCTCGCAGGGCAACCGCGGCCAGATCTCGTACGCCAGCACCAAGGCCGGACTCGAGGGCGCGGCCGCGACGATCATGAAGGAAGCCATCTTCCACGGCGTGCGCTGCAGCCTGATCCACCCCGGTTTCACCGACACGCCGATGGTGCGCGCGATGGGTGTGGACTATGTCGCCAAGAACATCCTGCCCTACACCCAGCTCGGCCGGCTGATCCAGCCCGAGGAGATCGCCGACGCGATCTGCTTCATGCTGGCCAATGCCGCGGTCAGCGGCGAGCTGTGGGTCGACGCCGGCTGGCACGCGCCGGCCTGACGCGCAACTTGCGCACCCGGCGCGCTCACGCGGGCTGCGTTGGGTACGATGACATCTTCCGAGCGCCCGAGCGGCCCGCGTGACGGCAACAACGACAACCGGAGACAACGACGATGGCAAGCAAGCGCAGCGGGGCCCCGCAGCCCCAGGATTTCGACCGCGAGTTCCGCGCCCAGCTGGCGCAGATGACGTCCGGCCTGGCGCCGACCGCCTTCACCACCGCCTGGGCCGACTGGGCGATGCACCTGGCGCTGTCGCCGGCCAAGCAGATGGAAATGCAGCAGCAGCTGCTGGAGCGCGCACAGGACACCTGGAACTTTGCGCTGCGCGCGCATGGGCGGCGAGCCGGTGGCGCCGGCCGAGGGCCTGGACGGCGCCGCCGACCGGCGCTTCGCCGCGGCCGACTGGAGCCAGTTCCCGTTCAACGTCTATGCGCGGGCCTACCAGAACAACGCCGCGCTGATGAACGACGCGGTGCGCGACGTCGACGGCGTCACCGACTACCACGCCCAGCTGGTGGAGTTCGCGGTGCGCATGCTGCTCGATGCCAGCTCGCCGGCCAACTACCTGGCCTCCAACCCCGAGGTGCTGGCGCTGACGCAGGCCGAGCAGGGCCAGAACCTGGTGCGCGGGCTGCAGCACATGGTCGAGGACGTGCAGCGCACGCTCGATGGCGCGGCGCCGGCCGGCACCGAGGACTTCGAGGTCGGCAAGGTGCTGGCCGTGACCCCGGGCAAGGTGGTGTTCCGCAACGAGCTGATCGAGCTGATCCAGTACGCGCCGACCACCAAGACGGTGCATGCCGAGCCGCTGCTGATCGTGCCGGCGTGGATCATGAAGTACTACATCCTCGACCTGAGCCCGCGCAACTCGATGGTCAAGTACCTGGTCGACCAGGGCCACACGGTGTTCATGATGTCGTGGAAGAACCCCGATGCGAGCGACCGCGACATCGGCATGGACGACTACCTGCAGCAGGGCTTCCACGCCGCGCTCGACGCCGTGAGCGCGATCGTGCCGGGGCGCAAGGTGCATGCGGTGGGCTACTGCATCGGCGGCACGCTGCTGTCGATCGGCGCGGCGGCGCTGGCGCGCGAGCGCGACGAGCGGCTGGCGTCGATGACGCTGTTCGCGGCGCAGACCGACTTCTCCGAACCCGGCGAGCTGGCCTTCTTCATCAACCCGAGCCAGCTGGCGATGCTCGAGGCCACGATGCACAAGAAGGGCGTGCTCGAGAGCCGGCAGATGGGCGGCGCCTTCGCGATGCTGCGCGCGCAGGACCTGGTCTGGCAGCCGATGGTCGAACAACTACCTGAAGGGCCAGCGCGAGCCGATGATCGACCTGATGGCCTGGAACGCCGACGGCACGCGCATGCCCTGGCGCATGCACTCCGAGTACCTGTACCGGCTGTACCTCGACAACGAGCTGGCGACCAACCGCTTCCCGGTCGGCGGGCAAGCTGGTGCGGCTGTCGGACATCCGCGTGCCGATGTTCGTCGTCGGCACCGAGGCCGACCATGTCGCGCCGTGGAAGTCGGTCTACAAGGTCGACAACCTGGTGCGCTCGGACGACTTCACCTTCCTGCTCACGGCGGCCGGCCACAACGCCGGCATCGTCTGCGGGCCGGTGCACCCGAAGCGGCACTACCGCATCACGACGCGCCGCCTGGCCGACCCGCACCTGGCGCCGGACGATTGGGTGGACGGCGGCGCCCGGCACGAAGGCTCGTGGTGGCCGGCGTGGCAGCAATGGCTGGCCGCGCATTCCACCGCCCAGGCCAAGCCGCCGGCGCTTCGGCGCGCCGCGCAAGGGCTACCCGGTGCTCGACGATGCGCCGGGGCAGTACGTGCGACAGCGCTGAAAGGACCTCCCATGCTCGTCGTGCACCACCTCAACGATTCGCGCTCGCAGCGTGTGCTCTGGCTGCTGGAAGAACTGGGCCTGCCCTACGAAATCAAGCACTACCAGCGCGATGCGCTCACGCGGCTGGCGCCGCCGGAGCTGAAGGCGGTGCATCCGCTGGGCAAGTCGCCGGTGCTGAGCGATGGCGAGCGCAGCGTGATCGAATCCGGCGCCATCGTCGACTACCTCATCCGGCACCACGGCAACGGCCGGCTGCAGCCCGCGGCCGGGTCGCCGGATTTCGACAGCTATCAGCAGTGGCTGCACTACGCCGAGGGCTCGGCCATGCTGCCGTTCCTGCTGAAGATGTATGTGTCGCGGCTGGGCGAGGCTGGCGCGCCGTTGTCGCCGCGCATCGAAAGCGAGATCGCCAATCACCTGGGTTTCGTCGAGCAGTCGCTGCAGGGCCGGCAGTGGCTGGTGGGCGATGCGCTCAGCGGCGCCGACATCATGATGAGCTTTGTCGGCGAAGTGGCCGGCGCCCGCGCCGATCGTGCGAGCTACCCGAACCTGGACGGCTGGGTCCGGCGCTTCCAGCAGCGGCCGGCCTACCGCGAGGCGCTGCAGCGCGGCGGGCCCTACGCCTTCGCTTCCTGAAGGTGCCGCGGCGCCGGCTTGCGCGCCAGGACTTCGATCGGCACCGCCTGTCCATCGGCCAGCGCCTTGGCGCTGTTCGCCATGGCGCGGGCTCGATCACTCGACGCAGTTCGCGACCGCCCGCCGCCTGCGGGAAAGTACGGTGTGCCGGCGCAGTTTGCCAAGCCGGATTCTCGATGCGGGCTGGTAGAGTGCTTCGAACATGGAAGTGATCGCCTTCCTCATGGACTTCGTGCTTCGCATCGACAAGCACCTGGCCGAGTTCGTCACGCTTTACGGCGCGTGGGTCTATGCGTTGCTGTTCGCGATCATCTTCGTCGAGACCGGCGTCGTGGTCATGCCCTTCCTGCCCGGTGATTCGCTGCTCTTCGTGGTGGGTACGCTGTGCGGCCTCGGCCTGATGGAGATGGGCATCGCCATGCCGCTGCTGATCGTGGCGGCGGTGGCGGGCGACCAGATGAACTACAGCATCGGCCGCTTCTTCGGGCCGAAGGTGTGGCAGTGGGAGCATTCGCGCTTCTTCAACAAGCGCGCCTTCCACCAGGCGCACGACTTCTACGAGAAGTACGGTGGCATCACCATCATGCTGGCGCGCTTCCTGCCGTTCATCCGCACCTTCGTGCCCTTCGTGGCCGGCGTGGCCGAGATGAGCCGGCGCAAGTTCACCATGTACAACGTGGCCGGCGCGCTGGTGTGGGTGCTGAGCCTGGTGACGGCCGGCTACCTGTTCGGCAACCTGCCCTGGGCCAAGGCCAACATGAGCATCATCATCTGGGCGATGATCATCGTGCCCGGCCTGATCGCGCTGCTCGGCGCCTGGAAGGCCAAGCGCAACAGCCTGCGCTCTTCGGCCTGACTCAGGCCAGCGCGCGCCGCAGTTCGGCGGCGCAGATCTGCACCGCGGCGTTGGCTTCGTCGATGACCCGGCCCATGGTGATGAAGCCGTGGATCTGGCGCTCGAAGTTGATGTGCGTGGCGCGGTTGCCGGCCTGGCGTCAGCTGGTGCGAATACTGCAGCGCCTCGTCGCGCAGCGGGTCGTAGCCGGCGGTCAGCACCAGCGCTGGCGGCAGCTGCGACAGGTCGGGGTGCAGCAGCGGCGAGGCGCGCCAGTCCAGGTCCAGCGCCTTGTCGGGCAGGTAGTGGTCGTGGAAGTAGTCCATCGTTTCCGCCGTCAGCAGGTAGCCCTGGCCGTTGCGGGTGTGCGAAGGCCAGCCGCGGCGCTGGTCGGTGGCCGGGTAGATCAGCAGCTGGAAGCGAACGGGCAGGTCGCCGGCATCGCGCAGCGTGATCGCCACCACCGTGGCCAGGTTGCCGCCGGCGCTGTCGCCGCCGACCGCCAGGCGCGAGGCATCGACGCCCAGGTCCGAGGCGTGGTCACGCACCCAGCGCGTGGCCGCGATGCAGTCGTCCACCGCGGCCGGGAAACGGTGCTCCGGCGCCATGCGGTAGTCCACCGCCACCACCGCGCATGCCGCTGGCGTTGGCCAGCTCGCGGCACAGCGTGTCGTGCGTGTCCAGGTCGCCGATGACCCAGCCGCCGCCGTGGAAGTACACGAGCACCGGCGGCGCGCTCTTGCGCTCGGCCGCGGCTTGCGGGTGGTAAAGGCGCAGCGGGATCGGTCCGTGCGGGCCCTCGGCCACAAGGTCGCGGGTTTCGGCCATCGGCGGCGGGTCGGGCTGCGTCACCGCGCGGCGCTCGCGGTAGAAGGCGCGTGCGTCGGCCGGCGACAGGGTGTGCGTCGGTGGGATCTGGCGCTCGATCATCAGGTCGAGCAGGAACTTGGCCTGCGGGTGCAGCATCTCTTCTCCTGTCAGAGCCAGTCGTTCAGCGTCACGCCGATGCCGAAGGTCGTCTGGTCCCAGTTGTAGTCGATCAGCGTCTCGCCGTAGCCGCTGAACAGTTTGACGTAGCCGCGCAGCGGGCCGATCAGCGGTGCGCTGGTCCAGGTCAGCTGAACCGCGCCCTTGCCGGTGCTCGGATTGCCGCGGATCGTGCCGCTGAAGCTCTGGTCGTGCCACTTGTAGATCGCCGACAGATCGCCCCAGCCGTAGTAGTCGGAGATCGTGGGGTTGTCGTCCGAGTCGCCCGATTCGGGGACGCGCCACCACAGCCGCCCGAGCAGGCCCAGATCGCCGTTTTCGACACCGAAGCTGGCGATCAGGCGATTCCAGCTTCGCGACACCTTGTCGGTGCGGCCGTTGGATTGGTGGTTGAAGGCCAGGTTGAGCAGGTTCCACTGCAGAGCGCCCAACTGCAGCGCCGGCTTGTAACTGAGGATCAGCTCGGGCATGTAGTTGGTCTCGCGGAACGGCCGCGAGGCATTGCCCGTGTCGTTGTACAGCTGCCAGTGGCTTTGCTGGGTGTACGCCGCCCAGGCGCCCCAGCGGCGGTCGTCGGTGGTCCAGAGGCGGAACTTGAAGCTCAGCTGGAATGCAGCCTCGGTGGAATCGAGTTCGGTGCCTGGGGCCAGCACGCCGCCGCCGACCAGCGGGTCGAAGGGCGCGGTGTTCAGGTCGGTGGTGTAGCGGCCGAACAGGAAATAGTTGGGCGCGTACAGCGAGATGTCATAGCGCGGCGTGGACGCATCGAAGCTCCAGGCCTTGTCGTACAACGACCCACGGCCGGCCGGGCCTGGCGCCGCCACGGTCGTGGTCGTGTCTTCACTGGCCGCTGCGCTTGCGGGTGCGCTTGCGGGTGCGGCCGGCGCGGCGTCCGTCTTCGGCTCGGAGGCGGGCCGCACGGCCCGGCCGCTGAGGCGGTCGAAGCAGGCCAGTCGTTCGCTGTCGCCGGCGATGGCCGCGCATTCGGCCAGCGCCGCCGGCGTCGCCTGGGCCGGTGCGAGCGCGGGCGTGGCCGCCAGCGCCAGGCCGACCAGCCAGTTCGAAGCGGGGCCGCTGCGCGGCGACGGCCTGGGCGTTCTTGGCTTGGGCATGCGGCCCATTGTAGGGACGCGTATTCAGTACACGCCCAGGGCCAGTCCACTGGCCAGCGCTTCGCCGAGCTCGCGGCAGCGTGCCAGCTCATCGCTCGCGATCTGCTTCGGCGCGAGGATCGCCTCGGGCGTCTGGGCGTGGGTGTTGACGATCAGCGCCGGCGCCACGGCCTTCAGCCGCCAACCGGTGCAGATGCGCTCGATCTGGCGTGCCGCGCCGCTGCCGTCGCTGCCGGCGCAGACCATCGCCGCATAGGGCCGGCCTTCGATGCGCCCGAGCACCGGGTAGTAGCAGCGGTCGAAGAAGTCCTTCATCATGCCGGCCATCGAGGCCAGGTTCTCCGGCGCGGCGAACAGGTAGCCGTCGGCGCTCAGCATGTCCGCGGGACCGGCCTGTGCCGCGGCCATCAGGCGCACCGTCGCTGCGGCTTCGCTGCGCGCACCTTCTGCCGCGGCCTCGGCCATCTGCCGGCTGCCGCCGGTCATCGAGTGCCAGACGATCAGCAGCGTCTTCACAACTGCCTGGTGCGCGCCAGGGGCGGGTTGCGCGCGAAGTAGCGGCGGATGCCGGTGGCCAGGGCCTCGACCAGTTGCGCCTGGTACGCGGGGTCGCGCAAGCGCGCCTCTTCCTCGGGGTTGGAGATGAAGGCCGTCTCCACCAGGATGCTGGGCACGTCCGGCGCCTTCAGCACCGCGAAGCCGGCCTGCTCGACCTGGCGCTTGTGCAGCCGGCCGACGCGGCCCAGCGGCGCCAGCACCTCGTTGCCGAGTTTCAGGCTGTCCTTGATCTGCGCGGCCGTGCTCATGTCGAGCATGGCCTGCATCACCTGTTTGTCGCGCACCGCCGCGACGTTGATGCCGCCCACCAGGTCGGCGGCGTTCTCGCGCTGCGCCATCCAGCGCGCCGCGGCGCTGCTGGCGCCGCCCTGGCTGAGCGCGAAGACGCTGGCGCCGCGTGCCTCGGGCCGCATGAAGGCGTCGGCATGGATCGACACGAACAGGTCGGCCTGCACGCGCCGCGCCTTGCGCACGCGCTCGTGCAGCGGCACGAAGAAGTCGGCATCGCGCGTCATCATCACGCGCAGGTTGGGCTGGGCATTGAGCCGGTCGCGCAGCTGCAGCGCGATCTGCAGCACCACGTCCTTTTCCCGCGTGCCGCCGGGGCCGATGGCGCCCGGGTCCTCGCCGCCGTGGCCGGGGTCGAGCGCGACGATGATCAGACGGTCGATGCGGCGCTGCTCCTCGGCACTGGCCGGCTCGGGCGGTGGCGGCGGCGCCTTGGTCTGAATTGGCGCCGAGGCGGCCGGCGCGACGACCGGTGGCGCGGGCGGCGGCAACGGCCTGTCGACGCGCGCGATCAGCTCGCCCAGCGCATCGCGCACGCTGCGCGCCGCCTGCTGGTCGGCAGCCTCCTTCTCGCGCACCAGTGCCAGCAAGGGGTCGTGCTCCCGGGTCGGGTACAGGTCGAAGACCAGCCGGTGCTGGTAGGCGGCCACCGGCTCCAGCGCAAACTGCTGCGGCAGAACAGGCTGCTTCAGGTCCAGTACCAGGCGCACCACCCGCGCTGCGTTCTGGCCGACGCGCACGCCGGCGATGTAGGGGTCGTCGGCCTGCACCTTGCCGACCAGCTCGCGCAGCGCAGGGTCCAGCGTCAGGCCGTCGACGTCGATCAGCAGACGCGGCGGGTTCTGCAGCAGCTGGTGGCGGGCGCTCAAGGCCTGGTCGGATTCGAGCGTGACGCGGGTGTAGTCGTCGGCCGGCCAGACGCGCACGCCGATGATGGTCGCACCCCAGGCGCGGTGCATCGCGCCGAAGCTCAGCACCAGCGCCCCGATGCGCTGCAGCGCGGCGCGGCGGCTGTTCACTGGACCACCGTCCGCGTTTGGCGCGGCGGGATGCACGCATTGCAGCGGCCCTGCGCGCGCACGGTCAGCTTGGTGCTGCGCACTGCGGATCTCGCCCATGGGGCGCTCTGCGTGCTCACAGGCAAGCTCTGCGCCGTTGGCGCTGCGGTATGAGCGCTTGGGAGCGGCCCGGTGCACTCATGCCAGCAGCTCCAGGCCGCGCGGCGTGAAGGCCTGCAGCGTGACGCGGCGCTGCGTGTCGTCGACGGTGTCGATGAGCAGGCGCAGGTCGGGCAGCGGCAGCATCGGCTCGGCCTTCTGCGGCCATTCGGCCAGCTTCAGCCCCGGGGCGGCGAAGGCCTCGCGAAAACCGGCGTCTTCCCACTCGCGCGGGTCGGCGAAACGGTAGAAGTCGAAGTGCGAGATCTCCAGCCCCGGCAGCGAGTAGGGCTCGAGCACGGTGTAGGTCGGGCTCTTGATGCGCCCGCTCACTCCCAGTGCGCGCAGCAGGTGGCGCACGAAGGTGGTCTTGCCGGCGCCGAGCTCGCCGCGCAGTTCGACATAGGCGTCGCGCAGCGCCGGATGGCGGGCCAGCGCCGTGGCGAAGTCGGCGCATCCCGCCTCGTCGGGCCACTCAAGGGTGCGGGTTCCTAGAATCGGCGCATGCCGGGGCGTCATCACTTCGACGGGCAGCAACTGCTGGTGCAGCTGCGGGAGTGGGCGCATGACCTGGGATTCTCCCAGATCGGTGTGGCCGGCGTGGACCTGGGTCCGGCCGAGGGCGGCCTGCACGACTGGCTGGCGATGGGCTTCCATGGTTCGATGCACTACATGCAGCGCCACGGCGCCAAGCGCGCGCGTCCGGCCGAGCTGGTGCCGGGCACGCTCAGCGTGATCACGGCGCGCATGGACTACCTGCCGCGCGACACCGCGCCGGGATGGCAGGTGGTGGAGTGGCAGCGGCTGCGCAGCCCGCAGCAGGCGACGGTGTCGATCTATGCGCGCGGTCGCGACTACCACAAGGTGTTGCGTTCGCGCCTGCAGGCGCTGGCCACGCGGCTGGCCGACGAGGTCGGCCCGCTGGGCGCGCGCGTCTTCACCGATTCGGCGCCGGTGCTGGAGGTGGAGCTGGCCGCGCGCAGCGGCATCGGCTGGCGCGGCAAGCACACGCTGGCGCTGCAGCGCGACGGCGGCTCGATGTTCTTCCTGGGCGAGATCTTCGTCGACCTGGCGTTGCCGGCCACGCCGCCGGCCGCTGCGCACTGCGGCAGCTGCAGTGCCTGCATCGACGTGTGCCCGACGCAGGCCATCGTCGCGCCCTACAGGCTCGATGCGCGGCGCTGCATCTCCTACCTGACGATCGAACACGACGGACCGATCCCCGAAGCCCTGCGGCCGCTGCTCGGCAACCGCATCTACGGCTGCGACGACTGCCAGCTGGTGTGCCCCTGGAACAAGTACGCCCGCGTCTCGGCATTGCCCGACTTCGACGCGCGCGCGCCACTGGACGGCGCCACGCTGCTGCAGCTGTGGGCCTGGGACGAGGCCGAGTTCCTGCGCCGCAGCGAAGGCAGCGCCATCCGCCGCATCGGCCACCTGCGCTGGCAACGCAACCTGGCGGTGGCACTGGGCAATGCCCTGCGCGCCGCGCCCGATGCGGCGATCGAGGCGGCGTTGCGCGCGCGGCTGGCCGATGCCGGCGAGCTGCTGGCCGAGCACATCGCCTGGGCGCTGCGCCAGCTCAGCGCGCCGACAGCGACGCCAGTACCGCCAGCCACAGCGGCAGGCTGAGCGCGCACAGCAGCGTCGACACCGTCACCAGCCCGGCGACGAAGGGACCGCGCCCGCCCATGCGCACCGCCAGCACGTAGGCCGAGGGCGCGGTGGGCAGCGCGGCGAAGACCACCAGCACCAGGCTCTGCGCCGGCGGCAGGCCCAGCCAGATGCACAGGCCGATGGCCAGCAGCGGCAGCAGCGCATGGCGGATCGATAGCAGCGCCGCGGCCAGGCCGGGCGCATCCTTCAGCCCGCCCAGCTTCAACCCGGCGCCCACCGCCATCAGCCCCAGCGGCAGCGCGGCCAGGCCGATGCGCTGCAAGGCCGAGGCGACTGCATCGGGAAAGCGCAGCCCGGCCAGGTTGGCGATGAATCCGGCCACGGTGGCCAGGATCAGCGGGTTGCGCGCGATCTCGCGCAGGTAGCCGTGCCCGCCGTGCCGCGCCAGCGGCCAGACCGCGGCGACGTTGCACAGCGGCACGCAAAGTGCGATCAGCAATGCCACCCAGGCCAGGCCCTGCGGCCCGGCCAGGCGCTCGGCCAGGGCCAGGGCGATGAAGGAATTGAAGCGGAACGCGGTCTGTGCGCCCGAGGCATGCAGCTGCGCATCGACGCCGGGCCACCAGCGCAGCGCGTAGGCCAGAGCGACGCCGCAGGCCACCACGGCGAGGCCCGACAGCGCCAGGCCGAGCGTGGCGCCCGGTTGCAGCGGCGATTTCAGGATCGAGTTGAACAACAGCACCGGAAACAGCAGGTAGTACACGAGACGCTCGACGCCGTCCCACACGCTGCGGCCCAGGCCGGTCCAGCGGCAGAGCATGAAGCCGCACAGGATCAGCAGGAAGTCGGGGACCAGCAGCAGCGCGTGCGACATGCGCCGAGTGTGCCAGTGGCCCATGGGCGGCATCGTCTACCATTCGCCCCGTGGAGGAACGCCCTCGGGTCGGATGTACGGCGCGAGTGCCTAGAAAATGAAGGACTTGCCCTGCATCCTGATGGCGGCGACGGTCTGGGCCTACTGGTTCTGCGTTGGCGCGATGATCGTGCGTGTGCGCCGGCGCACCCGCAAGCTGTCGGGCATCGTGCCCAGCCAGCGCGTCGAGCAGCTGATGTGGATCGTCTGGGTGCCGCTGGTCGCCGCCTGGATGCTGCTGCCCTATCTGGCGGCAAGCTCGTCGAGCACGCCGTGGCAGTTGCCGGCCTTTGCGCGCGAGATGCCGATGCTGCCGCTGCGCTGGGCGGCTGCGGGCGTGGGCCTGGTCTGCCTGGGCCTGAGCATCCACTGCTGGCGGCGCATGGGCCGCAACTGGCGCATGGCGGTGGCTCCCGACCAGCAGACCGAACTGGTGACCACCGGCCTGTATGGCCTGGTGCGGCACCCGATCTATGCCCTGAGCGTGCTGCTGATGGTCTGCACGCTGGTGGTGGCGCCCACGCTGCCGGTGGCGGTGATGGCCGTCATCCACATCAGCCTGATGCTGGCCAAGGCGCGCAACGAGGAGCGCTTCCTCGCCGAGCGTCACGGCGCCGTGTACCGGCGCTACATGCAGCGCACCGGCCGCTTCGTGCCGCGCCTGCACGCGCTGGTGAGGGGCAGCGATGACGCGTGAGGAGCTGTTGACCCGCCCGCCGCTGCCTGCGGCCGGCGCCTTGCGCCTGGACGACCGGCGCCACCCGGACACGGCGCACAGCCCGGTGGCGGCCGCATGGTCGCACTTCAACTTCTTCCAGCGCATGATGCTGCGCTGGCGCGAACTGCATCCCTACAACCCGGTGCACGTGGTGCGCGTGCCGGTGGCACTGGACGCCGAGCGGCTGCGCGCCGGCATCACCGAGCGCCTGGAGTCGCTGGGCCTGACCGGCCTGGCCGTCGACCGCGCGCACTGGCGCTACCGCTTTGAAGGCGGGCCGGCCGCGGTGGAGCTGAGCGTGCTGGCGGGCGGTGCCGACGCGTCGGCGCTGCTGGCGCGCACCATCGAACGCGAGTTCAATCGGCCCTTCGTGCAGGCGGCCCACGAGCAGCCGTTCCGCTTCATTGCCATCGACGAGGGCGCGGCCTTCCAGCTGGCGCTGGTGTACGACCACTACGTGGCCAGCGGCGATTCGATCGCCAGATTGCTGACCCATCTGGCCAGCGCGCTGGCCCGGCCCGCGGCGGTGCTTGCGCCGCTGGCGCTGGGCGGCCGCTCGGCCAGCTACCGCGGCACCTTGCTGCGCCATCCCGGCTGGGTGCTGCGCTCGCTGCTCAGCGTGCCGCGCATGGTGGCCGACGCCCGGCGTGCCTGGCGTGTGCCCTACAGCCACATCGAGGACGGCACCAACGCCTACGTCGGCGTGCCGGTCGATGCCGTACGCACGGCCGCGCTGCGCGCCGCGGCCAAGGCCTGGAACGTGACCTTCAACGATCTGCTGCTGGCCTGCCTGCTGCAGGCCCTGTCGCCGCTGGCCGCCAAGCGCCGCGGCGCGAAGCGCCGCAACCGGCTGGCCGTGGCGTCGATCCTGAACATGCGGCGCGACCAGCGCCCCGAGGCGCGCGATGCCGTGAGTCCTTTCCTCGCCGCCTTTCGGGTCTCGCACGACGTGCCCGAGGGCATCGGGCTGCAGCGCCTGGCGCAGGACGTGAAGCAGCAGTCCTCGAACATCAAGCGCAAGCATCTGTACCTGCAGAGCCTGCTGGCGCTGGGTCTGTCGGCGCTGCTGTGGCCCGTGCTGACGCCGCAGCAGCGCCTGGGCTTGTACCCCAAGCACTTCCCGGTGTGGGCCGGCATCACCTCGCTCGACCTGAACCTGCTTTGGGCTCAGGCGGACGGCGCGGGCACGGCCGGCCTGGACTATCTGCGCGCCGTGCCGACCGGCCCGCTGTGCCCGCTGGTGCTGGCCGTCACCAGCGTGCACGACCAGTTGCATCTGGGCTTTGCCTTCCGTACCAGCGCCTTCAGCCGCGAGGCGGTGGACGCTGTGGCCGCAGCGATGCTGGGCCAGGCCGACGCCTTGGGGGCCGCGCCTTCGCCATGAAGAGGGGGTTGCACCGCGCTGCCCTGGCCATTGCGCTGGTGCTGGCCGGCTGCGCCAGCGCGCCGCCGGCCGAACGGCCCGCGGGGGGCGCTGCCGCAGCGGACCGCGGCCCGCAGGCCGTGCTCGGCGCCATGGCGCTGGACTTGCAGCTCGAGGCCCGCATCCTGGCCCTCGACCCCGAACGGGTGTCCGACGACGACGTGCGCCAGGTCTTGGCGCACGGGCCGACGCCGCGAATCGTCTCGCTGCACGGTGGCATCTACCCGGTGCATCTGCTGATGGAGTCGTTCTCGCGCTTCCTTGCCGGCATGGGCTATCCGCCGCACAAGCTCGAGCATCCCGGCGACGGACGCCTGTCGCACAGCCCCTACGAAAACAGCCTGCAGATCGCCGGGCTGATCGCCTGGTACTACGAGCACGAAGCCACGATGCCGATGATGGTCGGCCACAGCCAGGGCGGCATCCAGCTGGTCAAGGTGCTGCACGACCTGGCCGGTGATGGCGTGACGCAGATCCCGGTCTGGAACCCGCTGACCGATGCGGCCGAGCCGCGCTCGACCATCGTCGACCCCTTCACCGGCGCGCAGCGCCCGGTGATGGGGCTGAAGATCAGCTATGCGTCGGTGGTCGCCTCGGGCGGCGCCGCGCTGATGCTGCCCAACCAGTGGAGCATGGTGCAGCGCTTGCGCACGATCCCTGACACGGTGGACGAGTTCACCGGCTATGCGCTGGCCGTGGACTTCGTGGCCTGGGACCTGCCGGGGGCCGGCAACCGCTACCAGGCCCGGGGTGCCACGCGGGTGCGCAATGTCGAGCTGCCGGCGGCGTACTCGCATGTCTTCGTGCCGAACACCGAGCACCTGCTGGACGACGCGGCCATGCGCGACTGGCTCAACGCCTACCAGCCGGATCGGCCCGCGCCGCCGCCGCTGCAGGCGCTGTCCGCCGAGAACAGCCTGTGGGCCGCCGACGTGTGGTTTCACATCAAGAAGCACTGGGTGCTGGAGGCGCAGAAGGTGGTGCGCGCGCGGCACGACCTGGCCCGGCGCAGTGCGGCCCTGGAGCCCCCGACCCACCCGCGCGATGAGCTGCACTGACGGCGCGCGGTGCGCAGCCTGCATCGAGCCTTGAGCGGCAACCCTGCCGGCCTTTGCCACAATTGGCGGCACCCCCTCGTCACAGACCCCTGGAGAACACGATCATGTCCTTGCGATTGCTGAAGACTGCCCTGGCCGTGGCGGCTGTGGCGCCGACCCTGGCCCTGGCCCAGGCGTTCCCGAGCAAGCCGATCCGCCTGATCGTGCCCTTTGCGCCGGGCGGCACCACCGACATCGTGGCGCGCATCGTCGCGCCCGGGCTGAGCAAGGAACTGGGCCAGCAGGTGCTGGTGGAGAACAAGGCCGGCGGCGGCGGCTCGATCGGCGCACTGGAAATGATCAAGGCCACGCCGGACGGCCATGTGCTGGGCATGGCCACGGTGTCGACCACGGCCGCCAACCCGGCCATCAACGCCAAGATCGGCTACAACCCGCTGACCGACTTCGTGCCGGTGATCAACATCGCGGCCACGCCGAACGTCATTGCCGTGCACCCGTCGTTCCCGGCCAAGGACTACAAGGCGCTGATTGCCGTGCTCAAGGCCAACCCGGGCAAGTTCAGCTATGCCAGCTCGGGCACCGGCGGCATCGGCCACCTGCAGACCGAACTGTTCAAGAGCTTGTCGGGCACCTTCATCGCGCACATCCCCTACCGCGGCGCCGGCCCGGCGCTGAACGACACGGTGGCCGGCCAGGTGCCGATCATCTTCGACAACCTGCCGTCGGCGCTGCCCTTCATCAAGGACGGCCGGCTGGTGCCGATCGTCGTGGCCGCGCCGCAGCGCCTGGCCGTGCTGCCGAACGTGCCGACCTTCAAGGAGGTGGGCCTGGAGCCGGTGAACCGCATGGCCTACTACGGCATCCTGGCGCCCAAGGGCACGCCGAAGGACGTGGTCGACAAGATCAACGCCGCGACGCTGAAGGTGCTGCAGGACCCGGCCGTGCGCAAGCGCATCGAGGACACCGGCTCGCTGGTCATCGGCAACACGCCGGCCGAGTTTGCCGCACAGATCGCGGCCGAGTTTGCCGTCTACAAGGACGTGGTCGCCAAGCAGAAGCTGGTGCTGGAGTAGGCCCGGGCCGCACCCAGGAGGAAGCCACCGCGAGGTGGCTTTTGCATTCATGGCCGACAGCGCCGCGCAGATCGACCGCTTCATCGATGCCGCTGTGGATCGAGGACGGCCTGTCGGCGCTGACGCTGGCCGCCTACCGGCGCGACCTGAGCCTGTTCGGGCAGTGGCTGCAGGCGCAGCATGGCCGCAGCCTGCAGGCCATGCGCGAATCGGACCTGCTGGCCTACATGGCCGAGCGCCATGAGGCCACGCGCGCCACCACCGCCAACCGGCGCCTGAGCGTGTTCAAGCGCTTCAGCCGCTGGGCGCTGCGCGAGGGCCTGATCGGCGCCGACCCGACACTCAAGCTGCAGGCCGCGCGAGCAGCCGCTGCGCGTGCCCAAGACGCTGAGCGAGGCCCAGGTCGAGGCGTTGCTGGGTGCGCCCGACACCGACGTGCCGCTCGGCCTGCGCGACCGCACGATGATCGAGCTGATGTACGCCAGCGGCCTGCGCGTCAGCGAGCTGGTGCTGCTCAAGACCGTGTACCTGAGCCTGGACGAAGGTGCGCTGCGCGTCACCGGCAAGGGCGCGAAGGAGCGGCTGGTGCCCTTCGGCGCCGAGGCCCATGCCTGGGTACGACGCTACCTGGCCGAGGCGCGCGGCGTGATCCTCAAGGGCCGCTCCAGCGACGCGCTGTTCGTCACTGCACGCGGCGGCCCGATGACGCGGCAGATGTTCTGGAAGCTGATCAAGAGCCATGCGCGCGTGGCCGGCATCGATGTGCCGCTGTCGCCGCACACGCTGCGCCATGCCTTCGCCACGCACCTGCTGAACCATGGCGCCGACCTGCGCGCCGTGCAGATGCTGCTGGGCCACGCCGACATCTCCACCACCACGATCTACACCCACGTGGCCCGCGAGCGCCTGAAGGCGCTGCATGCGCGGCACCATCCGCGGGGCTGAACGGCGGGGTGGTCGAGCTGATGCGGCGCAGCCGCCTGCATCAGCTTCGCCGAGATCTGAGGGTGCAGCGGTCCGCAGGGCAGACAGACAAGGTGCTTGAAACCCCTGCACGTCCTTTGCGCCAGCATCAGCCAGCGGATCAGATCGAAGGGACATCGCCTCGGTCGCGGACGTCATCGTCCGGCATCACGCGCCATCCGACGTGGATGCTGCCCGCTGCCCGGCAAGTCAGGGCATGCGCGCAATGCCGGCCGGCAGCTTCGTCCATGGCAGCGTCGCCGGGTTGGCGGCCATCGGGCCCGGCGCCACCGCCACCAGGATGTGCGAGGCGATCGGCGTGAACGCGGCGCGGAAGTGCACCGAGCTCTTGTTCACCAGCACTTTCATTCGTTCCGGCTGCACGCCCAGAAAGCGGAACAAGTCCAGGTCGAGCATCTGGCACTGGCCGCTGACGAGGTTGACGCGTATGCCGTCGATCTCCACGCCCGCGCTCGGGCCCAGCTGGGCGGTGCCGCCGGCCATCATCGGCCCGTGCATCGGCACCACGCCGTCGCTCAGGCTCAGCACCTTGAAGCGGCCGCGCAGCGGCGCTTCGCTGAAGCCCCGTCGTAGCAGCGCACCGCCTTGCCGATCGACATCTCCAGTGTCGCGTTCACGCCGGCCTGATGGGCCATGCGCGCAGCGGCCGGGTCGTACAGCAGGCCCAGCGCCACCCGGCCGGGGAAGCGCCGGCCCGCATCCGCGGCACGCAGCGCATGCAGCATGCCGGTGGTGTTGCGAGTCGGCGCCGGCGCCGGGGTTGTCCTGCGTGTCGGCGATGACCACCGGCTTGTCGCTGCGCTCAGCCAGCGCCAGCGCGCGCTGCACGGCCTCGGCCGGGCTCAGCAGGTCGAGCGACCAGTCGCGGCGCAGTTCGATCACTTCATGGGCGACGCGCCGCACTGCCTTGTGTACCGCTTCGGCATCGGGGCCGTGGCCGAAGACCACCGGCCCGCATTCGTCGAAGTCGGCCGCGGGGAAGCCCATCGCGAAGCTCAGGCGCACGCCGCTGCGTTCGATCCAGTTCGGCGAGCCGCTCGTACACGCCGCGCGCCGGTTCCAGTCATCGTGCACTGTGCGTTCAGCGGCAGCAGGAAGTGGCAGGCGCACATGGTGCGTGTGCCAGGGCCGGCCGTGCTCCCACAGTTCGGCCAGCAGCTCGGCGCAGCGCGCGCCGGTGTCGGCGCCGTCGACATGCGGATAGGTGCGGTAGGCGCTCATCGCGCTGGCGTGCTGCAGCATGCGCCGCGTGACGTTGGCATGCAGGTCCAGGCTGGCGACCAGCGGCAGCACCGGCCCGAGCAACGCGCGCAGCCGTTCGAGCAACTCGCCTTCTGCATCGTCCGCATGCTCGGCCACCGCCGCGCCATGCAGGTCCAGGTACACCGCATCGAAGCCGCCGTGGCGTGCGTCGGCGACGATGTGCTCGGTGATGGCTTCGAAAGCCGCGTGCGTGACATGCGCCGACGGGCTGGCACCGGCCCAGGCCGAGGGCACGAGCGTCCAGCCGCGCCGGCGCGCTGCGCGGATGAAACCGCCCATCGGCAGGCTGGTGCCGGCCAGTCGATCGAGCATGGCCGCACCGCGGCTGTAGGCCGGGAAGGCCGAGCCGCTTTCGAAGGCGGCCCAGTCGGCCTTGCTCGGTGCGAAGGTGTTGGTCTCGTGCTGGAAGCCGGCGACGAAGATGCGCATGAGGGCGGTTGCGTCCGGGGTGGTGTCAGGGCGCGATGCTATCCAGCGCGGCCAGTTCGGCCTCGTCGAATCCTGCGGCGCGCCGCGCCGCCAGGTTGAAGGGCCCGCGTGGCCGCGGCGCGCCGTGGCGCGTGGCCAACTCGGCATAGGTGGCCAGCGGGTCCAGCCCGCGCTGCGCGCACAGCCAGCGGTACCAGTGGTTGCCCACCGCCACATGGCCGATCTCGTCGCGCAGGATGAGGTCGAGAATCTCGCCGCCGCGCACGTCGCCTGCGGCCAGCAGCTTGGCCTTGACGGCGGGCGAGGCGTCCAGGCCGCGCGCTTCCAGCGTGCGCGGCACCAGTGCCAGCCGTGCCAGCAGGGCGTGGCGCGTGCGCTCGGCCATCTGCCACAGACCGTCGTGCGCGTCGAAGTCACCATAGCGGTGGCCCAGCGTGGCCAGATGCTCGCGCAGCAACTCGAAGTGCAGCGCCTCCTCGCGCGCCACCTGCAGCCATTGGCGGTAGAAGTCCTCGGGCGCCCCGGCGAAGCGCCAGCAGATGTCCAGCGCCAGGTCGATGGCGTTCAGCTCGATGTGCGCCAGCGCATGCAGCAGCGCCGCGCGGCCTTCGCGGGTCATCGCCGAACGCGGCTTCAGCCGGGTGTGCGCCACCAGTGCCGGGCGCTCGGGCCGGCCCGGGATCCCCGGCGGCTCGGCCAGGGCCTCGGCTGCGCCGGCCTCGGCCAACGGATCGAGGCCGCGCACGCCACGCGCCTTGTCAACCGGGTCGTGACAGAGCAGCCAACGCAGCGCCTGGTGTCGGGTGGTATGCACGCGCGGATGGTAGGTGCATTGGGTCGGTGCAATGGCCGGCCGGCCGTCAGGCAAACACCGCCACCACCTGGTAGCCGTAGGCGGCCAGATGCCCGTCTGGGGCCCACAGCCGTGCCGCCTGGTTGACGTAGCCGCCGTCGACCATCAGCGATTCGTTGTCGGCGCGCCACCAGCCCTCGGGCGGCCCCGGGTTCACCGGCCGCAACTGCAGCTCCCAGGTGACCGAGCTGTTGGCCGCCGGGCCGTACCAACTCACCGATCACCGGCGTAGGCGACAGGTCGGCCAGCAGCACGGTCTGCAGCTCGGTGGGTACGCCGGTCGCCTCCTCGGGCTTCAGGCGCATGTGGATGCAACTGCGGTGGCCTTCGCCGCCGCTGAAGGGAAGCGCGCCTTCGGCCCAGCGCAGATCGAAATGCTGCAGAAAGGCCGGCGCGCCAGGCGGGCGCTGGGGCGGAACCGGCAGGGCGTCGGCCTCGTGGCGCGGCGCGGGGCGCTGCGGCAGGCGCGCTCGCAGGGCGGAGGGCCGGTCAGCGCCGAACACGCCCAGCAGTGCGGCCGCCACCTGGTCCTGTTGCAGTACCTGAGCCTGCACCTGGCAGACGTTGCGGCCCTGGCGCAGCACCGTGGTGCGGATGTCCACCGCCCCGGGGCTGACCGGGCCGACGAAGCAGCTCTGCAGTGCGCGCAGGCCCACGCCGGCGGGCCAGGCGGCACCGGCACGCTCGCGCATGGCCACCACCGCCAGCGCCGCGATCAGCCCGCCATAGCAGGTGCGACCTTGCAACCAGTCGTCGGTCACGATGAAGCGCGTGGCTGCATCGAGTGTCTGGCGCTGTGCCATCAGGGCAGAAAAGCGGTTCAGCTCGGGCATGCGTCGGACCTTCGGGAATCGAGCGGGGGATTATCCAGGCGCCTGCGGCCGGGGCTTGTTGCCGGCGCGACAGCGGGCCGCGATGGCATCATTCGCGCTGCACTCCGGGCGGGGCTGTGTCGCCACTGCCGGAGTCATCACGGAGCAAGCACCCCATGGATCAGCGTGTCAGCCGGATCGTGTCCCTCAACCCACTGCTCGAAGACTGGGACGCGCCATACGGCCTGCCGCCCTTCGACGCCATTCGCGCCGAGCATTTCGTGCCGGCGCTGCAAGTGGCCATGCAGGCTCACCGCGCCGAACTGGACACCATCGCCGTCCAGGGCGAGCCCCCCAGCTTCGACAATACCATCGCCGCCTTCGACCGCTGCGCGCGGCTGCTCGGGCGCATCGAGTCGGTGTTCTACAACCTCACGGCGTCGCAGACCTCGCCCGAGCTGCAGGCGGTGCAGCGCGAGCTGGCGGCGCCGTTGTCGGCGCACTACAGCGCGGTGTTCATGCATGCCGGGCTGTTCGAGCGCGTCGATGCGCTGCACGCTCGACGCGATGCCCTGGCGCTGACAGCCGAGCAGCGCCGGCTGCTGGAGCGCACGCACCTGGATTTCGTGCGCTCGGGTGCCAAGCTCGCGCCCGAAGCGCAGGCGCGTTATGCGCAGGTGATGGAGCAGCTGGCCGAACTGACCACACGCTTCGCGCAGAACGTGTTGCACGACGAGGCCTCGTACCAGCTGCTGCTGCAGCGCGAGGCCGACCTGGCGGGCTTGCCGGGTTTCCTGCGCGACGCGGCGCGGCAGGCGGCCAGCGAGCGCGGCCTGGCCGAAGGCCACGTGATCACGCTGTCGCGTTCGTTGATCGTGCCCTTCCTGACCTTCTCCGAGCGGCGCGACCTGCGCGAGATGGCCTGGCGCGCCTGGGTCGGCCGAGGCGAACGTGCCGGCGAGCACGACAACCGGCCGGTGGTTCGCGCCATCCTCGAACTGCGCGCCGAGCAAGCGGCGCTGCACGGCTACGCCTGTTATGCCGACTACGCACTTGCCGACACCATGGCCGGCACACGCGCGGCAGTTCACGCGCTGCTCGATGATGTCTGGCCGCGCGCGCTGGCGGCCGTGGAGCGCGAACGCAAGGCACTGCAGGAGGTGATGAGCGCCCCCAGACCGCCGCGAGCGTCGTCCTCGCCCCAAGAAGGTATGGGCAACGTGGCGCAGCCCCATTTGCCCATGCTCGAGCAGCCGCCCACGGCCGCTGCGCAGCAGCCCATCGAGGCCTGGGACTGGCGCTACTGGGCCGAGAAGGTGCGCCAGCAGCGCTATGCGCTCGACGATGCGCAGATCAAGCCCTACTTCCCGCTGCCCCGCGTGGTGCAGGCGGCATTCGACTGCGCGCAGCGCTTGTTCGGGCTGCAGTTCACGGCCCGCGAGGATCTTCCGGTCTACCACCCCGACGTCAAGGCCTACGAGGTGCGCAACGCTGCCGGCGCGGTGGTGGCCGTCTTCCTGCAGGACAACTTTGCGCGCGGGCCCAAGCGCAGCGGCGCCTGGATGAGCATGCTGCGCTCACAAAGCCGCAACGAGCCGGGCGGCGGCAGTGCGTTGCCGGTGGTGCTGAACAACAACAACTTCGCCAAGGGCGCGCCGGGTGCGCCGACGTTGCTGTCGCTGGAAGACGCGCGCACGCTGTTCCACGAGTTCGGCCATGGCCTGCACGGCATGCTGTCCGACGTGCACTACGAAAGGCTGTCCGGCACCCAGGTGCTGAAGGACTTCGTCGAACTGCCGTCGCAGCTGTTCGAGCACTGGATCACCGAACCGGCGGTGCTGAAGCGGCATGCCCGGCACTGGCAGACCGACGAGCCGATTCCCGATGCGTTGATCGAGCGTTTGCACGCCGCGCGGCGCTTCAACCAGGGCTACGAGACGGTGCGCTACTGCGCCAGCACCTATGCCGACATGGCGTTGCATGCGCTGCCGCGCGAGCAGCTTCCTGCCGACCCGTGCGCCTGGGAGGCGCAGGAACTGCACCGCCTGGGCCTGCCCGACGGGGTCGGCATGAACCACCGGCTGGTGCATTTCCAGCACCTGTTCTCGAGCTCCGGCTACGCGGCGGGCTACTACGTGTACCTGTGGGCAGAGGTGCTGGACGCCGATGGCTTCGAGGCCTTCAAGGAAGCCGGTGACCCCTTCGACCCACGCGTGGCCGAGCGGCTGCACCGCCATGTCTATGCCAGCGGCAACAGCATCGAGCCCGGTGCGGCCTATGCGGCGTTCCGCGGCCGGGGTCCGCAGGTCGAGCCCCTGCTGCGCAAGCGCGGGCTGCTCGAGACGGTGGATTGATGTGGCGTCTTGGTTGAAGCGATCGAAGTCGGAGTCGACTCGAGGCGCGAAGCGGCTGTTCGTTTGTCTTGGCTCGAATACCCGGATCAAGCGAACAGCCGCAATCCGCCAACTGCCTGCGATCTCCGTGCGTCGAACATGACCCGGCGTCAGCCCGTGTTGCGCAGCCCCGCGGCGATGCCATTGATCGACAGGTGGATGCCGCGTCGCAGGCGCTGCTCGGTGGCGTCGGCCGGGTCCGCGCCGGGGCGGCGGTGGCGGCGCATCAGCTCCACCTGCAGGTGGTTCAGTGGATCGAGGTACGGGAAGCGGTGCTCGATCGATCGCGCCAGTGACGGGTTCGACTGCAGGCGCCGCGTCTCGCCGGTGATCTGCAACAGCGCAGCGTTGGCCAGTTCCCACTCTGCGCGGATGGCGTTGAAGATGCGCTTGCCGAGCTTCTTGTCCTCGACCAGCTCCACGTAGCGCGCGGCGATGCGCAGGTCGCTCTTGGCCAGCACCATGTCCAGGTTGGACAGCAGCGTGCGGAAGAAGGGCCACTGCTTGTGCATGCGTTGCAGCAGCTCCAGCCGCGCCTTGCGCGTGGCCGCATCGGCCAGGAAGGCCTCGATCGCCGAGCCGAAGCCGGCCCAGCCCGGTAGCGCCATGCGGCACTGGCCCCAGCTGAAGCTCCAGGGGATGGCGCGCAGGTCCTCGATGGCGCGGTTGGCCTTGCGCGAGGCGGGGCGCGAGCCGATGTTCAGTTCGGCGATCTCGCGGATCGGCGTGGCGGCGAAGAAGTAGTCGGCGAAGCCGGGGGTTTCGTAGACCAGCTTGCGGTAGGCGGCGAAGCTCGCGCGGCTGATCTCGTCGGCCGCGTCCAGGAAGGCCTTGGGCGCGCTCTTCGTCGGGTGCAGCAGCGTGGCTTCCAGCGTGGCGGCCACCAGCGTTTCCAGATTGCGCCGGCCGATCTCGGGGTTGGCGTACTTGCTGCCGATGACCTCGCCCTGTTCGGTCAGGCGGATCTGGCCCTTCACCGTGCCCGGCGGCTGCGCCAGGATGGCCTGGTAGCTGGGCCCGCCGCCGCGCCCCACCGTGCCGCCGCGGCCGTGGAACAGGCGCAACGTCAGGCCGTGCGCGCGCTGCAGCGGTTCGAACAGCTCGACCAGCGCGATCTCGCTGCGGTACAGCTCCCAGTTGCTGGTGAAGGCGCCGCCGTCCTTGTTGCTGTCGCTGTAGCCGAGCATGATGTCCTGCTCGGCGCCACTGCGGCAGATCATCGGCAGCACTCCGGGCAGCGCATAGAACTCGCGCATGATGCGCGCCGCGTTGCGCAGGTCCTCGATGGTCTCGAACAGCGGCACGACGATCAGGTCGTTGTGTGCGCCATCGTCCAGCGTGCCGCTCATCAGCCCGCATTCCTTCTGCAGCAGCAGCACCTCGAGCAGGTCGCTGGCGTCCTCGGTGTGGCTGATGATGTAGTGGCGCAGCGACTCGTTGCCGTAGCGCAGGCGCATCTCGACGGCGGCTTCGAAGATCGCCAGTTCGCTGCATGCCAGCGCCGAATACACGGCGCCGCGCACACGCAGAGGGCGTGCGTCGTTGAGCAGCCTGACCAGCAGCTCGCGGCGCCGTGCTTCGTCCAGCGCGCAGTAGTCGGACTCGATGCGCGCCACCCTCAACAACTCGGCCAGCACCGCTTCATGCTGGTCGGAGCTCTGGCGCAGGTCGACCGTGGCGAGGTGGAAGCCGAAGACCTGCACTGCGCGTTTCAGCGGCGCCAGCCGCGGGCCGATCAGCGCCTGGGCATGGTGCGTCTTCAGCGAACGCTCGATGATGCGCAGGTCGGCCAGGAAGTCCGCCGCCTGCGCATAGGGCTGCTGCGGCGCCAGCGCATGGCGCAGCGCCTCGGTGCCGGTCAGCGCCTGCAGCGTGGCCGCCAGGCGCGCGTACATGCCGATCAGTGCGCGCCGGTAGGGCTCGTCGCTGCGGTGCTCGTTGTCGTCGGGCGAGGCTCTGGCCAGCGCCAGCATCTCGTCGCTCACCGGCGCCAGCATGTGCGAGGTGGACAGCTCGGCACCCAGTTGGTGCACCTCGGTCAGGTAGTGTCGCAGCGCGGTTTCGGCCTGCCGCGAAAGCGCCATGCGCAGCGTGTCGGCGCTGACGTTCGGGTTGCCGTCGCGGTCGCCGCCGATCCAGTTGCCCATGCGCAGGAAGGGCGGCACCTCGTGGCCCGGCAACGCCTGCTCGATCTCCCGGTACAGCCTCGGGATCTGGCGCAGGAAGGTGGCGTGGTAGTAGCTCAGCGCGTTCTCGATCTCGTCGGCCACCGTCAGCTTGGCGGTGCGCAGCATGCGCGTCTGCCACAACTGGGTGATGCGCGCGCGGATCAGCTCCTCGTTTTCGCGCCGCTCCCGCTCGCCGGCCAGGTCGTCGCGCTCGCCGATGAACTCGGCGATCGCGCGCTCTGCATCGAGGATGCTCTTGCGCTGCACTTCGGTGGGGTGGGCGGTCAGCACCGGCGCGATGTAGGCCCGCTTCAGCGTGGCGGCGATGTCGGCCGAGCGGTGGTCGGCGCGGTGCAGCCT
This sequence comes from uncultured Pseudomonadota bacterium, assembly GCA_963818005.1. Lineage (GTDB taxonomy): Bacteria > Pseudomonadota > Gammaproteobacteria > Burkholderiales > Burkholderiaceae_C > Rubrivivax. The sequence continues at coordinate 71,718 of CAWFQP010000047.1, forward strand.
ATCGAAGCTCACCGCCAGCGAGCCTTCCTGCTGGTCGCCGGCGCGCTCGTGCTGCAGGCGCCGGCGCACGTGGTGGCGGTCCTCGGCGATGTTGGCCAGGTGCGAGAAATAGCTGAAGGCGCGGATCACGCTCACCGTCTGGTCGGCCGACAGGTTCTTCAGCAGCCGGTCGAGCACCCGTCCGGCGCTGGCATCCTGCTTCAGCCGGTAGGCCACCGACAGCTTGCGCACCCGCTCGATCAGCTCGAAGGCGTCCTTGCCTTCCTGCTCGCGGATCACCTCGCCGAGGATCCGGCCGAGTAACCGGATATCCTCGACCAACGCCTGGTTCTTCAGTGCGGCATCGCTCTCGCCCTTGCTGCGCGAGGCGCTCGCGGGCTTGGACGGCGACGCGGCGGCACGGGGGGCGGTGGGCATGGATGGCTCCAGTGGGGTGTAACCATGTTACCAAGTCGGCGCGGTGTCGACCCGCAGCACGGCGTGGCGCTTCGGCCTGCCGGTCGGCTGGCGATAATGCAAGCCGCATGCCTAACACCCTCATCATCGCCACTCGCGAAAGCCGGCTCGCCCTGTGGCAGGCCGAACATGTACGCGAGCTGCTGCGCTCGCGTTTCGGCCTTCGGGTCGAGCTGCTGGGCATGACCACGCGCGGCGACCAGATCCTCGACCGCGCGCTGTCCAAGGTGGGCGGCAAGGGCCTGTTCGTCAAGGAGCTGGAAACCGCGCTGGAGGACGGCCGCGCCCACCTGGCCGTGCATTCGCTGAAGGACATGCCGATGGAGCTGCCGGCCGGCTTCGCGCTCGGCGCGGTGCTCGAGCGCGAAGACCCACGCGACGCCTTCGTCAGCCCGCGCTTTGCCACGCTGCAGCAGCTGCCGCAGGGCGGGCGCGTCGGCACGTCCAGCCTGCGCCGCGCAGCGCAGCTGCTGGGCCTGCGCCCCGACCTGCATATCGAGCCCCTGCGCGGCAACCTGGACACCCGGCTGCGCAAGCTCGACGAGGGCGACTACGACGCCATCGTGCTGGCCGCCGCCGGGCTGAAGCGCCTCGGCCTGGCTTCACGCATCGCGTCGCTGTTCGACACCGCGACGATGACGCCGGCCGCCGGGCAGGGCGCGCTGGGCATCGAGCATCGCGAGGACGCGGCCGAACTGGGGCGCACGCTGTCCACACTGGTGCACCGGCCCAGCTGGCTGGCGGTGCATGCCGAGCGTGCCGTGTCGCGCTCGCTCGGCGGCAGCTGCAGCATGCCTTTGGCCGCACATGCGGTGTGGGAAGACGATCAACTGCGCATCGATGTGGCGCTGGGCCATGCGCAGGACCTGGCGCGCCCGCTGCTGCGCACGCAGCTGCGCGCGGCCGTGGCCAGCGATGCCGAGGCCAACGCGCTGGGCGAGCGCGCCGCGGCGCAGTTGCGTGCCGCCGGCGCCGAGGCCTATCTCGGCGCAGCCGTCTGAGCCGGTCCGCCGGCCCGCCCAGCCCGATGCGACTCGTCGTCACCCGGCCCAGGGCCCAGGCCGATGCCCTGGTGGCCGAGTTGCGCGCGCGCGCGGTGGACGCCGTGGCGCTGCCGCTGATCGAGATCGAAGCGATCCCCGACCCGCAGCCGCTGCAGCAGGTCTGGCGCGAGCTGCCATCGCTGGACTTGCTGATGTTCGTCAGCGCCAATGCTGTGCAGCACTTCATGAAGCAGCGACCGCCGGGCTGCGCCTGGCCAGCGCGGGTGCTGGCCGCATCCACCGGGCCGGGCACATCGGCTGCGCTGCGCGAGGCCGGCGTTGGCGCGACTTCGCTGGTCGAGCCGCTGGGCGCGGTCTTCGATTCCGAGGCGCTCTGGGAGCGACTGCGTGGGCGCGACTGGCAGGGCCGGCAAGTGCGCGTGCTGCGCGGCGAGGCGGGGCGCGACTGGCTGGCCGAACAGCTGGGCAGGGCCGGCGCCAGCGTCGAGTTCGTCGCGGCGTACCAGCGGGTGCTGCCGCAACTGGACAGGCACACACGGGCGCTGCTGGCCGCGGCCCAGGCACAGCCGCAGCAACACCTTTGGTTGTTCAGCAGTTCGCAGGCGGTGGGCAACCTCGCGCTGCTGTCGACCGGCGCCGATTGGGCCGCCTGCGCAGCCGTGGCGCCGCACCCGCGCATCGTCGCCGCCTTGCAGCGGCTGGGCTTCGGCCAGGTGCGTCGGGTGGCGGTCAACGCCGAGGCGTTGGCGGCTGCGGCTCGCGAGGGCCGGCCGATACAATCCTCGGCTCCGTGACCGAGCCCATCGCCCCACCCGCGGCCGCTGCCAGCCCGGCCTTTGCAGCCCAAGCGCCGGGTGAACTGCATGCGCTGCCGGTTCGCTGGATTGGCGCGGGCGCGGTGCTGCTGGCCGCGCTGTGTGCCGCGGCCGTGATGTATGCGTGGAACACGCAGCAGCGTGTCAAGGGCCTGGAGCAGCAGATGGTCAAGCGCCAGGACGACAGTGGCGCACAGGCTGCCGAGGCGCAGATGCTGGCCAAGCAGGCCCAGGAGAGTTCGCGCGATGCCGCTGCCAAGCTGGCCTTGCTGGAGGCGCGCGTGGCCGAGGTGTCGCTGCAGCGAACACAGCTGGAAGAACTGATCCAGTCGATGTCCCGCTCGCGCGACGAGAACGTGCTCGCCGACATCGAAGCATCTGTACGCGTGGCGTTGCAGCACACGGCCATCACCGGCAGCGCCGAACCCTTGATGATCGCGATGAAGCAGGCCGAGGATCGGCTGGCAAGGCAGAACCAGCCGCGTCTGGACGGGGTGCGCCGCGCCATCGTGCAGGACATGGAGCGTGTGCGCGCCGCAGGTGCGGTGGACGTGGCCACGCTGGCCATCCGGCTCGACGAGGTGGTGCGCCTGGTCGACGAACTGCCCCTGCTGTCTGCACCGCAGACGCAGCGCGCGGCCGCCAGGCCGGCGCAGCGCGGGGCGGCCGCGGCGGTCGCGGGGGCTTCGGCCGCAGCGGCGCCGGCGGCAGCCGCCTCGGCACCGACCGACCCGGCCTGGACCGAGGTGCTGGGCGAGCGCTGGGCCGGGCTGGGTGCGCGCGTGTGGGCCGAGGTGCGTGGCTTGATCCGGATCACGCCGATCGACCAGCCCGAGGCCATGCTGATCGCGCCTGAGCAGGCCTTCTTCCTGCGCGAGAACCTCAAGCTCAGACTGCTGAATGCCCGGCTGGCGCTGCTGAGTCGGCAGTTCGACACCGCCCAGTCCGACCTGCGCGAGGCCTTGTCCGTGCTGGAGCGGTATTTCGACCGCGGCTCGCGACGCACCGCCAGTGCGATCGACCTGGCGCGGCAGGTCAGCGCCCAGGCACGCCAGGTGGTGGTGCCGCGTCCCGACGCCACGCTGGCCGCCATTGCCGCCGTGGCCGGCGTGCGTTGACGGGAGCCGGGCCCCGCCATGCGCGGCATCATCTGGCTCGTGCTGCTGTTCATCGTGGCCGTGGTGGCCGCGACCACGCTGGGCCGCAACGACGGACTGGTCAGCATCTACTTCGGCGCCTGGCGCACCGACTTGTCGCTGAACCTGTTCGTGCTGTTGGTGCTGGCCACCTGCGTCGTGCTGATGGCCGCAGCGCGCTCGATCAACAGACTGATCAGCCTGCCGCAGCGCGCCCGCGAATGGCGCCAGCTGCGGCGCGAGCGCGCGGCCCACGCAGCCCTGCGCGAGGCGCTGGCCGAGTACTTTGCCGCGCGCTACAGCCGCGCGCATCGGGCGGCGCAGCGCGCCTTGATCATCCGCAACGAGACCGAAGTGCTGCGCCGTGACGGCGAGTTTCGCGTGCTCGCCCACCTTCTGGCCGCGGCCAGCCTGCACCGCATGCAGGACCGCACGCGTCGCGACGATTCGATGCGCCAGCTGCGGCGCAAGTCGCGCGACGGCTGGACCATGCGGCCGGTGGACGAAGGCGCCCGGCTGCTGGCCGCCGAATGGGCGATCGACGACCGCGACGCGCTGCGCGCGATCGAGCTGCTGGGCGAGTTGCCCGCCGGCGTCGCGCGGCGCACACAGGCTCTGCGGCTGCGCTTGCTGGCGCAGCGTCTGACCCTGCAGCCTCTGCCAGCCTTGCAGACGGCGCGGCTGCTGGCCAAGCACCAGGCGTTCTCCCCCACCGCAGCCGCCAGCTTGCTGCGCACGCTGGCTGGCGAGGCGCTGGACGGAGCGCCCGATGTCGACGCGTTGCGCGGGGTGTGGCTGCAACTCGATGCGGCCGATCGCCGCGACGCCACGCTGGCCGCCCGCGCGGCCGTGCGCGCTGCCGCCTTCGGTGCCCACGACGACGCGCGGGCTTGGCTGCGTCCCTTCTGGGACGGCATCGGCGAACTGCAACCCGACGAGCGCGAGCGCATCGCACTGGCCCTGATGGAGGCGGTGCCGGGCTTGCCGTCGGACTGGTTGCCGCGGCTGGAGAATGCCGCGCTGGCGCTGCCCAGCGACCCGGCCATCGCCGCCGCCGTGGGCACGGCGATGATCGAGCGGCAGCTGTGGGGCAAGGCACGCCGGCCCCTGGAGCAGGCCGCCGCCGCCGCAGGGCTGAGTGCCCAGGCCCGGCGCCGGGCGTGGCGCTCGCTGGCCCAACTCGCCCAGCAGGAAGGTGACACCCTGCGCGCCCAGCAATGCGACCGCGCGGCAGCGGGGGTCGATTGAATCCGGGCTGATTGCCACTGATATAATTCACGGCTTCGCGGCTGTAGCTCAGCTGGATAGAGTACTTGGCTACGAACCAAGGGGTCGTGGGTTCGATTCCTGCCAGCCGCACCAGAACTTTTCGTTCTAGATCAACGGCTTAGACGGCAACGGCGTCTAGGCCGTTTTTCTTTTGCTGCGGGACTTTTGCGGGACTCGCATCCCGCCTCGCCGCCTGTTGTTCGAGCTTCAGCGTCGCGAGGCTCTTGTTCCAGCGGCCAGAGTCTTCCTTGATCTTCTCCAGGGCGGCGTGCAGCTCGACGATCTGCGCCATGCTGTAGTGGTGCGTCATGGTCGGGTTGGTGTGCCAGAGGATGTCAGCCCGGGCCGCCTCCGCAACACCTGCTTCCCTCAAGCGCATGCCGGTGGTGTGCCGGAGGTCATGCACATGAAGATCACCGAGCTCCGCTTCCCGCCGTGCCCGCTGCCAGGCAGTGTTGTTCATCGTTTCGACAGGGTGCGGATCGCGCTTTGCCTCGCTTCCATCCTTCTGCCGCCGCTGGTACACAAACACGAACTCGTCGTGCTCCCCGCGCACGGACTCCACTACCGACTGGGCTACGCTGTTGCAGACTAGAAGGCGCGACCGTCTGCGTCCTTTCACGTTCGAGGCGGGTACCTCGAACACGCTGACGCCCAACTCGTCGATCCGAATCTCCCAGTCCCATCGCAGGCTGCACACCACATCGTCCCGAGCACCGGTGTTCAGGGCGAACAGCGACATTCGGGCCAGATGTCGAGGTAGCTTGGGCAACAGCCTTCGCTGCTCCGACCAACTGATAGGTCTAGGTTCGCGCTGATGCCCAACAAGAGGCAACAGAGTGATCCGCGGCGCTTGCTCCAGCCAGGTTAAACCGCCCTCGTCGCGCCAGCTCATCGCACACAGATTTAGGATCCTGCGGACGATGCCCAACTCGAGGTTGATGGTCTTATGTGCACGCCCCTCGGCCAAGCGCTTTTCCACATGCGGGGCCAGGGACCCGTCGTGGATCTGAGTAATTGGTAAATGGCCGATGGTCGGCATGACGCTTTTCAAGTGATAGGTTTCGCTCACGATGGACGGCTTGTCCTGAAACTTCACGAGGTACTGCGTTGCAACTTCATTGAACAACCTCTCTGGCCGCTTGCCATGCACCTCCGCAGCACGGAGCTGTTCAAGATGCCTGATCAGCCACTTCTCCGCCTCCTCAAAATTCGCGAAGCCACGCCGGAAAAGTCGAGTGCTGGCGTACCACTTATCGACCGTCCAGGTTCCTTCGCTGCCGGGGTAGATTCCCGGTACTTTTCGGCCCATTTCACTTCTCCTTTCATTGGGGCGGGCCGTTCGTTCCGGTTGGCATTCTGCGCCAGTGGCTCCGACGTTGTCACGCCGACGATTGGCGTATCGCTTCCTTCATCGCGTCCCTTCATTTCGTCGAAGAGGCGGTCAAGGTCGTATCTGTCGAAGACCAGGCTCGATCCCTGGTGAATTGCACGCAGCCTGGGCCGCCACGCAGCGTCAAATGTCCGACGCTTGACACCCACGTAGGCCATGGCTTCGGCGTAACTCAGTCCCCGCTTCATCCCAGCATCCTTGCAGGTGGATGTGCCAGCATAGGCGCGCTTGGCCTAGGGGTGCGCAACGGATTCCTACCTTAATTCGTCACCCCGTCCCTCCTGCGCATCCCGGGCAACCGGCGCGTCGCTGACTCGCGGAGATCGTCCGCGGCTTATTCGACGAACCGCCCACCACGCACGCAAACCGCACGACTGACTACGCGGACGACCCTCACCCGGGGTGTCGCAGGCCTTCATACTCATTCGCACTGCGCGCCAACGCGCCAAGCGCGCGGGCCGAGCTGGCGAAGCGCCTGGCACTCATCCGGATCGCTTCGCGCCTGGCAGATCGCCATTCGACCTCAGATTGCAGGCACTCAGGCCTCGGTGTCGGGTATGGGTCACACAGCGGTCCGTCAAACAGGCGCCGACATTGCCGGCGTTCGACCCGGAGCCGACCCCTGAATCTGGAGATTGGGCGCCCGAGAGCTGCCCTTGAAGTCAGGCGACCGTGGTCCTACTCGGGGGTCGACCCAATACTGCGCGGGGTCGTGCTGCAAGTGCGCCGGCGAGGCGTTGCCATGCTGACGGCACACCAACACCAGCAGCTTGGATTTCAAGCAGTAGTCTCGCAAGCAGCCGGGGGCAGCGACCGGCGCCGGTTGAAACGGCAGCCCCGAAAGCTGCAACCTACAGGTCAACTCGACTGCCCGCCACCCGCACTCAGGCAAGGGCCCGTCGAGCCGCATGCACCGTCGCGGTGTGTCTGCCAAGTCCTTCGACGATCGGCTGCGTCGAACCATTCGCCGCTGACGAACATCGGCAGTGCAAGCAGACCGAAGAACAACCCGACGCCGAGCAGCGCGGCAAGCAGAAACTCGGCAAAGATGTTGAGAGAGAACAGTTCGTTCATGACGGTGCCCTTTGTTGGGCCGTCGCAAGGCTTGCGTCGGCATGGGCAACACTCTCGGACGCGCGGGTAACCGACTCACGTCGATCCGGCGGCGCCTTGTATCCGTGCGGTAATGACCGCTGCTGTGGCTCTGTGATTCAGCCGGGTCGCAACTTGGCCGTGACCCACTCATGCAGTTCTCGACCGAGCTGTGCCCTCACACGTCGCGGCGTAACCGGCTACAGCGATAGGGCATGAGACAGAATGTTCCGGCTGTGGGGCAGCGCGGAAGGCAGATTCTCAGTGGCCGCACCCAGTCTGTGGCCTGCTCGAAGACAAGTCCCTGACCCATGCGGGCGGCACGTTGCGCCAGATCGATTCGGGTGGTCGACAGGAATACGCCCCGCCGAGGACCATGCGATCGTTCGACACGCTGCTGGGCATGTGCGCTGGCGCCCGCAACGATCGAAAGGGCAATGACGAAACCAGCGCCACAGTCCGCGATTCACGCTCAGCTCTATCCAGTTCCACCGCCAGCATTGGATGTCGGGGCGGCGCCGACACATCGCTTCATTGAGCACGCCGGTGCCCGCACCAAGTTCCATCAGGCGTCTCGTTGCGACAGCAATGCTTTGACGAGGTCCCTCGGAAGCGCCTCCATAGGCATTTCGCGCACTCGCAGACCCTGCTGCAAGTCACGCGACGATTCGAGCCAGCCGCGGTCTGGCATCTCGAGCGGCGCCTTGGCTTCGGACGTCAGTTCACTCAGATCGATGTCAACGCCGACCGGATCGGCTGCCGTCACACGCCAGACGATCTTGTTTGTCGGAACTTCGATCTTGCGCCGAAACATGGATAGGCTCTCACCGCGTGTCGCAGGCTCCATGCATGAATTGGCCGCTGCTGCCGGGAGATTCGCAATCCGAGAGGCGGCGATTCTGCGCCTTGAATGGATCACTGAAACCCCTAGGATGATTCTGCGCACATCGGCCCGCCGGCGTACCGCGCGTGCGCAAGCGCCTGAGGGCGAATCCAGTCTCGATGTCATGGTCTTCCGACCAAAGCGCCGACTCGGTGCATGCGCACACCGGGTAATTTCTATGGCGCATGCGATTTACTCGACCAATGATGACTCGTGGGCAGTTGAACTGAAAGACTGCCCGCTGGACATGACGGAGACATCAACGATGACCGACCTTGCCACCCACCCGACGCAGGCAGCCAGCGCTTGGCTGGCCGACTTCACGGCAGCCCTCGAACGACAAGATGTCGACGCCGCCGTGGCGCTGTTCGATGCCGACAGCTACTGGCGCGACCTGGTCGCCTTCACCTGGAACATCTGCACGCAGGAAGGGCCCGAAGCCATCCGCGCGATGTTGCAGGCGCGGCTGGCCGACACCCGGCCCAGCGCCTTCGCCGTCGAAGGCCAGGCCACCGAGGCCGACGGCGTCATCGACGCCTGGTTCACCTTCGAAACCGGGGTTGCTCGCGGCCGCGGCCACCTGCGCCTGAAGAACGGCAAGGCCTGGACCCTGCTGACCACGATGACCGAGCTGAAGGGCTTCGAAGAGCGCAAGGGCGAACGCCGCGCCAAGGGCGCCGAACACGGTGTGAAGCCCGATCGCAAGACCTGGCTCGAACAGCGTCAGGAGCAGGTCGCCACGCTGGGGTACAGCGTACAGCCCTATGTGGTGATCGTCGGTGGCGGCCAGGGCGGCATCGCGCTCGGCGCGCGGCTGCGCCGCCTGGGCGTATCGGCCATCATCGTCGAGAAGAACGAGAAGCCCGGTGACTCCTGGCGCAAGCGCTACAAGAGCCTGTGCCTGCATGACCCCGTCTGGTACGACCACCTTCCCTATCTGCCCTTCCCTGACGACTGGCCGGTCTTCGCACCGAAGGACAAGATCGGTGACTGGCTGGAGATGTACACCAAGGTGATGGAGCTCAACTACTGGGGTTCCACCACGGCGAAGAAGGCGACGTACAACGAGACCACCCAGACCTGGGACGTGGTGGTGGAGCGCGACGGCAAGCAGATCACGTTACATCCGAAGGAACTGGTGTTCGCTCTGGGCGTGTCGGGTTACCCGAACGTGCCGCAGATTCCTGGTGCCGAGACCTTCCAGGGCGAGCAACACCACTCCAGCAAGCATCCGGGGCCGGAGGCCTACAAAGGCAGGAAGTGCGTGGTGCTGGGTTCCAACAACTCGGCGCACGACATTTGTGCGGCGCTGTGGGAACACGGCGCCGATGTCACCATGGTGCAGCGCAGCTCCACGCACATTGCACCGTCGGACTCGCTGATGGAACTGGCGCTCGGCGGCTTGTACTCGGAGCAGGCGGTGAAGGCCGGCGTCACGACCAACATGGCCGACCTGATTTTCGCGTCGATCCCCTACAAGATCATGGCGCCGATGCAGGTGCCCGTGTACGACGAGATGAAGAAGCGCGATGCCGAGCTCTACGCGCGGCTGGAGAAGGCGGGCTTCATGCTCGATTTCGGCGTTGATGGTTCGGGCTGTTCATGAAGTACCTGCGCCGTGGCTCGGGCTACTACATCGACGTCGGTGC
>CAWFQP010000048.1:0-105588 GCA_963818005.1 uncultured Pseudomonadota bacterium
GCTGGGGCTGATCCTGCTGCTGCTGCTGTGGGTGGCGCTGCGCCGCGACGACGGGCGTGCCCTGAAGGCACTGGGCGACAGCCTGCAGCAGGCCGCCCGTCAGGACGCCGAACGGCTGGAACGTGAACTGCGCGCCGAGGTGCAGGACAGCGCGCGCGGCACGCGGCAGGAACTGGCGGGCACGATGTCACTGTTCCAGCAGACCTTGCTGGCGCAGAGTGGCGACGTCGCGCGCACGCAGAACGAGCAGATCGACTCCTTCCGCACCCAGCTGGCCGCCATGCAGCAGCAGGTGAGCGACGCGCTGCAGGGCGCAACGCCAGGCGCTGTCGCAGCAGAGCCAGTCCGCCCGCGATGCGCAGGACGCGGCGCTGAAGCGCCTTGCCGACAGCCTGGGCGAACAGCTGCGCACCCTGTCGGACGCCAACGAGCGCCGCCTGGGCGAGGTGCGCACGGCGGTCGAGACGCGGCTGGGCGCTTTGCAGGAAGGCAACGAGAAGAAGCTCGAGCAGATGCGCGCCACGGTCGACGAGAAGCTGCACGCCACGCTGGAGCAGCGCCTGGGCGAGAGCTTCAAGCAGGTGGCCGACCGGCTGGAGCAGGTGCACAAGGGCCTGGGCGAGATGCAGACGCTGGCGCGCGATGTCGGCTCGCTGAACCGGGTGCTGACCAACGTCAAGACGCGCGGCATCTTCGGTGAGGTGCAGCTGGCCGGACTGCTGGAGCAGGTGTTCACGCCCGAGCAGTACGCCACCAACGTGGCCACCGTGCCCGGGCAGCAGCGAGCGGGTCGAGTTCGCTATCCGTCTGCCCGGGCAGCGAGACGACGGCCAGCCGCTGTGGCTGCCGATCGACGCCAAGTTCCCCCGCGAGGACTACGAGCGCCTGCTCGAGGCGCAGGAGCGCGCCGATCTGCCGGCCATGGAGACTGGCGGCCAAGGGCATCGAGACGCGGCTGCGGCTGGAGGCCCGGACCATCCGCGACAAGTACATCGCGCCGCCGCACACCACCGATTTCGCGATTCTGTTCGTGCCGACCGAGGGCCTGTATGCCGAGGCCCTGCGCCGGCCAGGGCTGGTGCAGGCGATGCAGAGCGAACACAAGGTCATGCTCGCCGGCCCGACCACGCTGCTGGCCACGCTGACCAGCCTGCAGATGGGCTTTCGCACGCTGGCGCTGGAAAAGCGCAGCGCCGAGGTCTGGGAAGTGCTGGGCGCGGTGAAGACCGAGTTCGGCAAGTTCGGCGAGGTGCTGGCCAGGACGCGCAAGAAGCTCGAGGAAGCCACGCACACCATCGACCAGGCGCAGACGCGCACCAACGTCATGACGCGCCGGCTGAAGTCGGTGGAGGCGCTGCCCGAGGCGCGCACGCTGCAGTTGCTGCCCGGCGTGGCGGACGACGACGGGCCCGCCGAGGCGCCGCGTGACTGAAGGCTCCGGCGCCGCGCCGGCCCGTTTCGGCCGGATGCTGCTGGCGCTGATCCTTGGCCAGATCGGCCTGCATGCCACGATGGCCGGCGTGCGCATGGCCGCACCGCTGCAGGCGCTGCGCGACGGCCACAGCGCCTGGAGCGTGGGCGTGCTGATGGCGCTGTACGCCGCTGCGCCGGTGCTGCTGTCGATGCACGCCGGCCGCATGGCCGATCGGCTCGGCTACCACCGGCCCGTCTACATCGCCATCGGCCTGTCGCTGTTCGGCGCCTTGCTGGCGGTGGCTTGCACCTTCGTCGGCCCGGCGGCGCGCTTCGCGCTGCTGTGCGCGTCGGCGGTGTTCGTCGGCAGCGGTGCCAACATGGGGCTGATCGTCATCCAGCGCCGCGCCGGCCAGGCCGTCAGCACCACCACCGAGCGCATGCGCATGTTCAGCTGGCTGGGCATTGCGCCATCGCTGTCCAACGTGGTCGGGCCGGTGGCGGCGGGTTTCATGATCGACGCCGGCGGCTTCCGCGCCGCCTACGGGCTGATGCTGGCGCTGCCGCTGGTCACCTGGTGGTGCGCCCGGCAGATCCCGCGCGATGCGGAGGATCCGCAGCGGACCCGTCAGGCGCAGCCGCAGAGTTCCTGGACACTGCTGGCCGCACCCGGCCTGAAGCGTCTGCTGGTGGTGAACTGGGTGCTGTCGGCCTGCTGGGACGTGCACATGTTCGCGGTGCCGATCCTCGGCTTCGAGCGCGGCTTCAGCTGCCACCACCATCGGCCTGATCGTCGGCACCTTCACGCTGGCCGTCAGTGGCGTGCGCCTGCTGATCCCGCTGTGGGCCCACCGCATCAGCGAGATCGCCTTGCTGCGCGCGGCGATGGTCGGCACGGCCATCGTCTTTGGCCTGTACCCACTGGCCCATTCGCCCTGGTTGATGGGTGGCTGCGCGGTGCTGCTCGGCCTGACGCTGGGCTCGGTGCAGCCGATGATCATGACCACGCTGCACCAGCTGACACCCGCGGGGCGCTACGGCGAGGCCATTGCGATGCGCTCGGTGGTGATGAACGCGTCGAGCACGGCCATGCCTTTGCTTTTCGGTGCGGCCGGCACCGCGCTGGGCGCGGCCGCGCTGTTCTGGCTGGTGGGCGGCGCGGTGGCCTCGGGATCCTGGGTGGCGCGGCGCCTGCCGGCCGGGGAAGCGGCTGGGCCCTAGAAGCGGATGCCGGCTGGCGCGGGCGGTACGGTCGGTGCGGCCGCCGGCGCGCTGCGCACGGGCGCCGATGCGGCGGCCAACGGCGCCGAGGCCGGCCGCGGGGCGCTGCGTGCCACCAGCGGGGTGGCCGGCGAACGGCTGCCAGTTCTTCGGCAACTTCGATTCGCGCGGATAGCCGGCCGCATCCAGGTAGGAGGCCCATTCGCTTTGCGACAGGCCGCGCAGCGCCTGCGCGCCGATGGTCAGCGACGGCACGGTGCGCGCGCCAAACACGCGTTCCATGGCTGCGGCGTCGTCTTCGCTGACGATCAGCTTCTCGGTGAAGGGCACGCCGCGTTGCAGCAGCAGCTGTCGACCGGCTTCGCACGGCGGACAGTCGGCGGCGCCATACAGCGTCACCGGGTAGCGCGTCGCTGTCTGGCGCAGCTCCTGTGGCAGACCGTCCTGCGGCGCGGGTGCTTCGTTGACGCCGGATCGGTTGATCGTGGTCACACGCGACGCGGTGTCGGCGGGCGGGCGGTCGGTGTAGGTGATGCGGCCATCGGGGCCGACCACCTTGTACAGCGCGGCAGCCGGCAACGCCAGGCCGGCCAGCGCGACGGCGATCAGCGCCTGGCGCCATGCGGAAGTCTGGAAAGCGGCTTCGGGTCTCATCGGCGGGCGGCGTCGGGTTCAGGCGCCATGCGGCGCGGGCGGGCAGGCGGGTTCAGGCCATGCCCTGGTGCCGCAGCAGCGCATCGATGCGCGGCTCGCGCCCGCGGAAGGCCTTGAAGTTGTCGATCGCGGCGCGGCTGCCACCGACCTCCAGGATCGTCTGGCGATAGCGGCGACCCGTTTCGGGGTCGAAGACACCGCTTTCCTCGAACGCGCTCCACACATCCGCCGACAGTACTTCAGCCCAGCTGTAGCTGTAGTAGCCGGCGGCATAGGCACCATCGAAGATGTGTGAAAAACTGTGCGCAAAGCGGTTGAATTCAGCCACCGGTGCCAGCGCCACCTGCGTGCGCACCTCGTTGGCCACCTGCAGCAGCCGTGACTCGGCACCGTGCTCGCGATGGATGTGCAGGTCGAACAGCGCGAACTCCATGTGGCGCAGCATGCGCAGACCGCTGTTGAAGTTGCGCGCCGCCAGCAGCTTGTCGAACATCTCGCGCGGCAGCGGCTCGCCGCTGTCGACATGGGCGCTCAGGCGCTGCAGCACGGGCCATTCCCAGCAGAAGTTCTCCATGAACTGGCTGGGCAGTTCCACCGCGTCCCATTCGACACCGGACAGGCCCGAGACCGACAGCTCGTCCACCTGGGTCAGCAGGTGGTGCAGTCCGTGGCCGAATTCGTGGAACAGCGTCAGCAGGTCGTCGTGCGACAGCAGGGCCGGACGCGCCTGGCCGTCGTGCACCACCGGCGGCGCGAAGTTGCACACCAGGATGGCCACCGGCAGCTGCATTCCATGCCCGTCGGGCCGGCGCCAGCGCTGCTGGGCATTGTCCATCCACGCGCCGGAATGCTTGCCAGGGCGCGCATGCAGGTCCAGATAGAAGTGGCCGATGGGCACGCCGCTGCGGTGCAGGCTGTAGTAGCGCACGCTGTCGTGCCAGGCCGGTGCGCTGTCGGGGAGGATCTCGACCTCGAACAGCGTCTGGGCGATGTCGAACAGCCCCTGCAGCACGCGCGGCTCGGTGAAGTACTGACGCAGCTCGGTGCTGCTGAAGGCGTAGCGCGACTGCTTCAGTTGCTCGGCGGCGAAGGCCATGTCCCAGGGCTGAAGATCGGGCAGCGCCAGCTCGCGCGCAGCAAATTCGCGCAGTTCGGCCAGGTCGCGTTCGGCGAAGGGCCGGGCGCGCTGCGCCAGGTCGGCAAGGAAGTCGTGCACCTGCGCCGCCGATTCGGCCATCTTCGGCACCAGCGACAGCTCGGCATAGCTCGGGTAGCCGAGCAGCCGGGCCTGCTCCTGGCGGAGCGCCAGCAACTCGCGCATCAGCGCGCTGTTGTCCAGCTCGGCGTCGCCCAGCTCGCTGGCCCGGGTGACATGGGCTCGGTACAGGCGCTGGCGCAAGGCGCGGTCCTGTGCATGCTCCATCACCGGCTGGTAGCACGGGTCGTGCAGCGTCAGCCGGTAGCGCGGCGCCGGGCTCGCCAGGTGCCGGCTTCAACCGTGTGGCCAGGCGCACGTCCTGGGGTACGCCGACCATTTCGGCCTCATCGGCCACGTAGGCAAAGCGGTCGGTGGCGTCGAGCACGTTCTCGCCGTAGCGCTGCTGCAGTTCGGCCGCGCGTTCCTGGATCTGCGCGAAGCGCTCGCGTGCCGCACCTTGCAGTTCGGCACCGCCGAGCACGAACTCGCGCAGCGTGTGCTGCAGCGCCTGACGCTGTGCGGGGTTCAGCGCGTCGGCGGCGTCCGCGATCTGACGGTACTTGCAGTACAGCGCCGGGTCGGCGCCAAGCCGGGTGTAGAAGTCGGTGATGCGCGGCAAGGCATCGTGGTAGGCCTCGCGCAGCGCGGGCGAATCCGCCACCTCGCACAGGTGGGTCACTGCGCCCCAGGCCCGGCCCAGGCGTTCGATCGGCACGTCCAGCAACAGCGCGAGAGCCGGGTAGTCCGCCGGCACCTGCATGCCTGCGGCCAACGCCAGGGCACTGTTTGCGGCAGCCAGCAGCGTGTCGACGGCCGGACCCACGTGGCGGGCCTCGATGCGGTCGTAGGCCGGCAGGCCCAGCGCCTGCATCAACGGGTTGGACGGATCGGCGTCGCCGTGCACGGCGTTCGGGCCGGGATCAGACCGAAGCACGCTCGGCGGCCTCGAGCGTGTTCACCAGCAGCATGGTGATGGTCATCGGCCCAACACCTCCCGGTACCGGCGTGATCCAGCCCGCTACCTGGCGCACCGCCTCGAAGTCCACGTCGCCACACAGCTTGCCTTCCTCGTTGCGGTTCATGCCCACGTCGATGACCACGGCACCGGGCTTGACCATGTCGGCGCGCAGCATGTTGCGGCGGCCGACGGCGGCAATCACGATATCGGCCTGGCGTGTGTGAACGGCCAGGTCGGGTGTGGCGCTGTGGCAGACGGTGACGGTGGCGTTGGCCTGCAGCAGCAGCAGCGCCATCGGTTTGCCGACGGTGTTGCTGCGACCGATGACCACCGCGTGCTTGCCGCGCGCATCGATGCCGGTGCTTTGCAACAGCTTCATGCAGCCATAGGGCGTGGCCGGGCGCAGGCCCGGCAGGCCGGCCACCAGGCAGCCGGCCGAATGCACCGAGAAGCCGTCGACGTCCTTGGCCGTGGCGATGGCGGCGATGACCTTCTGCGGGTCGATGTGGCGCGGCAGCGGCAGCTGCACCAGGATGCCGTGCACGCTGGCATCGGCATTGAATGCGGCGATGCGCGCCAGCAGTTCGGCTTCGCTCAGGCTCGCGTCGTAGCGTTCGAAGATCGAATGCACCCCGCATTCCTCGCAGGCCTTGATCTTGTTGCGCACGTAGACCTGGCTGGCCGGGTCGTCGCCGACCAGGATGACGGCCAGCGCTGGCGGCTTGCCGCGCTCGCGCAGGGCGGCAGCCCGCGCCGCCACTTCGGCGCGCATCGTGCGGGACAGGGCCACGCCGTCGATCAGCTTGGCAGTCATGGGCAAAGGAGCGATCGCTTCGCGTTCGGAATCGAGACGGCGGCCCGGGTCAGGCCTTGCTCTGCGCGCCCAGGGCGATCTTCAGCAGATCGGCCACCGTATTGGCATTGAGCTTTTCCATGATGTTGGCGCGGTGCGCCTCCACCGTCTTGATGCTGATGCCCAGGTCGTCGGCGATCTGCTTGTTCAGCCGGCCGGCAACGATGCGCTCCAGCACCTGGGCCTCGCGCGTGGTCAGCCGGCTCAGCAGGGCATCGCGGCTGGCCTGCTCCTGGTGCTGGCTGAAGGCGCTGCGCGCCTGGTCCAGCATGCGCTCCACCAAGCCGAGCAGCTCTTCTTCCTTGAAGGGCTTCTCGATGAAATCCATCGCGCCCTTCTTCATCGTGGTGACGGCCATCGGCACGTCGCCGTGGCCGGTGATGAAGACCACCGGCAGCGGGCTCTTGCGCTCGAGCAGCCGGTCCTGCAGTTCCAGCCCGCTCATGCCGTCCATGCGGATGTCGGCGATCAGGCAGGCCACCTCACGCGGGTCGAAGCGCGACAGGAAGGACTCCGACGAGTCGAAGCACTTGACCCGGTAGTCCTTGCCTTCGAGCAACCATTGCAGCGAGTCACGCACAGCCTCGTCATCGTCGACGACATAGACAGTGCCCTTCTTGGGAATCAAGCTCATTCAGGAGGCCACGATGGTGTTCGGGTTGGGATCGCGCTGCGGCTCGGCTGGCGGGCTCGTGACCTCGCCGCGGACGTGGACTTCGACCGGCAGGGTGAAGGAGAAACGGCACCCCGAAACGGCCTCGCCATTGTAGAGGTTCTGCGCGCGCATCCGGCCGCGGTGCGACTCGATGATGCTGCGGCACAGCGACAGGCCGATGCCCAGGCCTTCGGCCTTGGTCGAGAAGAAGGCTTCGTACAGCCGCTCGATCACCTCGTCCTTCAGGCCTGGGCCGGTGTCGGTGACGCTGAACTCGATGACGCCGCCTTCGTCGGGGGTGTGGCGCGGCACGACACGCAACTCGATGTTGCGCCGCGACGCCGGCAGTTGCGCGCTGTCGATGGCCTCGGCGGCGTTCTTCAGCAGGTTCATCAGCACCTGCTCGATCAGGATCGGGTCCACCTCCAGCGGCGGCAGGCGCTGCGCGACATAGGTGCGGATGGCGACGTTGCGGCGGCGCAGCTCGATGCCGGCCAGTTCGACCGCGTCCTCGACGATCTGCCGCGCATGCGCCGGCTGGCGCTGCGGCTCGCTCTTCTTCACGAAGGCTCGGATGCGGCGGATGATCTGCCCGGCACGCTCGGCCTGGCGCGCGGTCTTGCGCAGCGCCGCCAGCAGGTCGGGCTTGTCGATCGAGTCGGCATCGACGCGCGAGACCATGCCGTTGCAGTAGTTGGTGATCGCCGTCAGCGGCTGGTTCAGCTCGTGGGCCACCGACGACGGCCATCTCGCCCATCGTCACCAGCCGGCTGGTGACCTGCGCGCGGTCGGCCTGCTGCGCGGCTTGTTCCTCGGCGCGCAGCCGCGCGGTGATGTCGGTGGCGATCAGCATCTGCGCCAGCCGGCCGTCGGTCCACTGCAGGTAGCGCGCGCGCACGTCGAACCACTTCTGCAGCGGCGCGACGAAGACCTCGCGCGGGTTCGAGCCGGATTCGGTGAGCTCCTGCGTCGGCAGCCCGGACAGGGCGTCGGTCATGTCCTCGGCATCGGCGACGAAGGCCGAGCTGTCCAGATTGCCGGTGAGCAACGCATGGCCGCCGGCATCGGCGCCGAACCACAGCCGGTAGGAGCGGTTGGCGAACAGCAGCTCGCCCTGCGGCACCGACAGCACCGACACCGACGCGTCCAGCCCTTCCAGCACGGTGGTGAAGCGCTCGTGCGAGGCCGACAGCTGGTCGCGGATGCGCTTGGCCTCGGTGATGTTGGTCATCGAGGTCATCCAGCCGGTCTGCTGGCCGCGCGGGTCGATCAGCGGCGAGACGTACATGCGCGCGTCGAACAGCGAGCCGTCCTTGCGCATCACGCGCACCTCGATGCCGCCGGCCGGGCTGCGGCCGCTCAGCTCCTGCTGCAGCAGGCGGCTCATCTCGTCGATGCGGTCCTGCGGCCAGTACGGGAAGGGCGGGGCGCGGCCGACCAGCGCCGCCTCGGAAAAGCCGGTCATCGCGCAGAACGCGGCATTCACGTAGGTGATGCGGCCTTCCAGGTCCATCGCGCGCATGCCGGTGAGCATGGAGTTCTCCATCGCGCGCCGGAAGTTGGTCTCCTGCACCAGCGCGGACTGGATCTGCGCGCGCCGGCGCAGGTGGCGCCAGCTGCCCAGCAGCATCCATACCGTCAGCACCGACAGTGCCACCACCATCCAGAACAGCGTGTTGCTGATCAGGCCGATCGAGGTGCGGTAGCCTTGACCACGCAGCAGCAGCCCGTTGACGGTGGGCGCCAGCGGCAGGTCGTAGACGATCGGCGTGTGCTGGCTCAGCTGCTGGCCGGGCATCGGTGTGACGGTGCTTGCCAGCACACGCTGCCCGTCGTCGACCACACTCAAGGTGTGGCGGTTGGCAAGATCGGGCGGCACGAAGTGCCTCAGCAGGGCCTCCACCGAGTACTCGACCATCAGCACGCCGGCCGAGGTGTTGCGCGCCACCAGCGGCACGTGCATCTGAAACACGGCCACGCCCATGTGGTCGACGAAGGCGCGCGAGTACACCGGCTGGCGCATGTCGCGCGCCTGCGTGAAGGCCAGTTCGGGCGGGTTCTGCACTCGGCTGTTGGGCAGCGAGGGGTCGGTGGCGTCGTTGCCCGGCCAGCTCTCCTCCCGGTACATCGTGGCCCAGCGCCCAGCCTTGCGCTTGCGGTTGTCGTCCAGCCAGGCCAGTTGGGTGACCGCGGGGCGTTCGCGCACGAAGCCCTGCGCCTGGCCGATGAAGTCATCGATGTCGGTCTCGCGCCTGACCAGTTCGCTGGCCATGCGCACCAGTTGCTCCTGGTTCTCGATCAGGTGCAGACGCAGTTGCTGCTGGACGATTTCGGTGTCGCGCTTCAGCGATTCGGTCTCACGCTCGACTTCCTCGTTGCGCAGGTACCAGAAGGCGGAAATGATCGCCGCCAGGAACAGCAGCACCGATATCAGTGGCGCCATCGTGACGAAGCGGTCCTGGCGGGCCGCCGGCTGGTGCACCCACCAGCGGCCCAGCAGACGGCGCAGGCGCAACCAGGCCGTGGACAGCGCAGGGGTCTTCACGGGCGTCGATGCCATGAGGCGGATTATCGGAGGCCGTCGCGCCGGGCTGCAGGTGCCGTCATCGCCTCTTGGATGTCCACATAATGAAATTACAATAACACTATTTGAAATTCAAAGCGAGATATGCGACACTGAACTGCAACTGCAAGAATGTCCATTCAACACACAAGAGAAGGAGACACCATGTCCGCTTTGCCCGAATCCGTTCGCGACACCGCCGCCGACGACTCCGACGCCCTCGAAACCCGCGAATGGCTGGATGCGTTGACCGCGGTCATCCAGTCCGAGGGTCCCGGCCGGGCGCACTTCCTGCTCGAGCGACTGATCGAGGAGGCACGCCAGACCGGCATCGACATGCCCTTCTCGGCCAACACCGGCTACGTCAACACCATCGAACCGGAGGACGAGGAACGCAGCCCCGGCAACCTCGAGCTCGAAGGCCGGCTGCGCGCCTACATGCGCTGGAACGCGATGGCGCTGGTGGTCAAGGCCAACCGGCTGGAGCCGGCCGACGGCGGCGACCTGGGCGGGCACATCAGCTCCTTCGCGTCGGTGGCGCACATGTTCGCAGCCGGCTTCAACCATTTCTGGCATGCCGAGAGCGAGGGCCACGGCGGTGACCTGCTGTACATCCAGGGCCACAGCGCACCGGGCATCTATGCCCGCGCCTACATGGAAGGCCGGCTGAGCGAGGAGCAGCTGCTCAACTTCCGCCAGGAAGTCGACGGCAAGGGCCTGTCGAGCTATCCGCACCCGAAGCTGATGCCCGAGTTCTGGCAGTTCCCGACGGTGTCGATGGGCCTGGGCCCGTTGATGGCCATCTACCAGGCGCGCTTCCTCAAGTACCTGCACGCCCGCGGCATTGCCGACACCGCCAACCGCAAGGTCTGGGTGTTCTGCGGCGACGGCGAAATGGACGAGCCCGAATCGCTGGGCGCCATCGGTCTGGCCGCGCGCGAAAAGCTGGACAACCTGATCTTCGTCATCAACTGCAACCTGCAGCGCCTGGACGGGCCGGTGCGCGGCAACGGCAAGATCGTGCAGGAACTGGAAGGCGAGTTCCGCGGTTCCGGCTGGAACGTCATCAAGCTGCTGTGGGGCAGCAACTGGGACCCGCTGCTGGCGCGCGACAAGGACGGCGCGCTGCGCAAGATCATGATGGACACGCTGGACGGCGACTACCAGGCCTTCAAGGCCAACGACGGCGCGTTCGTGCGCAAGAACTTCTTCGGCCGCGACCCGCGCACGCTGGAGCTGGTGGCGAAGATGAGCGATGCCGACATCTGGGCGCTGCGCCGCGGCGGTCACGACGCGGGCAAGGTCTATGCCGCCTTCCACGCCGCCAACAGCCACCAGGGACAGCCCACCGTGTTGCTGGTCAAGACCGTCAAGGGCTGGGGCATGGGCGGTGCCGGCGAGGGCAAGAACACCGCACACCAGACCAAGAAGCTCGGCGACGACGACATCCGCTACATCCGCGACCGCTTCAACATCCCGATCAGCGACGCCGACCTGCCGAAGATCCCGTTCTACAAGCCGGCGGACGACACGCCGGAGATGAAGTACCTGCACGAGCGCCGCCAGGCGCTGGGCGGCTACCTGCCCAAGCGCCGCACCCAGGCCGACGAGAACTTCACCGTGCCATCGCTCGAGACCTTCAAGCCGGTGCTCGAGGCCACCGCCGAGGGCCGCGAGATCAGCACCACCCAGGCCTACGTGCGCTTCCTGAGCCTGCTGCTGCGCGACAAGGCGCTGGGCCCGCGCGTGGTGCCGATCCTGGTGGACGAGGCGCGCACCTTCGGCATGGAAGGCATGTTCCGGCAGATCGGCATCTACAACCCCGAAGGCCAGAAGTACACGCCGGTCGACAAGGACCAGGTGATGTACTACCGCGAGGACAAGGCCGGCCAGATCCTGCAGGAGGGCATCAACGAGGCCGGCGGCATGTGCAGCTGGATCGCCGCGGCGACGAGCTACAGCACCAACAACCGCATCATGGTGCCGTTCTTCGTCTACTACTCGATGTTCGGCTTCCAGCGCATCGGCGACCTGGCCTGGGCTGCCGGCGACATGCAGGCGCGCGGCTTCCTGCTCGGCGGCACCAGCGGGCGCACCACGCTCAACGGCGAAGGCCTGCAGCACGAGGACGGCCACAGCCACATCCTGGCCGGCACCATCCCCAACTGCGTGACCTACGACCCGACCTTCGCGCACGAGGTGGCGGTGATCCTGCACCACGGCCTGAAGCGCATGGTCGAGAAGCAGGACAACGTCTTCTACTACCTGACGCTGCTCAACGAGAACTACCCGATGCCGGGGCTGGTGGCCGGTACCGAAGAGCAGATCATCAAAGGCATGTACCTGCTGGAAAAGGGTGCCGAACCGGCGGGCAAGGGCGCCAAGGCGCTGAGCGTCAACCTGCTGGGCAGCGGCACCATCCTGCGCGAATCGATCGCCGCGCGCCAGCTGCTGGCCAGCGACTGGGGCGTGTCGGCCAATGTCTTCAGCTGCCCGAGCTTCAACGAACTGGGCCGCGACGGCCAGGACTGCGAGCGCTGGAACCTGCTGCACCCGACCGACAAGCCGCGCGTGCCCTACGTCACGCAACAGCTCGAGCCGCATGCCGGCCCGGTGGTGGCCTCCACCGACTACATGAAGAACTACGCCGAGCAGATCCGCGCCTTCGTCCCCAAGGGTCGCGCCTACCGCGTGCTGGGCACCGACGGCTTCGGCCGCAGCGACTTCCGCAGCAAGCTGCGCGAGCACTTCGAGGTCAACCGCCACTACATCGTCGTCGCCGCACTGAAGGCGCTGGCCGATGACGGCGCGCTGCCGGCCGCCAAGGTGGCCGAGGCCATCAAGAAGTACCGCATCGACGCCGAGTGCGTGAATCCGCTGGTCGCCTGACCCACAACAACAAAGGAGACGAACATGGCCCTGGTGGAAGTCAAGGTACCGGACATCGGCGACTTCAAGGATGTCGAGGTCATCGAGCTGCTGGTCAAACCCGGCGACGCGGTGAAGGTGGAGCAGTCGCTGATCACCGTCGAGAGCGACAAGGCGTCGATGGAGATTCCGTCGTCGCATGCCGGCGTGGTCAAGGAGATGAAGATCAAGCTCGGCGACAAGGTCGGCGAAGGCAGCCTGTTGCTGGTGCTGGAGGCCGATGCGGCAGCCGCGGTCGCCGCTGCAGCAGCACCAGCGCCCGCCGCGCCCGCCGCCGCGGCGCCTGCCCCGCACGGCAGCCGCCGCACCGGCCGCTGCCGGCGGGCTGGTGGACATCGTCGTGCCCGACATCGGCGACTTCGACGAGGTCGCGGTGATCGAGCTGCTGGCCCAGCCGGGCGACGCCATCAAGGTCGAGCAGAGCCTGATCACGGTCGAATCGGACAAGGCCTCGATGGAGATTCCGTCGTCGCATGCCGGGGTGCTGAAGGAGCTGAAGGTCAAGATCGGCGACAAGGTGTCCAAGGGCACGCTCATCGCCGTGCTGCAGGCCTCGGGTGCGGCGGCGGCTGCGCCGACCGCGGCAGCGCCGCTGCCGCACCGGCCAAGGCCGAAGCGGTGGCCGCGCCGGCGCCGCGCGAGGCCGCGGCGGCGCCCGCCGCGGTGGCAGCGCACCAGCCGACGGCGCCGAGCGCGTCGCTGCCGCATGCCTCGCCGTCGATCCGCCGCTTTGCGCGCGAACTGGGCGTGCCGCTGGAGCAGGTCAAGGGCAGCGGGCCCAAGGGCCGCATCACGCAGCAGGACGTGCAGGGCTTCGTCAAGTCGGTCATCGCCCAGGCCTCGGCACCCAAGGCCGCCGCACCGGCCGCGGCCGGCGGCGGCATCCCGGGCCTGCTGCCCTGGCCGCAGGTGGACTTCGCCAAGTTCGGCCCGGTCGAGCGCAAGGACCTGAGCCGCATCAAGAAGATCAGCGGCGCCAACCTGCACCGCAACTGGGTGCTGATCCCGCACGTCACCAACAACGACGAGGCCGACATCACCGAGCTCGAAGCCTTGCGCGTGCAGCTGAACAAGGAGAACGAGAAGTCCGGCGTCAAGCTGACGATGCTGGCCTTCGTCATCAAGGCCGTGGTCGCGGCGCTGAAGAAGTTCCCCGACTTCAACGCCAGCCTGGACGGCGACGCGCTGGTCTACAAGCAGTACTTCCACATCGGCTTTGCGGCCGACACGCCGAACGGCCTGGTCGTGCCGGTGCTCAAGGACGCCGACAAGAAGGGCCTGCTGCAGATCGCCACCGAGATGGGCGAGCTGTCGAAGAAGGCGCGCGACGGCAAGATGGGCCCGGCCGACATGAGCGGCGGCTGCTTCAGCATCAGCAGCCTGGGCGGCATCGGCGGCACGCATTTCACGCCGATCATCAACGCGCCGGAGGTCGCGATCCTGGGCCTGTCCAAGGGCTACCAGAAGCCGGTGTGGGACGGCAAGACCTTCGTGCCGCGGCTGACGCTGCCGCTGTCGCTGTCCTACGACCACCGCGTCATCGACGGCGCCTCGGCGGCGCGCTTCAACGCCTATCTGGGCTCGGTGCTGGCGGACTTCCGCCGCGTGCTGCTCTAAGGAGAACGGAACATGGCACTCATCGAAGTGAAGGTTCCGGACATCGGCGACTTCAAGGACGTCGCGGTCATCGAGCTGCTGGTCAAGCCGGGCGACCGCGTGCAGCTGGAGCAGAGCCTGGTCACGGTGGAAAGCGACAAGGCCTCGATGGAGATTCCCGTCGTCGGCGGCGGGCGTGGTCAAGGAGCTGAAGGTCAAGATCGGCGACACGGTCAACGAAGGTTCGCTGCTGCTGCTGCTGGAAGGCGAGGGCGTGGCCGCTGCCGCCGCGCCGGCGACCGCCCCCGCGGCACCACCGGCTGCCGCACCGGCCGTGGCCGCGGCACCGGCGGCCAGCTATGCCGGCGGTGCCGACCTGGAATGCGACATGCTCGTGCTCGGCGCCGGGCCGGGCGGCTATTCGGCCGCCTTCCGCGCCGCCGACCTGGGCCTGAAGGTGGTGCTGGTCGAACGTTATGCCTCGCTCGGCGGGGTGTGCCTGAACGTCGGCTGCATCCCCAGCAAGGCGCTGCTGCACGTGGCCGCGGTGATGGACGAGGTCAAGCACTTCGCCGACCTGGGCGTCAGCTTCGCCGCGCCGATGGTCGACAGCTGCCAAGCTGCTGGCCCACAAGAACAAGGTGGTGGGCAAGCTCACCGGCGGCCTGTGCGCGATGGCCAAGATGCGCAAGGTGACGGTGGTGCGCGGCTACGGCAGCTTCATCGACCCGCACCATGTGCAGGTGGAGGAAACCACCGGCACGGCGCAGGACAAGACCGGCAAGGCGCAGACCATCCGCTTCAAGCAATGCATCATCGCCGCCGGCTCGCAGGCCATGCGCCTGCCCTTCCTGCCGGACGACCCGCGCATCGTCGATTCCACCGGCGCGCTGGAACTGCGCGCCAGCCCGAAGCGCATGCTGATCGTCGGCGGCGGCATCATCGGCCTGGAGATGGGCACGGTGTACTCCACGCTCGGCGCCCGGCTCGACGTGGTCGAGATGCTCGACGGCCTGATGCAGGGCGCCGACCGCGACCTGGTCAAGGTGTGGCAGAAGATGAACGCGCCGCGCTTCGACCACATCATGCTGAAGACCAAGACGGTGGGCGCCGAGGCCACGGCCGACGGCATCCTGGTGCGCTTCGAAGGCGAGGGCGCGCCCAAGGAGCCGCAGCTCTACGACCTGGTGCTGCAGGCCGTGGGCCGCAGCCCCAACGGCAGGAAGATCGGCGCCGACAAGGCCGGCGTGGCCGTCAGCGACCGCGGCTTCATCCCGGTGGACCAGCAGATGCGCACCAACGTGCCGCACATCTTCGCCATCGGCGACATCGTCGGCCAGCCGATGCTGGCGCACAAGGCGGTGCACGAGGCGCATGTGGCGGCCGAAGTGGCGGCCGGCGACAGCAAGGCGATGTTCGACGCGCGCGTCATCCCCAGCGTGGCCTACACCGACCCCGAGGTCGCCTGGGTCGGCCTGACCGAGGACGAGGCCAAGGCCAAGGGCATCAAGCTGAAGAAGGGCCTGTTCCCGTGGACGGCGTCGGGCCGGGCCATCGCCAACGGCCGCGACGAAGGCTTCACCAAGCTGCTGTTCGACGCCGAGACGCATCGCATCCTCGGCGGCGGCATCGTCGGCACCCATGCCGGCGACATGATCGGCGAGGTGGCGCTGGCCATCGAGATGGGCGCCGACGAGGTGGACATCGGCAAGACCATCCACCCGCACCCGACGCTGGGCGAAAGCATCGGCATGGCGGCCGAGGTCGCCCACGGCAGCTGCACCGACCTGCCGCCGGCGCGCAAGTAGTTTCGTTTCGCGGCGCCGCGAACAACGTGCCCTTGGCACGCTGAGGGGCGCCGCGCAGGCGCCCGCGCTCAAGTCGGCTGCCGGAACGTCGAATCGCCTGCAGCGGGAGCGACCGGCCACCGGCCGGCGCGGCTGCGTCCCTGGCTTCGGCCTGCCAACACATAGCGCCGCAACCGCCGCGACACCCGCCGTACCCGGCGCGCGCCGGGCTCGACTGGACCGTTGCACGCCACCCATCCCGGCCTTCAACCGCCCTGTCGGCTTCCTTGCCGAATTGCCGGCCCGGGGTCGGGTGGCCGATCGGGCCGGTTCGCCGACATCGAGGCAGCAAAGGCCTGGCGCCTGCGGTGGCGCTGTGATCGGCAAGTACATCGATGGGGTGGCGACGGGCATGCCAGCGACTCGCTGCGGCCGAAGTGCATGCCGTACGCGGGCGACCCAGCAGCGCAGCTCGGCTGCCGTGGCGGCGCGATGGCAGGCGCTGCTTGCGATGGTGCGCGCGGAAGGCGTCGCTTGAGCGAAGATCGCAGCTCATGATGACCTTCATCCGCCAGGTCCGGCTCATGCTCTTCGGCGTGTTGCTGTTCGCATGGCTCGGCAGCGTGGCCACGCACGCGCTGGTGGCGCGTCAGTCGCTGCGCATGCAGCTGCAGCTGCGCAATCAGGACAGCGCCATGAGGCTGGCGTCGACCTTGTCGCAGCAGCAGGGCGATGCCGCGCGCATGCGCGGCGTCGCGGCCACGCTGTTCGACACCGGGCACTACCGCCGGCTGCGGCTGCTGCGCGACGATGGCGGCCTGATCTTCGAGCGCGAACTGCCCGAGCATCCGAGCGCGGCACCGGTCTGGTTCGCGCAGCTGCTGCCGCTGCACGCACAGCCCGGCCTGGCCGAGGTGTCCGACGGCTCGCGGCCGATCGGCCGGCTGCAGCTGTGGAGCCAGGCCGACTGGGCACAGGATGCGTTGTGGAGCAGCTGCAAGCACATGGCCGCCTGGCTGGCGGCGCTGGGCGGGCTTGCGGCGGCAATCGCCGCGTGGGCAGTGCGCACCTGGCGGCGGCCGCTGGATGCCACGGTTGCACAGGCCCAGGCGCTGCAGGAGCGACGCTTCGTCATTGCCGACGAGCCTCGCGTGCCCGAGCTGCGCCGGCTGACGCGCACCATGAACTCGCTCGTGCGGCGGCTGCAGGCCGTGTTCGAGCACCAGGCCGCCACCCTGGAGGCGATGCGCCAGCAAGCCCATGCCGATGTCGTGACCGGGTTGTCGCAGCGTCGCCATTTCGTGGCGCAGCTGGACAACGCACTGCGTGCCGAGAACCACCGAGGCGCCGGCCTGCTGCTGGTGCGGCTGCGCCAGCTGGAGGCGATGAACCGGCGCATCGGCCACGATGCCGCCGACCGGCTGCTGGCCGCGCTGGCGCAGGTGCTGCAGTCCTACCCGCGGCATGTGCAGGGTGCGCTGACCGGCCGCTTGAACGGCGCCGACTTCGCCCTGTACCTGCCCGCGTCGGGCATGGCCGAGGAAAGCGCCCGCTCGCTGCTCGAAGCGTTGCGTGCCGCGCTGGCCACGGTCGACCCGCAGGCCCAACTCGCCGTCGGCGGCGCCGAGCTGCCGCAGCCGTGCAGCGCGACGGCCGCGCTGTCGCTGGCCGATGGCGCGCTGGCGCAGGCCGAAACCGCGGCTGCGTTCGCGCTGTGCATCGCGCCGACCACTCCGTCGGACACGCAGGTGCGCGGCGAAGGCGCCTGGCAGGACCGGCTGGCCGCCGCGTTGCGCTTCGGCCGTGCTCGATTGGTGGAGTTCGAGATGCGCGACGCGCGGGGTGAACTGCTGCACCTGGACTGCCCGCTGCAACTGCAGCTGGACACCGACGGCCGTTTCGAGCCGGCGACGCGCTGGCTGGCGATGGCAGTGCGCTGTCGCCTGGTGGATCAGGCCGACCTCTGCGCCCTGGACCTGGCATTGCAGGCCATAGCCGGTGACGGCCGGCCGCGCTGCGTGAACATGGCGGCGGCCTCGTTGGCGCAGGACGGTTTCGTCGCCGAGGTGCAGCAGCGGCTGCAGTGCGCGCCGCAGGCCGCGGCGAAGCTCTGGATCGACGTCGCCGAAGGCGCCGCCTTGCAGCCGCGCCGCCTGCGCGATGCCATCGCGGTATGGCGCCGCCTGGGCGTGCGCGTCGGGCTGGAGCATGCCGGCACTCGACTGCGCGAACTGTCGCGGCTGCATGCGCTGGGCGTGGACTACGTCAAGATCGATGGCGCCTTCTTGCAGGGCGTGGCAGCGCAGCCCGAGGTGCGCGAGCTGGCGCGCGGCCTGGTCACGCTGCTGCGCGGCATGCAGGTGCAGATCCTGGCTGAGGCGGTCGTCGACGAGGCCGACCTGGCGGCGCTGTGGGAACTGGGCTTCGACGGAGCCACCGGGCCGGCGGTGCGAGCCGGGCTGATCAGCCGATGTCGGCCACGTGCAGGTCGAAGCGGCCGAGCTTGCGATCGGCAAAGTAGCGCTGCAGCGTCTCGCGCACGGTGCGAAAGGCCAGCTGCTCCCAGGGGATCTCGATGCTCGTGGAAGAGCTGCGCCTCGATGGTCTCCGGGCCGGGGTCGAAGCGCGTGTCCTGCAGCCGGGCGCGGTAGAACAGGTGCACCTGGCCGACCCGCACCACGTTGAGCAGCGTGAACAGGCCCTGCAGTTCGATGCGCGCGCCGGCTTCTTCGACGGTCTCGCGCACGGCGCCCTCGGCCGTGGTTTCGCCCAGTTCCATGAAGCCGGCCGGCAGCGTCCACAAGCCGTAGCGCGGCTCGATGTTGCGGCGGCACAGCAGCACCTGCTCGCCCCACACCGGCACCGTGCCGACCACGTTGAGCGGGTTCTCGTAGTGCACCTCGCCGCAGGCGGTGCAGATGGCGCGCTCGCGGTTGTCGTCGGCCGGCACGCGGTACTGAGTGGCCGCGCCGCAGACCCGGCAATGCTTGATGCGGCGCAGGTCGAACATGCGTTGCAGTTTAGCCGGCCGTCCTGCATGGCATCACGCGTGGCATCATCGCTGCGAGCGCCCCGCGGCCCTGCTGACACTGCCATCGAGGACCTGCCATGAGCTTCGTGCTGACCCCACCCGCCCAGACCGTCGTGCCCGTGGCCGACGGCCGTTCGTTCCCGGTGCATCGCGTCTACTGCGTCGGGCGCAACTATGTCGAACACGCGGTCGAGATGGGCCACACCGGCCGCGAGCCGCCGTTCTTCTTCCTGAAGCCGGCCGACGCCGTGCTGGCGGTGGCCGACGGCCAGACCGGGCAGATGGCCTACCCGAGTCTGACCGCGAACCTGCACCACGAGATCGAGCTGGTCGTGGCCATCGGCCGCGGCGGGCGCAACATTGCCGCGGCCGATGCGGCTCAGCACATCTGGGGTTACGGCATCGGTCTGGACATGACGCGCCGCGACCTGCAGAACGACATGAAGAAGCAGGGCCGCCCGTGGTGCATCGGCAAGGCCTTCGAGCAATCGGCGCCGATCGGGCCGATCCATCCGATCGCGCGCAGCGGCCGGCTGGGCAAGGGTGCGATCACGCTGCACGTCAACGGCGCAGCTGCGCCAGAAGGGCGATCTGTCCGACCTGATCTGGAGCGTCGACGAGATCATCGAGCACCTCAGCGCGGCCTGGCTGCTGCAGCCCGGCGACCTGATCTACACCGGCACGCCAGCCGGTGTCGGCTGCGGTGCAGCGGGGCGACCTGATGGAAGGCCGCATCGAAGGCCTCGGCGCACTGCGCGTGGCCGTCGTCTGAGGGCCTGTGAAGCATTCCGCCACGCCCGCTCGTGCGCCCCAGACGGCGCCGCTCTTCGCTGCAAATGCTCGCCGTAGCTCGAGCTACGGCTGTGCCTTGCGCCTCGATCGACACCGCCCGGAGCGCCCGCTCGGACGCGCCGGAGTACTTCACAGGCCCTGAGCACGGGCCGAGGAGGGCCGCCATGGAGCTGTACAACTACTTCCGCTCGTCGGCCTCGTACCGCGTGCGCATCGCGCTGGCGCTGAAGGGCCTGCCCTACGACTACAAGGCGGTGCACATCGCCAGGAACGAGCAGTTCGCCGAGTCCTATGCCGCGGTGTCGGCGGCGCGGCTGGTGCCGCTGCTGCGCGACGGCGACCGCGTCATCACGCAGTCGATGGCGATCATCGAGTACCTCGACGAGACCCATCCGCTTCCCGCCCTGCTGCCGGCCGACGCGCTGGGCCGCGCGCGCGTGCGCGCGCTGGCGCAGGACGTGGCCTGCGAGATCCACCCGTTGAACAACCTGCGCGTGCTGCGCTACCTGGTGCATTCGCTGAAGGTCTCCGAGGAAGACAAGGACCGCTGGTACCGCCACTGGGTCGAGACCGGTCTGGAAGCGGTGGAGCGCCAGCTGGCGGCGCAGCCCGCCCGCTATTGCCACGGCGACACGCCGACGCTGGCCGATTGCGTGCTGGTGCCGCAGATCTTCAACGCCCAGCGCTTCAAGTGCCGCACCGACCATGTGCCGCAGGTGATGCGCGTGTTCGACGCCTGCATGCAACTCGACGCCTTCGACAAGACCCGGCCCGAAGCCTGCCCGGATGCGTTCTGAGCGCGCCCGGGGCCGGGCTGCGCCCGACCCGCCCACCGCGGGGGTCAAGAAAGTTGACAAGACCAGCTTGCCTTGCGAGCCGCAGGCCGCGCTCGCAGCCGGCATGCTGTGGCCGCAATGGCAGGTGGCGCCGCGTGTCGGCGCGGTGATGAGCACCCGCGACGGCGGCGTCAGCCCGGCGCCTTGGGACAGCCTGAACCTGGGCCTGGCCGTCGGCGACGATGCGGCCGCCGTGGCCGAGAACCGTCGTCGCTTCGTGGCCTTGACCGGCGCGCAGCCGCTGTGGCTGCAGCAGGTGCATGGTTGCAGCGTCGTGCAGGCCAGCTCCGCGCTGAGCACGGACCCGCCGCCGCAGGCCGATGCCGCGTGGACCGACGAGCCGGGCGTGGCCTGCATCGTGCAGGTGGCGGACTGCATGCCGGTGCTGCTGGCCGCACCCGGTGGCCGCGCCGTGGCCGCGGCCCATGCCGGCTGGCGCGGCCTGGCGGGTGGCGTGGTCGAAGCCGCGCTGGCGGCACTGTGCGTGGCCGCGCGCTGCGAGCCGGCGCAGGTCGCGGCATGGCTGGGCCCGTGCATCGGGCCGCGCCGTTTCGAGGTCGGCGCGGAGGTGCTGCTGGCTTTCGGGCAGGCGCCGCACGCCGCGGATCCGCAGCGCTTCGCGACCCACGCGACGTCGGCCGGTGCGCCGCGCTGGTTGGCCAACCTGCCGCTGCTGGCGCGCGACCGGCTGGCGCGCGCGGGCGTGCAGCGAATCAGCGGCGGCACTTGGTGCACCGTGGAGCAGCGTTCACGTTTCTTTTCCTACCGGCGCGACGGCATCACCGGCCGGCTCGCCGCGGCCATCTGGATCCGCCGCTGAGGCGGCCTGCTGCCGCAGCCAGCGCGCGTCGCCTGGCGCTGCGGCGCATCGGGCTGGCCATCACGTAGAGCACGATCGACAGCGGCAGCACGCCGTAGAGCACGAAGGTGAAGACTGCGCCGAGCACGCTGCCATCGGGCGCGAGCGCCTCGACCAGCGCCATCATCGACACGACGTAGATCCAAGCCAGGGCGACCAGGTGCATGGGCAATTTCAAGCAGGGGATGGTGGGTGGTGGCGGGTGGCTGACAATGCCGGTCAGACTGCGCTAAGCTTTGCACGCAACAATCGCGACCAGAACAACATGTCGGTGAGGCTGGGTCCGCGCCTGCGACCACCGAGACGACAAAGGAGACCCCGATCATGCCGAATTCCAATGCCTTCCTGCCGGATCTGGGTTCGCAGGCCATGAGCGCCGTCATGGGCGATGCCCTGAAGAGCCTGTCGGGGCTGAAGATTGCGCCGGACGCCATGATGCAACTGCAGCGCGACTATGTCGACGGTGCCACCGCGCTGTGGAACCGCACGCTGCAGGGCATGGCACCGAACGGCGCGGACGCAGCCGCACCCGCGCTGGACGACCGTCGCTTCGCCGCCAAGGAATGGGCCGAGAACCCGGCGGCGGCCTACACCGCGCAGATGTACCTGCTGAATTCGCGCACGCTGATGAAGCTGGCCGAGGCCGTCGAAGGCGATGCCAAGACCAGGGCGCGCATCCGCTTCTCGGTGCAGCAGTGGATCGACGCCATGGCGCCGAGCAACTTCCTGGCGCTGAACCCCGAGGCCCAGCAGCTGGCGCTGAAGACCCAGGGCCAGAGCCTGGCCGCCGGCATGCAGCAGCTGCTGGGCGATGCCGGCAAGGGTCATGTGTCGCAGACCGACGAATCGGCCTTCGAGGTCGGCCGCAACGTGGCCACCACCGAAGGCGCGGTGGTGTTCGAGAACGAACTGTTCCAGCTGATCGAATACAAGCCGCTGGGCGCGAAGGTGCACGAACGGCCGATGCTGTTCGTGCCGCCGTGCATCAACAAGTTCTACATCATGGACCTGCAGCCGGAGAACTCGCTGATCCGCTACACGGTGGAGCAGGGGCACCGGGTGTTCGTCGTCAGCTGGCGCAACCCCGATGCGTCGCTGGCCGACAAGACCTGGGACGACTACATCGAGCACGCGGCGATCCGCGCCATCGCATGTGGTGCAGGACTTGACCGGCGCGAAGACCATCAACACGCTGGGCTTTTGCGTCGGCGGCACGATCCTGGCCACCGCGCTGGCCGTGCTGGCTGCGCGTGGACAGCAGCCGGCGCAGTCGGTGACGCTGCTGACCTCGCTGCTCGACTTCAGCGACACCGGCGTGCTCGACCTGTTCATCGACGAGGCCGGCGTCAAGCTGCGCGAGATGACGCTGGGCGAGCAGGCGCCCGCCGGCCCTGCGTTGCTGAAGGGCCAGGAGCTGGCCACCACCTTCAGCTTCCTGCGGCCGAACGAACTGGTCTGGAACTACGTCGTCGGCAACTATCTCAAGGGCGAGGCGCCGCCGGCCTTCGACCTGCTGTACTGGAACGGCGACGGCACGAACCTGCCCGGGCCGATGTACTGCTGGTACCTGCGCCACACCTACCTGCAGGACGAACTCAAGCAGCCGGGCAAGCTGACGGTGTGCGGCGAGTCGCTCGACCTGTCAAGCGTCAAGGCGCCGGTGTTCATCTACGCATCACGCGAGGACCATATCGTGCCCTGGAAGGCGGCCTATGCCTCGACGCGCATCATGAGCGGCGAGAAACGCTTCGTGCTCGGCGCGTCCGGGCACATCGCCGGGGTCATCAATCCGCCGGCGAAGAAGAAGCGCAACTACTGGACCCACGACACCGTGTCGGGCGATGCCGATGCGTGGCTGGCCGACGCCACCGAGGTGCCGGGCAGCTGGTGGCCCGAGTGGTCGGGCTGGCTGAAGCCACTGTCGGGCGCGCTGGTCGCCGCGCCCAAGGCGCCCGGAAACCGCAAGTACCCGCCGATCGAAGCCGCACCCGGACGCTATGTCCGGCAGAAGGCCTGAACGCGCAGCTACTGGACGGCCCGCGGGGCCTTCAGGGCGAACCCGGTTGACGATTCATCGCCGCTGGGAGAACCTACCGACCACAACCAAGGAGATGAGCATGGCAAAGAAAGTGGCATACGTGACTGGCGGCATGGGCGGCATCGGCACCGCGATCTGCCAGCGCCTGGCCAAGGAAGGCTTCACCGTCATTGCCGGCTGCGGCCCGACGCGCGACTGGCAGAAGTGGCTCGACGAGCAGAAGGCGCTGGGCTATACCTTCCATGCGTCGGTGGGCAACGTCGCCGACTGGGACTCGACGGTGGCGGCGTTTACCAAGGCGCGCGAGGAGCAAGGCCCGATCGACGTGCTCGTCAACAACGCCGGCATTACCAAGGACCGCATGTTCCTGAAGATGACGCCCGACGACTGGAAGGCGGTCATCGACACCAACCTGAACAGCATGTTCAACGTCACCAAGCAGGTGGTGCCGGGCATGGTGGAAAAGGGCTGGGGCCGCATCATCCAGATCTCATCGGTCAACGGCGAGAAGGGCCAGGCCGGGCAGACCAACTACTCGGCCGCCAAGGCCGGCATGCATGGCTTCACCATGGCACTGGCCCAGGAAGTGGCCAGCAAGGGTGTGACCGTCAACACCGTCAGCCCAGGCTACATCGGCACGGACATGGTGCGCGCGATCAAGCCCGAAGTGCTGGAAAAGATCATCGCCACCATCCCGGTCAAGCGCCTGGGCACGCCTGAAGAAATCGGCTCGGTCGTGGCCTGGCTGGCGGGGGAGGATTCCGGTTTCACCACCGGCGCCGACTTCAGCTGCAACGGCGGGTTGCACATGGGATAGCGCGCTGGCGCGCGATCCCATCGGCTGAACACACCGCTGCCCCGAGCCCCCTGCGCGAGGGGGCTGCGGTGAGATCCGACAAAGGCCGGCATTCGCCGGCCTTTTTTGCTTCTTGCGTTGCGGCACCCGCTCGCGGGCAGCCCGCGTCTACTCGACGCCGCCGAGGAAGAACTTGATCAGACCCTTGGCGGCGAAGCCGAGCAGGCCGAAGCCCAGCGCCAGAAAGAGCACGAAGGTGCCGAAGCGGCCGGCCTTCGATTCGCGCGCCAGCTGGAAGATGATGAACACCATGTACAGCATGAACGCGCTGACACCGAAGGTCAGCCCGAACTGGGCGATCTGGTCTTCGCTGTAGCCGAACATCTTCAGTCCACTTCCGGCAGGTCGGCCTGCGGCACCAGATCGCGGTAGGCATGCCAGCTGGCATAGGACAGCCAGGGCACGGCGACGATCAGGCCGAGCAGCAGCGTGCTCATGCCGATCAGCGTGATGGCCATCAGCAGCGCGCCCCACAAGGCCATCGGACCGGGACTGTGCATCACCGCGCGCCAGCTGGTCAGCACGGCGCCGAGCACGCTGATGCGGCGCTCCAGCATCAGCGGGATGGCGACCACGCTCGACGCGTAGACCGGCGCCACCAGCACGCCGCCCAGGCTGAGCCAGGCTTCGAACAGCCAGCTGCGGTCGTTCAGCACCACCACGTGCAGGAAGTCCACCGGGTCGCGCACCGGCGCCGCGGCGAAGGCGGTGATCAGCGACGCCGACGTCAGCACCCAGCAAGTGCCGGCCGCCGCGAGCAGCAGACCGAACAGCACCAGCCGATGGTCGCGCGGCCACCAGGCCGCCAGCGCCGTGTGCAGCGTCGGCTTGCGTCCCCGGCCCAAGGCCCGGCTGACGGCATACAGGCCCGTGGCCGCCAGCGGGCCGATCAGCAGGAAGCCGCTGAACGCACCGGCCAGCAGCCAGAACTGGCGGTAGGCCAGCAATACCAGCATCAGGCCGAAGGAGGTGACGGCCAGGCCGTGCAGCAGCCCGGGCACCGGCGTGGCGAGCAGGTCGCGCCAGCCGCGCGCCAACCACAGGAAGGGCTGTTCGTAGCTGATCGGCGCCAGCCGGCAGCGCTGTGATTGCTCTAGGGCGGATTCGGAGCTCATCGATGCGGTCTCGGGTCGGTGTCCGGACGCCATTGTCAGGGCGGCGCGCAGGGCGTCTCAGCCGTCGCGCCGACGAGCTGTCGCGCCGCCGCCTGCAGCGTGGCGGCCTCGGCATCCGGCAGCGCCACCACGGTGGCCCGCGCCAATTGGCGGTAGCTGGAGTGGAACGAGCGTTCGTACAGTGGGTCGTAGTGCCGCTGCATCAGCTCTGCGAAGACCGCGGCCCATTGGCCCGAGCGGGCCATTTCCTGCCAGGCCGCGACCGTGTCGCGGCCGCGCAGCTCCACCAGCCCGTCGAGCTGCCTGCCAAAGCCTTCGGGGTCGGCCGCGAAGTGGCCATATTCCTGCAACAGCAGTTGCAGCCGCGCAGCCGAGTCGAGCTCGACGCGGATGCACTGGCCGTGCTCGCGCAGTGCTTCGATCAACGCCTCGGGCACGCGCAGCAGGCCGATCTTGCGGCTCTCGCCTTCCACGAACACCGGACGTCCCGGGTCGAGACGCCTGAGCGCCTGCCAGCACAGCGTATCGAAGCGCTTCTGGCTGGGCTGCGCGCAGCCGGGCACCGCACCCAGCACCGAGCCGCGGTGCCCGGCCAGGCCCTCCAGGTCGAGCGTCTGGGCCCCCTGCGCAGCCAGCGCGTGCAGCAGCCGGGTCTTGCCGCTGCCGGTGCGCCCGCACAGCACGCGGTAGCCAAAGCGCTGTGGCAGCGTCTGCAACTCGGCTCGCACCAGCGCGCGAAAGGCCTTGTAGCCGCCATGCAATTGTGCGCTGCGAAAGCCGATCTGGCCGAGGAACCAGCCCAGCGAACCCGAGCGCTGGCCGCCTCGCCAGCAGTACACCAGCGGCAGCCATTCACGTGGCTTGTCGGCGACCCAGCGGTCCAGATGGTCAGCGATGTTGCGCGCCACCATGGCTGCGCCGAGCTTGCGCGCGGGCAACGGCCCCTGCTGCTTGTACAGCGTGCCGACGACGCGGCGTTGCTCGTCGTACAGCACCGGCCAGTTGACGGCACCGGGCAGGTGATCCTCGGCAAATTCGGCCGGCGAGCGTACGTCGATGATGCTGTCGAAGCGGTTGCCGTCGGCAGTCGCCTCGTCGGCGGCAACGCTTCGCAGTGTCATGCCAGCCGCCAAGTGCCCCATCCAGCGAACACCGCGGAACAGGTACTGTTGGGCCGCTTGTGTCCCTTGCCGGCCGCGCCGAGCCTTGAGGCTCGGCCGCTCGGCAGGCAGGAAAGGTCCATCAGCCCCTCACGGGCCGGCCTCGCGCCCCTCAAGGCGGCCGAGCGGCGACGCGAAACAGGTGCTGCGGACCGTTGCGCGCCCGCGAAGGGCTGCCAGCATGCTTGCCGGCAGCCGGGCCGCAGGCGCTGCGGGGGCGGGCCCATCACGCCGGCGCCACCGCGTCGAGCAACTCGCTTTCCACCTGCAGCTGGGTGCGCGAATGTTGCAGCGCCGGGCCGTCGACCAAGAAGGTGTCCTCCACCCGTTCACCCAGCGTGCTGACCTTGGCCAGATGCAGGTTGATCTTGTGCCGCGCCAGCACCCGGGCGACGGCGTAGAGCAAGCCGGAACGGTCGCTGGCACTGACGCTCAACAGCCAGCGCTGGGCACGTTCGTCCGGGTTCAGCGTGACCCGCGGCGTCACCGGGAAGGAGCGCACGCGCCGCGACACGCGCCCGCGCCCCGGCTCGGGCAGCGGGCCGCGCGATGACAGCGCCAGCACCGCCTGGGTTTCCACCAGCGAGATCAGGTCGCGGTAGGCCGACGGGTCGCCCGACTCGAAGCGCGTGCTGATGACCTGGAAGGTGTCGAGCGCATAGCCGGCCCGGGTGGTGTGGATTTTCGCGTCCTGGATGCTGAAGCCGGCGCTGTCGAAGTAGCCGCAGATGCGCGCAAACAGGTCCGGGCAGTCGGGCGAATAGACCAGCACCTGCAGGCCGTCGCCCACCGAGGAAGGCCGGGCCCGCACCACCGGCTCGCTTGTGACCAGGTGGCGCCACAGCGAACGCGCATGCCATGCAATGTCGGCAGCATCGTGGCGCGCGAAGTAGCTGACATCCAGCGTCCCCCAAAGCTCGTCCTCGGTGCCGGGCAGCGCACTGTGCAGGGCCAGCAGCTGGCGGGCCTCCTGCTTGCGCGATTCGATCTCGGCATCCAGGTTCGGCTTGGCGCCGCCCAGGGCACGCAGCGTCAGGCGGTACAGGTCCTCGAGCAGCTTGCCCTTCCAGGCGTTCCACACCTTGGGGCTGGTGCCTCGGAGATCGGCCACCGTCAGCAGGTACAGGGCAGTCAGGCGGCGCTCGCCGCCGACCAGGCGCGCAAAGGCCTGGATCACGTCAGCGTCGCTCAGGTCTTCCTTCTGCGCGATGCGGCTCATCGTCAGGTGGTGGCGCACCAGGAACTCGATCAAAGTGCTGTCCTCGCGCGAGATGCCGTGGTCGCGGCAGAAGCGCCGCGCCTCGGTGGCGCCAAGCTCGGAGTGGTCGCCGCCGCGGCCCTTGGCCACGTCGTGGAACAGCGCGGCGACGTACAGCAACCAGGGTTCGTCCCACTGGCTGGCCAGCTGCGAGCAGAACGGGTACTCGTGCGCATGCTCGGGGATGAAGAAGCGGCGCATGTTGCGCACCACCATCAGGATGTGCTGGTCGACCGTGTAGACGTGGAACAGGTCGTGCTGCATGCGCCCGACGATGCGCCTGAAGACCCACAGGTAGCGGCCCAGCACCGAGGTCTGGTTGAGCAGGCGCAGCGCATGCGTGATGCCCTGCGGCTGGCGCAGGATCTGCATGAATACCGCGCGGTTGGCCGGGTCGCGGCGGAAGCCCGCGTCCATCAAGTTGCGCGCGTTGTACAGCGAGCGCAGCGTGCGAGCCGACAGGCCCTTGATGCCGGGCGTCTGCTGGTACACCAGGAAGGTGCGCAGGATGGCGTGCGGATGCTCGACGTAGAGTCGGTCGTGACGCCACCTCGAGCATGCCGCCGCGGTCGAGGAAGTGGTCGTCGATCGGGCGCATCGGCGCTTCCTCGGAACCGTTGATGCGCTCCTCGATGTTCAGCATCAGGATCTGGTTCAGCTGCGTCACCGCCTTGGCCGCCCAGTAGTAGCGGTGCATCAGCACCTCGGACGAGCGCTGTGCCTTGGTGGACTTGTAGCCGAAGCTCTCGGCCACGGCGGTCTGCAGGTCGAACACCAGCCGGTCCTCGCGCCGGCCGGCGATCAGGTGCAGGCGGGCGCGGATCAGCTTGAGCGCGCCTTCGCGCTTGTACAGCTGGCTGACCTCGAAAGGCGTGATCAGTCCCTTGGCCGCCAGCTCGGTCCAGTTGCGGCCAAGGCCGGCGGCGCGCGCCACCCAGATCAGCAACTGCAGGTCGCGCAGGCCGCCCGGGCTTTCCTTGCAGTTGGGCTCGAGCGAGTAGGGCGTGTCCTCGTACTTGACATGGCGCTGGCGCATCTCCAGCACCTTGGCGCGCAGGAAGGCCTTCGGGTCCATCACCGCATCGGTGGCCTGGCGGAAGGCGGCGTACATGCGACGCGATCCGCAGATGAAGCGCGACTCGAGCATGGCGGTCTGCACCGTCACGTCGCGCCGCGCCTGTTCGACGCATTCGTCGACGGTGCGCACCGACGAGCCGATCTCCAGCCCGATGTCCCAGCAGGCGTGCATGAAGCCCTCGACCGCGGCGCGCAAGGGGTCGGCGGCATCGCCGGCCTGGTCATGCGCGCGCGCGGCGTCGAGCGCGGCGCCGGGCGGCAGCAGCACCAGCACATCGACGTCCGAGTAGGGGAACAACTCGCCGCGCCCGAAGCCGCCCACCGCCACCAGCGCGGCGCCTGCCGGCAGCGCGGCATGGTCCCAAAGCGCGATCAGCGCTGCGTCGACATGGCGGGTCAGCGCCTTGGTCAGGCGCGTCGCCGCCAACGTGGTGGCGCGCGACTCGCGAAAGTGCTCCAGCAGCGCGGCCTTGCCCTCGCGAAAGCGCGTACGCATCGTGGCCACGCTGCGCGCCGCGCGCGGCTCGCGCGGTAGCACGCTTTCGGGCACGGCCGACATGATCAACCGCCGGCGAACGCGGGCGGAGCCGGGCTTGCGGCCGACAAGGTCAGCACCTCGTAGCCGGTCTCGGTGACCAGCACGGTGTGCTCCCACTGCGCCGACAGCGAGCGGTCCTTGGTGACGATGGTCCAGCCGTCGCCCAGCTCGCGGATCTCGCGCCGCCCGGCGTTGATCATCGGCTCGATGGTGAAGATCATGCCCGGCAGCAGCTCGTCCAGCGTGCCCGGGCGGCCGTAGTGCAGCACCTGCGGCTCCTCGTGGAACTTGCGGCCGATGCCGTGGCCGCAGAACTCGCGCACCACCGAGAAGCCCTGGTTCTCGCTGAAGGTCTGGATCGAATGGCCGATGTCGCCGAGCCGCGCGCCGGGTCGCACGCGCACGATGCCGCGCCACATGGCCTCGTAGGTCAGCTGGCACAGGCGCCGCGCCTGGATCGAGCCCTCGCCGA
The DNA here is from genome assembly GCA_963818005.1 of uncultured Pseudomonadota bacterium. Taxonomy (GTDB): domain Bacteria; phylum Pseudomonadota; class Gammaproteobacteria; order Burkholderiales; family Burkholderiaceae_C; genus Rubrivivax. The sequence continues at coordinate 29,859 of CAWFQP010000048.1, forward strand.
CGATGAACATGCGGCTGGTGTCGCCGTGCCAGCCGTCCTTGATGACGGTGACGTCGATGTTGACGATGTCGCCGTCCTTCAGCGGCCGCTCGTTCGGGATGCCGTGGCAGACCTGGTGGTTGATCGAGGTGCAGATCGACTTGGGGTAGGGCACGTAGCCCGGCGGCGCGTAGTTCAGCGGCGCCGGCACCGCGCCCTGCACGTTCACGATGTGCTCGTGCGCCAGCCGGTCGAGTTCCTCGGTGGACACGCCGGCCTTGACGTGCGGGCTCAGCATGTCCAGCACCTCGGAGGCCAGCCGCCCTGCAACGCGCATGCCGTCGATGTCGCTGCCGCTTTTCAATGTGATCGTCATGGGGCGGGATTATCCCATCCAGCCAATAAAATGCCGCGCTTGCGCGTCGATGGCCCGAGGCCGGCGCCCCCTTGCCACAGCCCCGCCCATCGCCATTCGACCGCATGCCTGCCCATCACCCGCAACTGATGCATTTCGAAGGCGGCAACGCCTTGTCGACGTTCCGCGCTGGCGCGCTGCTGGCCGCCTTGCGTGGTGCCGTCGAGCGCATCGCCGAGGTGTCGGCTCGCCACGTGCACTGGGTGCGCTGCGCCGAGCCGCTCGACGCTGCCGGCCGCGACAAGCTGGCCGCGCTGCTGCGCTACGGCGACCCGGCGCCGCAGGGCGCGCCCGGTGTGCTGGTGGTGGTCATGCCGCGGCTGGGCACGGTCTCGCCCTGGGCCAGCAAGGCCACCGACATCGCCCACAACTGCGCCATTGCGGTGCAGCGCATCGAGCGCGTCAGCGAATACACGCTGGGCCTGAAGCGCGGGTTGCTCGGTGCCGCCAAGCCGCTGACGGCCGAGGAACTGGCGGCCTGCGCCGCGCTGCTGCACGACCGCATGACCGAAAGCGTGGCTTTCGAGCGCGACGCGGCGCGCCACCTGTTCGACGAGCAGCCGGCACCGCCGCTGGAGCATGTGGACGTGCTCGGGCAGGGCAGCGCGGCGCTGCGCGAAGCCAACGGGCGCTTCGGCCTGGCGCTCAGCGACGACGAGATCGACTATCTGCAGCGGGCCTTCACCGAACTGCGGCGCAACCCCAGCGACGTCGAGCTGATGATGTTCGCGCAGGCCAACAGCGAACACTGCCGTCACAAGATCTTCAACGCCCAGTTCCGCATCGACGGCCAGGACCAGCCGCGGTCGATGTTCGGCATGATCCGCCACACCGAGGCCCAGTCGCCGCAGCACACGGTGGTGGCCTACCACGACAACGCCGCGGTGATGGAAGGCGGCACGGTGCAGCGCTGGCTGCCGCAGGGTTACACCAACGCGCCGCTGTACGGGCCGCGCGACGAGCTCGCGCACGTGCTGATGAAGGTGGAGACGCACAACCACCCGACGGCGATCTCGCCCTTCCCGGGGGCATCCACCGGCGCCGGCGGCGAGATCCGCGACGAAGGCGCCACCGGCCGCGGTGCGCGGCCCAAGGCGGGGTTGACCGGCTTTTCGGTGTCGAACCTGCACCTGCCCGACGCCGACGAGCCCTGGGAACGGGCGCCGGTGGGCAAGCCGGCGCACATCGCCAGCGCGCTGCAGATCATGATCGAAGGCCCGCTGGGCGGCGCGGCCTTCAACAACGAGTTCGGCCGGCCCAACCTGGGCGGCTACTTCCGCGTCTTCGAGATGGACGTGGCCGGGCTGCGCCGGGGTTACCACAAGCCGATCATGATCGCCGGCGGGCTGGGCACGATCAGTGCCGAGCAGACGCACAAGCTGCCCTTCGGTGCCGGCACGCTGCTGATCCAGCTGGGCGGCCCGGGCATGCGCATCGGCATGGGTGGCGGTGCCGCCAGCTCGATGGCCGCAGGCAGCAACACCGCGGCGCTGGATTTCGACTCGGTGCAGCGCGGCAACCCGGAGATGCAGCGCCGCGCGCAGGAGGTCATCAACCACTGCTGGGCGCTGGGCGAGACCAATCCGATCCTGGCGATCCACGATGTCGGTGCCGGCGGCATCAGCAATGCCTTGCCCGAGCTGGTGGACGGCGCCGGCAAGGGCGCCACCTTCGACCTGCGCAAGGTGCCGCTGGAAGAAAGCGGCCTGGCGCCGAAGGAGGTGTGGTGCAACGAAAGCCAGGAACGCTACGTGCTGGCGATCGCCCCCGCGAGCCTGCCGCTGTTCGAGGCCATGGCGCGAGCGCGAGCGCTGTCCCTTCGCGGTGGTGGGCGTGGTCAGCGAGCCGCGCGAGCTGGTGCTGGAAGACGGCCCCGGCGGCGAGCGTTTCATCGACATGCCGATGGAGGTGCTGCTGGGCAAGGCGCCGAAGATGCAACGCGACGTGGCGCGCATCGAACGCCGCGAACCCCCGCTGGACCTGACCGGCGTGAAGCTGGAGCAGGTGGCCTTCGACGTGCTGCGCCATCCCACCGTGGCGTCGCAAGCGCTTCCTCATCACCATCGGCGACCGCACGGTCGGCGGCCTGAGCCACCGCGACCCGATGGTCGGCCCGTGGCAGGTGCCGGTGGCCGACTGCGCGGTGACGCTGGCCGACTTTGCCGGTTTCCGCGGCGAAGCCATGGCGATGGGCGAGCGCACGCCGCTGGCCAGCGTCAATGCGCCGGCCTCGGGCCGCATGGCGGTGGGCGAAGCCCTCACCAACCTGCTGGCCGCGCCGATCGACCTGAGCCGCATCAAGCTCAGCTGCAACTGGATGGCGGCCTGCGGCGAGCCCGGCGAGGATGCCGCGCTCTACGACACGGTGCAGGCCGTGGCCATGGAGCTGTGCCCGGCCCTGGGCATCGGCGTGCCGGTGGGCAAGGATTCGTTGTCGATGCGCACACGCTGGGACGGCCAGCAGGTGACCGCGCCGGTGTCGCTGATCGTCACCGCCTTCGCCACGCTGGACGACGTGCGGGGCACGCTCACGCCGCAGCTGCAGCCGGTGGACAGCGCGCTGATCCTGGTCGACCTGGGCCACGGGCGCATGCGCATGGGCGGCTCGATGCTGGCGCAGGTGCTGGGGCGCTTCGGCGATCACGTGCCGGACCTGGACGATGCGCAGTCTGCTGAAGTCGCTGGTCGCGGCGGTCAACGAACTGCGCGCTGCCGGACAGCTGCTGGCCTACCACGACCGCAGCGACGGCGGCCTGTGGGCGGCGGCCTGCGAGATGGCCTTCGCCGGCCAGCTGGGCCTGAGCCTGAACGTCGACCTGCTGGTCACCGAAAGCGACGGCATCGGCGACAGCCGCGCCGAATACGGCGACTCGAAGAACTGGGCCACGCAGATCGGCGAACGCCGCAGCGAGCTGACGCTGAAGGCGCTGTTCAACGAGGAGCTGGGCGTGCTGCTGCAGGTGCCGCGCGCGACGCGCGATGCGGTGCTGGCCACGCTGCGCAGGCATGGCCTGGGGCGCTGCAGCCACGCCATCGGCAAGACCAACGACAAACGCGTGATCGAAGTCTGGCGCGATGCCAAGGCGGTGTTCAGCGCGCCGCTGCGCGATCTGCAGCAGGCCTGGGACGAGGTGTCCTGGCGCATCGCGCGGCTGCGCGACCACCCCGACTGTGCCGACGCCGAACATGCGGCAGCCGGCGCCGACGGCGACACCGGGCTGCACCTGCAGCTGAGCTTCGATCCGGCCGAGGCGCCGGTGTGCTGAAGTCGCGGCCGAAGGTGGCGATCCTGCGCGAGCAGGGCGTCAACAGCCACCTGGAGATGAGCTATGCGATGGCGCAGGCCGGCTTCGACACCTTCGACCTGCACATGAGCGACCTGCAGTCCGGCCGTTCGCGGCTGGACATGTTCCAGGCCTTCGTCGCCTGCGGCGGCTTCAGCTACGGCGACACGCTCGGTGCCGGCGAGGGCTGGGCGCGCTCGATCCTCTTCAACCCGGTGCTGGCGGAACAGTTCGCCGCCTTCTTCAACCGCGCCGACACGCTGGCGCTGGGCGTGTGCAACGGCTGCCAGATGATGGCCGCGCTGTCGCCGATCATCCCGGGGGCATCGGCCTGGCCGAAGTTCACGCGCAACCGCAGCGAGCAGTTCGAGGCGCGCTTGTCACAGGTCGAGGTGCTGGCCAGTCCGAGCCTGTTCTTCACCGGCATGGCCGGCAGCCGCCTGCCCATCGCGGTGGCGCATGGCGAGGGTTTTGCCGATTTCTCGCAGCGCGGCGACGCGGCGGCGGTGCAGCGGGCGATGCGCTTCGTCGACAGTGCCGGCCAGCCCACCGAGGCCTACCCGGCCAACCCCAACGGCAGCCCCGACGGCCTGACGGCGGTGACCACGGCCGACGGCCGCTTCACCGTGCTGATGCCGCACCCGGAGCGTGTCTTCCGCAACCTGCAGATGAGCTGGAACGGTGGCGACGCCGCGGTGCACAGCCCGTGGATGCGCATGTTCCACAACGCCAGGCGCGCGTTCGCCTGACGGGTTCAGCGCCGGCAGCGCCGTGCCCGGGTGCTTGCGGCCGAAGGCCCTGCAGCCGTTGGCCATCAGGGTGGAGTGCGCGGCCGGGTCGACCCGGTCTTCGACGGCCAGGCGGTACATGGCCGCGCAGACCTGCTCGAAATGTTCGGACGCCACGTTGTCGCGCCCGAACTTCGCTTCATAACCGAGCCGATAGTCGCGCGCCTTGGGTGAGCGCTCGGCCATGAAGTCGAGAAAGCGCGCATGCACCGGGTCCACCGGCGACTGTCTCAGCTTGTCGGTCCAGAGCCGGTAGCCGACCAGGGCGAAGGTGCACAACGCCAGCAGCGGCAGCCAGCCGATCCACTGTCGGAGTCGGGACGGCTGCGCAGGCACCATGCCGGCGCCTCAGGCGGCGGACGAGGCCTCGATCGCCGCGCTCAGCTCGGCATAGCTGTGGGTCACCGGAAACTGCGGAAACTGCGCCGCAATGGCCGGCGGCGCGTGGATGAAGAAGCCGGCGTCGGCCGCCAGCAGCATGCCGGTGTCGTTGTACGAGTCACCGGCCGCCATCACGCGGTAGTTCAGGCTCTTCAGCGCATTGACCGCGGCGCGCTTCTGGTCGGGCTGGCGCAGCTGGTAGTCGCGCACCTTGCCGTCGGCATCGACCCGCAGGCGGTGGCAGAACAGCGTGGGCCGGCCCAGCTGGCGCATCAGCGGGTCGGCGAATTCGTAGAAGGTGTCCGACAGGATGATCACCTGGAAGCGCTCGCGCATCGCGTCCAGGAACTCGCGCGCACCGGGCAGCGGGCCCATGCCGTCGATCACCTGCTGGATGTCCGGCAGCTTCAGGCCGTGTTTGTCGAGCAGGTCGATGCGGTAGCGCATCAGCTTGTCGTAGTCGGGTTCGTCACGCGTGGTGCGCGAGAACTCGGCGATGCCGGTGCGCTTGGAAAACTCGATCCAGATCTCGGGGACCAGCACGCCTTCCATGTCGAGGCACAGCACCTGCATTTGCGACTCCAGGATACAGCCGCGGCCGAGGCCGGCCGCGTGCGGCGCGCATGCTACCGCAGCGCGTCTGCCAGCTGGCGCAGTGCCTGCATCGTGGCGGCATCGGCGGGAAAGAAGGTCTCCATCGCCAGCTCCGACAGCGTGATGTCGGTGGGCGTGCCGAACACGGTAACGGTGCTGATGAAGTTCAGCACGCCGGCGCTCGAGCGCAACTGCAAGGGCAGGTACACGCTGGCTTCGGCAGGCGCAGCTTGCCCGCCTTCGAGCGGCGGTGCCGGGTACTCGCGCAGTTCGTCCGCCAGCGCCGCGAGCGTCGGGTCGGCACTGGCTTGCACCTGCTGCTGCAGCCGATGCAACAGGTGCGCACGCCATGACGCCAGGTTCACGATGCGCGGTGCCAGTCCCTGTGGGTGCAGGCTCAGCCGCAGCACGTTCAGCGGCGGCGCCAGCAACTCCGGTGGCAGCTCCGCCAGCAGCAGCGGCAGCATGCGGTTGTGCGACACCAGGTTCCAGTGGCGGTCCACCGCCAGCGCGGGGCAGGGCTCGTGCGCCCTGAGCACCAGCTCCACGGCTTGCTTGGCGGCCTGCAGCGCCGGGTCGTCGAGCTTGTGTTCGGCGTAGAGCGGAGCGTAACCCGCCGCAGTCAGCAGCCGGTTGCGTTCGCGCAGCGGCACCTGCAGCCGGTCGGCCAGGCGCAGCACCATCTCGCGGCTGGGCAGCGAGCGCCCGGTCTCCAGGTAGCTCAGGTGTCGCGTCGACACCTCTGCATGCCCGGCAAGGTCGAGCTGGCTCAGGCGCCGCCTTTGGCGCCATTCACGCAACTGCGTGCCGACCGGTTGAAGATTCTGCATCGCGGCACGATAGCGCAGCCGATGCTGTGTCGCCATGACCGCGCAGGTCATGGCGGCGGATCCGCGGCCCGATCTTGATCACTCGGCCTTGCGGCCCATCGCGCGCAGCTTGGCGAGCCACTTCTGCACGGCCGGCGCATCGAGCTGGTCGACCATGCCGATCAGCGTCTCGTGCACCGGCGCGATGCCGACGAAACCCAGCACGTTGCGCTCAAGCGACTTCACGCTGTGGGCGCGGAAGAAGTAGCGGTACACCAGCGCCGGCATACCCATGGTCACGACCAGGCGGGCCGAGCGGCCCGACAGGCCCTTCTTGCCGAAGCCGCCGTTGCCGTCGTCGTGGAAGGCGAAGCCTGGGCGCGACACCTGCTCCAGGAAGCCCTTCAGCAGCGCCGGCATGTCGCCCAACCACAGCGGGAAGAACACCACCAAATGCTGCGCCCATTCGATGCCCTGCTGTGCCGGCAGCAAGCTGGCGGGCAGCGTGCCCTGTTGCCACTCTGCGGCACTGCGCAGCATCGGGAAATCGAGCTGCGCCACATCGATGCGCCGGACATCGTGCTCGCCTTCGGCCGCTCCGTCTGCATAGGCCTGAGCCAGCGCATGGCAAAGGTGTCCCCCCTTCGAATCGGGATGGCCCTGGATCACGAGAATGCGCTTGCGGCTCATGGTCGACCCTTCCTATCGGCATCTTCGGCCTGCGCGGGCCGGCAGGCATTGCGCGGGCTCAATCGGCCGAACGGCCGGCGGCTCAGGACACCACGAAGGACGCGGCCGCCGTGGCGATCAACGCGCCTTGGTCGTTGCGCAAACGCATCTGCGTCGAGCCGATGCGCCCGCCCAGGCGCGTCACTTCGGCATGGCCGACGAAGTGGTGGCCGATGCCCTGGTGCAGGAAGTCCACGCGCAGGTCGATGGTGCCCATGCGGCCGAAGCGGTGCATCACCTGGTCGGCACTCTCGTCGCAGTGCTTTTCGCCCAGCGCCACCATCAGCGCCATGCCGCCCAGCGCGTCGAGCGAGGCGCTGATCACGCCGCCGTGCAGCCGGCCGTAGGCATAGTGGCCCACCAGCTCGGGCCGCATGTCCAGCCGGATGCGCACGTCGGCCGGATCCAGCGACTGCACCTTCAGGCCCAGCAGCTGGTTGAAGCTGATGCGTTGCTCCCAGAGCTCGCGCATCGCATCGTGGAACTTCTTCTGTTCGGCGGCGCTGCGCCGCGCCGGGGGGTGGCTGATCGTCATGGCCGGGATGTTAGGCTAGGGCGTGCCAAGGCCTGAACGCTACGGCCGGCTGGACGCACTGCGCGGCGCGGCCATCGTCTGGATGGCGCTGTTCCACCTGGCCTTCGACCTGAATCACTTCGGCTGGATCAGCCCGAAGCAGAACTTCTACACCGACCCGCTGTGGACCGTGCAGCGCAGCTGCATCGTCAGCCTGTTCCTGTTCGTTGCCGGGCTGTCACTGGCCGTGGCGCTGCACGCCGGCCAGGGCTGGCCGCGCTTCTGGCGGCGCTGGGCGCAGGTGGCCGGCTGCGCGCTGCTGGTCAGCGTCGGCTCGGCATTCATGTTCCCCAGGAGTTGGATCAGCTTCGGCGTGCTGCACGGCATTGCGGTGATGCTGGTGCTGGGCCGGATGGCGGCACCGCTGCGCGGCTGGCTGTGGCCGCTGGCCGCGCTGTGCCTCGCCTTGCCGGCTTTCGTGCAGCACCCGTTCTTCGATTCGCGCTGGACCGGTTGGGTCGGCCTGGTCACGCACAAGCCGGTGACCGAGGACTTCGTGCCTGTGCTTCCCTGGCTGGGCCTGCTGCTGTTCGGCCTGGCTGCCGGGCAGTGGGTGCTGAGTGCCCGGCCCGCTTGGCTGGGCGGGGCGCTGCCCGCGTCGGCGCAGCCGCTGGCGCTGCTGGGACGCTGGCCGCTGAGCTTCTACATGCTGCACCAGCCGTTGCTCATTGGCGGATTGCTGGCGCTGCAGGCGGTGCGCCGCTGAGCGCCCCAAGACCGGCCGGGACCCCCGCGGGGGTCAAGGAAAGTGGCAAAGCCACATTTCCTCGAGACCGGCTCGACGACACTGGCGGCCCACGCCGCCATGCTCTGCCATCGAGCGCAGTCGTGCACGCGCTGGTGCCGCGGCCGGGCCGTGCGCGCGCTGCCTCCTGGCGGCAGTGGCCATGTCGGCGCTGGCCGCGGCCGGCCTGCTGCCGCCTCGGTGCGGTAACGCAGCGGTGTGCGGTCAGGCGCCGTCATGGCTGGCGCGCAGCCTCGAGTCCACAGGGGGCCGCGCCACCCATGCGTTCGCACAGGCTCGGTTTCGCGATGGGTCCATCGGTTCGCGCCGCAGCGCTCCTCGGCCGCACGCAGCGCACACGTGGGGCCGCGGCCAACGCGTCGTTGCTCGTAACCTTTGGGCGGTTTCAAGCCGGCATTTTTTCACACGAACGTGTCGTCTCACCCCTCGAGCCGGGCGCTGGCACGGGCGGCGTATCGCGCGAGCATTGCTGCATCAGCAACGGAGCAATCACCATGACGATCACTGCAGCAGCCAACGACATGTTCGTGCGACATGCCAGCAGCTCGCTCAAATGCGGCGAGCGCGGCATCGATATCCCGACGGGACATACGGGGCCGGTCTTGCTGTCGGACACGGGACGCACGGTGTGGTGGACAGGGCGCGTGGCCATCGGATTGCGCTATGAGCCTGCACGCCATGGACAGGCGCACGGGCAATCTGCGCTGTGGATTCAGAACGTGTTGCTGCGCTGTGCATGACTGAACCCGGCTGCGCGCGGCTGCCGTGGGTGTCGTCGACGATGCGCCCCACGGGCCCGGTGATCTGCATCTCGCGAAGCAGGACGCCAACCTGTCCTGCCGGACGAGCGATGCATGTCCTGCGAGCTTGGGGTCGGTGGTCTCGAGTCTTGCAGCAGGTGCCGGCCGGCTCGTGAAGCCGCGTCTGCCCCAGCCAATCACCGCTTCATGGCCATCGATCGCGGCGAGCGGATGTGCCATGGCAGGCCTACATCGACAACGACCCCTCGCGGAACTCGGTCTTGTCGAGCCAGACGTTGACCAGCACCGCCTTGCCCTGGCGCGCCAGCTCGCGCGCACGCTGCAGCGCCGGGCGCACCTCGGTCCGAATGCTGCACCAGCAGCCCCTCGGCGCCGAAGCCGGCCGCGACCTCGTGGTAGGCGGTGCGCGCCAGCACGGTGGCCACGTCGTCGTGCAGCATCTTCACCTGCTCGCGCGCGATCTGCGTCCAGCCGGCGTCGTTGCCGACCACGGCGATGACCGGGATGCCGTGGCGCACGAAGGTGTCGAACTCGGCCAGGCCCCAGCCGCAGGCGCCGTCGCCGAAGACGATCCAGACCTCGGCGCTCCGGGCCGCGCCAGCGCCGCGCCGAGCGCGAAGCCGGCGCCGACGCCCAGCGTGCCGAAGGCGCCCGGGTCGAGCCAGGTGAGCGGGCCGCGCGGGTGCAGCACGTAGCTGGCGGTGGCGACGAAGTCGCCGCCGTCGGCGACGAAGATGGCGTCGTCGCCGGCCTCGGCCTCCAGTGCGCGGAAGAAGGCCAGCGGGTTGACGTACTCGCCGCTCAGCGCGGCCTGGGCGTCGATCTCGGCCTCGCGCTCGGCGTCGCGCGCGCGCAGCGCTGTCGCACCAGCCGGCCCAGCGGCTCGCCCGGCGTCGGGCAGGGCCTGCGCCAGCGCCTGGAGGAACAGCGCCGGCGTCGCCGATGGCGGCGACGTCGGGCCGGCGGTTGAGCCGCGCGTCCTTGGCGCTGCGGTTGGCGGCGATCAGCGTGGCGCTGCGCCGCACGTGCTTGCCGTAGTCGAGCCGGAAGTCGCAGGGCACGCCGGCCAGCAGCACGCAGTCGGCCTCGCGCAGCGCGTCGCGGCGCTGGTGGCGCATCTGCAGCGGGTGGTCGCGGCCCAGCAGGCCGCGCGCCATGCCCGACAGGTAGACCGGGATGCCCAAGCGCTGCACCGCCGCGGCCAGCGCGTCGGCCTCGGCGGCGCGCACCACCGCCTGGCTGCCGATCACGATCAGCGGCCGTTCGCTCTGCTGCAGCGCGGCCAGGCCGGCCTGCAGCGCCGTCGGCGGCGCGCGGCGCGTCCACCGGTCTGCAGCGCGGCCACGGCGCCGCCCTGGCTGCCGGCGAACATGCGCTGCGCATGGCGGTTCAGGTACCAGCGCAGCGCGCGGTCGGCGCAGGCTGCGTGCCCTTGCCGGCGGCGTCGGCGTACCACTGGCGGATCGAGGCTTCGTCGTAGAGCAGGTCGACCGGGCATTCGACGAACACCGGGCCGGGCACGCCCGACTGCGCCAGCGCGAAGGCCTCGGCCACCGCCGGGCCGAGGTCGCGCACGCGCCGCAGCTTGAAGAAGCGCTTGACGTGCGGCTCGACCAGCGGGCGCTGGTCGATGTCCTGCAGCGCGCCGCGGCCCTGCAGCGCGGTGGGCGCGGCGCCGCCGATCAGCACCACCGGCGACTGCGCCAGCTGCGCGTTCTTCAGCGCGGTGATGGTGTTGGTGATGCCGGGGCCGGCGGTGACCGCGGCCACGCCGGGCCGGCCCGTCAGCCGCGCCGTGGCGTCGGCGGCGAACACCGCGGTGGCCTCGTCGCGCACGTCGACGACGCGGATGCCGCGCGCCTTGGCCGCGCTCAGGATCGGCGAGATGTGGCCGCCGCACAGCGTGAAGAGTGCAGGGCACGCCGTGCGCCTGCAGCACCTCGGCGATGCGGTCGCCGCCGTGGCGGCGCCGGCTGAGGTCTGGCCCGCTCAGGCCCACAGCACCTTGGCGCCGGCTGGCGTACCAGGCCTCGACCTGCGGCGCCGACCGCCGCCTCGATGCGGCTGCGCTTGATCTTCATCGTCGGCGTCAGGCAGCCGTTCTCGATGCGACCAGGGCTCGCGCGCGACGACGATCATGCGCAGCTGCTCGTAGTCGGCCAGCGCGCGCGTTCACCTGCTGCAGCAGCGCGCCCAGTTCGCGCTGCACGCGGCGCGCACGGCGGGGTCGCCCGGCGCGGGCGCAGGTCCTCGGCCAGCACCACCATCGCGTAGGCGGCCGGCTGGCCGACGCCCGAGACCATCGACAGCTCGATCATCGGGTGCGCGTTGAGCCGGTTCTCGATCGGCGCCGGCGCCACGTACTTGCCCTTGGCGGTCTTGAACAGCTCCTTGGCGCGGCCGGTGATCTTCAGCAGGCCGTCGGCGCGGCGCTCGCCGAGGTCGCCGGTGCGGAAGAAGCCGTCCTCGGTGAAGGACTCGGCGGTCAGCTCGGGCTGCTTGTAGTAGCCGCTGAACTGCCCGGGCGACTTGATCAGGATCTCGCCCTCGGGGCTGATGCGCACCTGCACGCCGGGCATCGGCACGCCGACATAGCCCGGCTCGCCGAACTGCTCGTTCGAGCTGTGCGAGTAGGAGTTGTCCTCGGTCATGCCGTAGCCCTCGAACAGCTTCAGGCCCGAGCCGGCGGTACCAGCGGATCAGCTCGGCCGGGATCGGCGCCGAGCCGCTGCCGGCCTGCACGCACCGGTCCAGCCCGAGGCCCTTCAGCACCTTCTTGCGCGACGATGCGGCCGAGGATCGGGATGCGCAGCAGCCGGTCGAGCTTGCCGGCGGCATCTTCGCGAACACGCCCTGCTGGAACTTCAGCCACAGCCGCGGCACCGAGATGAACAGCGTCGGCCGCGCGCGCTGCAGGTCCTGCAGGAAGGTGTCCAGCGATTCGGCGAAGAACACGTGCGTGTCGCCGTCGACCAGCGACGCGGCCTCGACCCACGAGCGCTCGAAGCTGTGCGCCAGCGGCAGGTACGACAGCATGCGGCTGTCGTCGCCGTTGGCCCAGGCGCGCGCGCAGGTCGGCGACGATGCCCTCGGCGGCGCGCGTGATGGCGCCGAAGCTGATCATCACGCCCTTGGGCTGGCCGGTGGAGCCCGAGGTGTAGATGAGCATCGCCAGGTCGTCGGCGGCGCGCCGCGGCCGGCCGGCCAGCGGCGCGGTGCGCGCGATGATCGCGTCCCAGGTCGTCGAAGTCGGTGCGGCGGCGCCAGCGGGAAGGCGATGCACGGCAGGCCGGCCGGCACGCCGGGCTGCTGCTGCTCCCAGGTGTCGAGCTTGCCGACGAACAGCAGGCTGGCCTCGCTGTGCTCGAGCACGTAGCGCACGGTCTCGGCGGTCTCGGTCGGGAAGATCGCCACCGTGGTGTAGCCGGCCATCCAGATGGCCAGCTCGGCCATGATGAAGTGGGCGCAGTTCTTCGACAGGATGGCGATGCGCGCGCCGCGCGGCGAAGCCGCGGCTCTGCAGGTGCGCGGCCATGCGCCGCGACTGGTCCAGCACCTGGGCCCAGGTGTAGTCGACCACGCGGCCCTGGCCGAGCGGCTGGGTCAGGTAGATGCGGTCGGGCTGGCGCGCCTCGTGGTCGAGCACGTGGTCGAGGATCAGGGTGGGTGGAGCTCATCGTCGTCGGCTGGCGGCGTGGTGATGGGCAGCGCGGCAAGCATGCACTGCAGCGCTACGCGGGCGGACGCGGTCGCAGGCGACTGACCGGCGGCGAAGCCAGCAAGGGGTGCCCGCGGAAGGTCGGCGCGGCGTGGCAGCGTTCGACGCGGCCCGACCCTCGCGCTGCAATCCACGGATGGGTTGACGCCGCGGGCTGCCGGCCTCTGCCCCTGGCGCTCCGCGGGGTGCCCGCCTGGCGGTCAGCCCAGTGCATGCCGGGCGCGGCCCGGCGCGGCGCGCGTGGCCATCGAGGGCGGCCACGGCGTCGGCCGGGGCCGCCCGTCGGACCTTATTGCACCTTGAACGACTTGGTCGCGGCTGACTTGCCGTCCACCAGGATCTCGACCTGGTAGTCGCCAGCCGGCCAGCCGTCGGGCTTGCTGATGTGGAACTCGGTGGTGGCCGGGCCGGTGGCGTTGAGGGTGGCCGACTCTTCCTTCACCGGCACCGTCTTGCCGTCCTTGGAGAAGCTCCACTTCGCCATGACGGTGGCCGATGCCGGCACCGGTGGTGTCGATCGACGCGTGGATCGTGTCGCCCTTGGCGAAGACCTCGGTCGCGGCACTGACCTTCTTGTCGGCACCGACGGCCTTGCCCAGGCTCACGCTCGACAGCGTCACGCCTGCGGGTGGCGGCGGCGGTGGCGGCGGTGCGGGTACCGGTGCGGGTGCCGGCGGCGGCGGCGGCGGCGGCGGCGGCTCGTTCTTGCCGCAGGCGGCCAGGACGATGCTGGCGGCGGCCACCAGGGCCAGGTGACGGATGCTCGATTGCATGCTGGGTTCTCCTCGAAGTCGGGTGGTGCAGGAAGGGCAGGGCCCACGGCGCAGCGCGATGGCCCGCGCGCGCGGCATCGATCGGACACCTGGCGGCGTCAGCTCAACGGCGGGATCTTCAGTTTCTGGCCGGGGAAGATCTTGTTCGGATCCTTCAGGATGTCCTGGTTGGCCTCGAAGATCTGCCGCCACTTGCTGGCGTCGCCGTACTCGTTCTTCGCGATCTTCGACAGGCTGTCGCCCGACTTGACCTCGTAGATCTTTTCTGCAGTCGAGCTCGATCCACTGTTCACGTTGGAAAAGTCCGGCATATCACTCATCGATGCCTCCTGAGTTGAGTCCCAAGCATAGTCGAACGCACCGCGGCCTTCATCCGGGGCGTGCGTGCTCGCAGCGCGGCGGCGACCTCGCTGACCAGCGCGCGGGCCCTTGTAGATCAGCCCGGTGTAGATCTGCACCAGGTTGGCGCCGGCCTCGATCTTCGATTGCGCGTCGCGGGCGCTCATCACGCCACCGACGCCGATGATCGGGTAGCGCTTGCCCAGCGCCGCACGCAGCTGGTGCGATGACGCGGTTGCTGGCCTGCAGCAGCGGTGCACCAGACAGCCCGCCGGCTTCGTCTGCATGCGGCAGGCCCTGCACGGGTGCGCGGTCCAGCGTGGTGTTGGTGGCGATGACGCCGTCGATGCGGTGGCGCTTCGAGCGTGTCGGCGATGACGCCGACCTGCGCCTCGTCCAGGTCGGGCGCGATCTTCAGGAACATCGGTACCTTGCGCTTGTGGATCGTCTGCAGCTGCAGCCGCCGCTGCTGCAGCGCGCCGAGCAGCGCGTCCAGCGCGGCGTCGCCCTGCAGCTCGCGCAGGTTCTTGGTGTTGGGGCTGGAGATGTTGACCGTCACGTAGTCGGCATAGGGGTACACCGCGTCCAGACCGAGCAGGTAGTCGTCGGCGGCGCGCTCGATCGGCGTGGCTGCGTTCTTGCCGATGTTCAGGCCGAGCACGCCACCGGCCTTGCGAAAGCTCTTGCGCGCTGCACGTTGGCGATGAAGGCCTGCAGCCCTTCGTTGTTGAAGCCCAGCCGGTTGATCAGCGCCTGCGCCTGCGGCAGGCGGAAGATGCGCGGCTTGGGGTTGCCGCTCTGCGCCTGTGGCGTGACCGTGCCCACCTCGATGAAGCCGAAGCCCATCGCGCCCAGGCCGTCGATGCAGCGGCCGTTCTTGTCCAGCCCGGCGGCCAGGCCGACGCGGTTCGGGAACTTCAGCCCGGCCAGTTGCACCGGGTCGTCGATCCGCTGGCCCTGCCAAAGGCATTGCGCCGGCGTGTTCTGCAGCCGCGCCAGGGCAGCAAGCGTCAGGTCGTGGGCGGCTTCGGCGTCCAGGCCGAAAAGGAAGGGGCGGGTCAGGGCATAGGGGATCAACGGCATGGGCCGGCATTCTCGCCCACCGACAACGCACGCACTGCGCTGCGGCGCAGGCTGCGAATCCCGCGGCTCCAACAGCGCCTGCGCGCTGTTGGACGGGCCGAGCGCCAGGCGCGTCTCGCGGCTGGCATATCGCCTCAGCGATGTGAAGGCGGCTGCAGCGGCCGTGCCGTGGCCATAATCGTTTGATGACACAAGATCAACTCAAGGCCCTGGTCGGGCAGGCCGCGCTGGCCTACGTGCAACCGGGCACGGTGGTGGGCGTGGGCACCGGCTCGACCGTGAACCATTTCATCCAGGCGCTGGGCACGCTCGAGCAGCGCATCGCCGGTGCGGTGTCCAGCAGCGAGGAAAGCAGCCGCCGCCTGCGCGCGCTGGGCATCGAGGTGCTGGACAGCAACCGCGTCGAACGCATCCCGGTGTACGTCGACGGCGCCGACGAGATCGACGGCCACGGCCACATGATCAAGGGCGGCGGCGGCGCGCTGACGCGCGAGAAGATCGTCGCCGACCTGGCCGAGCGCTTCGTCTGCATTGCCGATGAAACCAAGCGCGTGAAGAGGCTCGGCGCCTACCCGTTGCCGGTGGAGGTGATCCCGATGGCCGCGGCGCAGGTGGCGCGCCGCCTGGCCGAGTTGGGTGCGACGGTCCGGCCGCGCGAGGGCTTCGTCACCGACAACGGCGGTCACATACTCGACGCGCACGGTCTGTCGATCACCGATCCGCTGGCGCTGGAATGCGAGATCAACCAGTGGCCTGGCGTGGTGACGGTGGGCATCTTTGCCCGCCACAAGGCCAGCGTGTGCCTGCTGGGCACCGCGCAGGGCGTGCAGACGCTGCAGTTCCAAGGCGGGAACGCGGCAAAAAGCGCGTAACCTTCGGGGTGTTGTTCACCCCGGTCGCAAATCAACGGAAGGATGGCCCGTGGCCAAACCCAACTATTCGTTCGAAAAACGCCAGCGCGAGCTGGCCAAGAAGAAGAAGAAGGAAGAAAAGCTGAAGGAAAAGGCCGAGCGCAAGACCGGCTCCGGCAGCGCCGACGATGCGGGTCAGGACGCGGGCGAGGCGGCCGACGGTGCAAGCGAAGCCGGCGCCGCAGGCGCGCCGGCGGGCCCCTGAGGCGACACCAGTTCAGCCGCGCGGCAGTGCGCGGCGCGCGACCCGCAGCGCGAAGCGCGCGGGGTCCAGTGCATCCACCAACGACGACTCCAGCGGCACCGCAGCGCCACTGATCTGTGCCGCCAGTACCTGGGCGCCCAGGGCGGCCCAGCTGATGCCGCGCGAACCCAGGGCGCTGAAGACGTACAGGCCCGGCCGGCGCGGGACTTCGTCCAGACGCTCGCCCGGCCGTCGCGAGAACGCCGCTGCGTCGGGCACCGCGCCCACCAGCGGCAGCCGGTCGTCGGCCATGCAGCGCCAGCCGACGCGGCCCTGCAGGCAGGCGCTGCGCAGGCCCGATGCCGGCAGCGATGCCGGGCTCAACTGCGCCAGCCGTTGCAGGTTGAAGGCATGGTCCGCATCGCGCAGCTCAGCGTCGGCATCGCCCGGCTGCGCGCTGGCACCGAACACGGCCAGGCCGTCGATGTCGGGCAGCAGGTAGCCGGCACCGGCCAAGGGCAGCTGGGGCAGAGTCATTGCCGCGTCCGGCGATGCGGCACGGTACAGGCTGATCTGGCCGCGCACCGATTGCACGGGCCAATGGGTCGCCTGCAGCAGCCGCAGCGCATCGGCGGCATTGGCCAGCACGACGCTGCCGGCTTCGTCAATGACCTGGCCGGTGGCGTCGAGCAGTTGCCAACGGCTGCCTTCGGCGCGCAGCGCCTGCACCTGCAGGCCGCCGCGGAAGGCTGCCATCGGGCCTGCCTGCTGCAGGAACCACGCCGCCAGTGCTGCCGGCTGAACCCAGCCGCCGCCGGGGTAGAACCAGGCCGGGTGCTGCAGCGGCAGGCCGCAGCGCGCGCCGGCCTCGGCGCAATCCAGCGCCTGCACGTAGTCGCCGGGCAGTTGCAGGGCTGCAAGCTCGGCGCGCAGCGCCTGAACGTCCAGACCGCGCGTGTCCAGCCGCAGCAGGCCCATGGTGCTGCCGCGCACCGTGCCGCTGTCAATGGCGCCGCTGCACCGTGCGCTGCGCCAGCAGCGCGGCGGCGCGGTTGAAGCGCGCATGCGCCCCGTCCTGCGGGTTGACGATGCCGTGGAACAGACCGGCCGGGTTGCCCGAGCCCTGAGTGGCCGGTGCATCGGCACGGTCGATGACGATGCTGCGCCAGCCCTGTTCGGCCAGCGCCCAGGCGGTGGCGCAGCCGGCCAGGCCGGCGCCGACGATCAGCGCGTGGCGCTCGCCCGTGGCTGCCGATGCGCTGCCGCGCCGCCGTGGTTCGAAGCCCGGCCGGTACACGGCGCGCAGTTCGGCGCTGCCCGGCTGCTCCACCTGGAAGCCGGCGCTGGCCAGGGCGGGCCGCAGCGCCTGCAGCGCAGGCACTGCTTGCAGCCGTGCCATCGGGGCGGACAGGCGCGCCAGGCCCTTGGCCAGTCGCAGCGCCGATCGCTGCGGATCGGCCTGGGTCGCGAACTCGTCGATCCGCAAGCCGTGAACCAGCGAGCGCAGCTGCGGCAGCAGTTGCCAGCGGCTCGCCCACGCCGAGCAGCAGGTGCACGCGCGCGTTGTCGAAACCCAGCCGATGCAGGTTGCGGGTGAGCGGCGGCCATTGCGCCGCCAGCTCCTCGGCCAGCGCCTGCAGCGCGCCGCCGCGGTGCGCCCGGCGCAAGGCGTCGGCAGTGGGCGGCACCGGCGTGAGGGCAATGAAGTCGAGCCGGGCGGCGCGGCCGGCGTCGCGAGCGCCAGTCGTGCCAGGCCTGCAGGAAGGCCTGGCCCAGGCCGAAGCCGACCTGCAGCAGCACCCGCCTTGAGGCAGCGTCCATCAGGCCGCCGCGCGGCGCGCCAGCCAGTCGAGCAAGGGTCTGTGCACGGCGTCCAGGTTGCGGTAACGCAGTACGGCCGGGCTCATCGAGGCGATGGCGTCGTGCAGGCGCTGCGCCTTGTCGCCGCTGTCGATGGCCTGCGCCAACGGCTGGTTGTCGACCAGGATGGTGAACACCGCCAGCGCGGCTCGCGGCACGGGGATGAAGGTCTGGCGCTCGGTGCGCCACCAGGCCTGTGCCGCCACGCCGTCGGCGTCGGCGTCGCGCCAGGCTGCGGCCGGCTGCAGCGCCGGGTGGGCGTTGAGCGTCGGCCGTGGCGTCACGGTCCAGACGAAGCGCTCCCAGCGCGTGGCTGCGCTGACCAGCCGGGCCAACGCATCGCCTGCCGTCAGCAGCACGCCGTTGTCGGCGACCGGCGCATGCACCTGCGCAAAGTGCAGGCCGAGCTTGCTGTTCCGGCGCCCAGTGCGAGGGCAGGGCCACCGCCAGCCAGGGGATCTGCGCGGTACGGCCATCGATCAACGCAAAGTCCTCGGCGAAGGCCAGCGACAACAACCCGGCCAGCCGCCAGGCGGGCGCAAGCTGGGCCAGGCAATCACCGACCTGGGTCATCGGCGCAGCGCCGATCGGTCGCGCGTCGCCGCCGCACACCGACCAGCCCAACTCCAGCGCGCCGGCGCTATGGCCGTCCCAGACGAAGGCCGTGGGATGTTCGCTTGCGGCATGAGCGGCCAGCGCGTGCAGCCCCGGCCGCGGGTCGTAACCCGGCACGCATTGCAGGGCCGAAGGCGCCGGTGCGGCCAGCGCCTGCAGCTTTTCCAGCAGATGGCGGCTGTCACGCGCATTGGGGTGCAGTTGCTGCGAATCCCCTGCCAGGCGGCGCAGCCCGGGCTGCATGCGAAACGGCGCCTGTACCGCGGCCAGGAAAGTCGAAGGCGTCGCCGATGGACGCGGGCCCAATGTCACTCACGCGGGAGCGTGGCACACGGCTTCGATGTTGTTGCCGTCCGGGTCGAGCACGAAAGCGCCGTAGTAGTGGGCGTGGTAGTGCGGCCGCAGGCCCGGTGCGCCATTGTCGCTGCCGCCGGCGGCCAGCGCCGCGGCATGGAAGGCATCGACCGCGGCGCGGTCGGGCGCGGCCCAACACAGGTGGCAGCCGGTGGTGACCGGGGCGCCGTGTGGCGACGGCCCGTGCACCAGCCAGGTGTCGATCTTCGTGCCGCCGGGCACGGCGTCGTCGGCCTGGCCCAGGCCGACGACCTGAGTGTTGTCGAAGCGCTCCTCGAAGCAGGGTGCGTAGCCCAGCGGCGCCAGCGCCGCGGCATAGAAAGCCCGGCTGCGCGCCATGTCGCTGACGCGGAAGGTCATGTGGTCGATCATCGCCAGCCCTCCACCGATGCAGCGCGCCTGCCGGCGCCGTTCAGACGCGCTTCTTGTACTCGTTGGTGCGCGTGTCGATCTCGATCTTGTCGCCGGTCTCGACGAACAGCGGCACCAGCACTTCCAGCCCGGTGGCCAGCTTGGCCGGCTTCATCACCTTGCCCGAGGTGTCGCCCTTGACGGCCGGTTCGGTGTAGATGATCTCGCGCACGACGGTGGTGGGCAGTTCGACCGAGATCGCCTTGCCGTCGTAGAACACCACTTCGACCGGCATCGCGTCCTCCAGGTACTGGATCGCGTCGCCCATGTTCTCGGCCTCGACCTCGAACTGGTTGTACTCGGCGTCCATGAAGGCGTACATCGGGTCGGCGAAGTAGGAGTAGGTGCACTCCTTCTTGTCCAGCACGATCTGGTCCATCTTGTCGTCGGCCTTGAACACCAGCTCGGTGCCCGAGGCGTTGAGCAGGTTCTTCAGCTTCATGCGCACGGTGGCCGAGTTGCGGCCGCCGCGGCTGTATTCGGTCTTGAGCACGACCATCGGGTCCTTGCCCTGCATGATGACGTTGCCGGCGCGAATTTCCTGAGCGAGTTTCATAGCGGATCCCGTTGAAGGCTGTGGGCGCGCCCGAAGGCCGGCTCCGTGGCACGAAGCGGCAGGCTTGTCGCCCAGCCTCGACAAGGGCTGTCATCGGCGCGCAAAGCCCGCAATTTTAGCGCCTTTCGGCCACGAACCCGAGCAGTTGGCTGCCCAGGTCGGCCTGTGCCAGCAGCCGCTCGCGCCAGCGCAGCGCGTGCGCCTGCCAGGCCGGTGGCTCGGGCAGCGCCGCCGGCCCGTCCTGCAGCCCGTTCCAGGCCTGCCACAGGCGGCGCACGGCCGCGTCCAGGCGGGGGTCGGCGCCTTGCAGCATCAGGCCCAGAAAGGCGTCGAGCTTGGCGGCATGGGCGCTGTCGTGCTGCGGGTAGATCTGCCAGACGAAGGGCGCGCCAGCCCATATCGCGCGCACGAAGGAATCCTCGCCGCGCACGAAGTTCAGCTCGCAGGCCCAGAGCAGGCGGTCGTAGTCCGGCTGGTTCAGCCACGGCAGCGCGACGCAGCGCAGCGTGGCCGGCGCGGCACGCCGCGCCAGTGCCGATTGCAACGCCTCGGTGGCGGCGCCGGGCGTGACCAGCAGCAGCGTCGGCGCGCTCGCCAGTGCCGGCAACAGGTCGCCGAGCGGCGCACCGCGATAGCAGAACAGGCTGACCACGCGCTCGTCCGGCCGGGCCATGAGCCCGCGGGCCTGCAACCATTCGCGGCCGACGAAGTGCTGCCGTTCGGCCATCAGCCCCGGCTCGCGGATGAGCCCGCCGGTGCCGGGCCCGAATCCGGGATAGAAGAACCACTTGTCCAGGCCTTGTCCCGGCCCGCTGAGCTGCGGCGAGCGCAGGCCATGGTTGCGCTGCACGTAGTCTTCGGCGCTGAGGTATTCCAGGTTGATCCACAGCGGCGGCCGCGTGCGCTGCGCCATGCGCTCGACGAAGGCCGGCGGCGGGTCGCAGCCGAAGGCCTCGACCACCACTTCGGCGGGTTCCGGTATCGGCGTGTCGACGCTCCAGTGCATCACCTCGACGCCGCTTGCGCCGGCCGGCGCCATCCAGGCCAGCGCCGAGGGGTCGTCGATCCACAGCCGCACGGCCTGGCCGCGTGCGCCCAGATCGGCGGCCAGGCGCCAGCACACGCCGATGTCGCCGAAGTTGTCGATGACGCGGCAGAACAGGTCCCAGTGCATCGCGGTGATTATCGAAGGCTGCAAAATCCGCGCCGATGGATGCGACCGAGACCCCTGCCGACGCCCAGCGCGAGCGGCTGCTGGCCGATGCGGCGGCGCTGCCCGGCCTGCCCGGGGTGTACCGCTATTTCGATGCGCGCGAACGAAGTGCTGTACGTCGGCAAGGCGCGCAACCTGAAGAAGCGCGTGTCCAGCTACTTCCACAAGGACCATGGCGGCACGCGCATCGGCCACATGGTGACGCGCATCGCGCGGCTGGAAACCACGGTGGTGCGCACCGAGGCCGAGGCGCTGCTGCTCGAGAACAACCTGATCAAGACGTTGAACCCGAAGTTCAACATCCTGTTCCGCGACGACAAGAGCTACCCGTACCTGAAGATCACCGGCGCACCTGGCGCCGAACCGACGACGCAGGCGGCGCGCTTCCCGCGCGTGGCCTACTACCGCGGCAGCGTCGACCGCAAGCACCGCTACTTCGGCCCCTACCCGGGCGCCTGGGCGGTGAAGGAGACGATCCAGCTGATCCAGAAGGTGTTCCGGCTGCGCACCTGCGAGGACACGGTCTTCGCCCACCGCTCGCGGCCCTGCCTGCTGTACCAGATCCGCCGCTGCTCGGGTCCGTGCGTCGGCCTGGTGTCGATGGCCGACTACGCGCTGGACGTGCGCAATGCCGAACGCTTCCTGCTCGGCGAGCCGCAGCAGGTGATCGACGAACTGCAGCAGCAGATGACGCGCCTGCGCCGAAGCGCTGGACTACGAGAAGGCGGCCGAATGGCGCGACCGCATCGGCGCGCTGTCGCGCGTGCTGCACCAGCAGTCGATGGACGAGAGCAGCCTGTCGGCCAGCGACCGCGACGTCGACATCCTGGCGGTGCGCGTGTCCGGCGGCCGCGCCTGCGTCAACCTGGCGATGGTGCGCGGCAGCCGCCACCTGGGCGACCGGGCCTACTTCCCGGCGCATGTGGACGAGGCCGCCGGCATGGCGCTGGCCGACGACAACGAGGCCGTCGATGCGCGCAGCACCGAACAGCAGGTGCTGGAGGCCTTCATCGCCCAGCACTACCTGGGCCAGGCCGTGCCGCCGCTGCTGGTGCTGAGCCAGGCGGTCGACGATGCGCTGATCGAGGCGCTGGCCCAGCAGGCCGGCCAGCGCGTGCGCGCGCTGCACCAGCCGCGCGAGCAGCGTCGCATCTGGCTGGACATGGCGATCAAGGGCGCCGGCATTGCGCTGGCGCGGCTGCTGGCCGAGGAAGGCTCGCAGCGCGAACGCACGCGCGCGCTGGCCGAGGCGCTGGACTGGACCTGGCCGATGACCCGGACCGCTTCCGCATCGAATGCTTCGACGTCAGCCACACGGCGGGCGAGGCGACGCAGGCCTCGTGCGTGGTCTACGAAGAGCACCGCATGCAGAACAGCCAGTACCGGCGCTTCAACATCACGGCAGTCACCGGCGGCGACGACTATGCGGCGATGCGCCAGGTGCTGACGCGGCGCTATGCCAAGCTGGCCGAGGCGCTGGCGTCGAACGATGCGCCCAGCGGTGCCGCGCGCTTGCCCGACCTGGTGCTGGTCGACGGCGGGCGCGGCCAGGTCAGCGTGGCGCGCGAGGTCTTCGAGGAACTGGGCCTGGACCTGTCGCTGATCGTCGGCGTGGAAAAGGGCGAGGGCCGCAAGGTCGGGCTGGAGGAACTGGTCTTCGCAGACGGCCGGCCGAAGGTGTCACTGGGCCACGATTCGGCGGCGCTGATGCTGGTGGCGCAGATCCGCGACGAGGCGCACCGCTTCGCCATCACCGGCATGCGCGCGCGCCGCGCCAGCGTGCGCACCGGCGGCAGCCGGCTGGAGGACATTGCCGGCGTCGGCCCGAAGAAGCGTGCGCTGCTGCTGCAGCGCTTCGGCGGCGTGCGCGGCGTGGCCGATGCCGGCGTCGACGACCTGGCGGCGGTGGACGGCATCTCGCGCGAACTGGCCGAGGCGATCTACCGCGCGCTTCATTGACGCAGCGTGCGGTCATGCGCGCTGCGTCTCGGGGCACAATGCCTCGATGTTCTTCACGATCCCGACACTGCTGACCTGGGCGCGCATCATTGCGATTCCGCTGGTCGTCGGCGTGTTCTACCTGCCACTGGACGGGCCCACGCGGAACTGGCTGGCCACGGTGCTGTTCATCGTCGTGGCGCTGACCGACTGGCTCGACGGCTGGCTGGCGCGGCGCATGAACCAGACCTCGTCCTTCGGCGCCTTTCTCGACCCGGTGGCGGACAAGTTCCTGGTCTGCGCAGCGCTGCTGATCCTGCTGGAGCTGGACCGTGTCAATGCGCTGGTGGCCTTCATCATCATCGGCCGCGAGATCGCCATCTCGGCACTGCGCGAATGGATGGCACAGATCGGCGCGTCGCGCAGCGTGGCCGTCAACATGCTCGGCAAGCTCAAGACCGTGACGCAGATGGTGGCGATTCCCTTCCTGCTCTTCGACGACGCGCTGTTCGGCGTGATCGACACGCGGCTGTGGGGCACCGGGCTGATCTACATCGCCAGCTTCCTGACCATCTGGTCGATGGTCTACTACCTGCGCAAGGCCCTGCCGGAGATCCGCGCCAAGGTGCGATGACGCCACCGGACCGGCAGGCCGACCTGGCGGCGTTGACGCCGGTGGTGTTCGTGCTGATCTGGAGCACCGGCTTCGTGGTCGCACGATTCGGCATGCCCCATGCACCGCCGATGCGCTTCCTGGCCTGGCGTTTCGCGCTGTCGGTGCTGGCCTTCGTCATCTGGGTGCTGCTGTCGCGCGCCGCCTGGCCGAAGGGCCGGGCACAGTGGTTCCATCTGGCCGTCATCGGCACGCTGACCCATGCCGGCTATCTGGGCGGGGTGTGGAGCGCCGTCAAGCTGGGCATCGGCGCCGGCACCTCGGCGCTGATCGTCGGCCTGCAGCCGGTGCTGACGGCCTTGTGGGTTGCCATGATGGCCCCCAGGGCGCCCGTGGCGCCGGCCCCCCATGGGGGCGCTGTCGCCTTGGGGCGGCCCGGCGGCGGCGCCGCCGGCCAGGAGCACCGCGTCGCGCCACTTCAATGGCTGGGCTTGGGGCTCGGCCTGGCCGGGCTGCTGCTGGTGGTGTGGAACAAGCTCGGCCACGGCGAGGTGACGCCACTGAACCTGGCGCATGTGCCTGATGGCGCTGTTGGCCATCACCATCGGCACGCTGTACCAGAAGCGCTTCGTCGCGCCCTGCGACGTGCGCAGCGCCAGTGCCGTGCAACTGATGGCGGCCTTCGTCGTGGTGCTGCCGCTGGCCCTGCTGGAGACCGAAGCAGTGCAGCCGCAGCCGGCGCTGCTGGGCGCGCTGGCCTGGTCGGTGGGGGTGCTGACGCTGGGCGGCAGTTCGCTGCTCTACATGATGGTGCAGCGTGGTGCGGCCACCCGCGTCACCAGCCTGATGTACCTGGTGCCGCCTTGCACGGCGTTGCTGGGCTGGCTGCTGTTCGACGAACTGCTGACGCCGCTGGTGCTGGCCGGCCTGGCGCTGACGGCGCTGGGCGTGGGGCTGGTGGTGCGCGAACCCCTCAGGCAAGATGCCGCGAAGAAGGAGACATCGACATGAGCACGCATCGCATCGCCGTCATTGCCGGGGACGGCATCGGCAAGGAGGTCATGCCCGAGGGCCTGCGCGTCCTGGACGCCGCGGCGCGACGCCATGACATCAGCCTGCAGGTCGACCACTTCGACTTCGCCAACTGCGAATACTTCGCCCGGCACGGCGAGATGATGCCGGCCGACTGGAAGGAGCGCATCGGCGGCCACGACGCGATCTTCTTCGGCGCCATCGGCTGGCCGGCGACGGTGCCCGACCATGTGTCGCTGTGGGGCTCGCTGCTGAAGTTCCGCCGCGACTTCGACCAGTACGTCAACCTGCGGCCGGCGCGGCTGATGCCCGGCATCCGCTCGCCGTTGGTCGACCGGCAGGGCCAGCCGCTGAAGCCCGGCGACATCGACATGCTGATCGTGCGCGAGAACACCGAGGGCGAGTATTCGAGCATCGGCGGGCGCATGTACGAAGGCAGCGAGCGCGAGATCGTGATGCAGCAGACGGTGATGTCGCGCATCGGCGTCGATCGCGTGCTGAAGTTCGCCTTCGAGCAGGCGATGAAGCGTCCGCGGCGCAAGCTGACGTCGGCCACCAAGAGCAACGGCATCTCGATCACCATGCCCTACTGGGACGAGCGCGTCGAGGCGATGGCCAGGTCGTATCCGGATGTCAGCGTCGACCGCTTCCACATCGACATCCTCACCGCGCACTTCGTGCAGCGCCCGCAGCACTTCGACGTGGTGGTGGCGAGCAACCTGTTCGGCGACATCCTGTCCGACCTGGGCCCGGCCTGCACCGGCACCATCGGCATCGCGCCGTCGGCCAACATCAACCCGTCGCGGGCCTGGCCCTCGCTGTTCGAGCCGGTGCATGGCTCGGCGCCGGATATCGCCGGGCGCGGCATCGCCAACCCGATTGCCTGTGCCTGGTCGGCCGCGCTGATGCTCGACTTCCTCGGCAACCGCGATGCACACGACTGCATCGTCGGCGCCATCGAGGCACTGCTGTCGGACCCGCAGGCGCCGCGCACCGCCGACATCGGTGGCCACGCCGGCACAGTCGACGTCGGACTTGCGCTGGCTCAAATCGTCGGCGGCATGTAGGGCTGCACACTGCGCATGTCAAGGGTGTAAGCACGCGTCGCGACCCCTTGGTCGCGGGGTGTTTGCGAATAGAATCGGACGCGGCCTTGACACTGCGAATTCGCAGGGCTGTAATCTTTCACGCACAGGCGCGGGACCCGACGCGGACCCCACCCAACTCCAACCTAGACTCTCCAGAACACAGCAAGAGGGGCAACCGAATGAACAAGTCGGATCTGATCGAACACATTGCCAGCCAGGCCGACATCTCCAAGGCCGCGGCGACGCGGGCGCTGGATGCCATCGTCGGCGGCGTGAAGACCACGCTGAAGAAGAGCGGCAGTGTCACGATCGTCGGCTTCGGCACCTTTGCTGTGACCAAACGCGCCGCGCGCACCGGCCGCAATCCGCGCACCGGCGCGGCCATCAAGATCAAGGCCGCCAAGGTACCGAAGTTCAAACCCGGCAAGGCGCTCAAGGACGCGCTGAAGTAGTCCTTGCGGCACCGGTCCAGGGTGCTTAGCTCAGTTGGTAGAGCGGCGCCCTTACAAGGCGTAGGTCGGGGGTTCGAGCCCCTCAGCACCCACCATCCCCGGATGCCGAGTCTCGCACGCGGCACGCTGGCTTAGAATCGCGGCTCGCGTCGCATTCCTGCGTGCCGCCAGGCGGGACCGGTTCGCTGGCCAAGTCGATCGAAGGCGAACCGACGCGGTTCGCCTTCTTTGCTTGCACAGCATGGCGACCACGACCCGATCCTGATATCTGCGCGCCCAAGACCCACCATGTTCGATTTCGTCCGCTCGCACACCCGCCTGTTCCAGGGCATCCTGGTGCTGCTGATCTTTCCGTCCTTCGTCTTCTTCGGCGTGCAGGGCTACTCCAGCTTCACCGACGCATCGAACACCAAGGTGGCCGAGGTCGACGGTCGCGGCATCACCCAGGTGGAGTGGGATGCCGCGCACCAGCGCAACATCGAACGCTATCGCCAGCAGATGCCGAACATCGACGTCAAGCTGCTCGACAGCCCGGCGGTGCGGCGCGAGACGCTCGACGGCATCGTGCGCGAGCGTGTGCTGCTGGCCGCGGCGGAACACATGCACATGGGCGTCAGCGACGAGCGGCTGCAGCGCGTGTTCGCCACCGACCCCCAGTTTGCGGCGCTGCGCAACCCCGACGGCAGCGTCAACCGCGACCTGCTGGTCGCGCAGGGCATGAGTTCCGAGATGTTCGCGCAAAGCCTGCGCCAGGACCTGGCCATGCGCCAGGTGCTGCAGGGCGTGGGCGGGACGGCCGTGGCGCCGAAGGCGGTGGTCGACCCCTCGCTCGACGCACTGCTGCAGCGTCGCCAGGTGCAGTTGCAGCGCTTCGACGCGCAGGCCTATCGCAGCAAGGTCAATCCGGCGCGACGCCGACATCGAAGCCTTCTACAAGGCCAACGAGGCATTGTTCCGCGCGCCCGAGCAGGCGCGGATCGACTACGTCGTGCTCGACCTGCAGACGCTGCAGAAGGACGTCACGGTCAGCGACGACGAGCTGCAGCGCTACTACGCCGAGAACGCCAGCCGCTACACCGCGGCCGAGGAGCGCCGCGCCAGCCACATCCTGATCAAGGCCGACAAGGACATGGCCGCGGCCGAGCGGCAGAAGGCCAAGGCCAAGGCCGATGCGCTGCTCGAGCAGGTGCGCAAGTCGCCGGGTCAGTTTGCCGAGCTGGCCAAGAAGAACAGCGACGACCCGGGCAGCGCCGAGCGCGGCGGCGACCTCGACTACTTCGGCCGCGGCGCGATGGTCAAGCCCTTCGACGATGCCGTGTTCGCGATGAAGCCGGGCGAGATCAGCAACGTCGTCGAATCCGACTTCGGCTACCACATCATCCAGCTCACCGGCCAGCGCGGTGGCGAGAAGAAGAGCTTCGATGCGGTGCGCGCCGAGATCGAGGCCGAGGTCAAGAAGCAGCTGGCGCAGAAGCGCTATGCCGAGGCGGCCGAGCAATTCACCAACACGGTGTACGAGCAGTCCGACAGCCTGCAGCCGGCGATCGACAAGCTCAAGCTGGAAAAGCGCAGCGCCACCGTGCAGCGCACGCCGGCGCCGGGCGCCACCGGAGCGCTGGCCTCGGCCAAGCTGCTGGAAGCGGTGTTCGGCAACGACGCCGTGCGCAACAAGCGCAACACCGATGCGGTCGAGGTCGCGCCGAGCCAGCTGGCGTCGGCGCGCATCGTCGAACACCAGCCGGCGCGCACGCTGCCGCTGGCCGAAGTGAAGGACCAGGTGCGCGAGCGCCTGGTGGGCCAGCAGGCCGCGGAGCTGGCCAAGAAGGAAGGGCAGGCGCTGCTGGCGCAACTGCAGAAAGCCGGCGACACCGCGCTGCCCGAGTCGGTCGTCATCGGCCGCGTCGGTGCCCAGGGCGTGCCGCGCAGCCTGATCGATGCAGTGCTGGCCGCCGATGCCGGCAAGCTGCCGGCGCCGCTCGGCGTGGACCTGGGCGAGCAGGGTTACATCGTGGCCAAGGTCGCGCAGGTGCTGCCGCGCGATCCGGCGATGGGCAACGAGCAGACCCTGCAGGGCCAGTACGCCCAGGCCATCGCTGGCGCCGAGATACAGGCCTACTACGCCGCGCTGAAGACCCGCTACAAGGCCGAGATCAAGCCGCTCGCGGCCGAGGCCGCGACGTCGGCACCGGCCCGCTGAGGCGGCGCCGACTATAATTTCAAGCTTCTACGGTGGCTGTAGCTCAGTTGGTAGAGTCCAGGATTGTGATTCCTGTTGTCGTGGGTTCGAGTCCCATCAGCCACCCCAGGTAACACCAGCAACAACGGCCCCGATGGGGCCGTTGTTGCTGGTGGCAAAGGTGCGCGGGCTTGACACGGCCACCACTCGTTCGGTGGAACCACGAACGGCGGCAGCACTGGCATCGCTGCGTCGATGTCCCTGCGAGTCCGGCAAGGTCGACGGCAGGACCACCGTGGGACGTTGCGGCACGGCACGGCCGGAGACGACAGGCGGCAGGCGGCACAACCGGGCCGCTATCGCTCCGCCATGAAGTGCTGCATGCTGACCGTCTCGCCGGGCAGCAGGTAGCCGCGCACGCGGTGCTCCAGTTCCTGGTCGGCCAGCGTCGCGCGCGCGCGCTGGTGCAGGTAGTCGGCCCAGGAGGTGACGATGAAGCGCTCGACATAGCGCGACGGGTCCGACAGGTCGCGGTAGGCGCGCCAGAAGGTGGCGCCGTCGCGCCTGCGCGGTGCGCGCAGCTGGGCCAGCGCGTCGAGGAAGGCCTCGCTGTGCTCGACAGCCACGCGGTAGCCCAGCTCCACTGCCACCGGGCCGGCCTCGGGGTCGGGCTCGTCGGCGACAAAGTAGTCGTCCCAGCGCGTGGCCAGTGTCACCTCCTCGGCCTCGCCCATGCGAAGCGGGAAGGGCCGCGCCAGCAGCAGCCCGGCGGCCATGCAGCCGGCCGCCACACTGAGCGCGAAGCTCAGGCTGGTGATGTCGGACAGCGCGCCCCAGAAGGCCGAGCCGATGGCAAAGGAGCCCAGCGCGCACAAAGTGTGCATGGCCAGTGCCCGTGCGCGCACCCACATCGGCACGCTGGTCTGCGTGGCGGTGTTGAAGGTCGACATCACCGCCATCCAGGCTGCGCCGCCCAGGCCGAGGGCGGGATAGACCAGGGCCTTCTGCGTGGAGAAGGCGGCCACCAGCATGACGCCGGCATAGAGCGCGCAGCCGATGGCGACCAGACGTTCGAGCCCGGCGCTCGCGCGCAGCCGCCCGATCATCAGCCCGGCAACCACTGCGCCGCCGCCCATGCAGCCCATCAGCAGGCCGACACCGGCCGCACCCAGCGACAGTTGGCGCTGGCCGATCACCGGCAACAGTGCCCACAGGGCGGAGCCGGCACCGCTGTAGGCCACGGTGCGCACCAGCTGCGCCAGCACGGTGTGCGAATGGCGAGCGAAGCGCAGCCCGGCGAGCATGCCGCCCCACAGTCGCTCGGCCGGCAGGCGCGACGGAGGGTGCGGCTTCGGTGGCCAGCGCCGGATGCCCTGCAGCATGATCAGCGTGCCGAGCACGGCGGCGACGAAGTTCCAGGCTCCGCCGGCCAGCGTGAACACCGCGCCGGCCAGCGCCGGGCCCAGCGCGCGCGCGCCGTTGTAGGCGATGGCCACCGCGGTGATGGCGTTGGGCAGGTCTTCGCGCGGCACCGAGTCGGCGACAGTGGAGTTCCACGCCGGCGACAGCATCGCGTTGCAGGCGCCGGAGACGAAGATGAAGAACAGCAGCGTTGCCGGCCCGCCGATGCCGGCGAACAGCAGTGCGGCCAGCAGCGTGCCGGTGGCCGCCTGCAGCGTCAGCGCGCCCAGGATCAGGCGGCGCCGGTCGGTGATGTCGGCCAGCACGCCGGCTGGCAGCGACAGCAGGAACATCGGCAGGAACACGGCGGTCTGCACCAGCGCAGCCAGGAAGGACGAACCCGTCAGCTGCAGCATCATCCAGGCCGCGGCCATGGTCTGCATGGCGCTGGCGATGAAGTACAGCGAGCCGGTCTGCCAAAGGGCGCGAAACGGCGCGTGGCGCAACGCGGACCAGGTGGACACGGGCGTCGTCATGGTGGCATTGTGCGGTGCCGGCCGCGGCGGCGGCGATCTTCTTCTTCGCTCGCTCGCTTGTTCGCTCGCGCGCGACCGCGACTGCTTCGCCGAGCATGCCGCGCGGCCGCAGCACCCGCATCAGCGCGATCAGCGCGACCTGCAGCGCCGCGGCGCGGGCCGCAAGAGCTTCCTGGTCGAGGGCGCGCTCACGCCCGAGCACCTGGCCGAGTGCTTGGTCGAAGGGCTGCGGCGCGAGCAGTTCCTGATCCGCGTGGCGACCGGTTGCGTCCCAATGCGAATCACGGTCCGTGCGCGGTACCCGATGGCTCATGAACCTGGCGCGCCATTCATAGCCGATCGGTGCCTGGACGCAGCGACCAATGCCCCCAGACCGCGGCCATTAGCAGCACCGCGGTCGTTCCCGCGCCCAGGGCGAGCAAAGACCAGGTCGAAGAACAGCTCGGCCATGCCCACCCGGCCGCGCGCTGCGCCGTCCGCGCGCAGCAGCGAGCTCGCAGGCGTGACAGGTCGGGCGGGGTCGCGCACGACCACGAGGATCGCTGCAGGGCAGCGCCGAGCGCGCCAGCCGCTGCCCTGCATGCCATGCCGCGATGGCCAGCGGATTCGTGCAGCCAGACCCGAGCTGCACGCCTTGCCGCGGCGGATGACTTGCACCACGTTCCGGTTCGCAGCCTGCCATGCACCGCCAGGCAGGCAACGGGGATCAGTACCCGCGCAGCCGCGCCAGCCGGTCCATGTGGTAGCCGCTGTCGCCGTACAGCTCCTGAAGCACGCGCGCGCGCTTCATGAACAGGCCGAAGTCGAGCTGGTCGGTCATGCCCATGCCGCCGTGCATCTGCACGCCTTCCTGCACCGCCAGCGTGGCCGCGCTGCCGCACTTGGCCTTGGCCACGGCCACCGCCTCGGCGGCCTGTTGCGGCGCGCTGTCCAGCGCGTGCAGCGCCTTGGCCAGCACGGCGCGCGCCAGCTCGATATCCACATAGAGCGTCGCAGCGCGGTGCTGCAGCGCCTGGAACTCGCCGATCAGCCTGCCGAACTGCTTGCGCTGCTTCAGGTAGTCGAGCGTGCGCTCGAAGACTTCGTCGGCGATGCCCAGCAGCTCGGCCGCCGCGGCGGCGCGGCCCAGGTCCAGCACCTGCTGCAGTGCGGCCTCGCTGCCGGCCGGCAGCCGGGCGTCGTCGGACAGCTGCACGTCCTGCAGCCGCACGCGCGCGGCGTTGTGTGCATCGGCCATCTCCGTGCGCTCCACCGCCAGGCCCGGGCTGTCGCGCGGCACGGCAAACAAGGCCAGGCCGTCGGCATCGCTCGCTGCCACCAGCAGCAGCGATGCGACATGGCCGTCGAGGACGAAGGTCTTGCTGCCCGCGAGCATCCAGCCGCCGGCATGCCGCGTGGCGCTCGGCGCAAGCGTTTCGGGCCGGTGCTTCGGCCCTTCGTCCAGCGCCAGGGTGGCGATGGTCTCGCCGCGGGCGATGCGCGGCAGCCATAACGACTGCTGCTCGGGGCTGCCCGCCAGCTGCAGCAACCGGGCAGCCACCACGCCGCTGGCCAGGAAGGGCAGGGCGCTGAGATGGCGGCCGATCTGCTCCATCAGCACGCCGATTTCCACCGCGCCCAGCCCGGCGCCGCCATGGGCTTCGGCGACTGCCACGCCGGCATAACCCAGCTCGGCAAAAGCAGTCCAGGTGGGGCCGGAGAAACCGGCAGGGTCCTGGCTGTCGCGCAGCCGGCGAAGTTGCGCCACCGGCGCGTTCTCGCGCAGGAAATCGCGCGCGCTGTCGCGCAGCATCGATTGTTCTTCATTCAATAGCATGGACATCAGTCTTTCCTCATGCGCGCCGCACTGCCGCACTGCAGCGGCGGCGCAGTCAGGTCGATCCGTTCGAGCAAACGCCGCGGAACCGGCTCCGCCGGGCCGCTGGCGTTGCCCCCTCGAGGGGGAGCGGCGAAGCCGCTTCGGGGGTGGGCCAATTCAGGCTCCCGGCAGTTCGAGGATGCGTTTGGCGATGACGTTGAGCTGCACTTCGCTGGTGCCGCCTTCGATCGAGTTGGCCTTGCTGCGCAGCCAGTCGCGCGCGGCGCTGCCGTGCCAATCGAGCGCGTCGCTGCCCAGCGCCGACATGATCAGCTCCTGCCGGCGCTTGTTCAACTCGGCGCCGTAGTACTTCAGCGCCGACGAGAAGGCACCGTGCGCCTGGCCGGCGCGGGCTTGTTCGCCAAAGCGCTGCATCAGTGCGCGAAAGGCCGCTTCGTCGATCTCGAACTCGGCAATGCGCGCGCGCAGCATCGGGTCGTCGAGCCGGCCGAGGGCATCGCGGCCCAGGCTGTGCGCAGCCATCGCGCCCAGCGGCTGCGACGGCGCGCGCTCGCCGATGGCGCCGATCATCTCGCGCTCGTGGGTCAGCAGGTACTTGGCCACGTCCCAGCCGCCACCCGGCTGGCCCACCAGGTTGTGCTTGGCTACACGCACGTTGTCGAAGAAGGTCTCGCAGAACGGCGACTTGCCCGAGATCAGCGTGATCGGCTGGGTGCTGACTCCCGGGCTGGCCATGTCGAAGAGCACGAAGCTGATGCCCGTGTGCTTCTTGGCGGCACTGTCGGTGCGCACCAGGCAGAAGATCCAGTCGGCCTTGTCGGCATAGCTGGTCCAGATCTTCTGGCCGTTGACGAGGTAGTGGTCGCCGCGGTCCTCGGCGCGGGTGGCCAGCGCGGCCAGGTCCGAGCCGGCGTTGGGCTCGGAGTAGCCCTGGCACCAGCGGATCTCGCCGCGCGCGATCTTCGGCAGGTGCTCGCGCTTTTGCGCCTCGTTGCCGAACTTCAGCAGCGCCGGGCCCAGCATCCAGATGCCGAAGCTCCACAGCGCCGGCCTGCAGCCCAGGGCGCGCATCTCCTGTGCCAGAACCGCCGCTTCTTCGGCCGACAGGCCCGCGCCGCCGTACTCGCGCGGCCAGGTCGGCACGGTCCAGCCGCGCTCGCCCATGCGCTGCAGCCACAGCCGTTGCGGCGCGCTGAGCGTGGCGTTGCGCCCGCCCCAGCAGGCGTCGTCCTCGCTGGCCAGGGGCCGGCGCATTTCAGCCGGACAGTTGGCCTCGAGCCAGGCGCGGGTTTCGGCGCGGAAGCCCTCCAGGGTGGTGGTCTCGCTCATGGCATTCAGATGGTGACGCCGCCGTCCACCACCAGCGCCTGGCCGGTCATGAACGAGCTGGCATTCGAGGCCAGGTAGACCGCGGCGCCGGCGATCTCGTCGGGCTCGCCGATGCGGCGCAGCGGCGTTTCGGCACTGCGTGCGGCCAGCGCCTCGGGGTTCTCCCACAGCGCGCGGGCGAAGTCGGTCTTGATCAGCCCCGGCGCGATGCAGTTGACGCGCACGTTGTGCGGCCCGTATTCCACGGCCAGGTTGCGCGCCAGCTGCAGGTCGGCCGCCTTGCTGATGCAGTAGGCACCGATGATCGGCGAGCCGCGCAGGCCGCCGATCGACGAGACGATGATGATCGAGCCGCCCTTGCGCTCGATCATGCCGGGCACCACCGCGCTGATCAGCCAATGGTTGGACAGGATGTTGTTGTCCAGCACCTTGCGGAACTGCTCGTCGCTGATGCCGGCCATCGGCCCGTAGTAGGGATTGGAGGCGGCATTGCACACCAGCACGTCCACCGCGCCCAGGCGCTGCGTCGTCTCGTCCACCAGGCGGTGCAGCGCCTCCTTCGACGAGATGTTGGCGGCCACCGCGATGGCCGCGCCGGCGCCATGCTTCGCATTGATCGCCGCGGCCACCTGCTCGCAGGGCTCGAGCTTGCGTGACGAGATGACGACCTTGGCGCCATGCTCGGCCAGACGTTCGGCGATGGCCCGGCCGATGCCGCGCGATGAGCCGGTGATGACGGCCACCTTGCCGGCCAGGGAGAACAGGTTCATGAAGCACCTCCTTGCAGGGATCGCAAAACCTTAGCAGAGCGAGCGTGTCCGCACCATCGGCAACAGCCATGTCACGCAGGCGACGCCATCGGCTCGGGTGTGGCCCGCAGGCTCAAGCAAACACCACGAGGAGACAGACGATGCACGGCCGCGCGGCGGCACTGTCGTTGACGGCAGCGGTGCGCCGCTGGCGCGCCGAGGCCAGCACGTCGTCCAGGATCATGTCCATGCCGGCGGCAGGACTCCTCGGCTGGTGAGCGGGTCGAACGCCGGCGCACGGGGTGCCGCATCGGCCTTGGCAACGTGCGGTAGCCTCGCGCCCTGCCCACTCCGCAAGACACCTGCGCCGTGCCCAAACCTGTTTCCGCCGCGCCCAGCGATGCCCAAACCGCGGGCGATGTGACCACGCTCGACCGCAACATGACGCCGGAGGACGCACAGGTGCACGACACGCTGTGCGTGCTGCAGGCACCCACGGGCATGACTCGGCTGTCCGACATGATGACCGCGGCCGGGCTGCGCACCGCGCGCGGCACGGCC
Organism: uncultured Pseudomonadota bacterium; assembly: GCA_963818005.1. Classification (GTDB taxonomy): domain Bacteria; phylum Pseudomonadota; class Gammaproteobacteria; order Burkholderiales; family Burkholderiaceae_C; genus Rubrivivax. The sequence goes on from CAWFQP010000048.1 coordinate 64,629, forward strand.
TTCAACCCGGCCGAAGTCAAGCGCGTGCTCGACCGCTTGCTTGCCGGCCGCCACGCGGCGCGCGACCACCAGGGCCGTGTGCGCGCGGCCGAGCCGCATGCATCGGCGCGCTTCGCGCAGCTGATGCGCGACCCGGCGCGCGCGACGGCCTGGTTCGACGCCTGGCGCAAGCTGGTGCAGTTCGACCAGTCCTATTCACTGGGCTTCCAGGAAGAAGAACAGCTGGCCGCGGCAATGCGGCTGGTGATCTACGGCGGCGGCTTGCAGCACCTGACGCGCCTGGGCGAGCTGGCCTACAGCTTCACCCACCTGTGGAGCGGCGCGCTGCGCCGTGCCGTACTGCAACCCTTCGATGTCGAGCTCTTCGCGCGGCTGCAGAGCGCGCTGCGCACGCAACTGGCCGAGCAGATGCTGCTCACCATCAGCGGCCAGGTCGAATCGAACACCCGGCCGCTGGAAGACTGGTTGCTGGCGCTGCCGCCCGAGGACTGGATGGCCTTGCCGCCCACGCTGCGCTGCCGCCTGGCCGAGACACTGCTGTTCCGCGGTGACGCCGCGGGCGTGCAGCGCGCGTGCGCCGGCATCGACATCGGCTGGGCCGCTCTGCTGCTGGGCGCATTGGCCATCGCCCAAGGCGAGTGGGAAGCCGGCGCGGCGCAGTTCGAGGCCGGGCTCAAGCGGGCTGCGGCCGAACTGGGGCGGCGCAAGAACCTGGCCTCGCCGTCGATGGGCTGGATCTACGTGATGGCACTGCTGGCCCTGCCCACGCCGGCGGCGTGGACCAAGGCGCGCAAGTTCGCCGCGGCCGAAGGCGGCAAGCGCGACGCGGCCGACCCCTTCGGCTTCTGGGGCGCGTGGGTCGATGCCATCGACCAGCGCCTGGGCGACGCGCCCAAGGCGCATGGGCACTTTCGCATCGTGCGCCAGGAGCGTTCGACGCTGCCTTCGCTGCAGCAGCTGCATCAGCTGCTGCTGGCTGCGTGGCTGCGCATCCCGGTGGCCGAGCCTTCGGCGCTGCGTGCCCACGCGGCCCGGCTGGCCGGGGAATATGAAGAAGCCGGCATGCACTGGCCGGCCCGGCTGGCACGGCGCGCGGCGGCGTCGCTGCTGGGTGAGGCGAGCGAGGCGGGCGAGGCGGGCAAGGGCGAGTTGCCGTTCTTCGTCGGCGCGGCGCAGGACCACTGGCGCGAGGCGCTGGCGTCGATCCTGGCGCTGGGCGGCGGCACGGCGCAAGCGCCACGCGGTGCGGCCGCGGCGCTGCAGGACCGGCTGATCTGGCTGGTGGCGACCGATGCCGACGGCCGCATCGAGACGATCGAGCCGCTGGAGCAGAAGGCCGGTGCGCGCGGCCTGGGCAAGCCCAAGCCGGTGTCGCTGGCGACGCTGGTCAAGCGCAAGGACCTGGCCACGCACGACGCCGCGCTGCTGCGCGCCGCGCGACGCGAGGACTACGGCAACCGCCCGGTGCTCGACCTGGTCGATGCCGCGCCGGCGCTGGTGCGCCACCCGTTCGTGGCCTGGCAGCGCGAGCCTGAGCGCTTTGTCGAAATCAGCGAAGGGCTGCCGGCGCTGGAGATCATGACGCAGGGCGAGCACATCAGCTTTCGTCTTCTCGACCCGGTGCGCACGGCGGCGATCCGCAAGGACGAGGCACAGGACCTGCAGTTGCCGCAGCGCTGGCAGACGCAGCGTGCACGGCAGCGCAACATCATGCTGCTGCCCGACGGCGACGGCCGTGCCAGGCTGGTGCGGCTGACACCGGCGCAACTGCGTGTCGATGAGCTGGTCAACCAGGGCTGGAAGGTGCCGGTGGCCGCGCGCGCCGAGCTGGATGCGGCGCTGCGCGTGCTGGCCGCGCACTTCCAGGTGGCCAGCGATGCCGAGGCTGGGCATGAGGTGCCGGCAGACAAGCGGCTGCGCGCCGAACTCACGCCGCAAGGCACGGGGCTGCGGCTGGGCCTGCTGGCCGCGCCTTTCGGCGACTTCGGCCCGCGCCTGAGCCCGGGCGGCGGCCGCGTTCGCGTGACCACCGTGCACCAGGGGCTGACGCTGTCGACCCGGCGCGACCTGGCACGCGAGCGTGCGCTGTTCGACCAGTTGCTGCAGGCGCTGGACTTCCTCGAGGACGAGGGGCATGAGTGGGTGCTGGACGAACCCGAGCAGGCGCTGGCTGTGGTCGAGGCGCTGAGCCGGCATGCGCACGACATCGTCAGCGAATGGCCGAAGGGCAAGCCGGTGCGTGTGCGCGGCGTCGGCGACGGCGCCATCAAGCTGCGCGCCAGCAGCAAGGGTGAGTGGCTGGAGCTCGACGGCGAGCTCGATCTGGACGGCGGCGAGGTGCTGCGCTTGCGCCAGTTGCTCGATCTGGCACGGACCAGCCGCAGCCGCTTCGTGGCGCTGGGCGAGGGTGACTTCCTGGCCTTGAGCGACACGCTGCGTCAGCAGCTGGCCGACCTGGACGCGTTGGCGCAGCCGCACAAGCAGGGGCAACGGCTGTCGGGAGTGGCCGCGCTCGCCTGGGAAGCCAGCGGCCATGCGCTCGCGCTCGACGGCGATGCTGCCTGGCGCAAGCGCGCCGCGGCCTGGGCCACGGCACAGGAGCAGGTGTTCGAGCTGCCCGCCGCCCTGCAGGCCGAACTGCGCGACTACCAGCTCGACGGCTACCGCTGGCTGATGCGCCTGGCGCACAGCGGCTTCGGCGCGGTGCTGGCCGACGACATGGGCCTGGGCAAGACCGTGCAGACCCTGGCGCTGCTGCTGCAGCGCGCGGCGGGCGGGCCGGCGCTGGTGGTGGCTCCCACCTCGGTGTGCGGCAACTGGCTGCTGGAGGCGGCGCGTTTTGCCCCCGGCCTGGGCTTCGAGCTCTATGGCGATGTGCTGTCGGGCGACGAGCCGGAGGACGACGCTGGCAGCGACGATGCCGGCGCTGGCGCAGCGCCGAGCGCGGATGCGCCGGTCGACAACGCCCGCCGCCTGGCGCGCCGCCGCCAGGTGCGCGCGCTGGGCGCGCAGCAGGTGCTGGTGTGCTCGTACGCGCTGCTGCAGATCGACGCCGACATCCTGGCGGGTGTGCGCTGGCACAGCATCGTGCTCGACGAGGCGCAGGCCATCAAGAACCCGGCCACGCGCCGCGCCAAGGCAGCGCTGGCGCTGCAGGGCGATTTCAGGCTTGCGCTGACCGGCACGCCGATCGAGAACCGGCTGGGCGAGCTGTGGTCGATCATGGGTTTTTGCAACCCGGGCCTGCTGGGCAGCGCCGAAGCCTTTGCGAAGAACTTCGCCAACCCGATCGAGCGTGAGAGCGATCCCCACATCAAGGCGCAGAGCTCGCGCCGGCTGCGCCGCTTGCTGTCACCGTTCCTCAAACGACGCACCAAGGCCGAGGTGCTGAGCGACCTGCCGCCGCGCACCGAGATCGTCCACGAAGTCGTGCCCGGCGCGCGCGAACGTGCGCTGCTCGAAGCGCTGCGCCAGCAGGCCGAGGCCAGCGTGGCGCAGACCATCGCCGCGCACATGGGCGGCGGCCGCGAAGGGCAGGCGCAGTTCCAGGTGCTGGCGGCGTTGACCAAGCTGCGCCGCGCCGCTTGCGACCCGCGGCTGGTGGCGCCCGAACTCGGCCTGATCGGCGCCAAGGTGCTGGAATTCGAGCGCCTGGCGCTGGAGCTGGTGGCCGGGCGCCACAAGGCGCTGGTGTTCAGCCAGTTCACCGACTTCCTGGCGCTGCTGCGCGAGCGGCTCGACCTGGCGGGTTTGAGCTACCAGTACCTGGACGGCAGCACGCCGGCAGCCGAACGCGGCAAGCGCATCGCCGCGTTCCAGGCGGGCGCGGGCGACCTGTTCCTGATCAGCCTGAAGGCGGGAGGCTTCGGCCTGAACCTGACCGCCGCCGACTACGTGATCATTGCCGACCCCTGGTGGAACCCGGCCAGCGAGGAGCAAGCCAGCGCGCGCGCCCACCGCATCGGTCAGCAGCGCCCGGTGACGGTGTACCGGCTGGTCACGCAGGGCTCGATCGAGGAGAAGATCGTGCGCCTGCACCGCAGCAAGCGCGACCTGGCCGAGGGCATTCTCAGCGGCGAGGACACCGGCGCGCCGGTCGATGCGGCGCAGTTGATGGAGTTGCTCAAGGCGCAGTGAGCATCGCGCAGCGGACAATGCCCGCATGAAAACACCGAAGAGACTGCAATCGCTGATCGACGAAGGCCTGATCGACACCGTGGTGCGCCAGCTGATGAGCGGCAAGGAAGCCACGGTCTACGTGGTGCGCTGCGGCGACGACATGCGCTGCGCCAAGGTCTACAAGGAGGCCACGCAGCGCAGCTTCCGCCAGGCGGTGGACTACACCGAGAACCGCAAGGTCAAGAACTCGCGCCAGGCCCGCGCCATGGCCAAGGGCACACGCTTCGGCCGCGAGGCGCAGGAGGCCGCCTGGCAGAGCGCCGAGGTCGATGCGCTGTACCGGCTGGCCGCGGCCGGCGTGCGCGTGCCGCGGCCGTACAACTTCCACGACGGCGTGCTGCTGATGGAGCTGGTGACCGACGCACACGGCGACGCCGCGCCGCGCCTGAACGACGTGGACTTCACGCGCCGAGCAGGCGCTGGCCCACCACGCCACGCTGATCGCGCGAGGTGGTGCGCATGCTGTGCGCCGGCGTCGTGCACGGCGACCTGTCGGAGTTCAACATCCTGCTGGCCGCCGACGGCCCGGTGATCATCGACCTGCCGCAGGCGGTGGACGCGGCCGGCAACAACCACGCGCAGCGCATGCTGCTGCGCGACGTGGACAACCTGCGCGACTTCTTCGGCCGCTTCGCGCCCGAGCTGCTGGCCAGCCGCTACGGCGCCGAGATCTGGGACCTGTACCAGCGCGGCATGCTGCAGCCCGACACGCGCGCTGACCGGCCGCTTCGAGCGCGCGGCGCGGCCGGTGGACCTGGGCGGCGTGATGCGCGAGATCGACGACGCGCGCGCCGAAGAGGCGGCGCGCCGGCTGCGCATGCAGACCGTGCAGCTGAACGCGCCGGCGCAGGGCGCTCTGGCGTTAACCCCTATGTAGTGCTACGCAGGAGCGGGCTGCGCGGCCACGGATGACGCCGCGCCGTCGTGCGTCGAGACTGCCTTCATCGCTGCAACGGCATGGAGGCTCTCGATGCAACTTGATTCCCGAAACCTGCAGGGCCAGGCCCTTCAGCCACATGCCGCGTGTGGCTGGTGCGCAGCCGCCGCGGTGGCGGCGCAGCGTGGCCTTGCTGGCGCTGTCGATGCCGCTGGTCTGGGCGGCGGTGTCGGCAGGCGCCGGCCTGATGGCGCTGGCCGTCATGGCCGTCGGCGGCGTGGCCTTGTTCCAGGCCATGCCCGTGGGCCGCACAGCGGCTGGAGAACCGGCTGCTCAAGCTGCGCAAGGCCGAGGCGCGCGCCAACCCGATCGAACAACTGCAGAACGAGATGCTGCGCCGCGCCGAGCGCCTGCAGGCCTTCCGCCGCGCGCTGGCCGCGGTGGGCGCGCAGATCGAGTCGATCACGCAGATGCTGGACGAGCGCCGCCATGTCGACCCAGGCCATGTGCTGCAGCGCCAGGAGCGATCGCTGCAGCGCCTGACGCAGTTCCACGCCGGCAACCTGGAGCGGCTGGACGAGGCGCAGGCCGCGCTGGAGGCCTTTCGCCAGCAGGTGAAGCAGAAGGTCGTCGAGTGGGAGATCTCGCTCGCCATCCAGGACGCGCAGGAGGCGCTGAACCCCGGCGCCGCCGACAACCTGATGCAGGACATGCTCACTGACGAGGCGCTGCGCACGGTGCAGGACCGATTCAACACGGTCTTTGCCGAGCTCGACATCCAGATGCGCGCGGTGGATGCGCCGACGCGCGTCGCTGCTGGCCGACAGCGGCATGCGTGCGCCTGGATGCGCTGACCCTGCCCGACCACACCAGCCATCGATCGGAGGCCGTCATGAAGTTCTGGAAACGCCTGCGCTGGATCTTCAGCCTGCTGTTCGTCGTGCTGCTGCTGATCAGCTGGCTCGGCATCGAACCCAGCGGCAGCCATCGTGCCGCCGGCGCGACCGGGAGCCGCAGCCGCACCCGACCTTTCTCCCCTGAACCCAAGGAGCCAGACATGACCATGAACGACCTTCACTTCGATCTTCCTGCGCGCACGCCGTCTGCGGCTGCTCGGCAGCGCCGGCTGCCGCCATGGCCGCCGAGCGACGCCGCAGCACTGCGACCTGCGCGTGGCCAGCGGCCCGACCGGCAAGGTCTACGAGCAGATCGTGCGCGACATGCGCGCCGCCTGCGGCAGCACCGCGATCGCTGTGCACGCTGAACACCCAGGGCGGCGTGCAGAACCTGCAGATGCTGTCGGCCAACGAGGCCGAACTCGGCCTGGTGCAGATCGACCTGCTGCACAAGCTGAAGGACAGCGACGCCAACGTCGCCACGCTGAAGGCGGTGATGCCGCTGCATGCCAACCTGCTGCACGTGATCACGCTGGCCGCAAGGCTCGCTGGTCGATGTCTGGACCTTGCCCTGGACTACCGGCGCAAGGTGCCGTTCACCGGCGACAAGGTGGTGTTCGGCAAGTACTCCGAGCTGCGCGGCCGCACGGTGGCGCTGGTCGGCTCGGCACAGCTCACGGCGCAGATGCTCGAAGCAGCACAAGAACTTCGACCTGCGTTCGTGGGCGTCGATTCCGACGAGCAGGCGCTGACGCTGCTGCGCAAGCGGCGAGGTGCAGGCCGTCTTCAGCCTGGCCGGCTGGCCGATGCCGGTGCTGGCGCGCGCAGACCGGCGGCAGCGACCTGAGGCTGGCCGAGTTCGACGTCGTGCCGAGCGCGCCCTACCGGATCGTCAAGCGCAACTACCAGAACCTGGGCGTGCTCAACCTGACGATGCTGGCCGTGCCCAACCTGCTGATGGCGCGGCCGTTCAAGGCCGACGGCCAGCAGGGGCAGCGGGTCAGTGCGTTGCAGAGCCTGCCTGATGCAGCAGCTCGACGAGCTGAAGGACGGGCGCTACCAGGCGGCATGGAAGGAGATCGGCGATCCGGCCGACACGCAGGGCTGGCCGCGTTGGGATCCGGCACGGTGCTGTCGATACGCGCAAGCACGCATCGAAGTGAGCCTGCCGCGACAGCCGAGAATGCACCGACCCTGCGCAAGCCGCAACGCGCATGCCGAATCCCACCTTGAACCACCCAGCCGACTGCCGCCGCCGACGCTAGGCCGCGCAAGCCGCGCCAGCGCGCTGGCTGCGGTGGGGCCTGGGGCTGCTGCTGGCCGCTGGCCTGCGTCGCGTGCCGTCGGTGAACTGGCGGCGCATCGCGAGACGCTGCAGCCAGACCGACGCGATGCGCCGCACACTTCGAGATCCACACGCTGCGGCCTGCGCGGGGCGGCGACGCGCTTCGACTACCTGCCGTTCGCCGTGGCGACGCACCAGGATGTGCAGGCGGCGCTGGCGCGACCCGATGACCCGGCATTGCTGGAGCGCGCCAATCGCCTTCTGGAAGCAGGTCAACCGACGCGCCGGATCGTCGGCGCTGTACGTGATGAATCTGCAGGGCAAGACGCTGGCAGCCAGCAACTGGGTCTTGCCCGAGCAGCTTCGTCGGCCATGTCTACCGTGACCGCCCGTACTTCACCGAGGCGCGCGCGGGCGGCAAGGGGTTGTTCTACGGCGTCGGCCTGACGACCAAGGTGCCAGGCCTGTTCATCGCGTCGCCGGTGCCGGGCCAGGTCCGGCGAGATCATCGGCGTGGTTGCGGTGAAGGTCAGCCTCGATCCGATCGAGGACGCCTGGGCGCATGTGCGCGATCCGATCCTGCTGTCCGACGCGCGCGGCATCGTCTTTCTCGGCAACGTCGCGGCCTGGCAGTTCATGACCATGCGCGCCGTCGACGAGATGGGCCTCGAGTGGCTGCGCTACTTCAGGCAGTACGGCGAGCGCATGAACTTCGAAGCGCTGCCGTGGAGCGTGGAACGCGACCAGCGGCGCCACGGGGTACACGGTGCGCACAGCGCTGGCCGGCCAGCGCCGCGAGCTCATGGCCACCGACGAGGCCTTGCCCGAATTCGGCTGGACGCTGACCGTCATGGCGGATCGGGCGGCGGTCGAACCAGGCACGCCAGACCGCCTGGGCGCTGGCCGAGCCTTGCGGATGCTGGCGCTGCTGCTGGCGGGCTTGTACTGGCAGCAGCGCGAGCGCCGCCTGGTCGAGCAGCGCGATGCACGGCGCCAGTTGGAAGCGCGTGTGCGCGAGCGCACGCACGAGCTGCAGGAGGCGCACGCGTTCCGCAAGGCGATGGAAGACTCGCTGCTGGTGGGCATGCGCGCACGCGATCTGGAAGGGCGCATCATCTACGTCGAATCCGGCACTGTGCGAGATGCTGCGGCTATGCGGCCGAGGAACTGATGCGGCCGCAAGCCACCTATCCGTACTGGCACCCCGACGACATGGAGCAGCACTGGCTCGACAACGAGGCCACGCTCAGCGGGCGCGCCGCGCACACCGGCTTCGAATCGCGCATGCGCCACCGCGACGGCCACGACGTGCACACCATGCTCTACACGGCGCCGCTGATCGACGGCGCGGGCCGGCACAGCGGCTGGATGATCTCGGTGGTGGACATGAGCACGCAAAAGCGCGCCGAAGAACAGCGGCGCCTGCACGAGGAGCGACTGCGCCATGCCTCGCGCCTGGCCAGTCTGGGCGAGATGGCCTCGACGCTGGCGCACGAGCTGAACCAGCCGCTGATGGCGCTGTCGAGCTTTGCCAGCGCGGCGCAGGCCTTCGCCGGGCAGGGCAAGCAGCGGCTTGCTGGTCAGCAGCCTGGACGACATCAGCGACGCAGGCGCAGCGCGCGGCCGAGATCGTGCAGGCGCGTGCGCGGCTTCGTGCGGCAGCGCACCCAGGGCGTCGAGCCGGTGCTCGCTGAACGAGGTGCGTGGCCAGCGTGCTGGCGCTGCTCAAGCCCGAGATCCGGCAGCGCAAGGCGCGCGTGATCACGCGCGCTGCAGACCGATCTGCCCGCCGTGCACGGCGACCGCGTGCTGCTGGAACAGGTACTGCTCAACCTGATGCTGAACGGTCTGCAGGCGATGCAGGACACGCCGGTGCAGCGCCGCATCGTCGAGATCGACACGGCGGTGAGCGACGGGCACGTTGACGTTGACGCGTGGCCGATCATGGGCCGGGCATCGACCCAGCGGCCGCTGCGCAGCTGTTCGACCAGCTTCTTCACGACGCAAGAAGGAAGGTCTGGGCCTGGGCCTGAACATCTGCCGCACCATCGTCGAAAGCCACCGCGGCCGCCTGAGCTTGCGAAAACCGGCATGGCGGCGGTGCCGTCTTCATCGTGCAACTCGCACTTGGTATCATGAACCCACCTCGAATGAATCTCTATGTGGTCGACGACGACGAGGCGGTGCGCCGCTCGCTCGGCCTGCTGTTGCTGTCGCGCGGCCATGCGCGTGCAGACCTTCGGTTCGGGCGAGGACTTCCTGGGCGCGGCGCAGTTGCAACGCCCTGGCTGCGTGATCCTCGACCTGCGCATGGGCGGCCTCAGCGGGCTGCAGGTCTTCGATCTGCTGCGCAAGCGCGGCGAGCCCGCTGGTGGTGCTGTTCCTGTCCGGGCCACGGCGACATTCCGAATGCGGTCGAGGCGGTGCAGAACGGCGCCTTCGGTTGGCTCGAAAAGCCGTGCAGCGACGATCAGCTGCTGGAAAAGATCGACAAGGCACTCGCGCTGGCGCAAGCGCTGGCCGGCAAGCGCCAAGCCGCGAGCAGTGCGATGGACCGCTGGCAGCGCTTGACGCCGCGCGAGACGCAGGTGGCGGCGCTGGTGGCCGAGGGCCTGGCCAACAAGGTGATTGCGCGCGAGCTGGTGCCGCCTTGCGGGCATCGCGCCGTGGAGACGCACCGTGCGCACATCTTCGCCAAGCTCGAAGTCGCGAACAGCCACGAGCTGTACCGGCTGATGCGCGACAACGGCCTCGCGCACGGCGTCAGCGCAGGCGCAGGTCACACCGCGCCGGAAACGTCCGCCGGGCAGGAGTGACGCCTGCGGCCGTGCCGCACGCGCAAACCTGAGGTGCGGGCCGGCGTATGCAGGCCTGCGTGGCCGGTCAGCGCGCCGCCGCCGCCTTGTAGCGCCCGTACTCCAGCCGCGCGATGGCGCGGCGGTGCACCTCGTCCGGGCCGTCGGCCAGGCGCAGCGTGCGCTGGTCGCGCGTAGGCCTTGGCCAGGCCGGGGTCGGTGGACACGCCGGCGCCGCCGAAGGCCTGGATCGCGTCGTCGATGATGCGCAGCGCCATGCTCGGCGCCTGCACCTTGATCATCGCGATCTCGAGCTGCGCCACCTTGTTGCCGACCTTGTCCATCATGTCGGCCGCCTTCAGGCACAGCAGCCGTGTCATCTCGATGTCGATGCGCGCGTTGGCGATGCGCTCGTCCCAGATCGACTGCTCGGCAGATGCGCTTGCCGAAGGCGACGCGCGACTGCAGCCGCTTGACCATCTTCTCCAGCGCGACTTCGGCCGCGCCGATGGTGCGCATGCAGTGGTGGATGCGGCCCGGCCCGAGGCGGCCCTGCGCGATCTCGAAGCCGCGGCCCTCGCCGAGCAGCAGGTTGGCCGCCGGCACGCGCACGTCCTTCAGCAGCACCTCGGCATGGCCGTGCGGCGCGTCGTCGATAGCCGAACACCGGCAGCATGCGCACGACCTTGATGCCCGGCGCGTCCAGCGGCACCAGGATCTGCGACTGCTGCGAGTGACGCGGCGGCGTCCGGATCGGTCTTGCCCATGACGATGGCGATCTTGCAGCGCGGGTCGCCGACGCCGGAGGACCACCACTTGCGGCCGTTGATGACGTAGTGGTCGCCGTCGCGCTTGATCGAGGTTTCGATGTTGGTGGCGTCGGACGAGGCCACTGCCGGCTCGGTCATCAGGAAGGCCGAGCGGATCTCGCCGTCCATCAGCGGTTGCAGCCACTGCGCCTTCTGCTCGTCGCGTGCCGTAGCGCGCGCAGCACCTCCATGTTGCCGGTGTCGGGCGCCGAGCAGTTGAAGACCTCGGAGCCGAAGCCGACGCGGCCCATCTGCTCGGCACACAGTGCGTATTCGAGGTTGGTCAGCCCGGCGCCCTGGTACGGGCTGTCGGCGGGCAGCCGAGTCGTGCGGCAGGAACAGGTTCCACAGCCCGGCCTTCTTGGCCTTGGCCTTCAGTTCCTCGAGCACCGGCACCACCTGCCAGCGGTTGGCACCGAAGGCTTCCATCTGCGCGTCGTAGGTGGCCTCGGCCGGATAGACGTGTTCGTTCATGAACGCGATCACGCGGTCGCGCCAGTGGGCCTGCTTTTCCGACATCGAGAAGTTCATGCTGTCTCCTTGGGTTGCCACGCCTCGTGGCGAGCGTGACGGTAGCAGAGGCGGCGGCCTGCGGGTTGTCCCCAACGCGGCATGTTGGCACTATGCTGCGACACCTCAAGTTGGAAGGCAGCCCATGACGACGCCCGTGCTGAAGCAGTTCGACCTGAGCGGCAAGACCGCGCTGATCACCGGCTCCAGCACCGGCATCGGGCTGGCGCTGGCACAGGGACTGGCCGGTGCCGGCGCGGCGGTGGTGCTGAATGCACGCAATGACGACAAGTTGCAGGCCGCGGCGCAGGCCCTGCGCGCACGGGGCGCGCACGGTGCATGCCGCAGGCCTTCGACGTCACCGACGCGCCAGCCGTGGTCGATGCGGTGGCGAAGATCGAAGCCGAGATCGGGGCGATCGACATCCTGGTCAACAACGCCGGCATGCAAAAGCGCGCAGCGCTGCAGGACTTCGAGATGGCCGACTGGCAGCAGCTGATGCGCACCAACCTCGACAGCGTCTTCATCGTCGGCCAGGCGGTGGCGCGGCACATGATCGCGCGCGGCCGCGGCAAGATCATCAACATCTGCTCGGTGCAGAGCGAGTTGGGCCGGCCCGGCATCGCGCCCTACACGGCCAGCAAGGGCGCGCTGAAGATGCTGACCAAGGGCATGGCCATCGACTGGGGCCCGCACGGGCTGCAGGTCAACGGCCTGGGGCCGGGCTACTTCAAGACCGAGCTGAACCAGGCGCTGGTCGACAACCCCGAATTCAGCGCCTGGCTGATCGGGCGCACGCCGTCGCGCCGCTGGGGTGATGTTGAGGATCTGGTGGGTGCGGCGGTGTTCCTGGCCAGCGATGCGTCGCGCTTCGTGAACGGCCATATCCTCTATGTCGACGGCGGTGTCACCGCCCAGCTGAGTTTTCGCAGATCCAGGACATTCGCCGCGGAGGAACGCAGGGCGCAGAGTCGACGCGGTGGGATTGAAGCAGCAATGCTTCTTTGCGAACCGGGTGCGCACTCTGTCTCTGTGCTGAGTGCATTCAAAGGAATCACCTATGCAAGCGCTAGTCATACACGCCGCCGGCGACCTGCGCGTCGAAGAAGTCGACACGCCGCCACTCGAGCCACACCAACTGCAGGTGCGCGTGCGCGCCGGCGGCATCTGCGGTTCGGACCTGCACTACTTCCAGCACGGCGGCTTCGGCACGGTGCGCATCAAGGAGCCGATGGTGCTGGGCCACGAGGTCGCCGGCAGCGATCGAGGCGGTGGGCAGCGCCGTGACCGGCTTCGCGCGCCGGCGAGCGCGTGGCCATCAGCCCGAGCCGGCCCTGCGGCCAGTGCCGCTATTGCCAGCAGGGCCAGCACAACCACTGCCTGGACATGCGCTACTACGGCAGCGCGATGCGCATGCCGCATGTGCAGGGCGCCTTCCGCCAGCGCATCGTCTGCGACGCCAGCCAGGCGTACAAGCTGGCAGACCATGTCAGCGACGGCGAAGGCTCGATGGCCGAGCCGCTGTCGGTGGCGCTGCATGCCGTCAACCGTGCCGGGCCGCTGCTCGGCAAGAGCGTGCTGGTCACCGGCTGCGGGCCGATCGGCGCGCTGGCCATCATCGCCGCGCGGCGTGCCGGCGCCACGCAGATCGTGGCCACCGACATGGCGGCACAACCCTTGCGCGCTGCGCTGAAGGTGGGCGCCGACCAGGCACTCGACGTCAAGGACCAGCCCGAGGCGCTGGCCGCATTCAGCGCCGACAAGGGCCAGTTCGACGTGCTGTTCGAGGCCAGCGGCAACGCGCGCGCGCTGCTCGGCGCCTTCGATGCGCTGCGACCGCGCGGCGTCATCGTGCAGATGGGACTGGGCGGCGAGATGACGCTGCCGATCAATACGATCGTCGCCAAGGAGTTCGAGCTGCGCGGCACCTTCCGCTTCCACGCCGAGTTCGCGGTGGCAGTCGAATTGCTGAACAAGCGGTTGGTGGATGTGAAGCCGCTGATCTCGGCCACGCTGCCCTACCGCGATGCCGGCAAGGCCTTCGCGCTGGCGGCCGATCGCTCGCGGGCGATGAAGGTGCTCCTCAGCTTCGATTGAGGCACTTCATCTGCGCGGTCTGGTGTTCGGCTTGCGGCGCCCTGCTGTCGTTTGTGGCAACTGGTCGAGCGACAGAGATTGAGGCTGTGTGAAAACTCGATCGAGAGCCGATCACGCGCAAGGACGCGCGCTGCAGCCGAGTTTTCACACAACTTCGACTGGGTCCAGTCACTCTACTGTTCGATCTGCCTGCTCCAGAGCGGTCGTTTAAGGTGCGAGCCGAGGGTCAGCAATGTGGCGATGAAATCGATGGATGGAGCACCCGCCCACGGCCTAGCAGTCGGCTGCCAGATGCTGCTGTCGGGTACTACACGAGGCAAGAGTATCAATCCGGTGCGGCTGCTCAAGCGCGTCTTTGACATCGACATGCAGCACTGCCCGACCTGCGGCGGCGGCGAGCTCAAGATCATTGCGGCCATCCTCAAGCGGCCGGTGATCGAGAAGATCCTGACCCACCTGGGCCTCGATCCGCAGCCGCCGCCCAGGGGTCGGGCGCGCGAGGCGAGGCAAGATTTCGCCACCTGAGACGCGCCGTCCGTCGCAGTCACCACACACATCAACACGGGCTGCGCTGCCAAGCCGCAGCCGGGGCACTACGCCTGGGCGCCCCGATGCCGCAAGACTCACCAGTCCCCAGGTCGAGAACGAAAGCGCTCAGCAAACGGTAAATCCCTGCCGATCCGCGCAACGCAGGTCGCCTGCACCCAATCTTGGCGCTTCATGCCACCGCAGCACGGTCCTCAGGCTCACATGGGCGTTGTCAGGGCGGTTAAAACTCCTATCGCCCTCGCGGTCTTTGGCGCGTTTGCGCCACTCAGCGCGAACAGGCACCCATCGTGGTGGACGGCTCTGGCACGGCTTGGGCAAGCGGCGCGGCGGCGGACGATGGGGGCTCCTGCAGCCGCCGATACACCGCCGTTCGAGATCGTCGGGAAGCCGGTATCGGCCAGTATGGCGAGGTCGAGCCGCGACGTGATAACGGCTGCCGCGATAGAAGGACAGCCGTTCATGAGGTCCTGGATCAGCGTGGAACCAGGCCGGGGTTCGAGATTTCCGAAGTGACTGTAGTTGCCAAACGTCAGCGGCACGGGCCCACCGTACAGCGAGCTTGCAGAGTTGCCCGTGAAGAAGAGCTGGGGCTGGCCTTGAAAGGTTTCCGTTGTGACCCAGGCGTCGAACGTGGACTGGTAGCCGCCGGGTAGCGCGCCGGTCTGGCCGTTTCGCCAACCGTTGAAGGCGAAGGCATGGCCGAGTTCGTGCAAGAACACCGATCGTGCATCCGTCCGGTTGAGCGGAACCGCCGCGCTCTGCCGATTGGGGTATGGGTCGAACCAGAGTTCGTTCTGCAGGTAGCCGTTGCGGCCGATCGTGATGCGGACGTCGGGCGAGCCGTTCGATGCGATGCCCGTGCGGATCTCGTAGGCCGCGCCTTGCTCATAGGTCGAAAACCGCCGCTCATGCCGACGTAGGAATTGGGAGGCGCTTCGCGTGGCGATGTCGGCGAAGCCGAGTTGAACCTGCACCGAGGCGCTGTAGCTGGAGCTGAAGTGGCTTGCCCACTCGTTGCCGGCACTGAGGAGATTGCTGCGAATGCGGCTGTAGTAGGGCGAGTACAGCGAACCGGGGTCATTGAAGCTGACCTGGAACACGATCGCCGCGTGCGCACGGCGGAAGGGTCGCAGCCACGGCCCCGGAAATGACAAGACCGCGGGTGATGAACGATCGTGCAGTCATTGTGTGCCCGCTCCCTTTGTTCATGGTGGGTGAAAAGGTCGGTCGAGCAACGCGACCTCGCCGATGACGACCCTGCAACACTTCGCGCAGCTAAGTAGACGCTTTGCACGAGTGTTTTGATATCCAGACTATCCCGCCTCACGACCGCGTCAACCGGCGGCCTGCCCGACAAAATGCCAGGCCGTCATGGCCCAGGCGGCGCATCGAGGCGGCGGCCAACCGGGCGCGCCGGCCGTTAGCGCAGACCCTGAGGGGTGCGACGCCACGCGAGACCGCAGTGCGCCAGCCGATGTGCGCCGACATCGACGGCTTCAGCCTGCCATGCGGCGGTGCGGGTGGAAGCACATGACCGCAAGCGGCTGGAACAGCTGTGCCGCTACATCACTCGGCCAGCGTTGTCGGACGAGCGGGTGCAGCTCAACGCCGCCGGGCAGGTGGAGCTCAAACTCAAGACACCGTGGCGCGACGGAACGACGCACCTGGTCGTGAGCCCGCTGGAGTTCATGCAGCGGCTGGCGGCGGTGAATCAGCCAGCCGCCAATCTTGGTAGTCAGATGCCTGGATCGGGTCGGTCGCCGGCCTACGTGAGCAGCAGGTGGCCGTCTCGACGCTTCATGAAACTGGGCTTCCAGAGACCGGGTACTCGCCACCGGCTCCATACGCTGCCTTGCTCCCAGCCAGGCCGTCGGGCCGAATGGCACCAAGGCGCCGGCAACCGCCCCTGACCTGGCGCCGCGTACCAGCGCGGCGACGGATCTGCCGCTACAGCACCCGTCCGGGGTTGAGCCGTCCCTGCGGGTCGAGCGCCTGCTTGATGGCGCGCATCAACTGCAGCGCCACCGGCGACTTGCGTTGCGCCAGCTCCTCGCGCTTCAGCGCGCCGACGCCGTGCTCGGCGGAGATCGAGCCGCCCAGCGCGCACACGGCGTCGTAGACCAGGTTGTTGACGGCGTGTTCGTGCCGGTCCATGAACTGCTGCCCCGACACGCCTTCGGGTGCCTGCACGTTGTAGTGCAGGTTGCCGTCGCCCAGGTGGCCGAAGTCGACCAGCCGCATGCCGGGGAAGGCCAGCGCCAGCGCGGCGTCGGTGCGCGCGACGAAGTCCGCGATCGCCGACACCGGCAGCGAGATGTCGTGCTTGATGTTTGGCCCTTCCTGGCTCTGCGCCAGCGGGATCGACTCGCGCAGGTGCCACAGCGATCGCGATTGCGCCAGGCTCTCGGCCACCACCGCATCGTCGATGTGACCGGCCTCGATGGCGGCTTCCAGCAGCGACTCGAAGCGCGCACGTGCCTGCGCTTCTCCTTCGCTGTCGGCCTGCTCTAGCAGCACCGTCCAGGCCGAGCGTGCCAGCGGCTGGGGCAGGGCAGGGAAGTGCTTGGCCACCAGGTCCAGCGAAAAGCGGTTCATGACCTCGAAGCCGGTGAGTCCGGCACCGAGCCGCGTCTGCGCCAGGCCGAGCAGCGCCACGCACTGTTGCAGCGAGCCGGTGGCGGCCAGCGCGGTGCCCGACGCCGCCGGCTGCGGCTGCAGCTTCAGCGTGGCCGCGGTGATGATGCCCAAGGTGCCTTCGCTGCCGATGAACAGATCGCGCAGGTCGTAGCCGGTGTTGTCCTTGCGCAGGCCGGACAGCCCGTCCCACACCTGGCCGTCTGCCGTCACCACCTCCAGGCCCAGGCATTGCTCGCGCGCATTGCCGTAGCGCAGCACCTGCGTGCCGCCGGCATTGGTGGCCAGGTTGCCACCGATGGTGCAGCTGCCTTCGGCGGCCAGGCTCAATGGCAGCAGCAGCCCGGCATCGGCCGCCACCTGCTGCAGCGCCTGCAGCACGCAGCCGGCCTCGGCGGTGAGCGTCAGGTTGGCGCGATCGAGGGCACGCACGCGGTTCAGGCGCGTCAGGCTGAGCAGCACCTGCGTGCCGCTTGCATCGGGCACGCCGCCGCCGACCAGCCCGGTATTGCCGCCTTGCGGCACCACGCTGGCGCCATGCGCGGCGCAGGCTTGCAGCACCGCCGCCACTTGCTCGCGGTCGGCGGGGCGCACCACCGCCAGTGCGCGGCCACGGAAGCGCTTGCGCCAGTCCAGCTCCCAGGCCGAAAGATCACCTTCGCTGAGCACGTGGTCGGCGCCGACGCAGCTGCGCAGCGCCTGCAGCAGCGCGGCGCTCACGCAGCCGCCTCGCGCGCCGCGCGGTGCAGCCGCCAGCGCACATGCAGCGCGCAGGCGACGAACAGCACCAGGCACAGCAGCACCTCGATGCCGGCCAGCACCGCCGACAGCCCCTGGTCGGTGGTGGCGCGCACCACGCCTTCGGCAAAGTAGATCCACACCAGCAGGCTGACCCAGCGGTAGGTGTACAAACGCGCGCGCCACAGCCCCGGCAGCGGCAGCAGCAGCGGCAGCACCTTGATGGCCAGCGTGCCGCGGCCGGTGGGCGCCAGCCACAGCTCCCAGGCCAGGCCCAGCACGATCAGCCCGATCAGGCTGCCCAGCGCCAGCGCGCGCGACCAGCGCACGACGCTGTCCATGCCCAGGGCGGTGGCGGCGCTTCGCGGCTCGGTCATGCTGGCATCATAGCCAGCATGACGATGCGCGAGAGCCTGTGGCACCGGGGCGCCGAACAGGTGGCGACGCTGCTGCAGACGCTGCGCACCTGGCCGTGGTTCGAGACCGCGCGCACGCTGCGCCAGCGTTTCCGCGAAGACCGCCTGGGCATCACCGCCAGCAGCCTGACCTTCACCACGCTGATCGCGCTGGTGCCGCTGCTCACGGTGATGCTGGCGCTGTTCTCGGCCTTCCCGATGTTCGCCAAGTTCCAGGGCGCGCTGCAGCAGTACTTCCTGCAAAGCCTGGTGCCCGACGGCATCGCCAAGCCGGTGCTGGGCACGCTGACGCAGTTTGCCTCCAAGGCCAACCGCCTGGGCAGTGCCGGGCTGGTGTTCCTGCTGGTCAGTGCGCTGGCGCTGATGCTGACCATCGACCGCACGCTCAACGGCATCTGGCGCGTGCGCAAGCCGCGCCCGATCGCGCAGCGCGTGCTGGTTTACTGGGCGGCGATCACGCTGGGCCCGCTGCTGCTGGGCATCAGCCTGACGCTCAGCTCGCTGGCGCTGACGGCATCGCGCGGCATCGTCGACGCCCTGCCGGGCGGCCTGGCCGTGGCGCTGCAGACGCTGGAGTTCGTGTTGCTGTGGCTGGGCATGTCGGCGCTGTTCCGCTACGTGCCCAATACCCAGGTGCGCTGGCGCCACGCGCTGGCCGGCGGCCTGTTCGTCGCCGTCGGGCTGGAGGTGGCCAAACGCGTGCTGGCCTGGTACGTGGGTGCGATGCCGGGAATCTCGATGATCTACGGCGCCTTTGCCACGCTGCCGATCCTGCTGCTGTGGATCTACCTGGCCTGGCTGATCGTGCTCTTCGGCGCTGTCATTGCCGCCTATGCGCCCAGCCTGCAGATGCACCTGGCGCCACCGAGCGATGCGCCGGGGCGGCGCTTTGCGCTGGGGCTGGCGCTGCTGCGCGAGCTGCAGCGCTCGCGCACCGCGCCGCCGCACGGCCTGACGCTGGCCCAACTGGCCACCGCCATGCGCACCGACCCGCTGCAGGTGGAAGCGCTGCTCGAACCCCTGATGCGCCTGGGTTGGGTGGCCCGGCTGGACGAAGACGCCGGCCGGCGCCACCTGCTGCTGTGCGACCCGGCGCTGACGCCGGCCGAGCCGCTGATCGACCGGCTGCTGCTCGCTCCGGACCCGCGCACCCAGGCCTTCAGGCAGCGCGCCGGCCTGGCGCAGACCACCTTGGCCGAGCTGCTTGGCCATTGAGGCCAGTTGGCGGGCCATGCCGTCTTGCGATAACTGATAGTGCCGAACTGCGGTTGTTGTCACAACTGCGGCTGCCGATAATGGGCCGCCCACCTACCTTCGCACCGCATGGCCAGCCCCTCACTGCACTGCATTTCGTCGATGGCGACGCGCCTGCTGCTGGCCGACCTGGCCGAGCAGTGGCAGCAACGCAGCGGCATCGCGGTGCGCGTCGAATCGGTGGGCGGCGTCGATGCCGCCCGGCGCGTGGCCGCCGGCGAAGCCTTCGACCTGGTGGTGCTGGCGTCCGACGCCATTGACAAGCTGCAGGCCGCGGGCCATGTGCTTGCCGGCAGCCGCGCCGACCTGGTGCGCTCCGGCGTGGCGGTGGCCGTGCGCGCGGGTGCGGCGCGGCCCGACATCGGCAGCGAAGCGGCGCTGCGCGCGGCCGTCCTGGCGGCGCACAGCATCGGCTATTCCACCGGGCCCAGCGGCACGGCGCTGCTGCAGCTGTTCGAGCGCTGGGGCGTGGCCGACAGGCTGCGCGACAAGCTGCGTCAGGCGCCGGCCGGCGCACCGGTGGGCGCGATGGTGGCGCAGGGCCAGGTCGAACTCGGCTTCCAGCAGCTGAGCGAACTGATGCACCTGCCCGGCATCGAACTGATCGGCACCATGCCCGAAGGCTGCGCCATCGTCACCACCTTCAGCGCCGGCCTGTGCAGCCACTCGACGCAGGTCGAAGCCGCGGCTGCGCTGATCCACTACATGCAATCGCCGCAGACGGCCGCACTGAAGCGGCGACACGGCATGGAACCGGGAGACTCGGCATGATCATCGACTGCCACGGCCACTACACCACCGCCCCGAAGGCGCTGGAAGACTGGCGCTTTCGGCAGATCGCCGGCATCAAGGACCCGGCGTCGATGCCCAAGGCCAGCGAGCTGAAGATCAGCGACGACGAGTTGCGCGAATCGATCGAGAAGAACCAGCTGCGGCTGATGACCGAGCGCGGCAGCGACCTGACCATCTTCAGCCCGCGCGCCAGCTTCATGGCGCACCACATCGGCGACTTCCAGGTCAGCAGCACCTGGGCGGCGATCTGCAACGAGCTGTGCTATCGCGTCGGCCAGCTCTTCCCCGAGCATTTCATTCCGGCGGCGATGTTGCCGCAGAGCCACGGTGTCGACCCGACCAGCTGCATCCCCGAGCTGGAGAAGTGCGTCCAGCAGTACGGCAATGTCGGCATCAACCTGAATCCCGACCCGTCGGGGGGCCACTGGACCAGCCCGCCGCTGACCGACCGCCACTGGTACCCGATCTACGAAAAGATGGTCGAGTACGACGTGCCGGCGATGATCCATGTCAGCACCAGCTGCAACGCCTGCTTCCACACCACCGGCGCGCACTACCTCAACGCCGACACCACGGCCTTCATGCAATGCCTCGCCGGTGACCTGTTCAAGGACTTCCCGACATTGCGCTTCATCATCCCGCACGGCGGCGGTGCGGTGCCCTACCACTGGGGGCGCTTCCGCGGCCTGGCCCAGGAGATGAAGAAGCCGCTGCTCAAGGATCACCTGCTGAACAACATCTTCTTCGACACCTGCGTCTACCACCAGCCGGGCATCGACCTGCTGACAAAGGTGATCCCGGTGGACAACATCCTGTTCGCCAGCGAGATGATCGGCGCGGTGCGCGGCATCGACCCCGAGACCGGGCACTACTACGACGACACCAGGCGCTACATCGAGGCCAGCACCATCGTCGTCGGCGACGACCGGCACAAGATCTACGAAGCCAACGCCAGGCGCGTGTTTCCGCGGCTCGATGCCGCGCTGAAGGCCAAGGGGAAGTGAGATGAGCAGCTACAGCCTGGGCGTCGTGCGACGCCACATCGAGCGCGCCGACCCGGCCGCGGTGCAGAAGTTGTCGAAGTTCGGCGTCGCCACGGTGCACGAGGCGATGGGCCGCGTCGGCCTGATGCGGCCCTACATGCGGCCCATCTACAGCGGCGCGCAGCTGTGCGGCACGGCGGTCACGGTGCTGCTGCATCCGGGCGACAACTGGATGATGCATGTCGCTGCCGAACAGCTGCAGCAAGGCGATGTCGTCGTCGCCGCCTGCACCGCCGAGAACACCGACGGCTTCTTCGGCGACCTGCTGGCCACGTCCTTCCGCGCCCGCGGCGCCAAGGGCCTGGTCATCGACGGCGGCTGCCGCGACGTCAAGGACCTGACGGCGATGGGCTTTCCTGTGTGGAGCAAGGCCATCAGCGCCAAGGGCACGATCAAGGCCACGCTGGGTTCGGTAAACGTGCGCGTGATCTGTGCCGGTGCCGAGGTCAACCCCGGCGACGTCATCGTCGCCGACGACGACGGCGTGTGCGTGGTGCCGGCCGCGATGGCCGCGCAGGTGGCCGAGGCCGCGGCGGCGCGTGAGGCCAACGAGGGCGAGAAGCGCGCCAAGCTGGCGGCCGGCGTGCTGGGCCTGGACATGTACAACATGCGCGGTCCGCTCGAGAAGGCCGGCCTGAAGTACATCGACTGATCGATGAAGACCCAGGTCGCGATCATCGGTGCCGGCCCGGCCGGCATGCTGCTGTCGGCGCTGCTGGCGCGCGCCGGCGTGCACAACATCGTGCTCGAGCGCCAGTCGCGCGAGCACGTGCTGTCGCGCATCCGCGCCGGCGTGCTCGAAAGCACCACGGTGGACGTGCTGCGCGCCAACGGCCTGGCCGAACGCATGGACCGCGAAGGCCACGCCCACGACGGCATGCGCATCGTCTGGGCCGGGCGCGACAGCTTCTTCATCGACACGCAGAAGGTGCTCGGTCGGCGCTTCATGACCTATGGCCAGACGCAGATCCAGGAGGATCTGTTCGCCGATGCCGACCGGCGCGCCCAGGAGGTGCTCGAACAGGTCGGCGACATCACGCTGCAGGGCATCGATTCGGCCCACCCCTCGTTGCGCTTCACCCATCAGGGCGAGGCCAAGACCATCGACTGCGAGTTCATCGCCGGCTGCGACGGCTTCCATGGCGTGTCGCGCAAGGCCATGCCGGCCGATGTGCTGCGCGAGTTCGAGAAGGTCTATCCCTTCGGCTGGCTGGGCGTGATGGCGCGCGTGCGTCCGCTGCCCGACGTCACCTACGCCAACCATCCGCGCGGTTTTGCGCTGGCCTCGCGCCGCAACGAGCAGCTCGGCCGCTTCTACATCCAGGTGTCGCTGGAGGACCGCGTCGAGGACTGGCCCGACCAGCGCTTCTGGCCGGAATTCAAGGCGCGCTTCCCGGCCGAGCTGGGCGCGGCCATCGAAGAAGGGCCGACCATCGAAAAGTCGATCGCACCGCTGCGCAGCTTCGTCGCCGAGCCGATGAGCCACGGCCGGCTGTTCCTGGCGGGCGACGCGGCGCACATCGTGCCGCCCACCGGCGCCAAGGGCCTGAACCTGGCGGTGTCCGACGTCTACTACCTCAGTCGCGCGCTTGCGGCCCACTACCGCGACGGCAGCGACACGCTGCTGCAGAGCTACAGCGCCACGGCGCTGAGGCGCGTTTGGAGCAGCGTGCGCACCTCCTGGTACCTGACCAATCTGCTGCACCGCTTTCCGAGTGCCAACGAGTTCGACCAGCGTGCGCAGGAGAACGAACTGGACTATCTGAAATCATCCGCCTTTGCCCAGGGGGCCTTGGCGGAGCAATACGCGGGCATGCCGCTCGAAGGCCTGGACCCGCAGGCGCCCGCAGGAGCAGATCGATGAGCAAAGCCACGACCGGGCCCTTCGAGAAAACCGCCGGCTGGCTGGACTGGTATGCCGGCCCCAGCCGGCCGCGCTTCCAGTTGCCGCCCGGCAGCGTCGACGCGCACTGCCACGTCTTCGGCCCCGGTGCCGAGTTCCCCTACGCGCCGGAGCGCAAGTACACGCCCTGCGACGCCAGCAAGGCCCAGCTGTTCGCGCTGCGCGACCACCTGGGCTTTTCCCGGAATGTGATCGTGCAGGCCACCTGCCACGGCGCCGACAACCGCGCCATGGTCGATGCCTGCGTGGCCAGCGGCGGCCAGGCGCGCGGCGTGGCCACGGTGCGGCGCAGCGTCAGCGACGGCGAACTGCAGGCCATGCACGCGGCCGGCGTGCGCGGCGTGCGCTTCAATTTCGTCAAGCGGCTGGTCGACTTCACGCCCAAGGACGAATTGATCGAAATCGCCGCGCGCATCGCCCCGCTGGGTTGGCACGTGGTCATCTACTTCGAGGCGGTGGACCTGCCCGAGCTGTGGGACTTCTTCACCGCGTTGCCGACCACCGTGGTGGTCGACCACATGGGCCGGCCCGACGTCGGCCTGCCCGTCGATGGGCCGCAGTTCGAGCTCTTCGTCAAGTTCATGCGCGACTACCCCAACGTGTGGAGCAAGGTCAGCTGCCCGGAGCGGTTGAGTGTCAGCGGCCCCAAGGCCTTGAACGGTGAGCAGGCCGCCTACCGCGACGTGGTGCCTTTTGCGCGGCGCATCGTCGAGACCTTCCCCGAGCGCGTGCTGTGGGGCACCGACTGGCCGCATCCGAACCTGAAGGACCACATGCCCGACGACGGCCTGCTGGTCGACTTCATCCCGCACATCGCCACCACGGCCGAGCTGCAGCGCAAGCTGCTGGTCGACAACCCGATGCGCCTGTACTGGCCCGAGGAGGTCTGAGTCATGGCTCTGCAAAAACCCTATCTCGACGTGCCCGGCACGACCATCTTCGACGCCGAGCAGTCGCGCAAGGGCTATCACCTGAACCAGTTCTGCATGAGCCTGATGAAGGCCGAGAACCGCGCCCGCTTCAAGGCGAACGAACGCGCCTATCTCGACGAATGGCCGATGAGCGAGGAGCAGAAGCAGGCGGTGCTGGCGCGCGACCTGAACCGCTGCATCGCGCTGGGCGGCAACATCTACTTCCTGGCCAAGATCGGCGCCACCGACGGCAAGAGCTTCCAGCAGATGGCCGGCAGCATGACCGGCATGAGCGAAGAGGAATACCGCAACATGATGATCTCCGGCGGCCGTTCGGTCGAAGGCAACCGCTTCGTCGGTGAGGACGGCGACGCGCAGGCGCACCGCCAGCCGCAGGGCCAGGCGGGCAGGGGCTGACCATGGCACGCATCACCGCTTCCGTCTACACCAGCCATGTGCCGGCCATCGGCGCGGCCATCGACCACGGCAAGACCGGCGAGCCCTATTGGCAGCCGCTGTTCAAGGGCTACGAGTTCTCCAAGCAGTGGCTGCGCGAGAACCGGCCCGACGTGATCTTCCTGGTCTACAACGACCATGCCACGGCCTTCAGCCTGGAGATGATCCCCACCTTCGCCATCGGCACCGCCGCCGAGTTCATACCCGCCGACGAAGGCTACGGCCCGCGGCCGGTGCCCAAGGTCATCGGCCACCCGCAGCTGGCCAGCCACATCGCACAAAGCGTGATCCAGGACGACTTCGACCTGACCATCGTCAACAAGATGGACGTCGACCACGGCCTGACCGTGCCGCTGAGCCTGATGTGCGGCGAACCGCGGGCGTGGCCGTGCCCGGTGATCCCCTTTGCCGTCAACGTGGTGCAGTACCCGGTGCCTTCGGGCCGCCGCTGCTTCATGCTGGGCCAGGCTATCCGACGTGCGGTGGAGAGCTACGACGAGCCTTTGCGCGTGCAGATCTGGGGCACCGGCGGCATGAGCCACCAGCTGCAGGGGCCGCGCGCCGGGCTGATCAATGCCGAGTGGGACAACAAGTTTCTCGACCGCCTGATCTCCGACCCCGAAGGCTTGTCCAAGGTGCCGCACATCGACTAC
Source organism: uncultured Pseudomonadota bacterium (assembly GCA_963818005.1). Lineage (GTDB taxonomy): Bacteria > Pseudomonadota > Gammaproteobacteria > Burkholderiales > Burkholderiaceae_C > Rubrivivax. Next base: position 89,426 of record CAWFQP010000048.1, read on the forward strand.
GTGCGCGAGGCGGGCAGCGAAGGCATCGAGCTGGTGATGTGGCTGATCGCGCGCGGCGCGATGGCCGACCTCGCCGGCGGCCAGCCGCCGACCGTCAAGCACCGCTTCTTCCATGTGCCGGCGTCGAACACCGCGGTCGGCCACCTGATCCTGGAGAACAACTGATGAGCACGATCAAGGTCGCCCTCGCCGGTGCCGGCGCCTTCGGCATCAAACATCTCGATGCGATCCGGCTGATCGACGGCGTCGAGGTGGTCTCGCTGGTCAGCCGCGAGCTGGAGAAGACCAAGGAAATCGCCGCCAAGTACGGCATCGGCCACGTCAGCACCGATCTGGCCGACAGCCTGGCGCTGCAGCAGGTCGATGCGGTCATCCTGTGCACACCGACGCAGCTGCACGCCGAGCAGTCGATCGCCTGCCTGAACGCCGGCAAGCACGTGCAGGTGGAGATTCCGCTGGCCGATTCGCTGGCCGGCGCCGAGGCGGTGGTCGCACTGCAGAAGAAGACCGGCCTGGTGGCGATGTGCGGCCACACGCGGCGCTTCAACCCCAGCCACCAGTTCGTGCACCAGCGCATCGCGGCGGGCGAGTTCCACATCCAGCAGATGGACGTGCAGACCTATTTCTTCCGCCGCAGCAACATGAATGCGCTGGGCCAGCCGCGCAGCTGGACCGACCACCTGCTGTGGCACCACGCGGCGCACACGGTGGACCTGTTCGCCTATCAGTGCGGCTCGCCCGTGGTGCAGGCCAACGCCATCCAGGGGCCGATCCATCCGATCCTGGGCATCGCGATGGACATGAGCATCCAGTTGAAAGCCGCCAACGGCGCGATCTGCACGCTGAGCCTGAGCTTCAACAACGACGGGCCGCTGGGCACCTTCTTCCGCTACATCGGCGACAGCGCCACCTACATCGCGCGTTACGACGATCTGTTCGACGGCAAGGACCAGAAGATCGACGTGTCCAAGGTGGCGGTCTCGATGAACGGCATCGAGCTGCAGGACCGGGAATTCTTCGCCGCCATCCGGGAAGGTCGGGAGCCCAACGCCAGCGTCGCCCAGGTACTGCCGTGCTACCGTTGTTTGCAGCTGCTAGAAAAGCAACTCGCCGTCTGATTTTTGCCCAGCCACTACAGGAGACATCCCATGCCCATCACCCGCAAACAATTCCTTGGCGCCATGGCCGGTGCCGCGTCGCTGGCCGGCGTGCCGCAGGCCTTTGCGCAGGCCGCGAGCCTGCGTTTCCACCAGATGCTGCCGCCGCAGGCCACCATCCCGGCGCGCGCCATCAAGCCCTGGGCCGACAAGGTGGAGAAGGAAAGCGGCGGGCGCATCAAGGTGCAGCTGTTCCCGAGCATGCAGCTTGGCGGCCGGCCGCCGGAACTCTTCGACCAGGCCAAGGACGGCGTGGCCGACGTCGTCTGGACGGTGCTGGGCTACACGCCGGGGCGCTTCCCCAAGACCGAAGCCTTCGAGCTGCCTTTCAGCAGCGGCCTGGCCGAACCGGCCTCGCGCGCCTTCCAAGAGTTCGTCGAGAAGCACGCGATGGACGAGTTCAAGGACGTCAAGCTGATCGGCGTGCACGTGCACGGCCCCGGCCTGATCCACAGCCTGCAGCCGGTGACCAAACTCGAGGACATGAAGGGCCTGAAGGTGCGCGGCGGCTCGCGCATCATCAACATCATGCTGGAACAGCTGGGCGCCACGCCGGTGGGCATGCCGGTGCCGCAGGTGGGCGAGGCGCTGTCCAAGGGCGTGATCTCGGCCACCACCATCCCCTGGGAAGTGGTGCCGGCGCTGAAGGTGGAGCAGATCGCCAAGAACACCACCGGCTTCAGCGGCGACAAGGGCCTGTACACCCAGACCTTCGCGGTGGCGATGAACAAGGCCAAGTACGACGCGCTGCCGCCGGATCTGAAGAAGGTCATCGATGCCAACTCGGGCATGGTGGCGGCGGCGATGTTCGGCCGTGCCATGGACGAAGGCGACAAGGCGGGCCTGGCCATCGCGATGAAGGCGGGCAACAAGATCGTCACGCTCGACGCGGCCGAAACACAGCGCTGGCAGCGCGCCGCCAACGGCGTGCGCGCCGTGTGGTTCAAGGAAGTCGAGGGCAAGGGCATCAACGGCCCGAAGCTGGCGCAGGAGGCCGAAGCCCTGATCGCCAAGTACAGCAAGTAGGCCGCGGCAACGCCCGCAGCCGGCCGCGGCGGCCCCGTGCCGCCGCGGCAAAGAAGGCTCCCCATGAACAGACTGATCTATGGATTGAGCCGGGCGATGGCCTGGTTCGGCTCGCTGGTGCTGGTGCTCATCGCCCTGATGAGCGTGGCCAGCATCGTCGGCCGCGCCTTGTCGGGCTTCGGGCTCGGGCCGGTGCCGGGCGACTTCGAGCTGGTCGAGGCCGGCACCGCACTGGCGGTGTTCTGCTTCCTGCCCTGGGCGCACCTGAAGCGCGGCCATGCCGTGGTCGACATGCTGTGGAGCAGCTACCCGCCGCCGATGCGCCGCGCACTCGACATCGCGGCCGATGGCTTGATGCTGTTCGTGTGGCTGCTGCTGGTGTGGCGCATGTCGCTGGCGATGGCTGAATACCGCCACAACGGCGAAGTCAGCTTCATCCTGCAGATGCCGGTGTGGTGGGGTTATGCGGCATCGATGCTGCCGGCGCTGGTGGGCCTGGTGGCCTATGCCTGGCGGCTGCTGGAGAGCCTGGGGCTGGCCTCGTCGCCGCCGGGCTTCGTCACCGCTGGCGGAGGCCACTGATGGACCCGATCTGGCTGGCCACGGCCTCCTTTCCCGTCCTGCTGGTCCTGATCTTCCTGCGCGTGCCGATCGGCTTGTCGATGCTGGTCGTCGGCCTGTTCGGTTCGTGGCAGGTGTACGGCAGTGCCGCCCCGCTGCTCAACCAGATGAAGAACCTGGCGTACAGCCAGTTCAGCTCGCACTCGCTGTCGATCGTGCCGCTGTTCCTGCTGATGGGGCAGTTCGCCACGCTGGGCGGCATGTCGCAGGCGCTGTTCAAGGCGGCGGAAGCCTTCATCGGTCACCGCAAGGGCGGCGTGGGCATGGCGGCCATCGGCGCCTGCGCCGGCTTCGGCGCCATCTGCGGCTCGTCGCTGGCCACCGCTGCGACGATGGGCCAGGTGGCGCTGCCCGAACTCAAGCGCGCCGGTTATGCCGGCAGCCTGGCGTCGGGCGCGCTGGCCGCGGGCGGCACGCTGGGCATCCTGATCCCGCCGTCGATCGTGCTGGTCATCTACGCCATCCTGGCCGAGCAGAACATTGCCAAGCTCTTCGCCGCGGCCTTCATCCCCGGCATCCTGGCCGCGTTGGGCTACATGGCGGTGATCAACATCGTCGTGCGCCTGAACCCCAAGCTGGCCGGCAGCGTGCCGCCGATGCCCTGGCCCGAGCGCTGGCAGGCGGTGGGTGCGGTGTGGCCGGTGATCATCATCTTCGTCGTCGTCGTCGGCGGCATCTATACCGGCCTGTTCACGCCCACCGAGGGTGCGGCCGTGGGTGCGGTGTCTACCGGCCTGCTGGCCTGGCTGCGCGGCGGGCTGACGCGCAAGAAGCTGCAGGAGGCCTTCGAGTCCACTGCGGGCGGCACCGCGATGGTCTTCATGATCGTGCTTGGCGCCGCCGCCTACAACAGCTTCCTGGCGCTGTCGCAGCTGCCGCAGGAGCTCGCCGGCTGGGTCGGTGCGCAGGGCTTCAGCCCGTACATGGTGCTGTGGGCGATCCTGGTCTTCTACCTGATCTTCGGCTGCGTGATGGATTCGCTGTCGATGATCCTGCTGACCATCCCGATCTTCTTCCCGATGGTCTCCGGGCTGGACTTCGGCCTGACGCCGGAAGAAACCGCCATCTGGTTCGGCATCTTGGTTCTGATCGTGGTCGAGGTCGGGCTGATCACGCCACCGGTGGGCATGAACCTGTTCGTCATCCAGTCGATGGCGCCGGACATCAGCATCCGCGACACCTACCGCGGCGTCTGGCCCTTCGTGCTGAGCGACTTGGTCCGGGTGACGCTGCTGGTCATCTTTCCGGCCATCACGCTGTTCGTGCTGCGTTTCTGAGACCCATGAAAGCCCGTCGCATCGGTCCCTTCGAGGTCTCGGCCGTCAGCCTGGGCTGCATGAACCTGAGCCATGCCTACGGCGCGCCGCCGCCGCCCGAAGCCAGCGAGCGGCTGCTGCAGCGTGCGCTGGAGCAGGGCGTGACGATGTTCGACACCGCGGCGCTCTACGGCTTCGGCGCCAACGAAACCCTGGTCGGCCGGGTGCTCAGGCCGCACCGCGACAAGATCACGCTGGCCAGCAAGGGCGGCATGGCGGGTGTGCAGTTCGACGACGGCGTCAAGCGTGTCATCGACGGCAGCCCGGCGGCTGTCCGCCGCAACTGCGAAGACAGCCTGAAGCGCCTGGGCACCGACGTCATCGACCTGTACTACCTGCATCGCTGGGACAAGAAGGTGCCGATCGAAGAGTCGGTCGGTGCGATGGCCGAGCTGGTGCGCGAGGGCAAGGTGCGCGCGCTGGGCCTGTCGGAGGTGTCGGCCACCACGCTGCGGCGCGCCCATGCGGTGCATCCGATCGTCGCCGTGCAGTCCGAGTATTCGCTGTGGAGCCGCAACGTCGAGATCGGCGTGCTGCAGGCCTGCAGCGACATCGGCGCGGCGCTGGTGGGCTTCAGCCCGACGGCGCGCGCCTTCCTCAGCGGCACGCTGCGCGACGTGTCCACGCTCGATGCCAAGGACATCCGCCGCGGCATGCCACGCTTCTATCCCGAGAACTACGCGCAGAACCTGAAGTTGCTGGACGGCTATGCCGCCATCGCACGGGACGCCGGCTGCAGCATGGCGCAGCTGGCGCTGGCCTGGGTGCTGTCGCGCGGCGAGCATGTGGTGGCGCTGCCCGGCACCACGAGCGTGGCGCACCTGGAAGAAAACCTGGGCGCCGCTGCGGTGCACCTGCCGCAGGACACGCTGCAGCAGCTGGATGCGCTGATCAACCGCGACACCGTGGCGGGTGCGCGCTACAACCCGGCCACGCAGGCCGAGGTGGACACCGAGGAATACGTCTGATCAGGCAGCTTCCCGGAACCTATGCGGGCACCGAAAAGACCTTCACCGCGGTGGCCTTGCCCTTGAGCTGCACGTCGCCCAGCGGCTCCATCTGCAGCGCGCCGTCCAGCCCGGCCGCGTGTCGCCGTCGATCAGGATCGGTCGGCCGGCCTCCTTGGTGTGCGCCTCGAGCCGCGCCGCCAGGTTGACGGTGTCGCCGATGCAGGTGTAGGTGGCGCGGGGTTGCGTGCCGGTGTAGCCGGCGATCATGTCGCCGGTGGCGATGCCGATGCCGATGCGCAGCGCGGCCTTGCCGCCGGCTTCGCGCTCGACGTTGAACAGCTCGATCATCTCGATCATCTCGAGCGCGGCGCGCACCGCGCTGCCGCGCGGGTCGGCCAGCGGCAGCGGCGCGCCGAAGATCGCCATCAGCCCGTCGCCGATCATCTGGTTGACGACGCCGCCATGGCCGGTGATGGCGTCGAACATCAGCGTGTAGTAGGTGTTGAGCAGCTCGATCGTCTCTTCCGGCGTCTGCTGTTCGACGATGGAGGTGAAGCCGCGGATGTCGCAGAACATCACCGTGCCGACCACGCGCTTGCCGCCGAGCGCGAAGCCCGAGTGCTGCAGGTCCTCGCGCCACCTCGCTGGTGGCGAAGCGCCGCACCAGCTCCTTCTGCTGGTCGCGCAGGCGCTTCTTCTCCAGGCTGGAGCCGATGCGCGCCTTCAGCAGCACCGGGTTCACCGGCTTGGGCAGGTAGTCGTCGGCGCCGAGTTCGATGCAGCGCACGACATGGGTCACGCCCTTCGAGCGAGCAGGTCACGATCACCGGCAGGTCGCGCAGCTGCCGGTCGGCCGCCAGGTGCTCCAGCACCTCGAAGCCGTTCATCTCGGGCATTTCCATGTCCAGCAGCAGCAGGTCGAAGGCCTCGCGCCGCAGCATCTCGAGCGCGACGCGGCCGTTCTCGGCGCTGGCCACGCGGTGGCCCTGCAGCTCCAGGCTGCGCGCCAGCAGCAGGCGGTTGACCTTGTTGTCGTCGGCCACCAGCAGGCGCGCGCCGGTTTCAGCCACGGCTCAGCTCCTGCAGCGCGGCGGCGACACGCTCGTACTCGGCCTCCAGCGCGTCGATGCGGCGCGGCATCGGCGGCCAGGCCGCCCAGCTCCAGCTCGCGCGCCATCTCGCCCAGGCGCAGCGCGCCGAAGGTGTTGCTGTTGGACTTGAGCGAATGCGCCGCGCGCCGGAACCGGTCGGCGAGCGCCTCGGCCAGCGCTGCGCGCAGCTCGGCCAGCATCTGCGGCGCCTCTTCGAGGAAGGTGTCGACCAGCTCGACGACGAACTCGGCGCCGGCGGTGTCCTGCAGCTCGGCGAAGGTGGCGGCAGTCGATGGGGTCGTCGTTCATGTCAGCGTTCCTTGCGGGCGGCTCACGTTGTCCAGCGCCTCGACCAGCGCGTCCACCCGGATCGGCTTGGTGACGTAGTCGTCCATGCCGGCGGCCAGGCACTCCTCGCGGTCGCCCTGCATCGCGTTGGCGGTCATCGCGACGATGCGCGGGCGTTCGTGCCGGCGGGCCAGCGCGCGACGATGCGGCGCGTGGCCTCCAGCCCGTCCATCTCCGGCATCTGCACGTCCATCAGCACCACGTCGTAGGGCTGGCGCGCCACGCACTCGACGGCCTCGATGCCGTTGCTGGCCACGTCGGCGCGGTAGCCCATCTGCTGCAGCAGCCGCAGCGCCAGCTTCTGGTTCACCACGTTGTCCTCGGCCAGCAGGATGCGCAGCGGGTGGCGCTCGGCCATCTGCGCGTCCATGCGCGGCTTGGCCGCGGTGGGCGCGGCCTTCGGCGCGTCGTCGTGCGCCAGCAGCGAGACCAGCGTGTCGAACAGCTGGCTCTGGCGCAGCGGCTTGGCCAGCGTGGCGGCGAACAGGCTGTCGCCGGCCTCCTTGCGCCCGAGCGAGCTGAACAGCACCAGCGGCAGCGTGTGGCCGGCCGCGCGGATGCGCCTGCGCCAGCGTCGCCCCGTCCATGCCCGGCATGTGCATGTCCAGGATCGCCAGGTCGAAGGGCTGCGGCCTTCGAGCATCTCCAGCGCCTGCGCCGGGAACTCGGTGTCCTGCACCACCATGCCCCACTTGGCGGTCTGCAGCGCCAGGATGCGCCGGTTGGTGGCGTTGTCGTCGACCACCAGGATGCGCTTGCCCGCCAGCTGCGGCTGCTGGCCGAGGAAGTCGCGCCGCGTGGCCCTGCGGCAGCTCGCGCCGGCACGCAGCGCATCGTGAAGTGGAAGGTGCGAGCCCTGGCCCGGCCCGGCGCTCTCGGCCCACATCGTGCCGCCCATCAGTTCGGCCAGCAGCTTGCTGATCGCCAGCCCCAGCCCGGTGCCGCCGTACTTGCGCGTGGTGCCGCTGTCGGCCTGGCTGAACTTCTGGAACAGGCGGCGACAGGCCCTGCCTCGGTCAGGCCGATGCCGGTGTCGCGCACGGTGAAGTGCAGCAGGCTGCCTTCGCCGGTCTGCTCGTCGCCCTCGGCGCGCACGCTCAGCACCACCTCGCCCTTCTCGGTGAACTTGACCGCGTTGGACAGCAGGTTCAGCAGGATCTGGCGCAGCCGCGTCACGTCGCCGTCGATGGCCGCCGGCACCTCGCCTTCGAAGACATAGGCGATGTCCAGGTGCTTCTCGGCCGCGCGCGCGGCCGATCAGGTCCAGCGCCGACTCCACGCACTCGCGCAGGTCGAAGGGGTGGCGCTCGATGTCCATGCGCCCGGCCTCGATCTTGGAGAAGTCGAGGATGTCGTTGATGATCGTCAGCAGCGAGTCGCCGCGAGTCGCGGATGGTGGTGGCGAAGTCGCGCTGGTCGTCGGTCAGCGGCGTGTCCAGCAGCAGCCCGCTCATGCCGATGACGGCGTTCATCGGCGTGCGGATCTCGTGGCTCATCGTCGCCAGGAAGGCGCTCTTGGCTTCGTTGGCGGCTTCGGCCTGCGGCGCGCGGCCTCCTGCGTCTCCTTGAACATCTTCGCGTTCTGGATCGCGATCACCGCCTGGTCGGCGAAGGTCTTGAGCAGCGCGATTTCCTTGTCGGTGAAGGGCTTCATCGGGACGCGCGCGACCTCGAAGGCGCCGATGCCCTGGCCCTTCCAGATCAGCGGCACGATACAGCAGCGAGATGTTGCCCATCTACGCGGTCATCTCGCGCACCGCGGCCGGCACGCCCGGCCCGTGCTGCACGTCGGGATAGTTCAGCACGGCGCGCTTGTGGGCGCAGTAGCCGTGCATCGTCTCGCGCACCGGCGCCGGGAAGGTGGCGTGCAGCCACGCGACCATCTTCGGGTACATCGGGTCGCCGGCGAACTGCGCAGCCCGGTTCACGTCCACGTGCACCAGGCCGTCGTCGCCGATCAGGCCGATGTTGACGTAGTTGGTGTTCAGGATGCGCCGCGCAGCTGTCGACGATGCGCTCGAACACCGGCGCGGCGTCGGACACCGAGCTGCTGATCACTGTCAGCACTTCGGCGCTGGCGGTCTGCTGCTCCAGCGCCTCCTTCGTCTCGTTGAACAGCCGCGCGTTCTGGATCGCGATCACCGCCTGGTCGGCGAAGGTCTGCAGCAGCGCCAGCTCCTTCGGCTTGAAGGGGCCGGTCGGAGCGCGCCACGCCGATGGCGCCGATGCCGCGCTCGTCCCACAGCATCGGCGCGAAGACCATCGAGCGGTAGCCGATCCGCTTGGCCATCTTGCGCAGCACGCCGGGCACGTCGTCGCCGTCGATCAGGTCGGGCCAGTGCATCACGCGCCGCTCGCGCAGCGCGCGGCCGGCGGGCGTGCGCGCCACCGGCGCCGGGAAGGTGGCGGCGACGATGTCGTCGCGCCACGCCGCGGTAGGCGGCGATGTTCGAGCATGCCCTGCTCGTCGACCAGCAGCACGTCGAGCTCGTCGCCGCCGAACAGGCTGCTTGCAGCTGTCGAGGATCTTGTCGAACACCGGCTGCGCGTCGGCCATCGAGTTGCTGATCACCTCCAGCACCTCGGCCGAGGCCGTCTGCTGCTCCAGCGCCTCCTGCGTCTCGTTGAACAGGCGCACGTTCTCGATCGCGATCACCGCCTGGTCGGCGAAGGTCTGCAGCAGCGCCACCTGGTGCGGCGCGAACGGCCCGGGCTCGCGCCGCGTGACGCTGATCATGCCGATGCTCTGCGCCTCGCGCACCAGCGGGCAGAACAGCATGCTGCGGTAGCCGCGCGCGCGCGCCAGCTCGCGCATGTTCTGCAGCGCGTCGTCGACCTGCTCGGTGTCGACGATGGGCACCATCTCGCCGCGGCGGATGGCCGCACCCACCGGGAAGGTCTGCAGCGCGATCGGGAACGAGCGCTTGCAGCGCCGCGTCGCCCTCGGCGTGGTCGAGGTGAAGGCCACCAGGTGCAGCGCATCGTCGTCGATGCGCGCGACCATCGTCGACCAGCCGCCGAGCAGCTGGTTGGAGCTGCGCGCGATGGCGTCGAACACCGGCTGCACGTCCGACGGCGAGCTGGCGATGACCTTCAGGATCTCGGCCGTGGCGGTCTGGCGCTCCAGCGCCTCGTTCGTCTCGTGGAACAGCCGCGCGTTCTGGATCGCGATCACGGCCTGGTCGGCGAAGGTCTTGAGCAGCGCGAGCTCCTTGTCGCCGAAGGCGCCGAGTCCCGGGCGCGGCATCGCGATCGCGCCGATGCCCTGCCCTCCCACATCAGCGGCGCGATCAGTGCGAGCGTAGTTGAAGCCCGCTGAGCTTCGCGAAGCGCTGCACGCCGGCGGCACGTCGGCGCGCGTTGCGCATGTCGGGCAAGTCTGCGCAGCCCGGTGCGGATGGCCAGCTCGGCCGCGGTGCCCGCCAGCGGCGACGGGAACGCCGTGCGATGGTCCTCTCGAGCTGCCGGGCCGATCTCCGGCGTGAACGGCCCGACGCGTCTCCCGCGAAGCGGCATGCCGGCCACGTGCAGCACGTCCTGCGCATCCGACTGCAGGATCGATCACGGCCAAGGCGTCCGTCGAACAGCTGCGCGGCAGCTGTCGAGGATCGTGTCGAACACCGGCTGCGTGTCGGGCGACCGAGCTGCTGATGACCTGCAGCACCTCGCTCGTCGCCGTCTGCTGCTCCAGCGCCTCCTGGGTCTCGTTGAACAGCCGCACGTTCTGGATCGCGATCACCGGCCTGGTCGGCGAAAGGTCTCGAGCAACGCCCGCTCCTTGGGCAGGAAGGTCCGCGGGGCCGAGCGCGACAGATCACGCCAATGCCGCGCCCTTCCACATCAGGGTGCGATCAAGGCGGAACACGACTGGCCCACGAGCTTGGCGCTCGCCAGCAGATTCCAGGGCGCATTCGGGTCGTTCAGAACATCATCGAGTTCGACGCAGTTCGCCGCGCTGAAAGGCCAGTTCCGCGTGAGTGCCAGCCAGAGGCATCGGGTAGCAGCGAGCGAATCGCCGCCTCGAAGGCTTCCAACGCTTGCTGACCGTACTGCGCGAGCGTAGGTGCCGTGGCGTGCATGCGTACGCCATCGAGCAGCCCGGCCTCGTTGACGAGATGTAGATCGAATCCGATCGCCGGGAACAGCCGCTCGCATGACTGCAGGATCTGGTCGAACACTGGTCCCGTGTCGCCGACCGAGCTGCTGATGACTCCCAGCACATCGGCCGTGGCGGTCTGTCGCTCCAGCGCCTCCTGCGTCTCGCGGAACAGGCGTGCGTTCTGGATGGCGACCACCGCCTGGTCGGCGAAGGTCATCAGCTGCGCCTGCTCCTTGTCGGAAAACCCCCGGCCGCCTCTCGGGTGACGACGATGGAGCCGATGCACTTGTTGCCAGTGAACATCGTGGCGCCCATCTGGGCGTACGAGAAGCCCAGTGCCACGGCCGGCGCGCGCATGGCCGGCCCAAGTCTGGGGTCGTTCAGGACGTCGCTCACGCTGTAGATCCCCTTGGCCTGGCGCATCCACGCGAGCTCCTTGCCATGAAGCTTGATCGGATAGGCGGTGTTGCCCAGCTCCCGGATCGCGCGGATCTGGTTCGCGTCGAGCCTTGCAGGCCACTGTCGGCGATGCGCTGCGCCGCCAGGTGCAAGACGCCGTCGTCGTCCAGGAGGTTGAGCGCCTGGCTCGTGCCGCTGAACAGCCGGCCGCAGCTTTCGAGGATCTTCTCGAACACCGGTTGCGCGTCCGACATCGAACTGGCGATCACCTGCAGCACTTCCGAGCGTGGCCGTCTGCTGCTCCAGCGCCTCCTGCGTCTCGTTGAACAGCCGCGTGTTCTCGATGGCGATCAGCGCCTGGTCGCGGAACGACTCGGCCAGCGCGATGGCCTTGGGGTTGAAGGCGTTGGCCTTCGTGCTGCCCAGCACCAGCACGCCGACGCACTCGTCGCCGCGCAGCAGCGGCAGGTACAGCGCCGAGTTCAGGCCCAGCTGTTGGTGCCGCACCTGCTCGTGCGGGGGCAGTTCCACCGCCGACCAGTCGCTCACGTGCAGCATGGTCTTGCTGCGAATCGCGCGCGACGGGAAGTTGGCCGCCGGGTCCACCGGCATCACCTGCGCGCCCGGCACCGGCGTCGAGGCCGGCCGGGTGGCCATGGCCTTGGGCGAGTAGGTGTCGCCGCTGACGGTCTGCACCAGCGCCAGGTCGCAGCCCAGGTGTTTGACGGCGGTGCCGACGATGGCCTCGAACACCGGCTGCACGTCGGTGGGCGAGCTGCTGATGACACGCAGGATGTCGGCGCTGGCGGTCTGGTGGGCCAGCGCCTCCTGCGTCTCGTTGAACAGCCGCGCGTTCTGGATCGCGATCACCGCCTGGTCGACGAAGGCGCGCAGCAGCGAGATCTGCTCGTCGCTGAATTCGCCGGGCTCGCGGCGCGCGACGCTCGAAACACCGATGCAGTCTTGCCCAGCGCGATGGGCAGCATCAACGACGAGCGGATGCCATCGCCGGCCTGTATGCGCCGCGTCGTGCGGCGGCAGTTCGATGGCCAGCGCAGTCGCTAAGGTGCAGCACCGTGCCGGACAACAGCACCTGCGACGGGAAGTTGGCCTGCGCATCCAGCGCCACCCGCTGTTCCCCGGGGCCAGCCAACGGCCGCCCCGGGCGGGCCATCGACATGGCACGGAAGCCGTCGCCTTCGCGCATCAGCAGGAAGATGGCCGTCGTTCTCGATCAACCTGGACGCCGTGCCGACGATGGCGTGGAACACCGGCTGGATGTCGTCGGGCGACTGGCTGATGACGCGCAGGATGTCGGCAGTGGCGGTCTGCCGCTCCAGCGCCTCCTGCGTCTCGTTGAACAGCCGCGCGTTCTGGATCGCGATCACCGCCTGGTCGGCGAAGGTCTTCAGCAGCGCCTGTTCCTTGGGCGTGAAGCCGCCGAGCGCTGGCCGTCGCACCAGCGATCGCGCCGATGCCGCGCCCGCCTTGCACCAGCGGCGCCATCATCGCGAGTAGTTCCGGCCCAGGCGCCGGGCGGGCCGCGCACGCCCTCGGGCACGCCGGCACCGTGCAGCACGTCGGGGTAGTTGAGCACCTGCCGCTGGCGATGGCCAGGGCCGTGGCGCTGCCCTCCAGCGGCGATCGGAAAGAACAGCGCCAGCTTGCGGTTGGCTACATCCAGCTCGGCCTGGCTCCAGCCCGCGTGGCCGTCGATGCCCGACCGCGGAGTCGGCGCGCCAGGTGCAGCCGCCCGTCCTCACCGACCAGCGTGATGGCCTGTGTCGGCGTACCGATCAGACGCTCGGCAGCTCTGCGAGGATCTTGTCGAGCACCGGCTGCGCGTCGGCCACCGAGCTGCTGATGACCTGCAGCACCTCGGCGGTGGCGGTCTGCTGCTGCAGCGCCTCCCGGGTTTCGGCGTGCAGGCGCGCGTTCTCCAGCGCGACGCCCATGCTCGCGGCGATGGTGGTCAGCAGGCGCACCTCGGCATCGCCGAACGCGTTCTCGCGCTCGTGGTTGTCGAGCACGATCGAGCCCAGCGCGCGATCGCCGGCCACGACCGGGATCTGCACCGTGGACAGCGGATAGTCCATGCCCGGCCGCCGATACAAGCCCCAGGCCTTGGCGGCGGCGGGGCTGTTCATGACCACCGGGCGGCCGGCGGCGGCCTCGACGAGCAGCGGATGCGCGCGGTCGAAGTTGCGCACCGGCGGCGGGTAGACGCGCCGGCCGTGCACGTACTGGTACAGGAAGCGGATCTCATGCGCCGCTTCGTCGCCCCAGTGGATGCCCAGGTCGCCGGTGCCGAACACCTCGCGCAGCTTGTCGCCGACCAGGTCGACGATGCCCTGGAAGTCCAGCGAGGCGGCCATGCCCTGCTGGATGCCGTTGATGACGGCCAGCTCGGCGGCACGCTGCTCGGCATCGGCCTGGGCGCTGCGCGCTTCGGCCGTGCGCTCGGCCACCTGCGCCTCCAGCCCGCCGGCAAAGCGCAGGTTGGCCAGCGCCACCGCGGCCTGGCCGGCCAGCATGGCCAGCAGGTCGCGGTCGGCATCGTGGAAGCGGCCGAAGGCGCCTTCGATGTCGGCGTACAGCATGGCCCAGCAGCTCGCCCTGCGCCACCAGCGGCGCCACCAGGCAGGAGCGCTGGTCTTCCTCGGCCGCGCCCTCGGGGCCGTGGCGCAGGCGCGGCTCGTGCGTGGCGGCGGCCTCGTCCAGCCACGGCGTCACGGCCTGCAGCAGCGTCGGCGGCGTCCTCGCCCGCGGGCAGCAGCGCGCCGGCGATGTGCCGGCCGCCGGCGCCTTGCAGCACCAGCAGCACGCGCTCGGCGCCGCTGAGTTCGGTGACTTCGTCGATCAGGAAGTCGTGCAGCGCGGCCTCGCTGCGCAGCTGGTTCAGGCGCAGGCCGCTGTCCACCAGGCGCTTGAAGGGGTCGGCCAGGCTGCTGGGCAGGCGCAGGTGCGCCAGGCGCTGCGCCTCGGGCACGCCGCGCCGCGCGCGCTTCGGCCAGCCAGGTCGGCACCAATCGCGCGGTTGACCTGCAGCTTGTTCAGGTAGCTGCGGCGCAGGCCTTCGTCGGGCACGTTGCGCACCGCCACCAGCATCAGCGCGTGCGCCTGCTGCAGCGCGGCCCAGGCTTCGTCGTCGCGGCCCAGGGCGGCCAGCGCGCGGTGGTGCCACCACCAGATGTCCTGGCTCTGGCCGAAGCCGGTGCGGGCGAAGCCGCGCTCGCGCAGGCAGGCGATGCCGCGCCGCGTGGCGCGCAGCGCCGCGGCGGCATCGCCACGCTGCAGCAGCAGCCGGGCCAGCGGGATCTGCACATACAGCTCGAAGCCGGGGTTGTGCGTGCGCACCTGGCGCAGGAAGGCGCGCAGGCGCTTCAACGCGCCGGCGCTGTCGCCTTCGGCGGCCGCGAGCTCGGCGGCCCACAGCTCGCGGTCGGCGCGCGTGACCGGTTCGTCCAGCGAGTCGACCAGCGCGTCGTAGCGGCTCCAGCGCGCGCGCACGCCGGCGGTGTCGCCCAGGTCGAGCTGCCACTTCAGCACCGCGCCCCTCTCCAGCGCCAGGTTCAGGCGCGCGCCGCATGCGTTCGGCCAGGCCGATGCACTGCCCGCCCAGCCGGCAGGCATGGCGCCACAGGCCCAGCTCGGCAAAGGTCAGCGACAGGTTGCCCAGCACCGCCATGCGGCCATAGACGTAGCCGGCACGCTCGAAGGCCGTCGCGGCCTGCTGCAGCACGTCCAGCCGCTCGGCGATGTCGCTGCAGCTGAAGCTGAGCACGTTCAGCGCATTGGCCAGGCCATAGGCGTCGCCCGCCTGCCGGGCCAGGGCCACGGCCTGCAGCGCGGCGCTGCGCGAGGCGTCGTTGCGCGACAGCCGGGTGTACGCAAAGGCGATGAGCCAATGGGCGCGGCCGGTGACCGGCGATGTCGCCCAGGGCTTCGAACAGCGCGGCCGCGCGCTGCGCGCTGGCCAGCGCGGCGTCGTGCGCCGCGGCGCGCAGTTGGGCCTCGGCCAGGCACAGCACGCTGCTTGCCACCGTGGCCGGGTCGCGGCCGGCTTCGGCCAGGGCCAGCGCCTGCTCGGCCACGCCGAGCGCGCGCTTGTTCTGGCTCAGCCGCATCAGCACCACGGCCTGGCGCATCAGCGCGCGGATCTTCAGCGCGGGCGTGTCGCCGGCCAGCGCCAGCATGGCCTCGGCGTCGAGCGCGGCGTCGTTGAAGCGGCCTTCGGCGATCAGCGCTTCGGCGCGCTGGTCGAGCAGCGCGATGCGCTCGGCCTTGCCCAGTGCGCTGCGCGCGCCAGCGCCGCGGTGGCGGCTTCGATGGCCTGGGCCTGCTTGCCCGCGCGGGCGAGGGCGGCGACTGACGCCTGCGTATCCGTGGCATTCATTCCCAGACTCCCGATGCGGCGATTGCCGCCGCTTCTGTGAGGCTGTATATTGACGATGTTGAGATCAACATGCGAAAGAGGCTTTCATGGCCCTGCAGATTGCAAATCCGGCGGTGGTGAGCAAGGTCGAGCGCTTGGCAAAGCGCACCGGGCTGAGCAAGACCGCTCTGGTCGAACGCGCGATCGATCGGCTTGGCATGGAGACTCACGGACGTCTCGAACCAAGCGGCGCGCATGGCGGCGCTGCTGGCGCAGCTCGATCGAATCCCTGACCGTGCGGATGCGTACGACGCCGTGCCCTGGGACGCCCAGGGCCTGCCGAAGTGATCGTCGCCGACACCTCGGCCATCGTGGCGGTCGCTTTTGCGGAGCCCGAGCGCGACGCCTTCGTGCAGGTGATGCAGGGAGCGCAGCGTGTGCTGATCAGCACCGTGTCGGTGGTCGAGGCGCGCATGGTGGTGCACGGCCGGCGCGGGCAGCGCGCGGTGGTGCTGGTGGACGACCTGCTGCGCCTGCCGCTGTTCGAGATCGTGCCGCCCGGGCCGCCCGAAATGGACGCCGCCTACGCCGCCTTTGTCGCCTTCGGCAAAGGCAGCGGGCATGCTGCCGCGCTGAATTTCGGCGACGTGTTCAGCTATGCGCTGGCCAAGGTGCGAGGGTTGCCGCTGCTCTACAAGGGGGGCGATTTTTCGGAGACCGACATCGCCAACGCGCTGAGCCCTTGAACCAGGCGCCTCGGGGATCGGCTCAGCGCTCATCG